>JBBRNO010000012.1:0-91003 GCA_038230275.1 Bryobacterales bacterium
AACTCCAGCCTGTATGAGGCGCTAGGCGGCAAGGCCGGCTGCCGGCAGTTGGCCGTGGCGTTCTATACCCGTGTCGGGCGCGACCCGGTTCTTCGTCCGCTATTTCCTGGAAAGTCGTTCACTTGTGCAATCGAGGAATTTGCTGCTTTTCTGGCGCAGTTCCTCGGTGGCCCGGGCGAAGATTCGCAACGGCGGTGGTGGTTGAGCCTGCGGGAATCTCATCAGCGCTTCCAAATCGGCGACAGAGAAAGGCAGGCTTGGCTGGCGAACATGGCGGCGGCATTCGACGACGTCCATCTGGCGGAGCCACTGCGGAAGGACCTTCTTCGTTTTTTTGAAGAGTCATCGGCCCATGTTGTGAACCGGGGCGAACCAACCGCGATCGATCCGCGGAAGAGCAAGGCTGATTCCGGCGGTAGTCACGAGGAGATCGCCGGCCGGTGGGAGGCGCAGTTGCGACTGGATGAGGCCGTCGCCGCGATTCGAGCCGGCAACACCACGGCAGCCATCCGCTTGATGGAGACTTCCGCCCTGAAATCCAGCGGACGGACGGTGCATTGTGGATTGCTCGCATTGATGATTCGCAGCTCCGCGGACGGCCACCTGGACTATGTGCGCGCGAGACTTGGTGGCGATCCGGCACTGACGCAAGAGCGCCATGCTGGGCGAACACTTTTACACGATGCCGCAGCGGCCGGAAATCTGGCGGTGGTGGAATTGTTATTGAGTGCGGGCGCGGATCCTAACTTGCAAGACGGAGGCAGGCACACACCGTTGTACTATGTGGGGAACGAATGCGCGGGAGAGGGAGGAGCACGGGTGGTTTTTGCCCTGGTGCGAGCCGGCGGCGCGGTGGATGCCCACGCTGGCGTGAAGAAGTGCACTCCGCTACACATGGCCGCGCGACGGGACAACCAGGAAGTGGCGCAAGCCTTGCTGGATTGCGGCGCCAACATCGAGGCACGCGACAGTTTGGGCGAAACTCCGCTACGACGGGCGGTTAATTGTGAAAAAATCCGAGTCGCCTCACTCCTGCTTGCCAGAGGAGCGGATGTCCGTTCCGCGGCGAGCAAGGGTATTACGCCGCTGCTGGCAGCCAGGTCGGCGGGCATGAAACTTCTGCTCCAACAGTTTGGCCAGCGGTGATAACGCCTTCAGCCCGTGACCTCCGGACTCTCTCCCGATTGCCGCGCCAGTTCCGCGAACCAACCATCCTTCTCCATCAACTCCGCCGGGGATCCGTGCTCCACCACCGCACCCTCATTGATCACGTACACATAATCCGCGTTCTTCATCATGGTGTAGCGATGCGCGATGATCAGCATGGTCGGCCTGGGCGAGATGCTCTCCAAAGCGCCGCGCACCTCCATCTCCGTCGCATAGTCCAGGTTCGCGGTCGCCTCATCCAACACCAGCAACCGGGGCCTGTCCACCAGCATCCGCGCAATCTGCAGCCGCTGCCGCTCGCCCACCGACAAGCCCAGACCACTCTCGCCGACCTCGGTCGCCAAGCCGTCGGGCAATCGTTCCAGCGCCCTGCCTAAGCCAGCCGACAGCGCCGCGGTGAGCACCTCATCGTCCGTTGCCTGCGGCCTCTTGTAGCGGATGTTTTCCGCCAGCGTCCCGCGAAACACGGTGCCATCGGCGGCCACAACGCCGATCGCCGCGCGTACCTCGGCGCATCCGGATTCACTCAACTTCTGCCCGTCCACCAGAATCTCGCCGGACCACGGCTCGAACAACTTGAGTAACAGGTCTGCCGTTGTCGTCTTTCCCGCACCGGAGGGTCCAGCCAGTGCCGTGATCTTGCCCGGCTCCAGCGTCAGATTCAATCCCCGCAGCACCTCCCTGCCCTCAACATATCCGAAGTGGACGTCACGAAACTCCACGTGACCCGGTCCCGCTGTTAATGAACGGCCGGGCACCTCTACCGGCCCGGTATCCCTCAGCTTCACGGCTCTCCGCAGCGACGTTAAATTCTGCTGCAAGGTCACCGCCAAGCCATTCAGCGAATCAATCGGTGAATACAAACGATCCAAGTACGCGGCAAACATCACCACATCACCCGGCGTCAGCCGGTGCCGCAGCACCAGCCACCCTCCATATCCCAGCACCATCGATTTGCTCAAATTGCTGAGCGCGCTTTGCGACATGTAGTAGCGCTGGGCCGTCTTAATGCGATCCAGGTAGATATCGTAGGCGCGAGTCGATTCGTTGTTCAGCCGTGCTTCTTCCCGCGCCTCAGCACCGGAGAGCTTCACAGTCTTCACCGCGCCAATGGCGTCCGCTATGTGTGCGGAGATACCTTCCCACAACTCGTAGTATGGATCGAGGTTCGACCGCATGCGCAAGGCGCTGCGCCGCGCGATCCACATGTAGAGAGGCAACAGGCACAGCGACACCACCGACATTTCCCAATCCTGGGTCAGCATGATCGCGCAGATACCCACCAGGCGCATCGCCTCCGGTGCTATCTCTTGCGAGAAAGCGTGGACGACCGGCGCGAGCTGATCGCATTGGTCGATCCTCTTCGCCAACCCCGCGCTGGCCTGCCGCGTGAAAAAAGTAAGCGGTAGCCGAAGCACATGGCCGAAGGTATCGACAATCAGCTTCGACTCCATGAAGCTGGCGACGCGCGCACCGTAGTAACTGGCGCGCAAGTTGAAAAAGTACGAGCCCACGCCTATCAGGAACAACATCCCCACGGATTCAATCAGCGTCCTGAGCGTTTGTTCCGGCGTACGGGAAGCCACGAAGGCAGTGCCGTGCGCCGTGGCGTCCGTCTGCTCAACAAACAATCCCGCAACATCGTTAATCGCCCGCCTATAAACCAGAGGCTGCAGCAAATCCAACCCAGTGGCTAGAAAGGAAAACACGCACACAATCAGAAACTGACGGCGATACTGTTTGGCCAACTGAAACAGCAGTTGAAAAACGCGGCGGCTAAATGGCGACTCCTCGTTGTCAGCCGCCTTCGGTGCATCGGAGATGTTGGTCACTTACCGCTGATTATATGGGAAGCAGCAGCGCGCCGGCGTCTACGCGGTGACAAAGAAGAGCTGACGGTTGGAGAGCGGCATAATGGATGGGGCAATGTAGCCGGAAATTCCGATGAACAACGAAAACGCATTTGAGATGGCGGCATCCAACATTCGATTTGGATGGGGAGTAACACGCGAGATAGGAATGGATCTGGTGGAACTCAAGGTCCGGCGGGTAATGGTGCTGACGGATGCAGTGTTGCGAAACCTGCATCCGGTTCAGACTGTACTGGAATCCCTTTCCGCCAACCATGTGCCGTATGTTCTTTTCGACCGGGTGCGGGTGGAGCCGACGGACCAATCTTTTCTGGACGCGATCCAATTCGCGCAAGAGAATGACGTGGACAGTTTCGTGGCGGTGGGCGGCGGGTCGACGATCGACACGGCGAAAGCGGCGAACCTCTATTCCACGTACCCGCCGGAAGATTTTCTGGATTATGTCAATCCGCCAGTGGGGCGTGGACTGCCTCCGCCCGGTCCCGTAAAACCGTTGATCGCCGTACCGACAACTGCCGGGACAGGAAGCGAAACGACCGGCGTTGCCATTTTCGACTATTTAAAATTGCACGCGAAGACCGGAATTGCCCATCGCCGCCTGAAACCAACGCTAGGTATTTTGGACCCTGAGAACACGCGCACTTTACCGGCTCAAGTGGCCGCAGCCTCGGGTCTGGACGTGTTGTGCCACGCGATCGAATCCTACACCGCTATCCCTTACTCCACACGTCCGCGACCGGAACGGCCGGTGCTGCGGCCTGCCTATCAAGGTTCCAATCCCATTAGCGATATCTGGTCGCTAGAGGCGATGCGGATCTGCGCGGATTACTTGCCCCGAGCCGTGGAAGACCCGCAGGACGACGACGCGCGGGGTCAAATGCTGCTGGCTGCATCCTATGCCGGAGTGGGGTTTGGGAATGCCGGAGTTCACCTGCCACACGGAATGTCGTACCCCGTTTCCGGCATGGTGCGCTCATACCGGCCTCCTGGTTACTCTGTCGACCACGCCATGGTCCCACATGGAATATCAGTGATCTTGAATGCCCCCGCAGTGTTCCGCTACACCGCTTCCGCGGCGCCGGAACGGCACCTCCGCGCCGCTGCCGCTCTGGGAGCCGACGTCTCGCACGCGGCGAACGCAGACGCCGGGAAGATTCTTTCCGATCTTCTCATAAAGATGATGCAGCGCCTTGCGGTACCCAATGGATTACGCGCCCTTGGGTACACCAGCAGCGACATTCCCGCGCTTGTAGCAGGCACGCTACCACAGCATCGCGTGACGAAACTGTCGCCGAGGCCGGCCACTGCTGATGATTTAGCGGAGCTGTTCGAGGCTGCCATGGTGAGTTGGTAGTTGTCGCTCGCTAGTGCGCGCGTCCCCTACGGGTGCAATCTTATGTCAGCTCGCCGGTAAATCGAAAGTCCGCGGCTAAATGCAGGCGCCAGCCGCCGTCCGCCGTTAGTTCGAGCACCTGCGAGTGGTACTTCACAAGTGCCGGATGGTGGCTGACGCTGATGAGTGTGGTGGAGGTTGCGATCAATTGCCGGTAGAGTGCAGACTCGTTTTCGCGATCCAGCGCACTGGTGGCTTCATCAAGGAGCACGTAGCGCGGGTGTTTCAACAAGACTCTTGCAAACGCCAATCGCTGACGCTCGCCCACTGAGAGGATTTTTTCAAAATCGAACTCGACGTCGAAGCCGCCGCAGCGGTCCACCAGGCCCGGCAAATTCACCCGGTCAAGAACCTCGCGAAGCTCTTCGCCGGTTACGCTTCGCTCAAGGTTCGGATACATGAGCTGACTTCGAAGGTTGCCGATGATCATGTAGGCGTGCTGCGGAAGGAACAGAATATCCTCGACCGCAGGCCGCTCGATTGTGCCAGCCCCCGAATCCCAGAGGCCAGCCATCATGCGGAGCAGAGAACTCTTCCCCAGGCCGCTGGCGCCCACAATCATCAACCCTTCCCCTGGCTGCACCGAAACGTTGAGGTCCTTCACCAGTGTTCGTTCGTAGTTTGGGGTCTGCAGCGTGATGCCGTCGAAACGAAGCTGCTGGCCCAGCCGCATCTGAATCTTTCGACGCTCGGGATCGGTGGAAGCTTTTGCGGGCTCGAGATTGTCATCGAAGGCATCCAGGCGACCTACGCTGGCGGCGAAACGGCTCAACGGCTCCACGTTGTCCGCCAGTATCGTGAGTGCGCCCATGATGGCTGCAAACGCTCCCTCGGCCTGGATGATGCGTCCCACTTCGAGTTCCCCGGAAAGCACGCGCGGCGCGATGACCACGCTTGGCAATATCAACGCAAGCAGGCTTTGCGTATTTTGGAAGAAATTCAAACGCAGTTGCCAGCGAATGAGCCGGGCGAAATTCGCGAACAATTCGCCGAAGCGGCGCTGGACTTGAGCTTGCTCTTGCCGTTCGCCGTGGTACAGCGCGATAGACTCCGCGTTTTCGCGGATGCGCACCAGCCCGAAGCGGAAGTCAGCTTCCCGCCTGCGCTGATTGAAATGTAACGAGATCATCTTCCCGCTGAACACGCCAAACGTGATGAGCGTGCCTATTGTCGCGTAGACGATTATCAATAACACCAGGTAACCTGAGATGGACCACAATACGCGGCCGAACGCCACTATTTGGAAGACCGCGCTAACAAATAGAAGTAGAAAAAACAGCGACTGTTGCGTGAAAGCGGAAATGTCTTCGGAGATCCGCTGGTCCGGGTTGTCTATCTCCGGTTTCGCCAGAAGCCGATAGAACGAATGATTCTTGAAGTAGCGATCCAGAAAGCGATTTGTCAACCAAAGCCGCCAGTTGAGGGCAAGCCTGTCGCGCACGTAGTAGTAATAGGCATAGATGGGCACGGCCGCCAGAAGCAAAACGAGGAATGCGCGGATGGAATGCCAAAAGCGGGGTGCGTCGCGAGCCGCCAAAGCCGAAGTAAACTCACCCGATTGCTGATTGAACAGAACGTTAAACTCGGTATCTCCGATCAAGAGTATGACCAGCAGCACAAGCAGCCAGCGAGCTTTCCGCTTTTCTTCCGAAGACCAATAAGTCTTAGCGAGTGCGATCGATTTCTTGAGCAGTTTTAGATTGAGTTTGTGCATTCGATACGATCCGCCGGTAGGATTAGTGCTTTGGTCAAAGCCCGCCGTGGTTCCTCACCCGCCCAATCCATTGCGGCGATGCACGACATAGGCGGCGAAGGCCAATTGCGGAATTAGCCGACAGAAGCGGGTGAAGAGCATCAATCGAGATGGGCCCCGACCTTAGGGCAGCGAAAGGGCCGCGGGCGTTCGCCGGTCCAGCCGCTCTTCCGAAGCACACTACGTGAGGATGGGTTCCAGGATGCGCGCTGGGAATTCGTCGGTGATGCGTTCATTCCTCCCCTCCCGTTCGAACACCAGGTTGCGGTGATTCATGCCCAGCAAGTGAAGAATAGTGGCGTGGAAATCATGGATGCTGACCGGGTTTTCAGCCGCGCGATATCCGATTTCGTCGGTAGATCCATAAACGGTGCCGCCCTTGATGCCGCCGCCCGCCATCCACACTGAAAATCCGGAGGGTCCATGATCGCGGCCTGCGTTGGGACCGGGATCCTGCGCGATGGGGAGACGGCCGAATTCGCCGCCCCATACCACCAAGGTGTCGTCCAGCAGTCCACGTTGCTTCAGATCCTTCAAGAGCGCCGCCGCGGGTTTGTCGGTCTTTCCGCAGGCGTAATCCAGGCCCTTACGGATCTGGTTGTGATTGTCCCAAATCTGGCTTTCGATATAAACCTGCACCAGACGCACACCGCGCTCCACCAGCCTGCGAGCCATCAGGCAGCGGCGGCCATAGGAAGCCGTACGCTCTTCTTCCAGGCCGTATAGTTCCTTGGTTGCCTTGGATTCCTTCGAGAGATCCAACGCATCGGTGGCGGCCATCTGCATGCGCGCGGCCAGTTCGTAGTTGGCAATGCGCGCTTCCAGTTCCACGTTGCCGGGCCGCTGCTGTTGGTGTGCCTGATCCATACTGTGAAGCAGATTGCGGCTGAGTTTCACCACCTCACTGGGGTATTCCTGCTTGGCGTTGAGATTCAGAATCGGCGCGCCTTCCGAGTGCACGCGCGTACCCTGGTACACCGCCGGCAACCAGCCCGCTTGCCAGTTTTGAATGAAATTGATAGGCGGGCCTTTCGGATCGTCCAGGACCACGTACGCCGGAAGGTTTTGGTTTTCCGAGCCCAGCCCGTAAACCACCCAAGCACCAAGGCTGGGGCGAGTGGGCAGAATGCGGCCGCCATGCATCAGAAAGAGCGCTGCTTCGTGGGCCAAGTGGGTGGTGAACATGGAGCGAATCACCGCCATGTCGTCCACACACGTAGCAAGGTGCGGAAGAATTTCGGAAACCTCAATTCCCGATTGCCCGTGTTTGGAAAATTTGTAGGGCGACGGCATCAGACCGCCAGTCTCACGCACCGCGCGAACTTCACTCGCCAGATCACGGCTGGGGGGCTGCCCCGCGAACTTCTGTAGCGCAGGTTTGGGATCGAACAGGTCCACTTGGCTCGGCCCGCCGTTCATAAAAAGCTGAATGATGGATTTGGCTCGGGGCTTGTGCTGCGGCGGCTTGGGCTTAAGATTGTAGATGCGCGGCGCACCCGCGGCGAACGCCGGATTCGCGCTGAATAGATCGTTCCCCAGAAGATAGGCGAGAGCAGTGCCTTGCAAGCCGTCCACGGCGCGGCTGAAAAAAGTGCGTCTAGTCGACATATAAAAACTCCGCTGAGTTCAATATTGTGTGGCAAAGTGTGGCCACTGCTAGCCAGTGCGCCCGGGCCTTTACGGGCTCTTCCGGATTATCCGAACGCAACTGCTGGAACCACTCTTTCTCCATCGCTTGCAATGCCGATTCGGCCGCGCTGACTTCTTCCGCGGAGGGCTTACGCGACAATGCCAGCCAATACGCGCGGTCTATCTGACCGCGGGTGGCATCGCCCTCGGCATCAATTATGCGCCCCGCCATGTAACGGGAGGCCTGGCGCAACAGGTCGCTATTCATCAGTTCCAACGCTTGCGAGGAAACAGTGGACTGCGCGCGTTTGACGCAATTGGGATTCATGAACGGCGTGTCAAAGGTATCCAGCAACGTGATGGGCTGCGTGCGGCGGCCTGCCATATAGATGCTTCGCCGCTGCCCGACCTTGGAATCACCGGTACCCACCACTTCCCCATCCGGCATCAACTTCACCGGATCCGGCGGCCCGAATGGCTTGAGGTCCAAACGTCCCGCAACTTTCAAAATGGAATCGCGAATCGCGTCGGAATCCAGACGGTGCAATGGGAAGCGCGAAAGCAGTGAGCCGTCCGGATCTTTGTCCTGCCGTTCCGTGTCCGCGTGGGAACTTTGCCGGTAGGTGGACGACGTCATGATCAGCCGGTGCATCGCTTTCATGTCCCAGCCCTGGCGGACGAATTCGTTGGACAGCCAATCCAGCAGCGGCTGATTCACCGGTGCGGCGCCCATCTTTCCGAAATTGCCCGGCGTGTTGACCAAGCCCGTTCCGAAGTGATGCTGCCACATGCGGTTCACCATCACACGCGCGGTTAGCGGATGATTCGGATCCACCAACCAGCGAGCCAGGCCCAGGCGTCGGCCAGTGGTCTTACTCTCATAGGCGAGCTTTGGAACCGTGTACGGTGGGATCTTTGCGCTTAGAACCGAAAGGGCGCCGGGCGTTACCAGCGCGCCTGGCGTGGACGCATCGCCGCGAAGCAGAATGCGCGTGGGCGGCGGCTCAGGGCCCAAATCGAACAGGGCGCGAATCCTTGGTACGGATTTGAGTTTGTCCTTCTCGTCTTTTATCTGGCGGTCGATTTCCTCCTTCTCTTTTCGGAAGCCGTCATCCGCCTTGGCGATGTCTGTCAGCTTGACGGTGAGTGTCCCCTCGTAGCGTTGCAGCAGAAACTTCTGCACTTCAGTTCTCTCGCTTGCGGCGGTCTGTCCGGCTTTGCGCACGTCGTCGCGAATCTCGCTGGGTAAGCCCTGCAGCCTTTCCGCTTCCATCTTCTGTTTGAGCGGCTCCGCTCTCACATCCAATTGCTTCTTGAGTTCGTCGATCTTCGTCTGGATGGGTGCGTTGTACGTTTGAACACCGTCGCGTTCGTTCGCCACTAACAATGGCAGATAGCGAGTCGTCTTCTCATCGCAATTGGCGCCCACTCCGCCGCAGTTCATGCTGGGCATGCGCCAGGTGAATGGATCGTAGGCGGGCGTGAGCACTGCGGTCAACCGGTAATAATCGCGCTGCGGGATGGGGTCGTATTTATGGTCGTGACAGCGAGCACAGCCCACGCTGAGGCCCAGCACGGCGGAGCCCAGTATCTCCACTTGCCCGGCAATTACGTCCATTCGCTCTGGAATGAAGTTCTGCTCCGTGCTGTATGTCGAATCGGGAGCGGTTCGCCAGAATCCGGTAGCGGCCAATAAATCCACCTGTTCCGGTGTGTACTCTTTGACGGTCTTGTAGTCAAACAGTTCGTCGCCCGCGATCTGTTCCGTGAGAAAGCGGTCGAACGGTTTACCGGAATTGAGCGAGCGGATTACGAAATCGCGGTAGCGCCAGGCGTGCGGCCGAGGTTCATCGGCGCTGGTGCCGCCTTCGGAATCGGAATAGCCCACCGCATCCAGCCAGAAGCGTGCCCAGCGTTCCCCATACTGTGGCGAGGCCAGCAACTTATCAATCATCTGCTCGTACGCTTTCGGATTTCCATCCGCGAGATACGCTTGCACCTCTTCCGGCGTGGGCGGCAAGCCGACCAAATCCAGATAGGCCCGGCGCATCAGGGTCCGGCGGTCTGCATCGGCGGATAGGCTTGTTCCCTTGGCTTCCAGTTTTTCGAGAATAAACGCGTCGATTGGATTCCGCACGCGTGCTTTCGATTGCACGTTCGGCACTGTGCCGCGTTGGGGAGCGGTGAAGGCCCAAAACGCGCGGTTCTTATCCTTCACCATGGGATCGGCCGCCGCACGTACGTCGATTGCTTTTTCGTCGTCAGCGGGCGCGCCGGTTGCAATCCAACGGGTAATTTTTTCGAGTTCGCTGTCGGTCAGGCCGCGGACGGAGAACTGCTCCTGCAATTTGGGCGGAGGCATCTCCTGCGCAGTAATGCGCTTGATCAGCAGGCTGTCGGCAGGTTTACCGGGAACGATAGCAGGCCCGGATTTGCCGCCTTTCAGGATGGCAGCGCGAGTGCGCAGATCGAGCCCAGCCTTCTGTTCCGTACGTCCGTGACAGACCCAACATTTGGCGCTGAGGATGGCATGAACTTCGCGCTCAGCCACCAGCTTCGCTGCCAGCTTGTCTTCCGCATCGCGCAAGGCGCCGCCCTCAATCCACTTGCGAATGGTTTCAATTTCCGATACCGCCAGCTTCTCGCCGCCCATCGGCATTTTCCCCGACATAACCATGGTGAGCAACAGGCTATCGACGGGCTTGCCGGGAATAACCGCCGCACCGGATTTACCGCCTTTCAGCAAGTCGTCACGAGATTCCAGCGACAAGCCGGCGCGCTGCGATTTCGCGTCATGGCACGCAAAACATTTCGCGCGGAAAATGGGCTGGACGCCGGATTCGAATCGGGGCGCTTTTACCTCATCGGCATAGGCGGACAAGCTACCGCAGAGCAACAGCACTAGGAACGAGAGTTTTTGACTTGGTGGCAATCTAGCGAGCATATCAACTCTGCCGCCGGTTGGGGGCAACGTCATTCACGATATTGATCGCCCCGAAGCCCTGCAAGTGGCGCAGAACATTTCGGGCAGCACTTGTTCTCATCTCCGCAACGGAATCGGCTGAGTAAAACGCCACGTGCGGCGTGACCAGACAATTGGGAAAAGTGAAAAGCTCAGGCGAACGGGCGGGTTCATTATCCAGCACGTCCAACGCGACGCCGCCAAGATGACCGGTGCGCAAAACCTCTATCAGTTCCGCTTCCGGAATCATGGAACCGCGGGCCGTATTGACCAGAAACGCGCCGGGCTTCATGGACTCAAGTTGCGCGCGGCCGATCATCCCTCGTGTTTGGCTGGTGAGCGGACAATGCAGCGAGACAACATCGGAGGTCCGCAGCAGTTCGTCGAGTGAGGAGCACCGTGCCACTCCTATCGCCTTTTCATAACCGTTGCTGACGTAGGGGTCGTAGAATTGGACGGAAAATCCGAGTGCCTTTGCGCGTAGAGCGGCCGCCGTTCCAATCCTTCCGCATCCGATGATTCCGAATCGCTGCCCGCGAAGCCGGCGGCCAGGTTCGGCGGCCCTCCAACTCCAATTGCCCGCACGCACGTCTGCCAGCGCCTGATGGAGCCGCCGTTGCAGTGCCAGGGTTAGCAAGATGGCGAAGTCGGCAACCTCTTCCGTACCGTAATCGGGAACGTTGCAGACAGGAATGCCCAGGCGATAAGCTGCGTCCGCGTCGATGTTATCGTAGCCAACTCCATTGCGTACGATCATCTGCACTTTCTTGAACGATTCCAGCAGGCTTTGCGAGAGCTGCGGAAAGCGGCTGACGATGAGTGCATCGGCGTCGAAAACTTCGCTGGGGAGAGCGTGCGGGTCCGTGGATAGCAAAAAGATGAGCTCCGCCGTATCGCCTAGAATTTCCATTTCCAGCGCGGCGTCCCGACTGATGGGCGATTCCTCCGAATCAATCAAATACACTCTTGGTTTTGCCGTCATGGGTTGAAGGTCCTTTGCGGCCGCATCCGCTTCGCTTAGCCGTAAAGTGGTTTTACCACACTTGCTTTGATTCGTTAGCCGTGTAAACTGGTACGGCCAATTGTGGAGAAGGAGAGTATGAAGGTTGATTTAGAAAGCAGCGTTTCAATCGTTACGGGCGGCGGTGCGGGCATTGGCAAGGCTATCGCGAAAACGTTCGCGGCCAATGGAGCCGTCGTTATTGTCAACGATATTGCGCCCACGGGAGAAGCCACGGCGCAGGAGATTGTCGCCGCGGGAGGCAAGGCCCGTTTCCTGCAGTGCGATATCGCCGACCGCGCCGGTGTGGAAGCAATGGTGGCGGAAGTCTATCGCGAGTTCGGCAGAATCGACATCCTGGTGAACAACGCAGGCTGCGGCGCGAAGCCGGAGCACCGGCGGCCGATCCATGAGTTCGATCATGAAGAGTGGCAGCGGTTGATCGACATTGACTTGACGGGCATGTTCTATTGTTGCCGTGCGGTGTCGCCGGGTATGGTGGAGCGGCGTTCGGGGATCATTATCAACATTGCGTCTATCGTTGGGCTGGTGCCCATCCGGCGACAGATTCCCTACGCGGCCGCCAAAGCCGGAGTGATCAACTTAAGCCGTGCCGCGGCGCTGGAACTTGGGCAGTATGGCATTCGAGTCAATGCGGTGGCGCCGGGTTCGACGCTCACGGCGGGAACCGAGGCCATTTTTTACAACCCCGAAAAGAAGGCATTGGCCGATAGCCTGATCAGTCATATCCCGCTTGGGCGCGTGGGAACGCCGCAGGACATCGCGAACGCGACGTTGTTCCTGGCCGCGCCGGAAGCCTCCTATATTACGGGGACGGTCATCGTGGTGGATGGCGGATGGACTGCCGGATTCGCTCGCGACTGGTAACTCTGCCATGGCGCCCGCCAGCTCTATTTCGATGCCATCGGACGCCACGCGCGCCAAGTTGCGGCGGCGCATTCTGCCATTCGTGTTCCTGCTCTACATCGCTTCGTACCTGGACCGCGCCAACGTAGCATTCGCCAAAATGTCAATGAGCGCCGACCTGGGGTTTTCCGAAGCAGTCTATGGATTTGGCGCGGGCATCTTCTTCATTGGCTATCTGCTGTTCGGCATTCCCGGCGCCGTGCTGATTGAACGGGGCAGCGCCAGCAAATGGATCGCACGCATGTTGATTGTGTGGGGATTCTGCACGGTGGTGATCGGCTTTGTGCGTACGCCGGGCGAGTTCTATGCGGCGCGATTCGCGCTGGGCTGTGCCGAAGCAGGCTTCTTTCCCGGCGTCATCATTTACTTCAGCCATTGGTTTGCGCAGAAAGACCGGGCGCGCGCGATGGCCGGCTTTATCATGGCGATTCCGGTGTCCCTTGTATTTGGCGCGCCCTTTTCCGCGGTGATTCTACAGATCCACTGGTTGGGGATGCCGGGATGGCGGTGGGTCTTCATCTTGCAGGGGATTGCGCCGATTGCACTGGGCTGCATCACGTTCTTCTATCTCACCGATCGTCCGCGCGACGCAAAGTGGTTGACGCCGGAGGAGCGCGAGCAGATTACCGCGGAATTGGAACGGGAAAATAGCGTCAAGCTGGAACGGCTGCAAGTTACGGTGTGGCAAGCGCTGCGTTTCAAGAACGTGCTGCTGCTTGCCGTCGCTCTTTCACTGGCCAATGTGGGCGGATACGCCTTTGTGTTGTGGCTTCCTACCTTGATTCGTAACAGCTCCACACTTTCGGTTAGCCTGTCCACCGCGTGTTCCGCGCTGCCTTTTGCTACCGGTTTAATCGCCGTACGGCTTGCGGGCAGATCATCGGACAAGCACCGGGAGCGTCGTTTGCATACGGCAATTCCGATGTTGGCAGCGGGGGTGTTCTTCACCTTGGCTTCTATTCCCGGGCAGCCATTCCCACTGGTGCTGATGTGGCTGTGCCTGACTGGTGCGTGCGCGTATGCCTGGCCACCGCCGTTCTGGGTGCTGCCGACTGCTACGCTGGCCAAGTCCGCGGCCGCGGTATCGGTGGGATTGATCAATGCGATTGGAAACCTGGGTGGCTTTGTCGGCCCTACGGTCGTTGGATATTTGCTGTCGTTGCACTATTCGTATACTGTGGCGATTGCGTTCCTCTCTAGCTGTTTTGTGTTGGCTGGTTTGCTGGTGCTGATGCTTCGGGTTGCTCCGGAACCGGAGTGAAAATTGCGGACGAACGCAAAACCTTCCTCTTCAGGATTCACTCGCCGCTGGTTCGGTGGTATGCGGCACCAATTCCCGTGATGGATCGATAGAAGCAAACAGACACCCGCTCACAATCAACGCTGCCGCCAGCGGCATCAAAGCGCGGTCGTAACTTCCAGTCCACTCCACCAGGTATCCAAAGGCCACCGAGGATATCAGCGAACCCAACTGGCCGGCGGTGTTCATGGCGCCGGAGACAGCACCCACATGTTCCCGTGCCAGATCGACGCAAATGGACCACGAAACGGGAATCATCATGCCCATGGCGCCACCGCCCACGGTCAACAATCCGACGGCAATCGTATTGTCCCGTGTCACGGTGGCTAGCGCCAGGCACACTCCCGAAATGATCAGTCCAGTGGCCCCGACCGCAGATCGAGCCACTCGAAGCGAATGCCGCCGGGCCAGACGATCGCTCACATAACCACCGCTAATGACGCTCAGCAGACTGACCCACGACGGAAGCGACGACGCGATCTTCATCTGATCTTCCGTCAACCCGCGGCCCAGTTGCAGATAAGTGGGATACCACGTGAGGAAGAAGTAGGCGCCCCAGCAGTAGGTGTGATACATCAGCAGCAGCCGGATGAAGTTGCCGTCGCGGAATAGCATGCCCCAGGGCAGTCCGTGGCCGGACCGTCGAACCGGGTTACCAATCAGCTCGCGCTCGGCGGCTGACACTCCCGGCATTTCCGCGGCGGTGTCGCGAAACCACCAGTACCAGAGCGCAGCCCAGAAAAGCCCAAGAGACCCGAAAATAAAGAAGGAAAACTGCCAGCCATAGATCTTCTGAATGGGCACCACGATGAGCGGAGTAAGAATTCCGCCGACAGCCGTTGCGGTCCAGATCACGCTGGTGGCCCGCGCTCTCTCCGGATCTGGAACCCATCGGCCTATCACGGTGGCTGAATTGGGAAATGCGCCGGCCTCTCCAGCTCCAAAAAGAAAACGGACTATCAGCATCGACGGATAGCTGGAAACAGCACCGGTAAGGGCGGTGAAGGCCGACCACCACAACACGATGCGCGTAAGTACTTTGCGCGGCCCGATGCGGTCGCCCAGCATGCCGCTGGGAATCTCAAACATGGCGTAGGCAAGCGTAAACGCACCAATCACCCAGCCCCAATTACTGGGGCTGATGTTCAGATCGTGCTGGATTCTGGGACCGGCCACGGCGATGCAGAGGCGATCGAAGTACATCACCAGCACCAGAAGGAAGAGAAGTGAAAGAACGCGAACTCGATAAGGCATTCGGCTTCGTTCCAGATTACACGACGTGATACGCTGGCCTGAATGACAACGAAAGCAGCGCGGCCCGTGGTTGGAGTAGGGTACATTATTCACGAATCGAATTCGTTCAACGCGGAACCAACATTGATGGAGGAGTTCCGCTTCCGCGAGACGATTGAGCAGTGGTCCATTGGCTTCACGGAAGCGGCCGGCTTCGTGGAAGGCGCGGCTGAGGCTGGCTTCGACATCGTTCCAGCGATCCACGCCGTCGCGACTCCGAAGGGCGCGGTAGAACCGACGGCATTCGAATTTCTGTGCGCGCGTTTGATTGAAGGGCTGCAAGCAATTCCGCATATGGACGGCATTCTATTGGCGCTGCATGGAGCCATGTACACGGAAGAGTTTCCGCAGGCCGACGAGGAGATTGTGCGCCGTGTCCGCCGCGCGTTCGGCAACGATATTCCGTTTGTGGTCACACACGATTTCCACGGAAACATTTCGCCGGAAATTGTGGAAATGACGAACGTGTTGATTACCTATCAGCAGTGTCCGCATCTGGATATGAAGCAGCGCGGCGTGCACGCGGCGATTCTGATGGGCGGCATTTTGTCGGGTGAGGTCCATCCGGTGCAAGCTCTGGTGAAGCCGCCGATGCTGTGGAACCTGGTGTTTCAGAATACGTATGAAGAACCGCTCAAGACCATTACCGACGCCAGTATCGAACTCGAATTGGAGCCGGGAATTCTGAGCGTGAGCGTGGCGGGCGGCTATCAATACAACGATGTTCCGTATATCGGTTGCTCCGTGATTGTGGTTACCGACGGGGATCGCGACCGCGCCCAGCGCGAGGCACAGCGGCTGGCGGACTTGATGTGGGCGCGGCACGAGATGACCCGGTTGAATCTGCCGGATGCGGAAACTGCGGTGCGAGATGCAATGAAATCCGATAGCTTTCCGGTCTCGTTATTCGATGTCGGCGACAACGTTGGCGGCGGTTCTCCCGGTGATGAGACTACGCTGCTGCATGAGTTTCTGCGGCAGCAGGCAAGTGGCTGGGTGATTGCGCTTTACGATCCGGAGGCGATGGCCGCAGCGAAGGCCGCAGGCATCGACGGCGCATTCGAAATGCCGGTGGGCGGCAAGTCCGTCAGCACGGCGGGCAAGCCGGCGATGGTGAAGGGTAAGGTGCGGTCACTCCACAACGGCCAGTTCATCGAAACCGCGGTTCGGCACGGAGGGCAGCGCTATTGGAGCATGGGACAAACCGCGGTGATTGAAGAAGAGCATTCCACACCAGATGATTTGAACCTGGTGATGTTGACCACGCAAAGGGTCTGCCCCATGTCGATCCATCAACTGGTGAGCTGTGGTATTTATCCGGAGCGCCAGAAGATTCTGGTTGCGAAAGGCACGGTGGCGCCGCGCGCGGCGTATGAACCCGTCTCAGCGAAAGTAGTGCTTGTGGATACGCCAGGGACCACGTCAGTCAATCCGAAGCGCTTTCGGTTCGGGCGGGCGCGGCCTGGCATTTGGGAACTTTCACTTCCCTAGCCATCCTTCGAAGGCTTCCAGCGTGTTCGCTCCGCGATAGACGCGGTCGGGCGATTTCGCTTTGTCCTTAAATTCGAATTTGAGTTCCACCGGGCCATCCACTTTCCAGGGCTTGAATTCGCGAACATGCTCCGCTGCCTTCCGGGCGGCGTCCTGAATGCGTTCCCGGGCGGTCTCGTGGGAAAGACTGATTGAGGATGCTTTGCCGGCCCCTCGTTTGACGGCCACCGTTTCCGCCTTCGGTTGCAGCTCCTTGATCTCATCGCAAGCGGCTTGATCTCCGGCCAGCATGATGACGGGAATGTGGAAGTAGCCGGCGATCGCGGCAACTTGTCCGATCTCACCGACGGATCTGCCGTTGAGTGAGATCCGTTCCACGCCGAAGCTCTGCGAGTGCGCCAGCACCCCGTTCTTCGCGCCGGCCATGGGATGCTGCCCGATGAACAGAATGCCGTCGTAGAGCCGATCCTCCAGATAATAGTTGGCGGGAGTGGGCCGGCCCTGGATCAATTCCACGGATGGGCCGACGTCGGAAATGGATAAGCTGCGGCTGCCGTCGTGGCCATCCCATACGACAATTTGCCCGGCGCCGGCGATCCACAACCCCTTGATCGCGGCCGTGAGTTCCCCCACCAATAGCTGCTTGCTTTCGTCAAAGCGCCGCTGACCGGGCAGCAATTGCTCATCGGCATTGTTGACGCCGCCGACGCCCTCCATGTCGGTAACAATGAGAAATTTCGGTTTCTGTGCGCTGCAGACCGCGCAGAGAAACATTCCAAGCAAAGCAATGCGGAACGTTTTAAGCATACTGAATAGTATCTCAACGAAAGAAATCGTCGATGTAGGCACGATCCGGTTCGCCAACGTATCGATGGCGATAGGATGGACCCGGGAAAACAGCTTCGTCCATCCAGTTCGTGGGATCGGTCCACTGGACTGGCCGGGGTCCCATCGCACTGACTAGATCCTGTAGGTCCCAATGCAGCGCGAATCCTGGAATCATTGCATCGAACAGGTTCAGACTGAGCTGGCCTTCGAAGGCGGACTGGAAACTCCACGGCGTCCGGTCGAGCCAAACCTTCCCGATTCTGGGATCGACAGCAGCGGCCAGCAACAGCCAGAATCCCTTGGCACCGCGAGCGTACCCGCGAATGGACGCAGCATCCACGTCACCGCGGGCAGCCAGTACGTCTACGGCACGCAGAATATCGTGCGCCCGCATGGCGGCCAGGTTGCGGCCCACCAGATCGGCCCGTTCGTTGGTCAGCCAGTTTCCCAGAAAGGGCCGGCCGTCATCTTGAGCTGGAGAATCGCGCGGCCGGAATTCCATGACGATTCGCCCGGCCCGCGCCATCGCGTCAGCCAGCGATGCGGTGGAAGGGCTGCGGGTCACGTGAAGCGGTACAGGCAGGCGCGTCTCTTCCAACAACACCACGGCGGGCTTTCGTCCAACCGAGTTTGGGATGTAAAGCTTTGCGGAAACTTCCACGCCGGGCTCGCCTGCAAAAGTTATCTGCTGCGTACTATATTCCTTGCCCTCCGTTTGCTCCACAACCTTCACCGCCGGCGGGGGGCCGGTGGAAGGAACTCCCAGGCGGCGCAACTCGACTGTTAACTCCGTGGCTGTCCACGGCTGCTTTCGGGAATGAAATTCGTCCCGGATGATTTGGTTCAGCTTCCGGCTTTGCGGTTCGTCGTCGACGTGGCCGCTGGCCGTCACCTGGAGCTCGTGGTTGGTGTAGAGCTTCACAGGGCGTTCGCGCGCGTCACCCTTCCCATCCTTCAGCCATCGAATCATCCAGCCGTAGATGGCTTCACGAGATTCAACGGGAGTGCCGTGCGGACCCTGGCCGACAAAGTATTGGACGTGATCCTCAGCGCCATAAAGGCCAAACCAACGACGAGCTTCGTCATAAACCGGACGTGCTCCGGCAGGCGTAAAAAAGTCCCCGGTAGTAGCCAGCAGCAGCCAGGGAAGGGGGGCCGTCAGTTCTACAAAGTCAGCTACGTCCAATCCGCTGGCCAGAAACGACGGAAGACTCATTTCCGGATCGGCGGTTTGTCCGGGAAACAAAAAACGGAACGAGTTGATATAGCAGGCCGGAGCCGCGGCCTTCATTCTGGAATCCAGCGCGCCTACGTACGTGGTGATGGCTCCGCCCCCGGAACATCCTGCAACAGCGATACGATCAGCATCCACATCGGACCGCGTGATCAAGTAATCCACGGCGCGCTTCGCATCGAAGATAAAGTAGCGCGCAACGCTTTGGCCAATCAGCAGGCTCCGCGCACCGGATTCAATATGCTCATTGCCGCCGCCGCCGGAAAGCGGCCGGCCCAACTGCGAAAGATACGTCTGTTCTCTTTCGCCCTGTCCGATGGGGTCATAGGCGAAAGCCACGAAGCCTTTCATCGCCAGGTTGGCGGCGGTGATCTGCGGTTCCGGCTTGCCTTCCTGCGTATGGCCGGCTGGCACCAGGACCGCGGGATACCGGCCCGCTTGTTTGGGTCTGTACAAATTGCCAGTGACATAAAATCCTGGCAGACTCTCAAAAATCACTTTCTCAATCGTGTAAGACTCGGCTTCAATTCGTCCAGTGATGCGAGCGTTGAGCGGGCCGCTGTACGTGGGCAGGCCGCCCAGAATTTCGAGCAGCTTCTTGCGGACCATCTGCTTCCGCTTGTCCGCATCGGCCATAGTGCGAATTTCCGATATTGCCCGTTCGCGTTGCTCCAATTGCCGCTGTGCGATGCCATCCAGCCAATGAAAAAACGGGTCCGGCGCTGCTGTCTGAGCCGGAAGCAGACAGACAATCCCCAGCAGCGGCAGCGTCTTCCACTTCATCGAAATTCAGCTTCCGCTTAGCGTTCTCTGTAACCGGTCCGTCTGCAACTCATGCAGGGTGCGCATCACATTATACGCGCTTAACTCCACCAGCAGCCTGGTTACGGCTTCGTGCTGCGCGTCGTTCAGTGTGCCTTCCACTGTACGCATGGTGGCCACTAATGTTTTCTGCTGCGCGTCTAATTCCTTGCGCTCAATCACGCCGTCGGCCATGGCGTCCGCAAAGGCAGCCAGCTTTTCCACTTGTTCGTCAATCACAGGCATAGCCGTCGTTTCATCAAACCAACTCATCCGCGCCATATGTTCTCCTTACACCAGTTCAATCATCCGCCGCAGGTGCGTATACCGCTCCTGCAACTTTTCTCTGCCGCCATGCGCCGCCGTACGCTCTACAATTTCCTGGGGTAGAAATTGCCGGTCCGTACACTCCAAAATTGCCGCAATCTCCTGCAGCTCTTTCTCCATCCCTTCGGTGGACGGCATGAACTGCTCCACTGCTTCCGCCAGCGATTCCCGCGTGATGTGCGGAACACCGGCCAGCAGAGACTGCCGTGCCGCGCGGCCCACTAAGCCTTCGACATCCGCGCCACTCAGCTTCCCCAAATGCGGAATCTCCGGAACGTCTTCAGGCGCCAATTTCGCTCCGGCCTTTCGCGCCATGGCCAGAAACATCGCTTGCATCTGCACCGCGTCGGCTGGATAGAAAAGCGGGATATGCACCTCGGCCCGCCCTTGCCGTTTCAAATCGATCGGCAGTAGATCCGGACGCGCCGTCAGCAGCATCCACAGAATCTTGCCACGATATCGTGTATCGCCCATCTGCGTGGCAATCATGGAAAACACGCGGCTGGACGTTCCCGAATCGCCTTGCTGTTCCCTGTCTCCCAGCGCTGCGTCCGCTTCATCAATTACCACGATGGCGGGACCCAACGCACGCAACAGATTCAGCAGCCGCTCCAAATTGCCTTCCGTTTCCCCCACATACTTCGAGCGGAAATTGCGCAACATGACACACGGAATACCGATCTCTCCGGCCAGGCACTGTGCCAAAAAGCTTTTGCCCGTACCCACTGGCCCACACACCAGATACCCCATGGGCAGCGCTTGCAGATTGCCCTGCTTCAGCAATACCGCATCATCGCGCAGCCGCTGCTTGATGGGCTGATGGCCAATCCAGTTCTCAAAATTCCAGCGCGGTTCAATGAACTCCAGCAGCCCCATCGACTGGCGTTCAATCAAGTGCTTCTTCATCTCCCGCAAGCGTTTGGAATCCAACCGCTGCTTACCTTCGAACGCGGTGCGCAACACCGTGCTTAGATCCAGCAGTGAGATTCCGGCCGTCTGCGCCGCCAGGGCCTCCGCCGCAAAATCGGAGATTTCAGCCAGCTGCCGTCCGGCCGTGGTGAAGTCAATGAATCGCCGCCGCTCTTCTTCGTCTGGCAGTGGAATCTCAATGGCCGCCGTATGCGGGTTCGCCGTCAGCCGCTCACTCAGCGACGCAAGTTTTTCGTCCACCAGCACAAACGCCATGTTCAGCCGCTTCAAGTGCGGACTGGACGCCCAATTCAGCAGCGTCACCACTTGGGTGGCCGCGGGCACGGAAAGCCGCCCCGGTTCGCCGGCGGGCAACAAAAAGCTTGCGTAGTCGATCAGAACCGCGGCGGACACACGGTCACCTTCAGCCGCCATCACGTTGTTCTGTACGAAGCGGTCTAACATGGCGAAGGCCATGGCCGGATCGCGCCGCGCCGCCGCCAGGTCACCCACCTTACGATTCGCCAGCACCACCATCTCTTTCAGACGCTCGCCGTCAGACCCAGCGAACGCCCGAAGCCCGCGCGCCAAATCGTAATGCAGAATCAAATCCCAGCGGCCGAATATTTGATCGGCCAGGAAGTCAGCCAAGGGAGAAAACTTCTCCCCATTCGGAATCAGGTCCTGCACGTTGCCGTGCAATGCGAACAGCGATGTGGTTCCAGAAAAATAGAGTTCCGATAAGCGCGCGGCCCATGCCGGCAAACCGTTCATTGCTGCTTCACCTGGCCCATGTCCGCACCCAGAATCACCGGGGGTTCCTGCATCTCATCCACGAATCCTGTAATCTGTTGCAGTTCATTGATGGCCTTTTCGGTGGATTGCATACTCGCGCTCACCGAATCGATCTGGCTGGTGAGGAAATCCGGATCCTGGCGGTTCACCGCGGCTTCCGTAATGGCCTGAATCTTAGCCTCAATGCGATCCAGCTCCGCGTGAACAAACTCTGAATTCTGTTTCGCCTTGTTGTAATTGTCCAGGCGTTGTTGCTGCACCGCCACCGAATCCTGCAGCGACCGGACGATTCTTTCATCCCCGCCAGTGTGCCCCACCAGCTTGCTTTGCGCCTCCGCCAGGCGGTTGCCAATCTCCACTTCGTTGGCCCGTTCCAGGAAGCGCTGCAGGTATTGTTGCGAGGTCAGCAGCCGCAGGAACACCCACAACATGCGGTCCAGCGCCTGCGTGTTCAGATCTTCGCCATTCTGCTGCTCTTGCAGGCCGCGCACGCCCTGCGCGATGGTGCGCATTTCCAGGCACCGATTGCGCAATTGTTCAAAGCGGCTGCGCGCTTCAAACGGAAACGTAGCCACAATTTCCTGCAAAGAACGTTGACCAGCCACGGCGGCCTGTTCTCTTGTGGCCTTGTGCAAGTCGGCATCAATTGCCTGGCGGAAGCGAATATTCGAAACCAACCCCGTGAGGTAAATCAGCTCGCCGGCGGCCACAAGTGAGAACACCGCATCGGGCATTGGACTGATCATCGCCGCTGCTGCGCCGCCCAGAAAGAGCAGCAAATTCCAACGGTAAAGAAACGCCCGCTTCACATACTCCGCTAATCCCGCTGTCGAAGGTGTCTCCATTTGCAATCAGATTTCAGCGCGCTCCGCGGAAGTCTCCAGTTTCTCAATTATGTCGCTGATCTCGCGCGAAACGCGCTGAAACTCGGGCTCGCGCTGCATCACCCTTGCGGGCCGGTCCGGCGGAGGCACCTCCAGTTGGTGCAGAATCGTTCCCGGAGCCGGTGAAAAAATGTAGACGCGGTCACCCAGGTACACCGCCTCATTCACATCGTGCGTTACAAAAAAGACGGTGGCTTCCAGTTCCCGCCACAAGCTTACCAGCAGGTCTTGCATATTGAGCCGCGTGGCTGGATCCAGGGCTCCGAATGGCTCATCCATCAGAATGATCTTCGGCCGCAAAATCAACGTCCGCGCAATCGCAACACGCTGGCGCATGCCGCCGGAAAGCTGATGCGGATACTTGTCGGCGTCCCGCTTTACTTGAAGCCCTACCTTCCCGATCCACTCCCGGGCTCTGTCCTCGCGATCTTTCCTGCTCACGCCGGCGCACTCCAACCCAAACGCTACGTTGTCCAGTACGGTGCGATTGTCGAAGGAAGTGTAATCTTGAAACACCATTCCGCGGTCTGAGCTTGGGCCCAACACGGGTGCGCCCACCACATGCACCGTCCCCGTGGTGGGTGGAAAGTGCGGGCGCAAGCCTGCAATCAGCCGGAGCACAGTAGACTTTCCGCAACCGGATGGCCCCAGAATGCCGATGAACTCGCCATGCCCAGGCCGGTCTTCCACGGTGAACGTGACATCGCGAATGGCCGTGTAGGCGGCGCCGGTGCCCTCGGCGAACGTCTTCGAAACACCCGCGAATTCTACAACATTCGGAGCGCTCAATCCGCCTCCGTGCGGTATGGAAAAAGTCCGCGCTGCATCCACCCAAGGAACCGGTCGATCAGGAAAGCAATCAACCCAATCAGAAACAGGATCAGTATGATGTGGTCGGACATCCCCCGGCGCTGGCTGGTGGAAAGCAGATAGCCCAGTCCATGCTCGGCATTGATCAATTCCGCCAGCATGATGTAACCGAACGCCAGCCCGAACAGGCTGCGCAGACTCTTGTAAATATCCGGCAGCGCCAGCGGCACCAGCACCTTCACCACAATCTGCCAGTTGGAAGCGCCCAGCGTTTGCGCCGTTTCCACGTAGCGGTCCGGAACGGCAATGATGGCGCGAACACTATCGGTGAACACGAACGGAGCGCAGGCGATGAAGAGAAACATCGCCTTCTGCGTCTCCTCTATCCCGAACCACAAAATGGTCAGCGGAATCAGAGCCGCCACTGGAATGTTGCGGCCGAATAACGCCACCGGCGCGCTGGCTGCTTCGAAGACGCGCCACGATCCGGCCAGTATTCCCAACGGGACACCCACCAGTGCGGCCAAACCAAAACCGATCATCACGCGGCGCAGCGTTGCCACCACGGAAGCGGCCAGGCCCCGATCGTTCCACAGCGCGGGAAAGCTCTTGATCACCTCAAACGGCGATGGCAGGATTACCGGAGAAATCCACCGCACTTCCGCGGAAGCACCGCGAGTGGCTAACCACCAAACGACAACCAGCAGAGCCAGCGTTCCGGCGCCCAGCAGCTTCGCGACCCACGGCGACGGCGGAATCCGAAGTTGCCACAACCCGTTTCCGGACGGTCTGGCGATGGGCATAGCTACTTGGGCGACTCCAACGGATATACCTTGATCTCCACTCGCCGGTTCTTCGCATGGTTCGTGGGGTCGTTAGGTTCGGCCGGGCGGTCCCAACCCATGCCAATCGCCGAAAACTGATTCGGCTGCAATGTGGGGAACTTCCTTACCAGCGCTTCCTTCACCGCATTGGCGCGGTTCATGGCCAGTTCTTTGACTGGAGCGTCCGGCACCTGCCCCTTCATGGAAGAATCGGTGTGGCCTTCGATCACAATACGAGCCGCGCCGAACTGCCCCGCCAGCTTGCCCACTTCTTCCACCACAAAGCTCACGTTCGGATCGTACATTTCTTCAATCGTCTTACCCTTATCGTTCTTCACAATCATCTTCGACAAATCATACGAATTCGGGTAGAAGTGAATGACGACGGTCTTGGTGAGAATCTCGTCGCTCTCGCTTTGCACTGTAGACGCCGCCGCCGGGACAAACTGCGTAGTGTACTCGTTGATCTGCTTGGCGTACTTCGGTTCCTTGCCCAGCTTCTCAATCAGCGAGAAGTCCATCACCTGATCGAAGTCCGTCTTGTCAGACACCACGCCAATGCGCTTGTACAAGTAATAGGCGGTGTTCCAAGTCCGCTCAAAGTTGGTGGGGTTGTTCTGGTTCAGAAAGAACTCCCGGTTTTCGGCGTGATTGGTGCTGTGCGCATCGCCCAACATCCCCAACGCATCGCTCTCTGGAATGGAATAGCCGGCCGCCATCAACTTCGCCACCGCTTGTTTATTGGGCTGTTCTTTCAACGCCTCCATGCCATCGAAGATCCCTCGTACCAGCCCTTCCAACACATCCTGATGGTCTTTGGCGAAATCGGCGCGCGCAAACCATACATCGGCAATCAGCTTGTTCGCCGTGGCTGTTGTAACCAGCATGCGATTCCCTTTGATCTTCGAGAGGTTGTAAATATCGGGCGCCCAGGAGACCGCGCCGGCCAGCGACTTATCCGCATTGAACGCCGCGGCCGCTTGGAAGGCGTCCTGCGTAAACTTGAACTTCACCTCCGCAGGCTGCACGCCGCCGTTGATCAAAGCATTCAGTACAAAGAAATGGGAGGGCGAATTCTGCGCCAGCACAATCGTCTTGCCGCGCAAATCGGCAATTGTCTTGATGCTGTCGCGAACGACAATGCCATCGCCACCATTCGAAAAATCCACCTGCTGGTAAACGCGCGGCATCACGCGGGAATCTTTGCGCAAGCTATCCAGCAGCAGCGGCACCATGTCCAGCGTGCCCCATCCAATATGCACATTGCCCGCGGCATAAGCGTCGCGCATGGCCACCGGATCGTCAATCAGCACCAGTTCCACCTTGAAGTCCTGGCCGCCCGGGGTCTTCCAGACTTTGCCTGCTTTCAAGCCGTTGTTCGCGAAAATGATGGGCGCCCAGCCGGCCCAGACGTTCAAGGCGAACCGCACCGTGCGATCCGTCATCGGCTTGTAGCTGGAAATACCTTGCACCGCGGGCAGCTTCTGGGCCGGAACGTAGTTATAATCCTTCGAGGTGGTGATGCCTTTGGTATCCGCGGCTTCGGCCCCGTTGCCAATTTCATCCTTTGAAATCGCACCCGTCAGCTTGCCGGGCAAAGCATTAAATCGCCAGAGGCCAAAGCCAACCAGCGCTGCTACTACCAGGAATACTGCACCATAGAATGCGGGTTTAGGTTGTGCCATAATTCAATCCTTCCGAACGGAAGCTTAGCTTTTCTCCGTAACCGTGGCCTTGGTTTCCGCCACTGCGGGCCCCAAGTCTTTCTGTGTATCGGGTAACTTCGTAGTCTCAGGCGACCGCAGTCCCAACTCGCTTTCAAATTGCAGCAGTGCGTCTTCGGCCATCGACTTCTCCATCTGCTCCTCGGCCTCAATGTCGGCAATGCCTTCCCGCGAAAGATCGGACGCAACGCGCGTCTTGCCCCTGTTCCGATCAATCTTGTCCTGAATCACGCGCTCAATCTGGCCGAAGTCCGTCGTCACATTCATGTTGAACGTTTCAGACAGCGCCGCAATCTCGGCCTCTGCCGCGCTCATCTTGAGTTCGGCGTCGTACTTCTGAATCTTGGTTCTTACATCGGCCAACTGATGGCTGGCGTGCTGAATCTTCTTGAGATTGTTCTCGTACGATTTCTCATGCATCTGCAGCTGGCCAAGGTTTTCATCCAATTCCTTCTTGGCCTTCTGCAATTCCAAAGCGAACTTGGCGGCAGTCTCGCGGTTGCCGGCCTTCAAATAGGCCTTGGTTTCCGCTTCCATTTTCTGGACATGGGCGCGGCTGCTGTTTACCTGCCGGGTGACGCGTTCCACCAGGCCACGATAAGTCTCAAGCCCGACGCGCCCTTCCTTCATCTGTTCCAGGGCGCGATCATGTTCCAATTGCATCTGCGCAATGGGATCCGCTTCCCAAAAAATATTGGCGATCTTGTTCAACTGGGCGCTGATTGCACCCCAAAACTTACCGAGAATCACGGTGTTCTCCCGAGGACTTTGAAATCAATGCAACCCTATATAGGTTACCCGACTCAACTACAAATACGTACGGTCACCCAGAAAAGTTCGATCACAGCCGGTGGATCAAGTCCGGTTGACGAATTCCCGCAAGACGTTGCGCGTAATGGTGGATACCGATTCATCCACCAGCAACGCCGGAACCCAAGTGATGGAACCGACTGAAAAAACAGCACCACCTATGTCCCGTTCGTGCAGCACAATTTCCGAACCGCCCTCATCCGGATTCGTCCCTTTGGCCAGTAAGATCGTGTTCGCGGGAGAAGACGCACTGCGCTTATCCGTCTCATGCCCGGACGCTCCACCAGGGATTCTCTCGTGCAGCGTCTCCAGGCCAAAGAGGTCGCCGTTGCTCAGGCCTGTCCCGTTAAAGATCCAATGCGCCGCATCAATCACCCGGTAGGGCGCCGCTGTCATGATGCCCGTTTCCGTACACACCACTCCAAGCAGATTCGCTTCCGATTCCAGCGTGCGATGCATCCGGCTCTCATACTCCACCGATCCATCCTCGGACTTTCCGCCCATCTCGCCATGCAGACTGTGCAGGTGCGAGAGGCAGCGCATGGATCTGTTAAGCGATCCATCTTCTTGGAAGACGATCTCGCAATTCAAGCCGTTCCCACCCAAATACATCAGCCGTCCGCCGCGATCGAACACCCAGCTCTTCACCTGCTGATACATCTCGCGGCTCCAATATTCGGGATGCACCGCGATGATCAGCACGCTGTACGAATCCAGCGGAAGCAGGCCGTCGTGCAAATGGCCCTCACCGTAAAGGTCATAGTCAAAACCTTCGCGTTCCAGCCAGCCATACAGCCGCCACTCGCCAGGAGCCTGCCCGCACTGTACGCGGCCTTGTACCGGCTCAGTGACTTGCGGATCGTCAAATAAATGATTGTTGGGTTCCGGACGGTCGAAGGACAACGGACGATACTCTTCGTCCTTGGGACGCCACGTTCCAAACGGAAGCGGTTTCTGGTAACGATCCAGATCCTGCCGCGCATTCACCACCGGCGTATCCGGCAACCGGTCGGCATTGATGTAATTACTGCGGCCTCCATAGTTGTTATAGGCGTTCCAGGTGTTGGTGGACGCAAGCACGGCGATCTTGGCGCACGGTTCCGCCGGTGCGACTACCCAAGGAAAAGAAAATGCGCGGCCCGATGGAGCCAGCGCCCAAAGATAATACAACCCGCTGCGCTCAGGCGCGACGATAGTGGGCTTGGCCGGATAGCCATCGCTGTTCCATTTCACGCCTGTCTGCGTGAAGTCGCAATCGGGAAGGATTTGCCTGTTCGCTTGCGGACCATGCTCGTCGAACCAGCCAATCATCTGGATGAACTCTTTCTCCATCCCGTAACGCCATAGCGAAAGTTGATACTGTTCCACTGCGTGGATGCGGAACTCCGCCACTTCCCCGGAGCGGACCCACTTTGGCAGCATGTATCCAACCAAGCCGTCTGAGAGCAGCCGGAATTGAACAGGCTCACGCCCGATCTCCACCGTGGATGCCTTTGAGCCGTAGCCGGATTTGGCCAGCGTTACGCGATACATTCCAGCAGGAATGTCGCCCCGAAGCACTCCGCGCGGGGACGAGCGCAATATGGTGACGGTGCCGCCTGCAAGCGATTCAAACTCGGCGACAACCTCGGATAAGGCGACATACATCTCGTCACTGACATAAGCAATTGTGGTCATGTTGGGTTTCGTTCCGCATTATGGCACGGAGAAGGCATAATTGTGAGGATGAAACTCTTTGCTGAACTGAATAGGGAACAGATTCGCGCCGCGGCCTCGGACTCGCTGGTAGTATTGCCGATCGGCGCCACCGAACAGCACGGTCCGCATCTGGCGACCGGTATGGATTTCTTTACGGTGGAATCGCTGGCGCGCAACGCGGCATCGATTGCATCGGCGCAAATTCCCATTGTGGTTACACCGACGCTGCCCTTCGGATCGTCGCATCACCACTTCGTCTTCGGTGGCACCATGTCCTTGAGCACCGAGACTTACTACAAGGTTCTCTATGAGCTGGTGGAATCGCTGGTAACCGATGGCTTCAGCCGGATCTTCCTGCTGAACGGTCATGGCGGCAATCATGAACTGGCCCAGTTGGCGGCTCGTGATATCGCGCTGAAACATCCAGTGCACGCGGCCGCGGGATCGTATTGGAACATGGCCTGGGAAGCGTTGGTGGGCGTCGATGCTCACAAGGGCCGCAGGCTGCCCGGACATGCGGGCGACTTTGAAACCTCCATCATGCTTTCGCTGCGGCCTGAGTTGGTAGCCGCCGACCGCCCTCATCGCGACCCCTCTGGCGACACCGATCCCAGCGGTGCGCAAGCGCCGTTCCGTGACGAACGGTTCGGCTGGTGGAAAGGCATTGGCGGATTTACCGACAGCCCGGCGCAGGCGGAAGCGGAACGCGGATCGGTGTATCGCGCGGCCATCAGCAAGGCCGTCGCCGATGCGTGGGTCAAGTATTACAACTCCTGAGCGAAACGCGCTTCCGCAAATCCGTGATCGCGTTCGAAGTGCCGCGGAATGGCGTATAGCACCAAGCCGCCGGTCGCCATATAGTTCTCGCTGGTGTACAGCATCAACTGGCCAACTCCGATGGTTTTTCGCACCATTCCGCCGAGGAACGGCGCGAATCCGGAGACTGTCGCACCAACCAGATTCAATACGCCGATGGCCGAAGCGCGTTGGCTCGCCGTCACTACAGCAAAGGCCGATGGCGCTTGGTTGGCGACGATGAAACCCGCGGAACAACCGAAGAACATGGACGCGATCCGCGTGGCCTCAAGCGTAACGCCGGAACCGATGAGGCGGCAAACTAACAATAAAGCCCGATTCGGCGCAAGGCCGCTCAGAATGGTGAACGTGCTCCACATGGCAAGGCTGCCCACCACGATCTTCGGTCGCGACCAGCGGTCGCCCAGTATGCCCGCCACCGGCGAACAGGCGCCGGTCAAACCAAGTACGGTGTCACTGAAACCGAACTATTTCTGCAAAGCGGGGAATAACACGTAGACCACCTGCCGGTCCGCATGGTCCAGCACATAGGCGACCCACAGAAAGGCAATCAACGCCCATTCAGGCGCAAGCCAGTGGCGGCCCTCCGGGTTATACACGGAACCGGGCGAGCATATTTTCGTCCAGTTCCACCCCCAGGCCCGGGCCCGATGGCACCCGCATCGCACCATCGCGGAACTCTAAAGTTTCCACCAGCAGATCGTTCTCGTATCCAAGCGGCCCCAGGATGTCGCAGGGGAATTCTTCCGCGCCCACGCCTGTGGTTGCCGCCGCAAGATGGGCCATCGCGGCACTGGCCACGCCAAGCTCCAGATTGCTGCCCACCGTGCAGGTGAGGCCCGCGGACTCGGCCACCGCCGCGATCTTCCGCGCCGCACCGATGCCGCCGCCCTTGCCGACATAGATGGAGAGAATATCGGCCGCACCCGCCCGCGCCAATGCCATTGCATCCTGCAGCGTGTTGCAGCTCTCATCCGCCATCACCGGCACAGGAACGTTGCGGCGCACGTCCACCATCCACTGAATGTCCAGCGCGGCAACAGGTTGCTCGGCGAAGAAAATGTTGCATTCGCCCGCCAGGCGTCGAATCGTCTCAATGGCCACGCGCGGACTCCAGCCTCCGTTCGCATCGATGCCCATCCGGACCGCCGGTCCAATGGCCGCCCGGACCGCCTTCACGCGCGCAATATCAGCCTGAGGTTCAATGCCCACCTTGACCTTCAAAGCTTTCAACCCTCGCCCCATGGCCCAGCGGGCAAGTTCGGCGGCGCGCTCCGGCTCCGCTCCCGATACCGACATCTTGATGGGCACCCACTCGCGCACCGCACCGCCCAACAGCCGGTAGACCGGAAGCCCGGCGGCTTTTCCCAGAATGTCCCAAAGTGCGATTTCGATTCCCGACTTGGTGAATGGATGGCCAAACACGGCGCGGCGCATTTTTACAGTGAGACGTTCAATGTCCCGCGGATCTTCCCCCACCAGCGCCGGTTCCAGAAAATTGCGAATCACGTGGACCGCGGTGACGTTATCTTCCCCGCTCCAAAGCGCGGTACACGAAACTTCGCCCAGCCCGATGATTCCTTCGTCAGTGTGAACCTTCAACATCACAAACGGAGATTCGGAATGCAGCCCGATGCTGCCGCGGATGGTCAATTCCGGACGGATGGGAACGTTTACGGGAATGGTTTCGATACTTCGGATTCGCATACTTTAAGGTTAGAGCACTCCGTATTTTTGGAACACGTCGCGCAGGTACGCGCCATTCATCAATTCGGCGCGAGAGCTATCTTCCCGCCTAACTTTGTCGGCCGCCATCTCAATCACTTCGGCGACCATCGCTCTTGGCACCACCACCACTCCATCGAAGTCGGCAAACACGAAATCGCCGGCATGCACCAGAACTTCGCCGCACTCCACCGGCACGTTGTAGGCAGTAACGCAGCCGCGGCCCATGGAATCCACCGGCTTGACCCCGGTAGCGAAAACCGGGAAGCCGAGCTCTTCAATCTTCTGCACATCGCGCACCAGGCCGTCGATGATGGCTCCGCGCGCACCGCGGGCTTTCGCGGCCGTCGACAGCAATTCGCCCCAAGGCGCATTGCGGACGGACTTCTGCGTTCCCACCACGGCCACTTCTCCAGGCAGCAGGCTATCCACTGCCTCAATCTCAATGCTGTAGGGGTCGTCGGGTATATGGTACAGGTCTGAGCAGCTAATGGTTCGCGCCCAACCCGCCACTTTGCATGATGCGTAAAGCGGCCGCAAAAACTCGCGCATCGCCTGGTTCCGCACGCCCAATTGATCCAAGGAATCCGACACGACGGCCGTATAAAGATTCTTCTCCGCGAATTCGCAAACCGCCAGATCGTGCCGCAAGCTATGCGATTCAGTTCCGTTCAATATTTGCATCGTTCACCTCAAAGTCAACTATGGCGACCGTCAGCCGGTCACCTCGCTCCAATCCACGTTCTCCGCGATCACAAACAGCGTCTGCCCCTTCACTGGCCGCGCACCCAAATGCAGCATGGCCACCCATCCGGCGCGAGGCGAGAGGATATCCAAGGCCGGCGAGGAATGATCGGAGAAATCGTGCAGCCGGCCCAGCAACTCATTTTTCTCAACGGCTTGGCCAGGCTGAATCACAGGTTCCCAAACACCGTTTCGCGGCGCGGGAATGTAGGAGTCCAACTTGTCTGCCCGAATCAATCGCGTGGGCTCAGACCCTGCCGGCCGGATCTTGACGATCTCGCCCTCCAGCAGTCCATAGTGCCGCAGCACATTCTTCGTCCCGTCGTAGGCGTGGCGCACACCCAGCCGGTCAGTGGAGGCGCCCGCGCCAAACTCACTGCCAATGGTTACCTTTCCTTCCGCCTCGGCTTCGTCAGTCAACAGGCCGGAAGCCATGGCGCTGGAATAGATCATCACGATGCTTGTATCGAACAACCGCGAAACCAGTGCGATCTCCGCCTGTTGCTTCGGATCGGGGATGGGATGAAACGAGGTGCAGTGCGGAAACGCGCCCTCCATTCCACCGGAATGAATGTCGATAACCACGCGGCCCAAGGGGAAGATGCGCGTCTTGACGAAATCAGCGATACGCGAGGAAATGGTGCCCCGCGGATTCCCCGGAAACGCGCGGTTCATGTTCACGCCGTCCAGCGGCGAGGTACGCGAGTTGGCGACGCATGCGCTCTCACTCAACTGCGGCATCAGCACCACGCGCCCGGACATCTGCGCAGGGTCCAGGTCTGTGCAGAGGCGCTTCAAACCCACCTGCCCCTCGTATTCATTGCCATGGGTACCTCCGAAACAGATTACTCCGTTCGGATTCGGCCCACGCAATCCATTGATCACGGTGAGCGGAACAACCGAGTATCCCCACGATCCATCCAGGTGAAAGGCAACCTGGTAGTGATGTTTCCCGGGCAGGTCAAAATCAATATCGCCGAAGTTGTGAATGACAGTAGGCATAATAATTTGGCACTCTACAGGGTACTAAACGCCGATTCCCAGAATTCCCAATGTGTCGCGATGGAACATCTGCTCCATCTTGTCCATATTCAGGCGCGGCAGCTTGGTCCCTTCCAACATATCGTTCAGGCCGCGCATGCCATCCAGCGTGCCTTGCACCGTGGTGAAAGGGTAGTCGGTGCCGAAGAGCACTTTGTTCCACACGCCGTACTCCTGCACCAGCATCAGCGAATGATAGAGCTGGAACGGACGGTAGTAGAGCGCGGAGCAATCGGCATAGACGTTTGGATGCTTTCGAATGGTGACCACGCACTCGCCTTCATACGGATGGCTCAAGTGAGCCAGAATGATCTTGACCTTCGGGAAGCGTGTGGCAACATCGTCCAGCAGCCGCGGGATGGTGCATTCCAGCGGCGCCTGCGCCACAAAAGTGGTCCCGGTATGCAGCAGAACAGGGAGCGCGTGCTTGGTGGCGTACTCCCAAATGTAATCGAAGCGGCGGTCGTTCGGCATGAAACCCGCGTACATGGAAAGCAGTTTGATGCCTTTCAATTTCAGATCCTGATGGCCTTCGATCATCTCATCCTGCCAGCCGGGTTGCGTTGGATCGATAGAGAGAAATCCAAGCAGCCGGTCCGGCTGGGTGGCCACGTAGGCCGCCACTTCCCGATCCGGAACCCAGAGCCCGGACAGCTTCGCTTTTCCGCCGAAGACCACCGATTTGCCACACTCCGCCGACGTGGCTGAATAATCGCCCCACCGCACCGTCATATCCACTTCCACATCGCCGCGCGCGCGAATGGCCTGGTTTTTGAAATCTTCAGTGAAGTGCTTCGGATACTCCCAAAAGTGGCTGTGGATATCGACGATCATCTAGGTTATCGTAACTTAGCTACTTCCTGGACCGGCAAGGGAGACGCCTGATTTCCCGCCCTTTGGACGAAATCGCGCTGGGGCGTCCTGGAGAGTTGGCCCGTTCTAGCCAGCCGGCCAGTATTCCACCCCGCCCACAAACACACGTCCCACCCGTAACTGGCGATCCAAAACCAACACATCCGCCCGCTTGCCCACCTGCAAGCTCCCAGTCTCCTTCGCAATGCCAGCACGCTCGGCCGGCGTCAGACTGGCCATGCGAATCACCTCATGCAGACTCGCCTTCGTCGCCGCCTTCATGTTTCGCACCATCGAATCCAGCGCCACCACCGAACTCGCCAAACCCTTGCCAGCGACAAAGCCTACCTTTCCATCGCTTTCAAAAATAGTCCCGGTATCGACGGGCCCAAAACGATACTCACCCGGTGGCATGCCCATCGCCCTGTTCGCATCGGTGACCAAACAGAGCCGGCCTGCACCTTTCATTTGATACGCAAAGTGCAACAGCTCCGGCGCCAAGTGGCATCCGTCGGCAATCACTTCCGTGCTCATTTCCGGATGCGCCAGCACGAACTGCTCCATACTTCCCTGCATCGGCGTTCCATAGCGGGCGCGGAGTGAGGCCACCGAACTCATAGCGCACCAAAAGTGATCCACGTGCCTGACTCCAGCCCGGAAAGCCGCCGCCATTTCAGTCCAGGTAGCGTCCGAATGGCCGCACGTGATCAGGCACCGGCGTCGTCGCGCGGCCCGGTAGAAGGCGGCGGCTCCGGGAAGTTCCGCGGCGCAGGTGGCAATCCGAATCAGCCCCATGGCGAAAAAGCGCTCGTACTCTGCTGCGTCGGGATCGCGCCGGCCTTCCGAAGAGTGGCAACCGACCTTGTCCGGAGCGAAGTAGGGTCCGTAGAAGTGTACCCCGGCAATCCGGGCGCCGTCCTCCACGGTCCACTGTTTTCGCACTTCGGCGCAGGCATTGAGCATGCGTTCCAGTTCAGCCGGGGTGCCGGTAGTCGTTGTAGGAAACAACGTGGTGGTGCCGCGTTGTAGATGGGCGCGGTTGGCACAACGGACAGCATCCAGTGTGCCATCCATGTAGTCGGCGCCGGCGCCGCCATGGACGTGAAGGTCGATATAGCCGGGCGATATGTACGTCCCTGCAATCACCGGAACGCCCTTCGGCTTTCGCGTGCCAATTGACACGATGCGCCCGTCTTCGATCGTGACATGGGCGCCGGGCAGTGTGCGATCCGCTAAGATCGCCGTTCCATGGAAGCAGATGGTCTGCATTGTTTCAGGTTTGGTACTCTTTAGATCTTAGGAGAAACTTCCATGCGACGCCGTGATTTCTTCCCATCCATTTGTGCCGCCTCCCTGGCAATGCCGCGCGCGGCTTCCGCCGCAACCGAGAGCAAAGCCCGTTTCCGTCCGGCCATTTGCGCCTACTCTTTCCGCGATCAAATGAAAGACAAGTCGATGACGTATGCGGACATCATCCACATGGCCGCCGAGGTAGGTGCTGACGGAGTGGACCTGACCACTTACTGGCTCACCGACACCGGCGACGAGACGCTCTTCGCGCTCAAAAAAGTAGCCTATCGCTCGGCCATCTCCATCTACAACCTGGGCGTTCGCGCTCGCATGGCGCAGCCCACACCCGAACTGCGCGCGGGCGAAGTGGACACGGTCCGCAAATGGCTGGACGTTGCCCAGCGGCTGGGAGCCGGGCATATTCGCGTGTTCGGAGGCGCTGTACCGAAGGGCGCCACTGAGGAGCAAGCGGTTGCCTGGGCAGTGGAAACGCTGAAGCTCTGCGCCGACGAAGCGGCCAAGAAGGGAATCACGCTGGGTCTGGAAGACGACGGCGGCATCACCACCACCGCGGAACGGACGTTGGAAATTGTACAGAAAACGGCCTCCCCCTGGGTTGGAATCAACCTGGACGTCGGTAATTTTCCCAACGACGGATATAATCAGATCGCTTTATGTGCCCCGTACGCGACTAATGTACATTTTAAGTCGGAAGTCCACATCGACCATAAAAATGTTCCCGCGGATTGGCCGCGCATTCTGGGCATTTTGCGGAAGAGCGGCTATCGCGGATACCTGGCTCTGGAGTATGAATTGACGGAACGTCCACAAACGGTTGTTCCACAATTAATGGCTAAAATGCGGGAAGTCATTCGCGCCACTGAAATGCGGTAACCGCCGTATCTATTAGATAAATGGCTTTTTATCTTTGACTTGCGAAACCACTTCCTTGGATCGCTTGCAAAGCAGTACCTAAAAACCGCAGAGGCTTAGGTACTAGTACTAGAGATAATTCAGTACGTTTACTAATAGGCCGGGCACACCCTAGCCGCTATGCTGGTCCAGCTACCTGTCTGAGGAGACACTGTGACTGACCAACATCTATTCGGAACCCTGCGGCCGCTGCTACTCCCCACTCTGTGCGCCCTTATATTTTCGAGCCAAGCCTGGGCGCAACCCGGAACAGGCACCGGACTCAAGGGCGGCTACTATGGAAACACCGGATTGACCGGCGCGGTTGCGCTCTCGCGAACCGATTCCACAATTAATTTTCAATGGGGCGCCGCAGGGCCGGCGCCGGCGATTCCAGCCGATCGCTTTTCTGTTCGCTGGACAGGCCAGGTGGAGGCTCCGGTCAGCGGCGCGTACACGTTTGTGACGCGGTCGGACGATGGGGTTCGTCTGTGGATTGATGGCAAAGTTCTAATCAATCACTGGTCGGATCATTCTCCCGCGTGGGATCAAGCCGTACCAGTCGACCTGGTTGCCGGACATCGCTATAACATCCAGCTGGAATACTACGAAAACATGGGCGGCTCCGTAATCCAACTGTTGTGGAGCTATCCGGGACAGACGGAACAGGCGATTCCTCAACAGCGGCTTTACCCGGCCACCATTCCGGTGCTGGTTGCGCCGCCTGTGTTGTCCCGTGTGCTCATTAGCGATCTGCCGTGGTTGAGTTCCAGCAATGGGTGGGGTCCGGCGGAGTTGAACCGCTCGAACGGAGATCAGGGGGCAAGAGACGGAAAATCGTTGACCATCGCCGGCCACCGCTATGCCGATGGCTTGGGAGTGCACGCACCGTCAGAAATCCGCTATGCCTTGGATGACCGCTACGACATGTTTCGGGCGATCGTCGGCGTAGACGACGAAACCGGCGACAACGGCAGCGTGGTCTTTGAAGTATGGCTTGACGGCAAGCGCGCCTATAAGAGCCCGGTGATGCGCGGCAACATGCCGGGACTCGCCATTGAGGTGCCAGTGGAGAATGCGCTGGAGATGCGCCTGGTGGTGACCGGCGCAGGGGACGGCATCAACTGGGATCATGCCGATTGGGCCGGCGCGCGCCTGGAAGGCATCGAGACGATTAAATATCTTAGCGATTTGAACTGGGTTACCGCCAGCAACGGCGCCGGACCAGTGGAAAAGGACCGCGCCAATGGGGGCGCCGCATCGGGAGACGCGGAACGGATCAAACTGCGCGGACGGACCTTCCGCAAGGGGCTCGGCACCAAGGCCGCCTCTGAGATCAAGTACAACCTCGACAAAAAATACGAACTGCTGAGCGCGATGATCGGCATCGACGATTCCGCCAATGGCGCCGGATCGGCAATCTTTGAAATCTGGAATGGAACCACGCGGCTCTATCGCTCAGACATATTGCACGGCAAAGATGCAGCCAGGCATGTGGATGTCTCCGTATTGGGCCTGGATACGGTGACGTTGAAGGTGCTGGATGCGGGCGATGGCAACTCCGGTGATTTGGCCGACTGGGCAGACGCGAAGCTGTTGCCTATCGGGAGCGATAGCGACAACGCGCCCGCTCCGGGGACACCGGCTGCTCCGGCCAGTCTCACCGCCACCCCGGGTAACGCGCAGGTCAGCCTGGCGTGGAAAGCGTCCACCGGTGCGGCCAGCTATAACTTGTACCGCGGTACTGGCGCGAACGCGGAGTTCCCAACTGCGATAGCCACCAACATCACCGCCACCACCTATACCAACACCGGATTGACAAACGGCACGCCATACTTCTACAAGGTTCGCGCCGTGAACACCTTGGGCGCGGGCGCGCCTTCGAATGAAGCAACCGCAATGCCGGTTGGGGGGCCGCTGCCAGGGGCTCCCTCAGGATTAACAGCGGCTCCGGGCAATACGCAGGTCACGCTGGCGTGGTCCGCGGTAACTGGCGCCACCGGGTACAACATCTATCGCGGTGGCGCCGCGAATGGGGAATCCCCGAACGCCATCGCAACGAACGTGAATGCCACCACTTTCGTCAACAGCGGTCTTACAAACGGGACACCCTACTTCTACAACGTTCGCGCAGTGAATGCTTCTGGTGCGGGCGCCGCCTCGAATGAAGCCAACGCAACGCCCGCCGCGCCACCGCCGCAGGGCGCTCCCACAGGCTTGACGGCAACCCCGGGCAATGCTCTGGTGACCCTGAAATGGACCGCTGTGACGGGCGTCACCGGTTACAACGTTTACCGCGGCGTGGCTTCGAATGGGGAAGCGGCAGCTCCGGTGGTAACGAACCTCAATGCAGTTACTTTCTCCAATACCGGCCTGACAAACGGCACCACGTACTTCTACAAAGTTGCCGCGGTAAATGCAGGCGGCGCCGGGCCGTCATCGAATGAAGCGAGCGCCATGCCGCTTGCACTTCCCGCCGCGCCCACCGGCATCACCGTTACGGAAGGCAACGGTCAGATCGCACTGAACTGGCCCGCGGTGGCCACGGCGACGGCGTATAACGTCTATCGCGGCATCGCGAAAAATGGGGAGGCCGCTGTCGCCGTAGGCGCAAATCTGCCCGCACCGGCGTTCGTGAATACGGGGTTGACCAACGGCACGGCCTACTTCTATAAAGTGACGGCCATCAACACCACGGGCGAAAGCGCGCGCTCAGCAGAAGTGACCGGGACCCCTTCCGGGCCACCGCCTGCAACCGATCCGGCCACGTTGTCCGCATTCCGCCTGCTGCGTCAAGCCACGTGGGGCCCCAGACCGGGCGATGTGGACCACGTAAAACAAATCGGCCGCGCCGCGTTCCTGGCGGAACAGCTAGCCGCGCCGGCCTCTGTCTATCCGGACACGCTGTACGACATGACAGTGGAAATGACCCAGGAGCATTTCATGCGCCTGGCCATCACCGGGCCCGACCAACTGCGGCAGCGCCTCGCGTGGGCCTTGCATCAGATCTGGATCGCGTCGGCGGTGGAGGTGGGCAACGCCGGTGGAATCGTGAACTATCAGCGCATTTTCATCAATGGGGCCTTCGGTAATTATCGCGACCTGATGGCCGCGGTGACGTTGAATCCGGTGATGGGCCGGTATCTCAACATGCTCAACAATCAGAGCCAGACCGTCACCGGCGTGCCTGCCAATGAGAATTATGCCCGCGAAGTGATGCAGCTCTTCACTCTGGGACTGACAAAGATAAATACCAACGGCACACCGATGCTGGACGGATTGGGCAAACCGATCCCCACCTACACCGAAGACGACGTGAAGCAGCTGGCCCGCATTCTGACCGGCTGGACCTTTGGCGATGGCAACCCGGCCACTATCCCAACCACGCTGGCAGCAGAGAACTACAAGGTGCCGATGGAGGCGGTGGAGAAATTCCACGATTCGGGTGCGAAGACGTTCCTCGGCGTAAACTTCGCGCCGGGCCAAACGGCACGGCAAGACCTGAACCAGGCGCTGGATGTGATCTTCGCTCATGCGAATATGGGACCGTTCATTTGCCGGCAACTCATTGAACATCTGGTCACATCGAATCCGAGTGCGGCCTATATCGGCGATGTCGCCGCGGTATTCAACAATAACGGCAGCAATGTCCGGGGCGATCTAACCGCCGTAGTGCAGGCCATCCTGACGCATCCCGAAGCAAGCCTGGGCACGGCCACCGCCGGAAAGCTGATGGAACCCGCGCTGTTCGTGGTCTCACAGGCGCGTTCGCTCAACGCGCAGGTAGTGGACCATCCGTTCATGACCGATCTGGCCGAGGAGATGGGGCAAAAGGTGTTCTATTCCCCGTCGGTCTTCAGCTACTTCTCGCCGAATTACCGCATCCGAAACACAGCTTTGGTGGGGCCTGAATTCCAGATACTCACTTCCGTCACCTCGCTCATCCGCACCAACTTTTCCGCCATGCTGATCAGCGGCGGTTTCGGAGCGGACGTCACGGTGGACTTTGCGCCGTTCACCAGCCGCGCCGCGGATCCGGCAGCGCTGGTGGATTACTGCAGCTTGCTGTTGATGGGCGGCAACATGTCCACCGAACAACGCAGCGAAATCATTAGTGCGGTCCGCGTCACCCCGGCCACCAACCTTGCGGAGCGAGCGCGCACGGCTCTGTACCTCATCCTGGCCTCGGCGCAATACCAGGCCGACCATTAATCGCTTGCAGAGGAGATTGAGAAAATGATGAAACGAAATCGCCGTGAATTTCTGAAGAACTGCTGCGGGCTGGGCGCCGCCGGCATTAGCGCGCACCTCACCCGGCTGGGGATGGTGTCCGCCCAGGCGCAATCCACATCCACCTATAAAGCGCTGGTGTGCGTGTTCTTTTTCGGCGGCAACGATTCGAACAATATGATCGTGCCGCTGGATTCCACCCGCTATTCCCTCTATAGCGCTATGCGCGGCCCGGTGGCGCTGGGGCAAGGGACGCTGCTTCCCGCCGACGCAACGGGCTATGGCTTGCACCCGAACCTCACCACCGTGCGCGATCTGTTCGCCGCCAAGCAAGCCGCGGCGGTGTTCAATGTAGGCACGCTGGTCCGGCCCACTTCCAAAGCAACCCTGAATTCCACGCCGCTGCCGCGCAACCTCTATTCGCATTCCGACCAGACACAGCAGTGGCAAAGTTCCGATCCCAATGGCGGCAGCACCGGCTGGGGCGGACGGATCAACGATCTGATCATCACCCAAAACACCGGCCCGCTGCAGCCCGGAGTTTCCGTGAATGGCGGCAACGCGCTGTTCTTGTCGGGCCCGAATACGAAGGGGCTCAACTTCTCAAACTCCAGTTCGTTTGGCCTGTCCACCTTTGGAGACGGAAACGCCATGAACGCGCGCCTGGCTTCCCTGCCCCGCATCCTCACCTTCGATACCGGCCTGCAATTGGTAAGCGCCGCTAACGGCGTGCTTGGCGATTCCATCAAATCGGCCCAGGAAATCAACGCCGCGCTAAATAGCGCACCGGCCCTTCCGGTCGCGTTTCCAAACACAGGGTTAGGCCAGCAGCTGTCGCAGGTGGCGCGCATCATGTCCGTCCGCGGAGCGCTGGGCATGAACCGTCAGATTTTCTTCGCGGGCATGGGCGGCTTTGACAATCACGAACAACTGGTAGCTAAGCAGGCGCAGCTGATGGCGGATGTGAATTCGGCCTTCGCCGCTTTCTTCAGCACCATGCAAACCACCGGCACGATGAACAACGTGACGCTCTTTACAGAGAGTGAGTTCAACCGCACCGGTAACTCCAATGCCAATGTGGGTACCGATCATGCGTGGGGCAGTCACCATATGGTGATCGGCGGCGCGGTGAAGGGCGGCCTCACCTACGGAACATTCCCGCGGCATGAGCTCAACGGAATCGACGACGCCGGCGGGCGCGGCAACTGGATTCCGACATCCTCGCTGGACCAATACGCGGCCACTTTGGGAAGCTGGTTCGGCGTCGCGGATTCGGACCTGCTCCAGATCTTCCCCAACCTGGCAAACTTCAACCCGCGGAAGCTTGGGTTCGTTTAGGGTGTGAACTAGGGTGTGAACTAGGGTGTGAACTAGGGTGTGAACGGCTGAAGGCGGACGTTGGATTGTAAAGGTCAATGCCAAACGCCTCCAGCGCCCTGGCGACAAACCGTTCGTCGTCGGGCTCCGCGTTCAGCCCGATCCAGGTCTCATCGGAGGTCTGGCTGCGCCCGGCCATGAACGCGCGGGCATCGTCACCCACCACATGGCGCAGCCGCGGCGCATCGGTCTGAACGGCTTCGATGATGGCATCGGCCACCGCATCGGGCATGATCGGATCCACCAATTGCGCCGCAAAAATGCGCCCCAGACGATACGTGGCCGTGAGGTATGGCGTTGATGGATCGACCTGAGACTCGCGCTTGGTGAAGATGGGCGTCAGAATCACGCCGGGTTCCACAATAGCCACGCGCACGCCGACCGCGCGAAAGCCTACCATGCCGGACTAATATTCTGTATGGTTCGAAAAATATATGGTTCGACAAATCCCATTTCTCTTCCTGGCGTGGTTCGCCTTAAGCGCCGCGAACATCACCACCAGCACCCAGACAGCGGAACACTACCGTTGGGGCGATTGCTGCGATGGCTGGTAGCTGTTGAAGAATGACCACATCCACATAATCCAGGAAAAGATGCCGCCAGGCAGCAGTGAGACGGGCGGCTGATGGTGTTGCACCAACGCGAGAGAGCGCTGGTGCAACCGGGCATCACTCACACAATGCAAAACATGTCGAAGGGCGATCTGGAGATACTGGTTACCTCCGCCCCCCCAGCCATGGCGACCGGGAAGAAGCGCCCACACCGAGGTAGCGCTATCGCTTGCGCACCTCCAACTGCACCGGGCGCGCCACCGAACTCACTTCCGGGTCGTAGTATTCGTACACTCTCGACTGAAACGTTTTCGCCCGCACGGGATACTTCGCGCGCAGACGATACCGCAGCTTGATCGTCTCGCCGCCCCCCACTGAATCGAAGTAAAGAATCGCCTGCGTCGCCGTCATGCTGAATTTTTCCAGCCGCCCGCCTTTGCGCCCGGCCGTCTTCTCCACAAAGGCCTGCAAGTCTTCGCTCAGCAGGTCGAAACCTGGAGGAATTCCCAAGTCCACCATCACCATGTTGGCGATCTTGCGCATGTTGTTCCGCACAACCGCCGTAGCGGTGGCCACGTCGTCCTGAGCCAGCTGCGTGCGGTCGTACGTCACCTGAATGTCTAGCGGTTCGTTCGCCGGCTTCTCGTTCCACGGCAGGAAGTAACGGCCCACCACCTGATAAGCCAGACCGCCCTTGCCATGGAAGCGGATACTCACTCGATTGGCGCTCTTGGCATCAATTCCCTTGAGCACGAATTGGTGCAGCAGATCGTTATTCTCCGCCGTCAGCGTAAGCCGCTCAACCGGCCTGCCATTCAGCGAAATCTCCAGATCGCCGCGAACGTCCGCCGCGCCCTTGCCGCTGGCCAGCAGCAGCGCACGCAGCGCCATGATGGTGGCCTGCGTGGTGCCCCAAGTGCCAGAGGCGTCTTTCTTCGCCGCAATGTATGTCAAGGCCTTGCCCGCCACGGCCGATGCTTCCCCCCATTTCAGCAGCGCCTGCACAGCCAGCCCGGTGGTCTCCACGCTGGCGCTGGTGCCGGTAGCGTAAACGGCGGTTTCTTCCGCCGTCCACCACACCTGCTCGTCTTTCGCGCTGCGTGCATCCAGTAACAGCTTCATCGCCTGTCCCGTAAAAGCGCGGTCCTTGGCGTAGTCCACGGCGAAGTTAGCCAGCACCGCCAGCGTGTAGTTGTCCAACTTCTTATCCATGTGCGTGCCGATGAACTGCCGCGCCTTCTCCACCGCCGTTCCCTGGTAGCCCGTAGTCCTCAGCGACCACGCAATGTAGGCGGTGATGCGCAGCACATCGGAGTTGTAGCGGTTCGTGGCGCCTTCATTGATGAAAGAGGTATCGGGCTTCCAGCTTCCATCGGCCTGCTGTTGTCCGGCCAGCCATTGCTGCGTGCGCAGAATCACGTTCCGGTCCACTTCATACACCTTCGACATGTCATGGAATTCCATCAGCCCGTACGCAGTCAGAATCTTATTCGCGGGCGCGCTGCCAAACCAGGAAAAGCCTCCGCCGGGAACCTCGAACGTCAGCAGCCGCTGATACCCGTTCGCAATGTAGCCTTCCGCTTTCACGCGCACCTCGGGCGTCGATTTCTTCGTAGTCTTCATATAGTCAAGCGCCAGCACGTTGGGATACGTACTGGACGAGGTTTGCTCGAAGCACCCGCCCGGCATACGCAGAATGCTGTCCATGCCTTCAATCACCTGGCTCAGCGGGCCCGGATAGAGTCGCACAAAGAGCTTGCTGGCATCCGGAATAGCCGCCTCTGGAAGATCGAAGTTATGATCCACCGAACTCTCCAATCGTCCGTTGAATACCGTGTTCTGCTCGCGGCCGTTAGGAATCACCTCGATTTCCCGCACGATAATATCCGCGCGGCTGGTTCCCATCGCAGCCGACAAGGTCAGCTTGAACTTACCAATCCGCTTCGCCTCCAACGTGAATTGCGATCCACCCACGCGGCCGGTCTCCACCGCCAGCGTCTTGTCTGGAACATCCTGCACCAGCGAATACCAGTTGTCCGGCTGCAACTTCAGGCTGACGTCACCGCGCGAGGGCGAGTAGTTGTAGACGGCAACCGGAATGGCAACGCGGTCACCCTGCGTCAAAGTGATCGGCAGATCCAGATCGACAAAGAAATCCTGGAACACTTTGATGCTGGAAACGCCGCTGCCCAACGCACCATGGACGGTGGACGCCACCATGGCCATGCGCCACGTAGTAATGGAATCGGCCAGCGGAATCGCGATGCTGGCATTGCCGTGCTGGTCCGTGATGATCTCCGGATTGATATAAAGCGCCTCCGGGAAATAGGACCGTACCCTCGCCGCCGGCGCCTCGGATGCGTCTTTCTTAAGGGCCGGAGAACCAGTGACGATCATGTTCATCATGCGAAGCATCGGCTGAGGCTCTGCGGGCGCGGCGGCGGGAAACCCACCAAGGATGCCACCAATCACACCGCCGCCCATGCCAGCCGGAACTCCGCCCGCCACTCCGCCGCGGCGTTCCATGCGCGCCCCATCTCTCCTGCCGGTGTCAGCCAGCACAACGGACTCAGTGACGGCGCTCACATCCAGAGTTGCAGCCACATTCGCGCGATCCCGCGGTTCCAACGTAACGCGCGTCGAGCCGGACCGAAAGCCCGCGGACTCCACCCGCAGCTCGTATTCCCCGGGCGGTAAACCCGCCAGGTTGAACTGTCCGTTCTCACTCGCCTTAGCTCTGCGCGTGCTCCCCGTGGAAACCTGGCGCGCCGTAATCGTAGCGCCTGCTATCGCCGCGCGCGTTGCATCGAACACGAAGCCCACAATCTCCGACCGCCCATTCGCCGGGCCGCGATCATGTTCAATCGCCACATCCATCGCACCCGCGCCCGGCTGACTCGCCGTCCGGCCGGTTCGAACTTCCACGTAGGCGGCCATCTCGTCTCCGGTGTTGAACCGTTGATCCGGCCCCGCGCTGGTAACGATGTAGTATTTCTTCTGGACATCCCACGGTGCGTGCTCCAAACGGAGAACGTTATTCCAGGAATCACGCGCTTCCGGTCCATTCAGCTTGGCCATTACCGCGGTAAGATCGCCGCCGGAATAAGTACGGCTGAGGCTCTGCGCCAGCCGCGCCACTTGCGATTGAAACCGCATGTGGTAGCGCCCGTAATATTCTCCCCACTTCGCTTGTGTGGTGATGCGGCCCGCTTCCGTTTCAAATTTGTTCCCGCTCACCATCTCTGTCGCGGCAAACAGCGCCCGCGCGGCCCGGTCGCGCTGTTCCGCCTGACCCGCCTCCACCGGCTCAACCACATCGGTCATCCCAATAGAATGAATTTCCACTCTAGGCTTCATCGCCTCTTGCTCCAGATAGAAGAAGACCTTGGCAAATCCCGGCTGCTTCTCCGCCAGTGCGAACACCGCTTCATCCACCACCTGCAACCCAAGCGCCGCCTGCACGCCTTCCCCGCGGGCGTTGGTCACATGGAATCGGATACGGGCATCGCCGCCCGGCTTGTAGACCGTCGCATCCGCCGCGGCCGCAATCTTCAGTTCACCGGCAGGCTGCACGAATACCAATCGATGGTCGCTTACCGGACGCGCGTCCCGGCCAAAAAGATAGGCGTTGAAATCAAGCGTGCCCGCCATCTCCGGCGTTGCGGTCAGAACAAGCTCCGCCGCGCCGTTGACGATGTCCAGATCGCGCGTCAGCACCGTTTGCCCTTCGCGAACCACATCCACGTAGGCGCTCCCCTGACTCTTCGTCGAGAAGATTTTCAGCGCGATGCGGTCTCCCGCCCGATACACCGCATGTTCCGTGCGCAGCAGAATCTGGTCATCGCCCCCGCGGGTATTCAAGGGCACTGACACCGACGTCCGGTTGCCTTCCGCATCGGATGCCTCAATGGCAAGCGAGGCAGTTCCGGCGCCGGCCTTCACGCGCACCACGGCAACGCCACCGGCATCGGTGTTCACATTCTGCTCGGCATTTCCCGCAGTGCGCACCTTTACGCTGGCCCGGGCGGGCTGCCCGTCCGCGTAGGAGGTGAGTAGAAACACCTGGTTCTCCAGATTGGGAATCAGCGTGCCACCTTCGGGAACCGCCGTCACTATCAAAGGCGATTCGCTAACGGTTACCGGTTGTCCGCGCGTCTCGGCGTGCGCGGCGGAATCTTTCACCGTCGCCTCCACCAACACGCGGGCCGCACCCTGGTTGAGCGGACGTCCGGCAAAATAACCGGGCAGCTTGAGATCGAAGTGGTAAGCGCCTTCGTGGTCCGTTTTACCTTGCACCGAACCCGCCTCAAACTGCGCCACATCCATGCCCGTGGCCTTCACCGTGATCTCTCCGCCCTCCACTGGCTTTCCGAAAAAGTAGCTGGCGCGGACAATTCCCGTAACCCGGTCGCCGGGGCGATAGCCGTGCTTCGCTTTGCCGGTGAACTCGATGGCCACTTTGAATTTCGGCAGTACATACCGTTCCACGTTCAAAGCGATCTGCGCATTGTTCTGCGCGCCCGCCTCCGCATCGCCAATCACCGCGCGAAGGTGATAGGTACCCAGATTCACTTCATCCGCCAATCCAAATTCCGCGGCGGCTATGCCAAACTTGCCGGTCTGCGTTACTTTCTTGAAAACTTTGTTGCCGCGGGAATCCTCCAGTTCGAATGTCAGCTTGCGGCCCGCCGCCGCCTGATGGTTAGACCGGTCCAATGCCAACGCACGCACATGAATCGTCTGCCCCGGCTGGTAAATCGGCTTTTCCGTAGTAAGCAGAATCGATACCTTGTCTTCCAGCCGCACTGGCTGCGTAAGCTCGGTGGAGCCGATCGCAGTATCCACAACATAGTGCAGCGAGTAGGCGCCTACCATTCCAACGGGAAAGTGGAAGTCCGCTTCGGCCGTGCCCCGCCGGTTCAGCGCGCCGGAATAAAGCACCCGCGGCTTTTGGTTCGGAATAGATAAATCGATGCGTACCGTTCCCGTTCCGGAGATGGACTCATTCCGCGAATCGGTAACAACCACCCGTATCGCCGCCGGTCCTCCGCTTAGGTATGCTTGCTGCCCAAGTACGCGAATCACCGGCGTGCGCAGAATTCGAGAAATGGATTCGGTGCCCTGCACTGCCGGCTCCCGCTGATCGCTGAAGACAAATCGATAGCGCAGCCGGTGCCACACCAGGTCATCGACGGCTGGCGCTTTCGCCAGTCTGACACTCTCCTGCCACACGCCACTTCCGTCTCTGGCAGTCACAACATGTTCGGAATGCCCCAAAATATCGTCTTCGGGATTCAGCACTTCCACGGTCAACTGCCCGGTGCCCGAGTGCGTCGCTTTAAACGGGATGTTCACGCGTAAATCTCCGTGCGAGTAAATGGCGGAGAGTGATTCGCCGTTCGCCGCGCGGGCGCGCTCGGAAGTTTCCATCAGCATCGCGCAGGTGCCCATTAGCACTGTGGCGAAAAGGAAAAACCAAAGATTCGATATCTTAGTGCGTGCTCTCATGTAGCACCTCCGAAATAGGTTGACCTCGCCCGCAGGTTTGGACTGCGAAAGCAATCCAAATGTTCCCGGCGTCGTACGATGTCATTAGGGGATGCCGTCACATGCGGCTTCCTTTCACGGGATGGATGGTAATGCGAAAAGTAACCGCGCTAGTGCTTTCTGGGGGCGGAATGTTCGGCGCCTACCAGGCCGGCGTCTGGTCCGCGCTTCACGATTCCCTCCAACTTGACATGGTGGTGGGCACGTCTATCGGGTCGCTGAACGGCTGGCTGATCGCGGGCGGCTGTTCCGGCCCGGCCCTGGAAAGCAGCTGGCTCAACCTGGGCGCTAGCCCTCAAGTAGCCTGGCGCTATCCCAGGCGGTTCGCGGATGGCATCATCCACCCTGACCTGCCGGAAGGCTGGATGCAACGCGTTCACCAAAGCTGTTCTCCGCGAATCCGCTACGCTTTAGTAGCCACTGAAATGCGGACCATGAAGCGAGTCCGCTTTGAATCACCCGGCGTCTCCTGGCAGCATCTGGCGGCCTCCTGCGCCGTTCCACTTTTCCTTCGCCAACAGACGATTGGCGGTGTGATGTACGGAGACGGAGGCCTCGCCGATCCGCTGCCGCTGATGGATGCCATCCAGATGGGCGCAACGCGAATCATTTGCGTGAACGTATTGAAGCACCGTCCGCTGGTGGTTCGTGCCGCGGCGGCAGCCGCCCGGCTATACAGCAGGCAGCCCGCAATTCCGCATGGCCAGGTAGAGATTGTCGACATTAGCCCTGCCTCCCCGCTCGGTACGGCCATGGATACCGTCTACTGGAGCCTGCGGAATGCCGAACGCTGGATCGCCATGGGAAAGAGCGATGCTAACAAGTCAAAACATTTAGTTGTAGAATGTTTTGAGCGTGTCTAGTCGAATCACATACATCAGGGGGAGTTTCCGATGGCGGCCTATCGTATTTATCGCATGAAAGACAACGTCCGCCAGCAATTTCGCTGGGCGCCGCACACCATTGGCATCACGGCGGTGAAGCCGAATGATTACGAATTACTCCACTCGGTGGAAGCCCAGGGCGTCTACGCCGTCTGGATGCAATTGAAGGACACCGGCACGGCGCTTCAAGTTGGCGATATATTAGAAGTTGAGGGCGGTGAACTCCGCATCTATAAGTACGTCGGATTTGAAGAAGCACAATGGATCATGCCGGAAGTGAAGAGTGGTTTAGAAGCGGCGCCTTTAGCGTCAGGCCCGCCTTCTCAGCATTAGAAGCAGGAAGAGCAGCAGAAATGCCTCGTACGGGGGCGGCACTATGATAATCGATCCAATCGATACGGATCGAATCAACCTCTTCGCCTTAGTGAGTTACATTCCCGGCGAACTGGGCGAATTTCTCGACCGTCTAAGAAAAGAACTGGTGTCAGGTTGCAAGCCCCACGCCCACGTCACAATTCTGCCCCCGCGCCCAACTACGGCGGATCTCCAGTCCAATCTTCGGACGATCGAAAACCGGCTGGACCGCTTTGGCTCTTTTCAGGTCGGCTTGACCGGCGTCCAGATTTTTGAGAAGTCCAATGTCATATACGCCGCGTTGAACCAAGGCCAGGCGGAGTTAACCGCAATGCACAATACGTTCGACGCTGAAGGTCTGCGCTTCGACGAGAAATTCCCGTATCACCCGCATGTCACCCTGGCGCAGGAATTCGATCCCGCCACCGTGACGGAAGTGCTTGAACTGGCCACCAGGCGCTGGCAGGAATCGGTCCCGGCACACAAATTCGAGGTGGAATCTCTGACGTTTGTTCAGAACAGAGGCGGAAACAATTGGATCGACTTGGCGCAGTTCGATCTCACCGCTGTGCGCGTTCGGCGCTAAGCGCTAAAACCGGTAAAGCATCCAATACACCGCCACGCCCGTTACGCTGACGTAAAGCCAAATGGGAAAGGTCCATCGCGCGATGCGCCGGTGCCGGGCGTAGTCTCCCTTCCAGCCCCGAAACAGTGTAACCGAAGCAAGCACGGGAACCGTAGCCGCCAAAACCACGTGGGTAAACAACAGCACTAGGTAGAAGCTGCGAAACGGCTTGCTCTTCGGGTAAGGCACGGAGCCTACCTGCGCATGGTAAATCAGGTAGCAGATCAGAAACACAATGGAGACCGCGAACGCGCTCATCATGACGCGCCGGTGCTGTTGTACGCGTTTGCGCCGGATCAGCGTATAGCCCCAAACCAGCAGAATCGCGGCAATGGCGTTCAGTGTGGCGTTTACCGCCGGAAGATCGTGAACTGGAATCAAGCCGCTTCCTTTGTCACTTTTTGGATGTCGTCCAACAGCGTCGCGATGCTTTCCGCATCGGAAGTTTCGTAATATCCGCGGATGCGGCCCTTGCGGTCGATCAGCACGAACCGCGTACTATGCTCCAGCGCACCGCCCACCTCGCTGAGATGGAAGGTGTCCCAGCTCAACTTCCGCAAATCGGCTCGCGACCCGGTCAGGAAGTGCCAGTTATTCGGGTCGGCCTGGAAGCGCTTCGCATAAGCGGCCATCACCGCCGGCGTATCTCGATCCGGGTCGATGGTGAACGTCACCACCTGCAGATCCGCCCCGCCTTTGGCCTGGGCCATCACCTGTTTCATCTGGCTGGTCATTCGCGGACAAGGGCCCAGGCAATTTGTAAAGATGAAGTTCGCCAGCCAGACATGGCCGTTCAGCGTCTGCGCGCTGTGGAAGGGTTGTCCGGTTTGATCGGTCAGCACGAATTCGGGGACCGAACCGTAAGATGTCAACGGCGCATTGTGGGAGCACGCGGTCAGCAGGACAGCAGCCGCGCAGACCAGTGCTTTGTTCACAGACTGACGCGGTCTGCCATCATCAGGGCGTAGAGCACGGGCAGGTAAACGATGGAGGCCAGCAGCACGCGCCGCGCCTGCGCCCGATTGAGTTCGCGCGCCACCAACACGCCCGAATAGAAATAGATGGCGCCCAGAATCAACGCACCCACCAGATAGACATTGCCAGCCATGCCGAGGTATCGCGGCAACAGGCTGATCGGGATCAACGCAAGCGAGTAGAACAGAATCTGACGCACGGTGGAATCGCCGCTCGGGTCCACCACGGGCAGCATCTTGATGCCGGCCTTGGAATAGTCGTCTTTATACATCCAGGCAATGGCATAGAAATGCGGAAACTGCCAGAGGAATAAGATGGCGAACAGCGCCCAGCCTTGCGCCGTAAGCGTTCCATGCGCGGCCGCGAAGCCGATGAGCGGAGGCATCGCGCCCGGAATCGCGCCGATAGTTGTGGAGTGTGGCGTCCGCTGCTTTAGCGGCGTGTAGACAAACAGGTAGCTGGCCAGCGTGAACAGCCCCAGCAATCCGGTAAGCACATTCGCTCCCAGGCTCAATTCGACAAATCCAATCACCGACAGTATGATCGCAAAGATCAAAGCGCGCGTGGGCTGCAGGCGTTCCGCCGGAAGCGGCCGGTTTTGCGTCCGCACCATTTTCTTGTCGGCCTCGCGCTCCCACCACTGGTTCAGCGCCGCCGTGCCAGAGGCGATGAACGCCGTACCCAGCAGGGTATGCAGCAAAACCATCCAGGTCCAACCGTCCAGCGCACCAAAGAAATATCCCACGCCCGTGCTCATCAGAATGAGCCAGGTGATGCGTGGTTTAGTCAGCTGAATATAATCGATAAGCATCAAGAAACCGCCGGCAGTCTGCTTGCAGCCAGCTTCGCGTGGGGGTGAACATTGCGGCGAACCTGAATCGCCAGAGCCACCGAGCAAGCCATGGTTAACGCTCCGGTGGCGACGTGCAGTATGGTCAGCACGACGGTGGATAGCGGCGTAACCGCACTTTCCGCGCCTTCAATCCGCGCCAGATAAGTCACAATGCCCAGAACCACTTGGATAATCGTGATTCCCATCAACGCCCAGGAGGTCCGGGTCAGCATGGCATGCGAACCGAACTGTGCCAGTACAAACACCGCCACGGTGATGAGAAATCCCGTGACGAAAATGGCGCCGATGATGTGCGGCATCACGGTGAACGCCCGATGGCGGTAACCCGCGCCCAACGCCAGTTGTATCAGCACGAAGACCGGGGCCGAGAGAGCCAGCGCGCGCATGGACGGCCAGCCCGAATCTTCCACAACGGTGGGGCCGCGCTTCCACGATGGAGACGTAAAGATGGCGATGGCGACCGTAGTCGAGAAGAACAGTTGGGCCAGGCAAGCGTGGCTGATGCTAACCGGCTTCGGCAGCATGTACTTCACCGTCATCCCGCCCAGTACGCCCTGCACGATGACGGCGGCCAGCGCGCCCAGTCCCAGATAGCGCATCCATTGCCGGTCTTCCACTCGCCATAGCCAGACCGCCATGATGACTGTAAGGAATCCCACCAGCGAGGCGATCATGCGGTGGCCGTGTTCATAGAACACACCGCCTTTCATCTCCGGCATGACCTTGCCATAAGATAACGGCCAGTCCGGAACCGAAAGTCCCGCCTGCTTACTGGTTACCGATGCGCCTGCTGCTACAAGGAGTAAAGTGCAAACCGCTAACAGGATCGCGTAGCGGTGCAACCAAGGTTTTTCCATCCAATGACTCATGTTACCTCATTGGATGCTCCGGGTCGGCGGTCGGGTGGGTGAATCGCTTCCTGGCTGACGGAAGATTGGGCCAACGCGGTATGCAGTGTGGTATGACTAAAGGTATGAAGACCGCGATCTCGGTTGACGACACACTTATGGAACAAGCTGACCAAGCCGCCCGCGCCCTGGGGTTGAGTCGCAGCGGTTTGATTGCCGAGGCATTACGCGACTACCTGCGGCAGCGGGAGCGAACCAACACTACAGAGCGCCTGAATCGGGCGTACGCCGATGCGCCTGGCCCAGCCGAAAAGCGTTTGGTCAGGAAACTACGAACGAAGCTCCCCGTGCAGGATCGGTGGTGACTGAGATCCGCCAAGGAGACGTTTTCTGGCTCGACTTTGGCCCGGCTTCTGGTTCCGCGCCAGCCGAGCCGCACCCGTGTGTGGTAGTGCAGGGCGATGCCTTCAACCGCAGCCGAATCGCCACAACGGTGGTCTGCTTGATCACCTCCAACATGGAGCGTGCCGCCGCACCAGGAAATGTTCCGCTGCGAATGGGCGACGCCGGCCTGCCCAGGGCGAGCGTGGTGAATGTCTCGCAGCTGGTCACGGTAGACAAAACCGGGCTCGAGGAACGGGTTGGCCGGCTTCCGGGCTCCGCGCTCGAATCCGTCCTGACAGGACTGCGGCTCCTATTCGAGGGCAACTAACTCCTCCTGTCTACACGATTCATAACGGCGGATTCCCGTGCCTTCGTGCGAAGAGTGTTTCTAGAGCCTAGAACGCTAGCCGCAGACCCACTTGCAGCGTCCGCGCACCCGCGCCTTCGGCCGGCTGAGTTGATGAAATCCGTCCGAAGCTGCTGTTGGCGGCATTGGCGGCCGGATTGCTAAAGTTGGCATGATTCAGCAGGTTAGTCGCCGAGCCTTCCATTTGGAAGTACCGCTTCTCGCCAAAGTAGAACTTCTTTTGCAGCTTGGCGGAGGCGATCACCGTGCCAGGTCCAATCAGTTGTCCAGGTCCAACATTCCCAAACCGGCCCGAGTTCGATGGCACCACGGCGAACGCCGCCCTGTTCCACCAGTTCGTCAATGTTCTTTGGCCGGCTGGCAGATTACCATAGCTCGTTCCGGTGTAATCCGGCCGGTCATTGGCACGCCCAGTCAAGTTGGTCCCGCTAGGATCGGTGCCGCTGGTGGTCGGCGTCAGAAACTGTCCGGTCTGCCACAGGAAGATTCCCGCAAGATCCCATCCCGCCACCGCAGCTTTAGCCACATGCCCGGCGGCGTTGGACGGCGTCCATTCCTTCGCGAACGGAATCGAGTAGGTACTGGTAGTCAGCCAGCGGTGCCGCCGCGCGCCGGAGATGTTGCCATAGTCGAGCGTAAGATTGAAGCGGTCGGTTGGAACCGAACCTGCCTCCCCGGCGAAATTCGTCCCGTTCGATCCATTCGCATTGCTGAGGTTCTTCGCCCAAAGCCACGAGCTTTGGAAGGCAAGGTTATTCGAAAAGCGCTTGTTCACTTCCGTGGTCAGCGCATTGTATTTTGCCGCGGCAATCGGATCGCGGCTATATACGATGGCCCAGTTCGGATACGGACGTCCCAGCTTCGCCGCCGTGTACCCCAGCGTATTCACTCGAACCTGATTCAAGTCGGGACTGGCGTAAAGCTTGATGGTATGGGAGCCGGTGTAAGTAACTCGGAGTCCGGTGTTCCAACCCAGATCGCGCTCCACGGTGAGGTTCCACTGCTGCACGTAGGGGTCAGGAGCATTGATGGCGTTGCCCCGGCGGAAATCGGCATTGCCAACAGCAGTGACCGATCCAACTCCCGCACCGAACGGAGTGGGGAACGCCAGTTGCGGAACGCCATTCACGGTGGAGTTCGTGTAGGACCTGGTGTCGGAGGTATGAATGCCCGTCAGCGAGTAGAACACAGCGCCCAGAATTGTCACTGAGAACACACCGTAGCCGCCGCGGATCACCGTCCGGTCTCCGAACGGCCGGTATGCGAAGCCGATGCGCGGCATGAAGTTGTTCTTGTCCGTATAGCGCAGATTTTCCGGAATGCCCGCTTCCTTAGCGGTGATAATCGGAGTGCCTCCGATGGTCGCCCTGAACTGTGGGGACGTCAGCGCCAGCGAGGCGGCATTTGGGACAATCACCCGGCCGCCCGGAAAGTTCCGGTCGAAGTTTGCCAGTTGCAGCGTGTCATCCACGAAGGGCGGATGGAACTCATACCGCACGCCGTAAGCTAACGTCAGCTTTGAGCTGAGCTTGAAATCGTCCTGCGCGTAGTAGCCTTGGTGATTCGTGGAACCGTTGATGTCCGGACTGGTGTTGGCCACGCGGGTGGAGTTCGGAAAGCCGAGCAGAAAATCGGCGAAGTCGTTGCCGGAATATTGCCCGTTGAAACGGTACTCGCCCAGATCGTCGCCGGAGAAGAAGGAGATGTTATCCGACGTCCGCAGGTGCCGGATGTCGGCGCCAAACTTGAACGTATGGCGTCCTCTGGACCACGTCACATTGTCGGTGAACTGAATAGTGCGGCTGGTTTGGCGAAAGCCGCGCGCATTGCCGGTACCTACAAACGGTCCGCTGAAGCCGAAGTCCGGGACACTCGCGACCTTCGGAGGGTCGCTGCGGATTCCGACGATCCCCAAATCCTTTACCAGCGAGGGGCCATCGAAGTCCGCGCCGCCGACACCGAAATCTCTGCCGCGGGCGCGGTCAGTGAATCCAGAGCGGAATTCATTCATCAGGTTTGCGCGCAGCACATAGTTATAGGAGACCACCATCGTCTTGCCTTTTTCCGGGGCGCGGTCATCACCCAGTGTGGTCAACGCAAGTGGCGTAGCGCGGACGATGTTCTTGTAGGAATAGCGCGCGAAGACCATCTGTTTGTCGTTGAAATACTGATCGCCGCGCAGGTCATATTGGTTATTGGTGTTGCCGCCGGATTTCAGCACCGTGTAGTTCGGGGTATTGATCCGGTCGCCAGGAAGAATCTGCCGCGGATACAGTTTGTCCAGCACCTTGAGCGACACCGGACTGATGCGGTTGGCGGGGATGATGTTGCCCGGAAACGGCGTGCCCGTGGCGGACGAGCCGGTCAATGGATCTCGAATCACCGTGGCCACGCTGGAAAGATTACCGCTTCGGTAGCTGTCCGGCGGCACCGTTGTGTTGATCAATGTCTGCGCCCGGTAGCGCAAGCCTTCGTAGTCGCCGAAGATGAACGTCTTGTTTTTGATGACCGGCCCACCGGCGGAGAAACCGAAATCGTTGGACACTTTGAAGGGAGCTCCTTGCTTCGGCGAGAAGAAGTCCCGCGCGTCGAACGCTCCGTTCTGGTGATACCAGTAAGCGCTGCCGTGATACTCGTTCGTGCCGCCGCGCGACGTGGTCGTAATATCGCCAACCTGCGAAAACTCGGCGTTGTTGCTGATGGTGCTCACCTTGATCTCACCGATGGCATCGCCGGAAGGGAAAGTGTCAGTCATTGCGCCGTTGCTGCGTACGTCAATAGTGGAGATTCCGTCCACCGAAGTGGTCAGCATGAAGGGCATGCCGCCGGCCAGCGACAGCGTCGGAGGGTTGCCGTTACTTGGCTGGACGCCAGGAGTGAACGAGATGGCCGAATACACCGAATTGGTCGAACCCGCCCGGAAGTTCACCGGGATCTGCTGGATCTGTTCGATCGACTTGGAATCCACAATGGTCGCTTGGTCGGTGGTGATCACCTGCCGTGCGGACGTGACTAACACCTCGGTGGCGGTCCCCTGCAACTCGAGCTTTGCATCCACACGGGCAATTTCGCGGGCACGCACAGCAACCAGCTTCGTTAACGCCGTGCGGAAGCCGGAGCTCTCCACCGTCACCTCGTAAATGCCCGCGTCGAGGTTAAGAGCGGAGTAGTTGCCATCGGCATCGGTGGTCACTTTGCGCGTGTCGCCGGTGCCGGTGTTCTTAGCAGAAACACTGGCGCCCGCAATTACTGCTCCGGTGGGATCCACCACCGTCCCACGGATTTCCCCAAACGTCGACTGGGCGTTGAGAGACATCGCGAACAGCGAACTCAACACCATCAAGATCAAAATTCTTCGGTTCATGTGTTCCTCCCCAAGTAGCAAAGCGTTTGGTAAAGAGTAGCACGACAGGGTGCGGGTGAATATGACGGTTCGATTAAACAGGAAGACTTCTAGAAAGCTAGCCTGTATAGCGCCAGCAGGTCTTCCTGAGTGCAGGGGCGCGGATTCAGTTGGTGGCATCCGTCCTCGAATGCTTTGGCGGCCAGCATGGGAAGCGATTCTTCGGTGATGCCGTGATCTTGGAGCCGCGGCGCAATGTTGAGAATCCGGTTCAGCTCACGGACATGCTCAATGGCATCGCTGACGCCGAACGCCTGCGCCAGATCCTTTAAGCGCTGTTCGCAGAATGGCTTGTTGAACTCCAATACGACGGGCAACAGTACGGCATTCGTCGTTCCGTGGTGCATCCCGAATTCGGTGGAAAGCGGATGCGCCAGAGAGTGCGTCGCGCCCAGGCCTTTCTGGAATGCGATGGCGCCCATCATGGAAGCCAGCATCATGTTGCCGCGGGCCTCGATGTCTTTCGGGTCCTTGGTGACGCGCGGCAGATTGTCCGATGCCAGCTTCGCGCCACCCAGTGCGATGGCATCGCAGATGGGCTGGAAGCCTTTGGAGATATACGCCTCCACGTTGTGCGTGAACGCATCCATGCCTGTCCCGGCGGTGATGTGCTGGGGCATGTCGACCGTCAGATCCGGGTCATCCAAGGCTAGCGCCGGAATCAGGCGCGGGCTGAAGATCACCGTCTTGCGATTCGTCTTGGCGATGGTGATGACCGTAGAGCGGCCGACTTCGCTTCCGGTACCGGCCGTGGTGGCCACCGCGATGAACGGCGGGATGGGACCGGTGATCTTGTTGCCGCCGTCAATCAAGTCATCGTACTCGGCCAGGTCCAGAGCATGTGACGTCTTGAACGCAATTGCCTTGGCGGCATCAATCGGCGAACCGCCGCCGACTCCCACCACGCCGTCGCACTTCTCGCGGTGATAGGCCTCCACGCCGTCCAGCACGTTCTTCTCAGTTGGATTCGGGTCCACGCTGGAAAACACCGGGGCATCCGGCATGAAGCCGCGGATGCGCGCGAACACAGCCGTGTTCACCAGACCGCGGTCGGTGACCACCAGCGGCCGCTTTACGCCTCGCTTGGCAAGCTCCTCCGGCAGCTTCTCAATGGCGCCGGAACCAAACAGGATCGTTGTCGGAAAGGAAAAAGTAGAAAGGCTCATATGGATTCGAAATAGCGTGTCAGTTCCCAGTCGGTAACTGCTTTCTCAAACTGCCGGACTTCCCACTCGCGCGTGGCTGCGTAGTGGTCGACAAACTCATCGCCAAACCATTTGCGGGCCATGGCGCTAGTGCGGAACAGCTTCACCGCGTCAGCCAGATTCTTGGGCAGCGGCGCATCGGACGGCGCGGCGTAAGCGTTCGTGACGGGAGCCGGCGGAACCAGCTTGCGCTCAATTCCTTCGAGGCCCGCGGCGAGCGAGGCAGCCATGGCCAGGTACGGATTGATGTCCGCACCCGAAAGACGAAGCTCAACGCGGCTGGACTTCGCAGTGCCCGCGATGGAACGCACGGCGGTGGTTCGCGTGTCCTCACCCCAAGTCGCGTTGACCGGCGCCCAGGTTCCCGGCACCGTCCGTTTGTACGAATTGATGGTCGGGCAAACCAGGCACATCAGTTCCGGCAGGTACGTGGTCAAGCCGGCGATGTACCGGGCCAAAGTCTCGCCCTGGTAGAACAGGTTCGTGTCCTGGCTCCAGAGGCTTTGGTGGATATGCCCGCTGGACCCGGCCAGTTCCGCATTCCATTTGGCCATGAACGTTGCGGTCAAACCGTGGCGCGAGGCAATCTCCTTCATGGCCGTTTTGAAGAGAGCGGCTTTGTCGGCGGCCTTCAGACCAGAGTCCACGGCGATGGCCGCCTCGTAAACTCCCGGACCCGTTTCGGTGTGAAAGCCCTCCAGTGGAACATCGAAGGCGGCCATGTTTTCCAGGATGTCCGTAACCAGCTCGGCATTCTGCGACGCCCGCAGGACGCTGTAGCCGAAGCTGCCGGGCGAAATTGGAGTGAGTCCGCGAAAACCCTTGGCACGCAGAGTATCCGGACTTTCGCGGAATAGCCAGAACTCATACTCAGCGGCGAAGCTGGCCTTGAAGCCGCGCTCATCGGCGGTCTTTAACACACTGCGAAAGAGCTGCCGCGGCGATAGTGACAGCGGAGTGCCTTCCTTGCTCAGCAGGTCGAGCAGGAAGAACGCAGTGCCGGGTTCCCAGGGGATGAGGCGGAAGCTATCCAGGTCTATGATGGCCAGCGCGTCCGGATAGCTGGTGTGCCAGCCGGTGAACTTCACGTTGTCCAGCAGCACGTCGCCGATGTCCCAACCGAAGATAACGTCGCAGAATCCCAGGCCCGATTCGGCCGCGGAGTAGAACTTGTCGAGGCTGATGTACTTGCCGCGCAACACGCTGTCCAGGTCGAAAGCTCCCACTTTGACACGACGGATTTGGGCGGCCTCAAAACGCTGGCGAAGGTCGGCGATGGTGGTCAAAGCGCCACCCACACCGACTTGACGTTGGTGTACTGATCGAGGGCGTAGGCGCCCAAATCGCGCCCGAATCCACTCTGCTTGTAGCCGCCGAAGGGAGAGGCGCTGTCGAATCCGTTATAGGTGTTGATCCACACCGAGCCGGCTTTGATCTGGTTGGCGATGCGGTGCGCGAGTGTGATGTCTTTCGTCCATACCGCGGAGACCAGGCCATAGATGGTGGAGTTGGCGATCTGCACGGCATCGGCTTCATCGGTGAACTTGATGGCACTCAGCACCGGGCCGAATATCTCTTCCTGGGCAATCTTGGAATCCGGTTTCACATCGGCGAATACGGTTGGCTTGACGAAGAAGCCCTTGGCCTTTGCGCCTTCGACGTCACGCTCGCCGCCGCACAGCAGCCTGGCGCCGGAATCTTTCCCCGACTGGATGTAGCCGAGGATGCGTTCCATCTGCGCGCCGGAGATCTGCGAACCCATTTCCGATTTCGGATCCAGGGGATCGCCGACCTTCATGGCCTTCGCCTTTTCGGCCAGACGGCCGGCGAACTCGTCATGGATATCGGCATGCAGCAACAGCCGCGATCCGGAACTGCAGACTTCGCCCTTGTTGGCGAAGATGCCCCAGAAGGCGGACTTCAGAGCGCCTTCGATGTCGGCATCGGGGAAGACGATGTTCGGATTCTTGCCGCCGAGTTCCAGACTGATCCGCTTGAGGTTCGACTCAGCCGAAGCCTTCAGCAGTGCGCGGGCGGTGCGGATGCTTCCGGTGAAGCTGATCTTGTCCACGTCCATGTGCAGCGAGAGCGCGGCACCGGTGGTTTGACCATAGCCGGTGACCACGTTCAGCACGCCGTTGGGGATACCGGCTTCGACGCCGTATTCAGCGATCTTCAGCGCGGTGAGCGGAGTGAGTTCCGAGGGCTTCACCACGATGGAACAGCCGCAGGCCAGGGCCGGAGCGATCTTCCACATGGCAATGGCGCTGGGGTAGTTCCACGGCACGATGGCACCGACGACGCCAACCGGTTCGCGGAGCGTGTAGTTCAGGTACGGCCCATCCACCGGGATGGTTTCCCCGTAGATGCGGCGCACCCAGCCGGCGTAGTAGCGAAGGGCGTCAATGGCCGGGGCTACGTCGGCGCGGAGGGCTTCTTTCAGCGTCTTCCCGTTTTCGGCGGATTCCAGTGCCGCCAGTTCCTGTTTGTGGGCTTCCAGGATGTCGGCAAAGCGCCACATGATGCGTTCTTTCTCCGATGAATCCTTACCGCGCCAAGCTTTGTTTTCGAAGCTGGCGCGGGCGGCGGCTACCGCGCGGTCTACGTCTTCAGATGTAGCATCGGGCACGGTGGTGATGGTTTCCCCGGTGGCAGGATTGACCACGGGAATCTGTATGGTGCCGGTGGAGTCCTCAGCACGGCCGTTGATGAATAGTTTTGTCATGGCTTCGACCATTGTGGGCCTTTATAGGTTTTCCTCGTATGAAATAGGTAGAGCAAAGTGAGCGCGGCGACCAGGCTGAGCAGCGTTTTTCCAGCCAGATCGTTAGGCGGCATCACGAGAATGAAGCAGATCCCAACAGTGTAAACGATGGCGATTGCGTTGACGACTGCGCCGTACTTGCCGAGCGACCATACGGCTTGCCTGGTCCATTCGGGCTGTGTCCAGCGGGCGGCGAAGGCGAGCATCACCGGGGTGATGTAGGCGATGTAGCTGGCCACTGTTCCGAACGAGGTGACGATGGGCACGGCCCCGCCCCAAGCCATGGCCGCAAGGGCGGCGATGACGATGACCCAGATGGCCCTGGCGGGCGTGCTGTGTTTCGAGTTGATGTGGCGGAGCCAGTCCGATTTAGGCGTGCCATTGTCGCGGGCGAGGGAATACAAGACGCGGGAGGACGACGTGATGCACGATAGGCCGCAGAACCACATGGCCAGGGCGGCCACCGCACCCATCGCGTTGCCGAAGCGGCCGCCCAGTGCCTGCTGGAAGACCGCGATGGCGGCGGGGATCGCGTTGCCTTGAGCGTCCTTTGCGCCCAGCACTGCCGGCAGGCTCTTGATCGAGAGCGTCATGCCGATCAACAACAGATAGCCGACCACTCCGGAGACAGCTACCGAAAGCACAATGCCCCAGGGAGCATGAACCCGCGCGTCGTGAGTTTCCTCAGACATGGCCGCGGAGGCGTCAAAGCCGGTGAACGTCCAGTGGGCTTGAAGAAGACCTAGCAGGAAGACCCACCAATAGGGAGAGCGGCCGTTGCTGTTGATTGCCTGGGTGAGGAAGCTTACCGGCTGCTGTGGCGCGAGAAAGTAGAGGGCCGCTACGATGACGAACACGCCGACGATGTGGACAGTGACGCTGACATCATTCAGGACGGCCACTAGCCGGACTCCGTATTGGTTGATCAATCCTTGGACTAGCATGATTGCGGCGAAGGCGATCCAGAGATTCAGCGGTGAGGCCGGGATGCCGGTGAAGGGGAGGGCGAACTGGGCGCAACTGTAATCGATGCCGGCTACGGTGGCCATCATGCCGAAGATGTTCAGGCAGGCTACAAACCAGCCGCAGGTGGGTCCGCCGAGGTCCGCGGCCCAATGGTACATGGCGCCGGCGGTGGGGTAGGCGGAGCAGAGTTCGGCCATGCTGGCGGCGATGGTGAGGACGAAGAAGGTGGCGATGGGCCAACCCAACGTCATCTCCAGCGGGCCGCCCATTTCGAGGCCGTAACCGTAAAGAGTGGCAGCGCCGGTGAGGATGGAGATGATGGAAAACGAGATGGCGAAGTTGGAGAACCCGCCCATGCTGCGGAACAGTTCCTGCGCGTAGCCGAAGCGGTTGAGGTCTTCCTGATCCGAAGTCTTAGCTAACACTTACGGAATATAACATCCCGGCATCTATCTGCGTTAAACTTATTGGTTCTATATGCATACTCGCCGTTTGGCCTCATTTCTGGTGGGAGCCTGGATGCTGGGAATCCTGATGATCGGCTTCGTTTCCCTGCAGAATATGAGCAACGTGGACCGGATTTTGGGGAGCCCTCCAGGGCCGGTGGCGAAGGATATTGAGGACCTTGGCACCGACATCACGCGGCTACTGCTGCGCTATCAGGCGGCGCAGATGAATCGCTTTCTGATGGAGTCTTGGGGCGTGGCGCAGGTGGGTTTGGGCGCGGCCATATTGAGTGCCGTGCTGTTTACGGCGCACCGCAGCAAGTTCCTGATTTATGCAACTTGCGTGATGGTTCTGATTGTCATTTTTCAGGTTACGTACGTCCGGCCTTCGATGAATGCGCTGGGCCGGTCATTTGACTTCCTGCCAGGGACGGCGGCTATGCGGGAAAGGGACGGGTACCAGTCCTACGCCACGATGTATAGCGCGGCCGAGGTGATCAAGCTACTGATCGGGCTGCTGCTTTCGGGCCGGCTTCTTTTTGACCGGTACGGCTGGAAGCAGAAGCTGCTGCCCCCCGCTCCCAAGCGGCTGCAGAGAAAGCGGAAGAACAGCATCGGCGGAGCCGCCTCCGGAACTGACGGAATTGTCGAGCGGCCCGTGGTTAAGCCCGAAATCAAGGCGGTCGATGACCCCGATCACCGCCATATCGATGGGTGAATTGGGCCTGCCTACGGCGGTCATTGCGCTGTAGCCTTCGGTTACCAGGAGGACGCGGTCGCCTACTCCGGCGTCGACGGAGTCCAGCGCGATTACGGCGTCGCCGCGGTTTGATCCATCCAGATGGAGGGGTTGTACGAGAAGCGCTTTGCGGCCCGTGTGGCTGGGGTGTTTTTGGCTGGAGACCAGTTCGCCGATGACCTGGGCGATTAGCATTCTACGGCCTCTGCACGTGGAGGTGATCCACGATGCCTACTATTGTAGTTTCGGTGGGGACTTCGGTTGGCAGGAACGGGAAGCTGGCTTCCTTGCCTCTGGTCCAGTAGACCAATTCGCCCGGTCCCGCGCCGGTGCAATCGGTGACTATCTGTTGCTTGCCGGTGGGGAGCAGTTCCGGGGTTAGCGGCTGGACGATTAACAGCCTTTGCCCCGTTAGCGCTTTGCTTTGGGCGGTACACCACACGCTTCCCGCTACTCGGCCTAGGTACATGTTAAGTGCACCTTGTCCACGATGCCTATGATCGCCGTGTCTACGGGCTTTTCCTTGCACCCGTCCGCCATCCGGGCGCTGCTGCCCGAGACAGCGATCACCAGCTCATTGGAGCCGGCGCCTACGGTATCTACCGCTATCACGTAGCCCGCCTCCGGAGTGCCTTCGGGAGATTCAGGCTTCAGGATGAGAAGCTTGCTTCCTTCGAGGCGCGGGTCCTTGCGCGTGGCTACTACGGTACCCACTACGCGGGCCAGGATCATATGGACCTTTCGAGCAGGCTATTTTCCTGCCTTGCCGATGGGCAATACATCTTCCAGGCTGGGGTGCGGGCGCGGAATGATGTGAACCGCGATCAGTTCGCCTACGCGGCGGGCGGCGGCGGCGCCGGAATCAGTGGCGGCACGGACCGCGGCTACGTCGCCACGGACTAGAACGGTCACGTAGCCGGAGCCGATCTTTTCCCAGCCCACTACGTTCACGTTCGCCGATTTCACCATTGCATCGGCAGCTTCGATCATGGCCACCAAGCCCTTCGTCTCGATCATTCCTAACGCTTCACCCATTTTGTCTCCTTACCGCTTCGTCCACTAATGCTATCAACTCGTCTCGCGTTACCCAAAACCGGTCGCTTTGGTGCTGCCGCGGCATGTCCTCGGCCGCGATGGGGCAGCCGGGTTCGCCACTGATCCGCGCGGTGATTCCATAGCGGGCGCGCGCATCTATCAACTTATCCACTTCCGCCCGGGGCAACACTTTTGGGCCGCCTAACATTTCGGCCACCAGCGTGATGCGGGCTACGTGCTCCAGCGTCTCCATTTTGAAGAATGCCTTGAATACGTCCTCACCGTAGCAGACTGCGCCGTGATTTGCCATCAGCAGCGCGTCGTACTTTGGGATGTAGGGCAACAGGCCTTCGGTTAGCGCGGGCGTTCCGGGCAAGCCGTATTCGGCCAGGGGGACGCAACCCAGTCCGATTACCACTTCGGGAAGAATGGCCAGATTGAGTGCTTTGCCCGCTACCGCGAAGCCGGTTGAGACGGGCGGGTGCGAGTGCACCACTGCTTTCACGTCCGGCCGCAAACGGTATACGGCGGTGTGCATGGCGATTTCGGAGGTGCGCTCACGCCGGCCTTCGATTTTGTCGCCATTCAGATCGCAAATGATCAGGTCGCCGGGCTGCATCATGCCCTTGCTGATGCCGGTTGGCGTGGCAAGTATCCGGTTTTGATCGAGACGGATACTGATGTTTCCGTCATTGGAGGCAACCCAGCCTTTTGCGTACACCATCCGGCCCACTTCGACGATGTTTTGCCGATGTTCTTTCTCTGTAAGTGGCATCCGAATCCCTGATTGTAACAGACGCGGTGAAAACGGCCTGTACAATGGATGGCAGTGGATAACCGAAGGATGTGCCCGAATTGCCGGGCTTTCATCAATAGCGATGACAAGGTGTGCCCGTACTGCGAAGTGGAGCTGGGGGCGCGGGCGGTGGAGCGGAGGTCGCCGGCCGATGCGCTGGGCGGATTGATTCCCCATGCGCGGTTTACTACAGCTGTCATACTGCTGATCAACTTTGGGCTTTACGTGGCGACTACGGTTTACAGCATGAAGGGTTCCAGCGGCCTGGTGTTCGATATTGACGGGCAGACGCTGTACGCGTTTGGGGCTAAGGAGCCGTTTGCGATTCTGCGCGGCGGACAGTGGTGGCGGCTGGTGACGGCCGGTTTTCTGCACGGTGGCATCCTGCACATCCTTATGAATTCGTGGGTTCTGTTCGATTTGGGCGCCCAGGTGGAAGAAATGTACGGAACGAGCCGGTTCCTGGTGTTCTATTTCGTGGCCACGGTGGCTGGGTTCCTGGCTAGCACGATGTTCAGCGCTTCGTTGTCGATTGGCGCTTCGGCGGGGATTTTCGGCCTGATTGGGGCGATGATCGCGCTGGGCGTGCGGCACCGGGCGACAGCGATGGGCGCGTCTGTGCGATCGCACTACACACAGTGGGCAATATTCGGCGTGGTGATGGGGTTGCTGCCGGGATTCCGGGTGGATAACGCGGCGCATTTGGGCGGGCTGGCTGGCGGATTTCTGGTTGCGTACCTGGCGAATACACCTCCGGCTTTCGATCGATGGCAGGAGAAGTTCTGGCGCGTGCTGGCGGCGGTTTGCGTGATACTGACCGCCGTTTCGTTCGCGATTATGTTCCTGAACTTCGCTGGATCGTATCGGAATGTGTTGTGAGGGCGGTTTCCCGGGTGGTTGCATTGGATATTTGCACTGCTTGAGCGGCTAGCGGGCTGAGCTGGACGGGCTGCGATTCCGGCGCTTGCGAAACGGACCCAATTTCGTTGATTTTCCTTTGTTTCTGTAGTCTTGTGAGCTCGGCGATGGCGTTGTGGTAGGCGCGCTCGATGGGCGTGGTGTAGCGACGGAGGTTGTCAAATTCCTTCGTGTGGTCCAGGAAGCCGGTGACCATGGCAACTTCGGGATTGGCTGGGGTTCTGAGGCACATGGCGCCTGGATAGGCCGGGGTTGACGGTTCCAGACTGGGCATGGCGTGGATAAACAAGGCGGCTTCCAGACGGCGGGCGCGCTGGAGACGCCAGGCGTTTTGGGCGATTTGCTCGACTAGGAGCGATTCCTGGGGGTTGGCTGGGGTCCAGGATTGATGGAGACCTTGGTGGAGTTCGGCGTAGTCTGCCGGGTCTTCGCCTGGGACGACCAGTTGTTTGGCAGTTAGATAGTGCCGGGCGGAGTTTTGGGCGGCTTTTTGTTTGCCGGCTTCCGTGGTGGGACCGGTGGAGCGGCGGCTGTTGGCTGCGTTCGCGGACTGCTGCGCTTGTGTTGCCATCTTCGTCATCCTTCCTTCTTTCCTGGTAGTTTTCAATAAAAAAGGCCCCCGGTTGGCGGGAGCCTGGATTGCGATTCTTTTATAGCATGGGGAGCGCGGGCTGTTTTGGGTGGGTGTTGATTCTGAAGGAGATTGAGGTGTTTTTTGCTGTGAACGGAATTTTTGGGTGGGGGGATTTTGGTTGTTGGCAATTATTGCTAGTACTGATAGGCTGGTGTTGAGGTTGTTCGATTATGCCTACGCGCAATGTGAATTTGACGGAGCATTTCGACCAGTTTATTGAAGACGGGATTACGTCTGGGCGATTCAGTAACGCTAGTGAAATTGTGCGGGAAGGGCTGCGGCTTTTGGAGCAGCGGGAGTCGGAGGATCGGGCGAAGATTGAACGGCTGCGAGCCTTGGCGAAAGAGGGGTTTGATGCAATTGATCGCGGCGATTGTGTGACCTTGAATTCCGTGGAAGAGATTGATACATTCCTGACCGAAATTTACGACGAGGTTTCCTTGGAGCACGCCACCGGGCGCAAGAGTGACTGAGCGGCCCGGCATTCCGGTTCGCGTCGCCGGGCCAGCCAGACGAGATATCACTGCGATCGCGAGATGGAGTCTCAGGGAATTCGGAGCGGAGGCGGCCGTTCGCTATCGAGCGCTGATTCTCCAGGGGCTTCGAGATATTGGCGACGATCCTCAGCGTCCTGGTTCCAAGGAACGGCCTGAGATTATGGTGGACGGCGCGAGGGTTTACCATCTCGCCTTCAGCCGCAGCCGGATGAGCCGACCTGGCGTGAAGGAACCCCGGCATTTGCTGCTGTACCGCCACTCTGGTGATGTAGTGGAGGTGGCGCGGATACTTCATGATGCTGAGGATCTGGCGCGGCATGTTCCTGAAGGGTATCGGCGGGCGGAGTAGGGGAAGATCCTGGCGGCTGTTTTTTGGGCGTGGTGGACTGGAGTGGCTATGCCCAGGATAGTCGGTGAGGCGGACAGAGGCTTTCGGCAGAAGCGATTTATATGGGTGAGGAATCCAAAGAGGGAACGATTCGCCGCGCTTTGTTGGCTTGGAAGGCTCTCATGGGGATTCGGACGCGGCGTGAATCGCGGCAAGACCGGTTGTTACGACTGCTTGAGGACCAAATTTGGCCTGGCATTCCGGGGGAGGTCCTGGGGCGAACGATCACCAAGGCTGAAGAAGAAGCGATTTTGGGATTCGGCCCGAATACTCTTTAGCAATGGGATTCTGGGCCTCCGACTTTTCGCGCTTCCTTCCGCTTTATACGCCGCTCCGCTTACGAAACCTTAACGTTCTGATATATTAAACGCTACGATCATGACGTTTTTCAATCGTTTGCCTGTACTTGCGTTTACACTTTTAGCGCATGTTGCCACTGCCCAAGACCCCCGCGGAACTATCCTCGGGCGTATCACCGATTCATCCGCCAGCCCTCTAGCCAACGCCACGATCAAGATCACAAATACGGCGACAGGACTCACGCTCAACACCACTTCCAGCGCGAACGGCGACTATCGCGCGCCGTACTTGAATCCTGGCTCGTACAACATCGAAGTGGAGGCACCGGCCTTCTCCAAAATGATCCGTTCGAGCGTCCAGGTGCGAACTACTGAAACAGTCACCCTCGACATAGAAATGAAGGTCGGCCAGGTCAGCGAATCGGTGGAAGTCAAAGCCGAAACCCCGCTCCTTAATGCCGCCGATGTCTCCCTCGGTCAGGTCATCGACCAGCGCCGCATTGAAGAACTTCCCCTCTTTGCCGGCAACGCGATGGACCTCGTCCACCTCGCCCCCGGCACCGTCAACGGCACCAACCTGCGCCTTCGTAAAGCTCCTTTTAACTCGGCGCCCAGTTCCTTCGGCACTAATGGCACGGGCAACAACAATAACGATTTCACCATCGACGGCGTCGTCAACGTTTACTCCGACGGCACTGCCCCACGAGTCGCCTTCTCGCCTCCGCAAGCTTCGATCGCCGAATTCAAAGTGCAAACGGCGGCCTTCGACGCCTCCGCCGGTTTCTCGCTCGGTGCTAATGTGAACGTCACGACCAAGTCGGGTTCCAATTTGCTGCACGGAGAATTCCATGAATGGTTCCGTCATTCGAAGCTGGACGCCCCAACCATTTTCCAGAACCGCACCGGCCAGAAGCTCCCGATCTATCAGGACAATCGTTTCGGTGGATCCGCAGGCGGCCCTTTGTCGATCCCCAAGGTCTATTCCGGCAAGAACCGCACCTTTTGGTTTTACGCCTTTGAAGCGAACCTTTTCGGCGACCCCAACGGCAGCGCTACCGTCACCGTGCCTACCGCCGAAATGCGCCGGGGCGATCTTTCACCCCTGCTCCGCCTCAGTGCCAACAATCAGGTGTACGATCCCTTCTCGACGACAGCCGTAGCCGGTGGCCGCTTCCAACGCACGCCCATTCCAAACAACGTAATTCCGCCTTCGCGTCTCGATCCCGTGGCACAGAAGCTCCTTCAGGCTTTCCCATTACCCAACCAACCCGGCACATCGGACTTCCGCGACAACTTCTTTCTGTCCACCAAGGCGCTGGAAACCTACTGGACCAACATCGGGCGCGTCGATCATGCATTTTCTGAAAATCATCGCATCTTCTTCCGCATACATCGCGACTATTGGCAGGAGGACAAGAACCGCTTCTTCGGCTCGGATAAGCCCAGCGGCGTGATTCTCAACCGCATCAATCGCGGTGCGGCATTCGATGACGTCTACGTCCTCAACCCCTCACTTCTGCTCAACGTTCGTTACGGGCTCACGCAGCAGGAATTCCCAGAGAAGCGCGTCTCACAAGGCTTCGATCTTGCCAGCCTCGGCTTGAATTCCAATCTGGTCAACTCTATCGACAAGACCACGGCCACATTCCCACGCCTTAACGTCGCCCCTTGGTCCACGGCTTCCAATTGGGAATCCGGCGACGGCACAACCGCATCGCTTCTGCACAACTTGAACTCAACACTTACCTGGAACAAAGGCAAGCACAACCTCCGTTTCGGCTTCGACTGGCGCAACCTGCGGGAGAATCGCAATCGCTTCCCTAATGGCACCTCCCCCGATTACGTCTTCAATTCGACTTTCACACGAGGCCCGCTGGACACGGCTGCCGCTCCGCAGGTGGGAGGTGAAATCGCCTCGTTTCTCTTGGGCGTACCTGGTGGGAACATGGGCGTCAATGCATCTTACGCCGAGCGCAACTCCATCTACGGCTTCTATGTCCAGGACGACTACAAGCTCTCCCGCAAGCTGACAATGAACATCGGCTTGCGTTATGAAGTTGAATCGGAAACTACCGAGCGATACAACCGCGCCATCCGCAACTTTGACGGAACAACAGCGAGTCCAATAGAAGCCCAGGCACGTGCGCAATATGCCGCCGCGCCCATCCCCGAACTACCCGTAAGCCAGTTCCGTGTCCTCGGCGGGCTCACCTTCACCAACGCGAGCGGCAACCCGCGCGGTTATTGGAATACAGCCAAGGGCAATTTTATGCCCCGCTTGGGGATCGCCTACCAGATCGATACCAAAACCATCCTTCGCGCAGGATACGGCCTTTACACCGCTCCACTCGGAACTCTTTACACAAACACCGAGCCTGCGGGCTTCAGCCTGAATTCGCCAATTCAGTCGTCTCTCGACAACGGCGTTACGTACCTGGCTACCACCGCAAACCCATTCCCGGCTGGCCTTGTGCAGCCCGCCGGAGCCGCCGGCGGCCTTCTCACCAACATTGGGCAAAGTGTAAACGCATTCCCTAATGCGCGCAAGAATCCCTATGCGCAACGCTGGAGCATGGGCTTGCAAAGAACGATAGGCGGTTTCCTTCTCGAAGCTTCCTACGTCGGTAACCGCTCTACCCGGCTCAATGTTTTGCGCAATCTAAACTTTCTGCCCGCTCAATATCTGTCCACCAGCCCAACGCGCGACCAGACCACCATCGACTATCTCGGGCAGAACTTCCCCAACCCGCTGCGCGGCACCAACGCCATCTTCGGAGCCAACTCCAACCGAGGCAGCCTGCTACGTCCCTTCCCGCAATTCGGCAACGTCAATATATACGAGCCCATCGGCTACGCCTGGTATCACTCCCTTCAAATGCGTCTTGAAAAGCGCTTCAGCAAAGGCTTCACCACGCAGACCTCTTACACTTGGTCCAAGAACATGCAAGCCACTGAGATGCTCAACGATCAGGACACGCATCCGTACGAAGTGGTCTCAGACCTTGACCGCACCCAACGCCTCACATCTTCCGGGATCTTCGAACTACCCTTCGGTAAAGGCCGCCACTGGGGCACCACTTGGAATAAGTGGACCGACGGTGTTGCCGGCGGCTGGCAACTCACCGGTGCTATGCAGTACCAATCCGGTGCCCCACTCGGCTTTGGCAACGTCATCTTTAACGGCGACCTCAAGAACGTCCTTCTGCCCAAAGATCGGCGCAGCGTCGACCAGTGGTTCAATGTCAACGCCGGCTTTCAACGTAATGCCGCCTTGCAGCTTGGCTCGAACCTGCGCCGCTTCCCGATCCGATTCAACGGCATCCGCGGACCCATTCAGGCCCGTTGGGATTTTGGTCTGATCAAAAACTTCGCGATCACAGAACGATGGAAGCTTCAGTTCCGCGCCGAGACTTTCAACGCCGCCAATTACCCGAACCTCGCCAATCCCAACACATCGGTAACCTCAGGTGCCTTCGGCACCATCACTGGCCAAGACCCTCCCCGCTCGTGGCAGGGCGCCCTCAGGCTGACCTTTTAGGCAGCAGATGCCTTTAGACCTTGCCCAGTGCGTTCCTGGGTAAGGTCTCTACGAGCACAAACTCTTTAGGCACCTTAATCGAAGCAAGCGCCGCCCGGCAACTTGCGCTCTAGCTCGGAAACGCCGCACGCCCCTGTAGCAACAATGCAGGCAACAGGAACCTCCCCCTTCACTGCATCCGGCTGCCCGGCAACCGCCACTTCAGCCACTTGCGACTGCTCCAGCAATAACTCCTCTATCTCGCGCGGATAGATGTTAAAGCCGATCGCAATAATCAAACCACTCTTACGCCCGGTCAGAGTCACATAGCCATCCGCCGCGATGGAACCGATATCGCCGGTCCGAAACCAGCCATCGACAAGCGCGAGCCGCGTCGCCTCTTCCCTGCCCCAATACCGCGCAAACACACTGGGCCCCTTCACAAAGACCTCGCCATCCACCAAATTCACGGAGACCCCGGCAATGGCAACCCAACACTCCCGGCACGACGCGCCCCCACGTACGGATTATTGATATTCATCAGCGTCCCGGTAATCCCGTAGCGCTCCAGAATCGTGGTCCCAAACTTCTCCCGAAACTGCTCCAGCAACTGGGCTGGCAAAGGCGTAGAGCCACAAATCGAAGCATCGCACTGCATCAATCGAACATACATAGCCGGCACGCCAAAGAACACATTGGGCCTGAAACTCAAAAACTCTTCCGCTGCCTTCGCCGCCTCAAACCGCTGCAGCAGCTTCAACCGAAAACCCGCCATCAACCAGCAGTGCAATCCGTTCCCCAGCCCATGCACATGAAAGAGCGGTAGCGCCAGCAGCAATCGATTCGTCCGCCCGCATCTGCCAAGCCGCAATCAGATTCACCGCATTGGCGGCAAAATTATTGTGCGTAAGCACTGCCCCGTTAGCCACCCCAGTCGTCCCTGACGTGTAGATGATCGCAGCAGCATCATCGCCATCGATGTGCGCAAGTGCGCCAATAAACAACACTGGCGGCGCGGCGCTCACAATATATACGCCAGCTCCTTGTACAGAATATTCACTGGCACAAAGATCGCACCCAGCTTCAGACACGCAAGGTAAAGGCCGACAAACTCAACGTAGTTGTCAAGGTAGACTGCCATCCGCTCGCCGGCCATTATTCCTCGAGCGGGCACAGCCTGCGCCTCCAGCGATGGGCGATGACCTTCGTCACCGGCAAGAGTTGAGAGTCGAACCAGGCCGGCAACCCGTGGTCAAGCCATTCTTCGGTGTCCAGGCAACGGATTGCCCATGAGTCCGGCTGGGGCTTGATGAACCTAGGCGCTTCCTCAGAGGTGATGGGCGGCGCAGCGGACTTTCTGATCTAAGGTGAAGATTGCAGCGCCGGCATCAGAACATCTGCCATGTTCTGGAATTCGCCGACCGCAATCCGATCGCGTCTGAGGTTTTCAATTTCTTGCGTTAGCTCCGCAACCGCACTCGCTTGGAAATTAAGAACAGCGCACCCATGGCGCCAAGCAAGAGTGAGGCGGGTTCGGGGACGGTGGAGGCTTCGGTGACGCTATCCACATTCAGAATATCCAGCGCCCAGTTGCCGTTGCGCTGGATGCCCGGGGAGAATTCATCGCAGAAGGGTTGGTCCACTGCAATTGTGGGCGGGTTGCCCTGGTATCCCGGGGCGCCTACCTGACAGGTGAAGTTGCTGGGGACCGGCAGGCCGAGTACGTCCGGGGCGAAGAAGCCGGTCGATAGGTCGCCGATTCCTGGATTGGCAAAGGTGGAAAGCACAACGGTGTAGGTGCCTGGGCTCCAGAAGCCGCCGGGAAAGGAGGCGGTGGTGGGGTAGTAAACATCGGCGCACGCACCGGTGGTTGCGTCGGCCAGCAGATCGGAGACGGGGTTGCCCGTGGGTGGCGCGGTGCACGGGCCCGATATGCCGGGGTTCATCTGCGTGCCGTCCGCCTGGTAGAAATTCAGCAGGGGCTCGAAGCCGCCGCTGAGAATCGACTGGCCTGCGTTATTGGTTCCGCCGGCGTAGGACCAGGTGCGGAATGTGACGCCTGGCGTGGCATTGGCGAGGGTGAAGGTGAAATATTGGAGATCGGTGTCGTTTGTAAACGTGCCGGTGAAGGAGAAGTTGGAAGCCCGGACCAGCGGACTACCGAGGATACAGAGCGCCAAAGCAGTTAGGGGAATTGAGCGCAGTCTTAGCATAGATCACTTAATAATACTCGCAGTCTTGATGAAGTCGAGTTGGGGGAAATTGCGGATCAGGTATTCGTTGCCCATGGCCTGGATCTTGATGGGGTCGGGGCCGTTGCCGTTGGGGCTCATCTCGCCGTAGCCTGCGTAGAGCTTTTCCACCACTTCCATGCCTTCTACTATTTTGCCGAAGGGCGGGAAGCCGCTGCCATCGAGCGATGGGTTGTCCACCATGTTGATGAAGATTTGCGTGGTGCGGGTGTTGGGGCCGCGCTTGGCGAAGGTGACAGTCCCTCTGGCGTTGGTTTGCTTGGACGGGTCGTCTACGATTTGTAATTGGCCCCACAGCTCGGAAACCTTCGGGTCCTTGTTAATGCCGAATTGGATTACGAATCTGGGGAGGACGCGGAAGAAGCGGGCGTCGTCGTAGAATCCGGCCTTCACTAATTCGAAGAAGCGATCGGATCCGCGGGGGGCCCACTCTTTGCTGGCTTCGATGACGAACGGGCCTTTGCTGGTGTCGAATCGCACGCGAAATACGACGGGCGCCTTCTCTTCGGCGGGCGCCGCTTTTTCCGCCGTGGCGGGTGCTGTGCCGGAAGAACAGCCTACCAAGAACAAGGCGGTTCCGATTAAAAGTGCGAGTTTATTTTGCATCACGCCAGTTATCCCCAACTCCTATTTCTACCAGAAGCGGTATTTCAAATTCATGAACGCGTTCCATTTCCCGTTTTACCAGATCTTTGACGGCGTCTACTTCGCCGGGCGGAGCCTCAAACACCAGTTCGTCGTGGACCTGGAGCAGCATTTTCGTTTGCATGTGCTGTTCGGTTAGCAGGCGGTCGATGCGGATCATGGCCACCTTGATCAAATCCGCCGCGGAGCCTTGGAGTGGCGTGTTTACGGCGGTGCGCTCGGCGAATGAGCGGGCGCTGGGGTTGCGGGAGTGCATGTCCGGAATGGGGCGCTCGCGGCCTAGCAGCGTCTTGGACACTCCTGAATTTCTCACCTCTTCCATGGTGGCGGCAATGAACAGTTTTACGCCGGCGTACAGTTCGAAGTAACTTTTGATGTATCGCTCGGCTTCCTTGCGGTCTATTCCTAATTGGGCTGCCAGGCCGAACGGAGTCTGGCCGTAAACTATGCCGAAGTTTACTGTTTTGGCGTCGCGGCGCATTTCCGGGGTGACCATTAACGGGGAGATGTGGAAAACCTCGGCTGCGGTGCGTACGTGGATGTCTTCGCCGCGGCGGAAGGCGTCTGTCAGCACCGGGTCGCTGGACATGTGGGCTAAGAGCCGGAGTTCGATCTGCGAGTAGTCTGCCACTACCAGTTTCCACCCGTCCCTGGGAACGAAGGCGGCACGGATTTCCCGGCCCAGTTCGGTGCGGATGGGGATATTTTGCAGGTTGGGGTTGGAGGAAGAGAGGCGGCCGGTGGCGGCGCCGGTCTGATTGAAGGTGGTGTGCAGGCGGCCGGTGGCGGGGTCTATCAACGCGGGCAGGGCGTCCACGTAGGTGCCTTTTAGCTTGGCAAGCTGGCGGTATTCGAGAACCAGGCGGGCGATGGGATGTTCGAGGGTTTCCAGGATATCGGCCGCGGTGGAGAGGCTTTTTCCTTTGCCGTATTTCGTGGGAACTGTTAGCTGCAGGTCCTCATAGAGCACCTTGCCTAGTTGCTGGGGCGAGTTGATGTTGAATTCGCGGCCGGCGGCGGTGAAGATTTCGGCGGAGAGGCGCTGCATTTCGGCGTCCATACGCTGGGACAGAACGCCGAGTTGCACGGGCTCAATGCGGATGCCGGTTTGCTCCATGCGGGCGAGCACGCAGGTTAGCGGGAGGTCGATTTCATCGTATAGCTTGCGGAAGCCGCGCGAGGCTACGTCGGCGGTGATTTTCTGGTGTAGTTCGAGGACGCAGTCGGCGCGCTGTTCGACGGTTGGGGCGAGTTTGCGGTCTAGATAATTTTCCGACATTAGCGCCAAGCCGCAGGCTGCCGGATCGGCCTTGAGGAGAAAGCCGTGGAGCATTACATCTTCCTGGAAGCAGGCAGTGTCGATCCCGTGGCGGGCTAGTTCCATGACGGCCGATTTCGCGTCGTGGGTTATTTTCAGGCGGTTGCTGTCCTCTAATAGCGGTTTGAGGTGAGGGAGGAGGGCGAAGGGGATTCCGCGGGCTTGGCCGGGGGTCCATGCCAAGCCGATGAATGGGAAATTTACCGCTATGGCGACGGCTGCGGTGGCGGGGATTTCCTGGAGGAAGGCGTCTACTTCTTCGGCGGTGGTGAGGGTGCGGTAGTCGCGGTCTGAGGCGCTTTCCTGCGGGCCTGCTTCCTTCAGCAGACTGAAGAACTCCAGTTCCTTATAGATGGTTTTGAGTGCAGGGACGTTTGGCGGCTGGGCCAGCAGCGCGGCGAGGCTCCATTGCACTGGGACGGTTACGTCTATGGTTGCTAACTTCTTGCTTAGCAGGATTTGATCGCGATTATTTTGCAGGCTTTCGCGGTACATTTTCCGCTCTACTTCGGCGGCATGGTCGAGCACGTTTTCCACCGATCCGAAGCGTAGGATCAGATCGCGGGCCCCTTTGTCGCCGATGCCCGGCGCGCCTGGGATGTTGTCGACAGCGTCGCCTTTGAGCGCTAGCAGATCGGCTACTCCGGCGGGCGGGACGCCCATGAATTCGAGAGTCTTGGCTGGATCGTACCAGGTATCGTCTTTCATGGGATTCAACATGGAAACCCGGTTGGTTACCAGTTGCAGCATGTCCTTATCGCTGGACACGATTACTACTTCGACATCGGATTCGGCGCCGCGGGCGATGGCTCCGATTACGTCGTCGGCTTCAAAGCGGGGGAACTCCAGGATGGGGATGGCCATGGCTTCGATGACGCGGCGGACGTAGGGGATTTGTTCGCCGAGGTCGGGGGGCATTTCGGTGCGATTGGCCTTGTATTCGGCGAAGGCGTCGGAACGGAAGGTGGGCTCGGAACTCTCAAAAATGGCGGCGATGTATTCGGGTTGATAGGTGGCGAGGAGCTTGCGCAGCATGTTGTGGAAAATGTAGACGGCTTCGGTGGAAAGTCCGGTTCCGGTGCGCATGGGCGGGGCGTTGCTTCTGGCCCGGGCGTGGTAGGCGCGGAAGATAAAGCCGAAGGTATCGATCAGAAAAAGCCGGGGGCTGGGCATGACTGCCAACATGATACCCCAAGTGGCGGTGAGGGCTACCGGGAAAGGGGTTCCGATCGACGCACTTTTGCCACAAGACCTTAGGCGAAGTGTATCTTTTTAGCTACACATTGCGGCGGTAATTCACCCTGTAATGAATACTTTACAATTCAGGACCGGGAATTGAAAAGTAAGGGGTTCACTAGTTGCTAGGATGTATAGTATGCTGCTACTGGCGAAACGGAAATGAGATCAAACGCGGAGAGTTCGGGTGCGATTTGAAACCACGATTCAGCGGCCGGTAGAAGCATCTGGAGTAGGGCTTCACAGCGGGGTTCCGGTATCGATTCGTATTCTGCCGGCGCCTCCTTCGACAGGGATTGTGTTTCAGCGTTCTGATCTGGACAATTTTCCGATTCCCGCGAGTTGGCGGCACGTGGCGCGGGTTAGCTACGCTACGAGTTTGATGCGGCAGGGGGTGTTGATTTCGACTACCGAGCATCTGCTGAGCGTGCTTTACAGCATGGGGATCGACAACGCCTACATCGCGATCGATAATCTGGAAGTACCGATTCTGGATGGCAGCGGGTTGCCGTTCGTCAAACTGATTCAAGAGGCGGGGATCCGGACTTACCGGCGGAGGAAGCGGTATTTGCGGATTCGGCGTCCGGTATCGGTGGAGGGCGGGGGTAAGCGGATCAGTATTCTGCCTTCGGATAGTTTTCTGCTGACGTGCGACATCTTTTTCGACCACCCCTGCGTGGGACGGCAGACGATGGATATTGAAGTAACTCCGGAGCGGTATGCGACGGAGATTGCGCCGGCGCGGACGTTTGGTTTTTCCTGGGAATTGGACCAGATGCGGGACATGGGGTTGATTCGCGGGGCTACGCTGGAGAATGCGGTTTGTTTTGACCGCACGACGGTGATGAATCCAGGCGGACTGCGGTTTCCCGATGAATGCTGCCGGCACAAGGTGCTGGATCTGATTGGCGATCTGGCGTTGATTGGCAAACCGCTGCTGGGGCATGTGATTGCGGAGCGCGCGGGGCATGCGATGCACGCGGCGCTGGTGTCGAAAATTATGTCGGACCCTTCGCTGTATGAGATTCTGAGCTTCGACCAGTTGGCGACGCGGGTTGCCCACGCGCTTGTTTCCTGAAGTGTTCAGTCCGCCGAACCTGTTAACTTACGCGCGGCTGGCGTTGATTCCATTTATTGTGCGTGCGATTGTGGCGCAGGACTGCGTAACCGCGCTGGTGATGATTGCGATTGCCGGTGGCAGCGACGGCGTGGATGGATTTCTGGCGCGGCGCTTCCAGTGGCAGACGCGGCTTGGCGCTTACCTGGACCCGCTGGCGGATAAGGTGCTGCTGACGTCGGTTTATATTTCGCTGGCGGTGGCTGGGCTGGCGCCGGTTTGGCTGGTGGTGTTGATTGTGGGCCGCGATGTGGTGATTCTGTCGATGGTGGCGGCGGCGCTGGCTACCACGCGGTTCCGGGATTTTCCACCGACGATTTGGGGGAAGATCAATACGGCGCTGGAGATTTTCACTGCGTTGACGCTGGTGACGGGATGCGCGGAAATTGTGCGGGTGCCGGGGGGCGTGGGGACGGCGCTGGTGTGGGTTACGGCTTTGAGTACGGCTTGGAGCGGCGTTCATTACGTGGGCCTTGGCTTGCGGATGTTTATTATGCGGCGGACGTTTTTGCCCGCGGAGCGGCGGAATCCAAGGGGTTGAGGGGCGCTATTTCTGGTGTTGATTCCGCAGCGCCACCAGCGTGGAGTGCTTTGCGATGCTGGGAATGCTCCGCTCGTGGATTTGCTGTAAACCCGTGACAGGTCCCCACCTATCCTGTACTCTTACTCTGGAAAGATAGGGCAAAGGAACCATAGCCCTGACGTTGACTATTGAGCTTCCGGATAATTTGGATGTGGCTCTGCAGGTGCAGGCCGGCGCGAAAGGTATATAGGCGGCCAGGGTGGCGCGGCAGGTTCTCGAACAAATCTGAAAGGTCACATACAGCGTTGTGGACGGATCGCATCCGGCTTCAAGCAAGGCGCGTGAAGCGAGGTGCTGCAGGAAATCAACAACAGGACCCGCCGCGCATTCGGCCGTTTACGCAATTACTCAATCCGCTCTTGCGACGCCGGCTACATCGCTTCTTGGGATTATCGGTGAGTTGGCGCGGTTGGGTGGGGCTGGGTTGACTGAAGTGCGGACTACCAGTACGGGTGGAACGGCTTTCCCTTTTACCCGTCTGAAGGGCTTGGAATGGGCGATTGAGAGACTTGGCGGCGAGTTGCAGACGGAGTATATTTTGAGCTTTACTCCGGCGTCGCCGGCGCCGGGATACCATCATTTGAAAGTGCGGATCAGGGGACGGCAGTACTTGCGGGTACGGATGCGGCGTGGGTATTGGGCGGCGGCTCCGCTTTAAAACCTATTGGCCACGGATGGACGCAGATAAACGCCGATGGTTGGGGTGAACTCCTGCGGTGAGACACGGGCAATGAACGCACATCCCCGTTCGCTGAAATTGTCTGGCATTTCGCAGTGCCAGTCAGTCAATCTTCTGGGGCGAATTCCCACGGTGAGAGCGGGGAATTCGAAGGCTGCGCAAATGATGGAGTGGCTACGGCATGACTAATCCCAGCCGGCTGGGGTTGTTAAAGGAAGTTTGTTTGGATGGTCTTTTGCGGCTGTATTGGGGTTTGGGCCGGGCCGTCGATATGGGCGGCGATTTCAATGAATCCGAACTGATTTGATTCATCCGACACGGTCAGAAATCTGGCCTCGCGGGATTCCACGGGAAGGCGAACCGCGAACACTTCCAACAAGACGGGCCCTGCTTCGGTTTGTGTCACTGCGAAAACCGGACGGCGGTTTCGCAGTTGGGAACGCACGAACTCCAGTGGGAAGCTGGCGGATGCAGTCATGCCCGCGTGGCCGCGCAGGGCGCCGTCGCGGTCACGCACCTGAACCCATGCAATGCGGTGCTTGCTCTCTTCGCGCACTCGTTGCAACACGGCATCAATCTGCTGGAGACCGGCTCCGCTGCTGGAGTGGATGGACAGATCGACGCGCGCCGCATGGTCCGCGAGACTCTTTCTCACGTCCTGGATTTGCGCTCGCTGCGCGGCCTGGCGGTAGCGTGATACACCGCCACCGGCAGCCAGCGCCAACACGGTGAAGATAGCAAGCACCTTGTTCATGACTTTCTTACTGACCTTCCGGGCCTCTGCCGAATCCACCTGGACCGCCAGGGCCGACGTGTCCGCCGTGTCCGCCGCCCATACCGCCGTGAGCCGAACTGAGTGTGGTTTGCTGTGCCGTGGTGAGGATGGCATAGAATGCCGCATCGGCCTTATTCTGAATGGCCGTCATTTGTCCGGTGGCTGTTCCGATGGAAGTGGAAAGCTGGTCGATGATGGCGGTGGAATTGGATTTAACAGCGGCTTGCAGAGAAGTGCGATAGGTGCCGAGGTTGGTCTGCAAAGGGGTAATCGCCGTCTGCGCGTTGGTGAAGATGGTGGTGGCCTGGCTTGCCTGTGCCGTGGTCAGAGTCAAGAGCGTGGTCAGCCGGGCTACTTTGTTGGCTACCATGGTGGCCGGATCCGGCGGCGTGTGGGCGGTGAGATCTCCGAATGGCTGTGCCAGCATTGCGCCGGACAATAAGGCGGCTAGAACCGTTCCTCTAAGAATGGTTTTCATTACGTTGGTTTCTCCTGTGATTTCCCGTATTGCTTGCGGGGACACTACCAAGAACGTGTTCCCGGGAGAAACGTTGCCACGGCGAGCGCGATTCTTACGTGGTTTAACAGAGAGTTTACGCGGGATTTACGAAGTGCGGCTCTTAGGCGGTGAAACGATAACCTTTTCCGCGGATGGTGCGGATGTGTTCCGGCAATTGCGGATTCTTTTCCAGCTTCTGGCGGAGCCAGACTACGTGAACATCAATGGTGCGGGAGGAGACATCGCTGTTGTATTCCCAAACGTTCTGCAAAATTTCCTCGCGCGGCACTACCCGCTCGCGGTTATCCACCAGGTATCGCAGAAGCTGTAATTCCTTGGCTGCGAGACTGACGGGCCTGGCGCCGACCGTGACTTCGCCCCGTTCGAAATCGACGGCTACATCGCCGAACTGGAAGGTCCGGACGGGAATTCGGTTTTCCTTTTGGACACGGCGCAACAGCGCTTCCACCCGCGCTAGAAGTTCGGAGGGATCAAAGGGCTTGGTGAGATAATCGTCGGCTCCGAGCTTCAGCCCCACCACGCGATCGATCACCTGGGTCTTGGCGGTTAGCATCAGGATGGCGATATCCGCGCCTTTCTGCCGCAGCTCCCGGCATACGTCAAAGCCGCTCTTCCTTGGCAGCATTACATCCAAAATGACAAGGTCGAAGGGCTTGGCCATCGCCGCTGCCAGGCCGGCTTCGCCGTCCGCTGCCGAATCCACTTCGTATCCGGCGCCGGTTAAAAGATCGGTGACGGTGATTACCAGTCCGGGCTCGTCTTCAATCAATAGAATGTGCGAATTCATCCTGCATCTCCGGTGGCGCGGCGGGGATCTGGACGATAAACTCGGTCCCCTTCATCGGTTCGCTCTTGACAGCAATGGAGCCGCCGTGCGCCTCTACGATCTTCTTCACCAGATAAAGTCCCAACCCGGAGCCGTGTACCTGGTCCTGCACGGCCCGCTGCCCGCGGAAGAAAGGGTCGAAGATGTGTTGCTGTTCCTCCTCTGGAATTCCAGGGCCGCGATCTGCGATGCGAATCTCCACCGATTGCCCATTTTCGCCGGTTGTCCGGGAAGCGGACAGGCCGATCCAATTGCTGCCTTCCGTCCCATACTTGAGCGCGTTGTCCACCAGGTTTTGTAAGGCTTGTTGCAGCGCGAGTTCATCGGCCAACACCAGTGGCAGGTCCGGGGCGATGTGTTTTTCCACCTGGATGGGGACGCCGCCGGAATTGACGTGGTTATAGCGCAGCCCGCCTTGCAGAATGGACTCCATGGAGACTGGCTCGCGGGAGCGGATTACGTGTCCGGCCATGGCACTGGAAAAACGGAGAACCTGTTCCACCAAGGCGGTTAGCTTCTCACTCTCGGCTTCAATCAGCGCGCCGTAGCGCTGCACTTGCTCAGGACGGCTGGCTAGGTTGCCGCGAAGGTTGAAGGCAGCGGTGCGAATTACGGTCACCGGCGTACGCAGCTCATGCGAAACGCCGGCTACAAAATTGATCTGCAGTTGGGCCAACTGCTGGGCACGGCGGGAGAAGCGCACCAGGGACGCAATGGTGGCCAGAATCAGAAGCAGGATGGCGGCTGAGACGGCGAGATTGCGGCGGCGGGTACGCGCCACCAGAGCTTCAATGGACCCGGCGCTATGCCGCACGCGGAGTTGCCAGCGGCCGCTGTCCGCTGCCGCTGGTGGACGTGGACGGCCTGCTGCTTCTTCTCTAAAGCCCTTGGGGACGATTTCGAAGAGCGAGACGGAGGCGTCGGCCGGCCGGTCGATGACGTTTGATTGACCTGGGATGGAAGAGTAGATCAAGGTGGAGGGATCTTGATTCTCCACGACCTCTGCGTCGTAATCGAGCGTTCCCGCGCGGCCTAAATTCCGCCTGAGCAACTCCGGCAAGAGAGTGCGGCGCACGTAGTCGAGGTTGAGATCAAGCACCAGCCATTCCTGTTCGCGGCCGGGTCCGCGCCCGGGTTCGCGTCCGAGCTCAGGGGAACCGAAGCGCGGCAATTCAAACAGGGCGGGGCCGCCCGGCAGAGTTAGACCAGCACCTCCGCGGCCTGCCAATCGCTGCATCAGACGCTCGCGCATTGGGGTCCAATCGGCGGGCCATTCGATGGGAGAAAATTGCGCCGTATCCAGATTCAGGTTGAGCAGGCGAAGTCCGGTGGCCTCTGGAATGGCGAGAGCGAAATGCTGAAATACGCGTTCGTGGGAATCCTTCCAATGTAGATATTGTGCGGAATAGGCGGGTTCCCGGCCCAGTTTTTCCAGTTGGTCCGCGGCGGGGAAGAGCGCGTCGGCGGATTTGGAAATCTCTTCGTTGAAGGAACCGCTGAGTGTGGTTAGGCGAGAGTGGAGGTCGGCATGGAGGCGGCCGCCTTCGGCTTCGGTAATCTCGCCGATCCAGCGGTATTGCAGGAGAGCGAGAACGGCGCAGAGGACGGCAAGCAGCGTGACGGATGCCCACGCGAGCCACGGCCGCTGCTGGAAGTTCTCCATAGCTATAGGCTAGACGAGTGGAGAGGTTAAGGTTGTTAAAAAGCGTGGGAGGTTATCGTCCAGACAGCTGATGCGATTATTCAACCGTTTCCGCCAAGGGCAACTGCACCTCATTAGGGTGGAAGCATTCAGAGTGAACTGGCGGGGCGGTTGGTGGAACAGCTGCCGAAGATTCTTAGCTGGCTGATCAGCTTCCTTATCGTTTGCAAATTCTGGCTCAAGCATCATCAGGTGCTGTCGCGCGACGGCATGGGGGAGTATCCGGATGTGGTGGGTGCGGTCGGCGCGTGGATTCATGTCCATTCTTCATCACGCCGACACCGGTGGGACAGCCGCGGGACGGCCTGGGGTAAGCGGTTGGGGGCCGGTAGCGGGAACGAAAATCGCCGCTACCCGCAAAATACCCAAAAGAACAAAATTGACGCACCGTTCAGTCGGCGCTAGTCTAAAGAGTGTGGGTTTTGCCGCTATGACTTGTTATTCCCCATCCCGACATTGTCTGTCCTTCGGTCTGGTTGCGGTCGGTCTAGCCGTGTTTTCCGGCTGGGTCGGAATGCAATGGGCGCCGGCGTACATCGCGGCGTTCTTGTTTGTAGTCACGGCGGGACTTCTGGTGACGCTGGCGCTGCAGCCTCCCATTGAAATCTACGAACATCACCTTGCGCTGGGTAAACGCATCATTCCATGGAGTGACATACTCCGGCTGGACCGCACCTCCTGCATGTCTCCGCTGGTGGTTCATCTGACGCTGACGGGCGACCGGCACGTCACGCTGGTGTATCCCGGAGGAATCGACGCGGGAAAAAGCCTGTTGCGGCACCTTCGGCGCTGCGCGCGTGAGGCGCTGATCGATGGAATTCCGTACAAACAATTCTGGGGCGAGTTGCTGCCCCCGGGCGTAGAACGCCGTCAGTTGACGCCTCCCCGGTACCAACTGCTGCGGGCCGATGACGAGGCTGAAGTGGAGCGCTTGTTCCAGCGGCTGAAAACCGTTGGCCACCTGGACCCCAAAAGTTCCGACGAGAAATAATTCTTGCTGTCTTCGAAACGGTCAGGCAAAGCACTTGCGTTCCTGGCTTGTGCCGTTTTACTGGCAGTGGTCACTCATTCGCTTTGGCTGCGCTGGATGGGTGAGTTTCTGGTAAGAACCGACACGTTGGCTAAGGCGGATGCGGTGCTGGTGCTGGCGGGCGATTGGAATGGCGACCGGATTGAGAAGGGCGCCGAACTGGTGAAGCAAGGGTGGGCCCCGGTAGTGCTGGTGAGTGGCCCCCTGCCGATCTACGGCGTGAACGAAGCAACGCTCGCCATCGACTATGCCGTTAGGCGCGGGTATCCCCGAGACACTTTTGCGCCGTTGGTATCGAAGTCGTTTTCCACACGCGATGAGGCTAATTTCGCCGGTCCTGCGCTACGGGAGCGAGGCGTACACCGGGTGTTGATTGTCACCAGCAATTTCCACACCGGCCGGGCCGGCAGGCTGTTTCGCAGCAGACTGGGCGCAGAATTCGATCTTCGGGTGATTGGCGCGCGTCATCCCAACTTTACTCCCGAGGGTTGGTGGAAGGACCGCGAAGGCCAGAAGGTGTTTTTCTTCGAGTGGTCGAAGACGATCGCCACGCTATTCGGTCTATAAGATATGCGCCGCAGCTTCCAAAAGCTTTCCCCGTATTTGTGGCGTTACCGCCGCGGCCTTCTGCTGGGGATGGGCGCGCTGATTGTCAAAGACATTGCGGCCGCTATCCAACCGTTGATTCTTGGCGCGGGCATCGATTCGCTGACGCGCGGCTTTGCGATCTCGAAAGTTTTGTGGCTCTCCGCGCTGCTGGTTGGTCTGTCCGCATTCAAAGGCTTGTTTCAATATTGGATGCGCGTGATCCTCATTGGCATGTCGCGCGACATCGAGTACGATCTGCGCAACAGCCTGTTCGAACATCTGGTAACGCTATCGTCAGACTTCTATGCGCGGTATCGTACCGGCGACATCATGGCGCGAGCCACCAACGACCTGAGTGCGGTGCGGATGATGCTGGGGCCGGGCCTGATGTATTGGACCGAGACGATGCTGACGTTTCTTCTGGCCGTGGGCGTGATGGCTTGGGTGGATTGGCCCTTGACGCTGGTGGCTTTGATTCCGGCGCCGGTGGTCAGTCTGGTGGTGGTGCTGTTTGGCCGCATGATCCACACGCGGTTTGAAAAGATCCAGGGTATGTTTTCCGATATCAGCAGCCGCGTGCAGGAGAATCTGGCAGGCGTGCGCGTGGTTCGCGCCTACGTGCAGGAAGACGCCGAGCTGAAGAACTTCGACCGGCTGAATGAAGAATACGTGAGGCGGAACATTAGCCTGGCGCGGGCGTCCGGCATGTTCATGCCGTTGCTTCAGGCATTGATCGGGATCGCGTTCCTGATTGTGCTGTGGGCCGGAGGCAGCCGCCTGTTGGCGCACAAGCTTTCGCTGGGCAACTTTGTGATGTTCAACGTGTACATGGGGATGCTGGTGTGGCCGATGATTGCGCTGGGCTGGGTGGTGAATCTAATGCAGCGCGGCAACGCCTCGCTGGCGCGGATCTACGAAATGATGGAGGAGCATCCGTCGATCGCCGCTCCGCCGAACCCAAAGCCGCTGGATGATGTACGCGGCGAGATTGAACTCCGCGGGGTGAGCATGAAATACGCCGGAACCACGGCGCTGGATCAGGTGTCGCTGCGGATCTCCGCCGGGTCGACGATCGCCATCGTCGGGCATACGGGCAGCGGCAAGAGTACGCTGGTGCACCTGATTCCGCGCATGATGGACCCCACCGAGGGCACTGTTCTGGTAGATGGAAACGACGTCCGCGATTATGCCCCTGGCGAACTTCGCAGCTACATCGGCTTTGTGCCACAGGAGACGTTTTTATTCAGCGCGTCGCTGGCGGACAATATCGCCTTTGGCGTGAAGGCTGCTACTAAGGAACAGATTGAGGCGGCCGCGGCGCTGGCCGGTTTATCGACGGACATCGCGGGTTTCCCGGAAGGTTTCGAAACGATGGTGGGCGAACGCGGAATCACGTTGTCGGGCGGGCAGAAGCAGCGTACGGCCATTGCGCGGGCGGTGCTGCGCAATCCACGGATCCTGATTCTGGACGATGCGCTTTCCAGCGTGGACACGATGACGGAAGAGCGGATACTGACCGGGCTGCAAGAGATGATGCACGGACGGACCACCATCCTGATCTCGCACCGGGTTTCCACGGTGCGCCATGCCGACCGGATCTTTGTGCTGGAACACGGCGCGGTTGTGGAGCAAGGGAACCATTCCGAGCTGATCGGCAAAGGCGGTTACTACGCCGGGCTGTATCAGAAACAGCTTTTGGAAGAGGAGCTGGAGGCCATTTAGGATATCATCGAAAGCGACAAGGAGTTTCCATGGATATCAGAACAACCCGCCGTCAGCTGATTGGCGGATCGGTCGCCGCGCTGGCCGCAGTTAGAACCGCACCGGCCGCGACCACTCCGGCAACACATTCGGAAGACCTGAAACTGGGTGTCGCTTCTTACTCCTTCCGAAAGCTTTCACGCGCTGACGCCATTAAAGGCCTGAAGGCGCTGAAGGTGAAATACGTCAACATCAAGGACTTTCATCTGGCGATGAAATCCACGCCGGAAGAAATCGCCGCCGCGCGGAAAGAATTCGAAGATGCCGGTATTCAGATTCTGGGCGTGGGCAACGTCTCGTTCACCAAGAACGATGACGCCGAGATGAAGCGAAACTTTGAATACGCCAAGCAACTGGGAGCGCCGGTAATCGTGATGGCGCCCACCATGGAGACGCTACCTTCCATTGAAAAGCTGGTGAAGGAATATAACATCAAGGCGGCCATCCACAACCACGGACCGGAAGACAAACACTTCCCTTCCCCGGAGAGCGTGCTGGCGGCGGTGAAGAACATGGACCCGCGCATGGGGTTGTGCATGGACATCGGGCATTCCGTTCGAGCCGGCTCCGATATCATTGCGGCAGCCAAAGCAGCGGGGCCGCGGCTGCACGATATGCATGTGAAAGACCTTGCCAAGTTGTCTGACAAGGACAGCCAAGTAGCGGTTGGCGACGGGGCGATCCCGATTGTGGCGTTATTTAAGCAATTGAAGAAGATGGGGTATCAGGGCGGAGTGATGCTGGAATACGAAGTGGAGGCCGATAACCCCCTGCCTGGAATGCAGAAGAGCTTCGCTTATATGCGGGGCGTTTTGGACGGGCTTAAGGGGTAAACGCAAAAAGGGCGCAGGTTGTGATGCCTGCGCCCGGTTCGTTGCTTGCCTAGCTGACGGGCTGTTCTTCTTTCTTCAACTTCTCGCGCTGTTCCTTGAGGATTGCCTTCCGGCTTAGCTTGATCTTGTTGCCTTCCAGGGCCAGCACCTTTACCATAATCTGGTCGCCTTCCTTCAATTCGTCGCGCACTTCTTTCACGCGGCTCTCTGAAATTTCGCTGATGTGCAGCAGGCCGTCCGTGCCGGGGAAGATCTCGACAAACGCACCGAAATCGACCAGCCGGACAACCTTGCCGAGGTAGGTTTTGCCGACTTCGGCCACTGCGGCGATGTCGGTCACCATCTGAATGGCACGGGCCGCGGATTCGCCGTCGGTGGCATAAATGTTCACCGTTCCGTCGTCGTCCACGTCGATCTTGACGCCGGTCTGTTCCACGATGCCACGGATCACCTTGCCGCCCGGTCCGATCAGTTCACGAATCTTATCGGTGGGGATGGTGAGAGTGAAGATGCGCGGGGCGTATTGCGAAAGGGTCTTGCGCGATTCCGGCATCACCGCAACCATCTTTTCCAGAATGAAGAGGCGGGCCTTGCGGGCCTGCTCAAGCGCTTCCTTCATGATGACAGTAGTGACGTTGGGAATCTTGATGTCCATCTGGAGAGCGGTGATGCCCTCTTTGGTTCCGGCAACCTTGAAGTCCATATCGCCGTAGTGATCTTCAGCGCCTGCAATGTCGGTCAGAATGGCGTACGCATCGCCTTCCATTACCAGACCCATGGCGATACCGGCCACTGGAGCGGAGATGGGCACACCGGCGTCCATCAAGGAGAGTGTCGCGCCGCAGACCGAAGCCATGGAACTGGAACCATTCGATTCCAGAATGTCGCTGACTACGCGCAGGGTGTAGGGGAAGGATTTTTCGTCGGGGATGACGGCGGCCAAAGCACGTTCGGCCAATGCACCGTGACCGATTTCACGGCGTCCGGCGCCACGCATGAAGCCGACTTCGCCCACGCTGAACGGCGGGAAATTGTAGTGCAGCATGAAGCGCTTGCTGGATTCGGTAGCATCGAGCAGTTCGATGCGCTGCGCATCGTCCTTGGTGCCGAGGGTGGCCGTAACCAACGCCTGAGTTTCGCCACGAGTGAAGAGAGCCGAACCGTGGGTACGCGGCAGAATGGCGACTTCGCTGGTGATATCGCGGATTTCATCGAACGCGCGGCCATCGGGACGGCGGCGGGCCTTCAACATTTCATCGCGGAAAACCCGCTCTTTCAGAATGTCGAAAACCTTTTTGGCTTCGTCGACCTTTTCCACTTCAAGGCCTTCGAGGGATTTCTTTTTGAGTTCGGCGATGCGGTGATAGCTGTCGATCTTGGAATGCTTTCCGGTATTCATCGCATCGGCGAGGTCGACACGGTGCGCGGCTGAGATCTTGGTGAGCAGCTCTTCATTGATCGCGGGCGAGTGGAAGACGCGCTTGGCCTTTCCGCAGAGCTTTACCAATTCCTCAATGCCCGCAATGACCTTACGGCAGCAATCGTGGCCAAATTCGATGGCCTTGAGGACCTCTTCCTCGGTGACTCCGCTGGCTCCCGCTTCCACCATCACGATGCCGTGGGCAGTACCGGAAACAACGATGTTCAGCTTCGAGGCTTTGGTTTCCACGTAGGTGGGGTTGGCGATGAGCTTGCCGTCCACCATGCCGACGCGAACGGCGCCGAGCACATGATGGAACGGAATTTCGGAGATGGCGAGAGCGGCCGAAGCGCCAACCATGGCCAGGGTGGACGGATCTCGATCCGGGTCAGCGGAGAGAACCATGCCGATCACTTGCGTTTCGCAGGAGAAGCCGTCGGGGAAAAGAGGGCGGATGGGACGATCAATCATGCGGCTGGTCAGAATTTCTTTTTCCGACGGCCGGCCTTCGCGCTTGATAAAGCCACCGGGGAACCGGCCGGCCGAGTAAGTGTATTCACGGTAATCGACCGTGAGGGGAAAGAAGCTCGCATTGGGCTTCGGTTCTTCATTGGCACAAGCGGAGACGAGAACTACGGACTCGCCGGAGCTGACGACGACCGCGCCGTTAGCCTGTTTCGCCATTTTGCCTGTTTCTAAAGTGATCTTTCGACCGTACAGGTCGATTTCGATGGTGTGAACCATGTGGGGATATCCTCCAATCGCAGCCGGATTGCGGCTGCATCGGATTAAGAGGAGACTGGGAGTAAATCGTGGAGGATGGGCCGCTCCACCGGGGAGCAGTTGTCAGACAGCGATAGCCGCCTGCACCTTTAAGAGCTCACTCTTGACGTAACTAGCGGCGAATGCCCAGGCTTAAAATGAGCGTCTTGTACCGTTCGGGAGTTCTCTCCTTGAGGTACTTCAACAGACGCCTGCGCCGGGCCACCATCATGAGCAGACCTCTGCGGGAATGGTGATCTTTGCCGTGGGCTTTGAAATGGTCCTGGAGCTGTAGAATACGCTGGCTCAGGATTGCAATCTGCACCTCAGACGAACCGGTATCGGTCTTGTGAACTTTGTATTTGGAAATTACTTCCGATTTCAGAACAGCCGCCAGTGCCATGCTAGAGTGAAAACCCCTCGTCTTACCTTAATCGTTTTTAAATTATGTACTCGCTTAGCATAGCACAGAATGAAAGATGGTGTGGTGTGGGTATGTTTTGGGATTAGTACACGCGCCGGCTCTCCAATGTGAATGTCCGGTGCATTACTTAACAGTTCCATCTCGGCAGCCCTCTATCCATCGGCGATCCTGCTCGTCAAATTTACTTCGGTGAGTGTCCAGATACCGGGTCACGGCCTGGGGAACCAGCGGAGGATGTAAGTGGCCAAGTCCATGCAGCGCGCATATCTGACATCCCGTGTGATCAATGGCAAGGATTCTTATCAGAGTTTGATAGATGCTTTCGAGGATCTGTTTGTGGTCGTCTCCCGCATGTTGGACGTGAAGCGAGTCCAAACCTCCGCGAACGGCAGGTACATCGATTCTATACATTCGATTCGGAGCGTCCTGGCCACCGCCGGATCGAAAAACTCGCTGCCTTGGATCATCCTGCCGAGAAGCGCCCACAGACCTTGATCCATTTGTTCAAGAGAATAGATATTCCTCAGCTTGGCAAATTCCTGGCACCTGTTCGAGAAATGGCTGACAACGATTGCAGGGTCCGATGTAAGAATGTCCAGCCCCGAATGGAACAGGTTGTCTGCTTCCGCGGGATCGGCAGCGACCTGTCTGTCAAAGACAAAAGCGAGGAATTGAGGATAGGTAAGCGCCGAAAGATCAAAATCCCGCCATTCCTCGCTCATCGCTGTCCAATTCAGTATAGAGGTTTGATCGCCAGTTTCAGTGCGGGGTGCGCCAAGGCGACTAGTCAGAGCTACTGGCTCCCGGGTTGGCGTGCTTCACGATGCCTAGCTGTTCCGTTCTTTGTCCTCTTCCGAAATTATCCGATAGACGGCAGCAATCTCCACCAGGGCCTCTTCCCGAGTCGGCATGAGCGCGTGGCATCCGGGAATGGCTGGAATTTCGGCTACCCACCCATCGGGGTGGTTTCGATACAGGGCTACTCTATAATCGTCGAGGCTCAGTCGTCCCGATGTACCGCGTGGCGGTTAGTTCCGCCGCAGTAGCCAGTACCAAATCATCAATGAGGATGGCACGTATGCTAGCGCATAGATCACAAGAATTTTCCGCATGCTCCGTGCGGCCGGCAAAAAGGCCATCAGCAAGTAGACGGCGGCCATGATGAAGTAGAAATCCAGATTCGACAACCCAGCATCGTTTGCGAAGTGGCGAAGATCCACGGTGAATAGATTCAAGAGCCACAACGCGATGAACATCGGATTCCACGCACGGGCCAGCCCAAATTCGGATGGCGCGATACGGAACCACGTCCCGTACCCCTGTTTGGATTCAGCGGAAGGAGTTGACGACGCCAACGCGTCGATACTGTTGCCCATCGTTTCAGGTCCTCGGCGAAAACCGTGCTAGCGCCCAAAGAATCAGCGGCAGCCAAAATCGCTGCATGCCCAAAAAGAGATGATAAATCGTTGTGAACTGCAACGGCAACCTGCACCAACTGCCGCACTGTTCAATCCAGTCTAAAGCCTCGACTACCGTGAGCGGCGTTGCGATTTTTTTTCACGATAGTAACATGGACGCTGGAATTACGCTCGGCGGCGTAGCGGCGCTTTCAAAACGCCCTCGTCCACACTGACAGTAATATTAGGGCCAGGTTCCGACGGCAAGACAGCCCGCGCGCATGAAATAATCACTTCGAATGAAAACCAACCGGTTGGAAGCCTTCAGCGACGGCGTCATCGCCATCATCGTCACCATCATGGTGCTGGAGTTGAAAGTTCCGCATGACACTTCGCCAGCCGCATTATTTGAGCGCTGGCCGGTATTTCTCAGCTACGTATTGAGCTTTATCGTGGTTGCTATCATGTGGGTCAACCATCACCACGTGATTCACGCCGCCCGGCGCGCCGATGGCGCACTGCTCTGGTCCAACAATCATCTGTTGTTCTGGATGTCTCTCACGCCGTTCGCAACCGCTTATTTGGGCGAGACGCACGCAGCGCCGCTGGCCGTCGCGGTTTACGGAGGTGTGCTGGCGCTGGCGTCCTTAGCTTTCTCATTGCTGCGCGGGGTGATCGCCAGGCAGCATCGCGACGATGGTGACGCCGTTACTTATCACAAGC
>JBBRNO010000013.1:0-87287 GCA_038230275.1 Bryobacterales bacterium
GCAATGATTCCGTCGAACATGTGGCCGCGGCCCACCAGTTCGATGGAATCGGCAATCACCTCGCGGCTCACCAGCGAAGCCTTCATGCCTTCGGTGCCCATAGTTACGCCGTCGCTAATGGCGATGGTGTTGAATTCCATTGGCGTGCCGCCGGCGGCGCGGACGCCCTGTTTTACTTTCTCAGCAAGGTCGCGGAGGTTGAGGTTGCAAGGCATGGTTTCAATCCATGTATTGGCAATGCCGATGATCGGCTTCTTCAAGTCCTCGTCCGTGTATCCCACCGCCTTCAACATGGATCTGGCGGGCGCGCGGTCTCGCCCCTGCGTGATGGTGTAGCTTTTGAGTTGCTTCATGAAGCAACCATCTTACTAAAGGCTTTCGATAAGCGGGTTTGGCGCAAATGAGGGGATTCCCGTAAAAATGTTCCCTGACTAACTAAGCGGAAACATCTAGTTACAATTTCCACAACCTGAAGTACCATGAGGCTTGTACGTCCATGTCTAATCGTTTCGATTCGTCGCGGCTGCCCCCCATCCTGCGTGAAGAGAACGACTTAGCCTTGTCCCCAATCCAGATTGAAGAAGTAATGGCCCGCATCTATGAGCGCGGGAACTGGCTGATGAAGCGGTTTGTACTTGGCCACCTTCTAATAGCCGTGGTACTTTCCACTGCCTACAAGACCTGGATTCCAACTGCGATCGTTGCTTCCATTGCATTCTTACTGTTTTTCATCCCGGTCACTTTCCTACCCCGGAGTTCCATCACGCGGGTGCTTTGCGGCATTTCGCTGCAAACATTCGTGGCGCTGCACATTTACCAAATGCACGGCATCGCCGAGATGCACCTGTTCTTTTTCACGGCGTTCACGATGATGATCGTGTATTATGACTGGGCCAGCATGCTTCCAGGGGCGCTCTTGATCATTGGCCAGCGCTTTGCGTTTGCCGTGCTGCACAATTCCGGATACAACCTGTACTTCTTTGAGAAACCGTATGTTGGGTTTCGGGAGTTGTGGTTTTACTTTGCCATTGCCATCGGCCATGTAGCGATCTGCGGATGGTGGGCGCAATTGCTGCGAAAACAGGCACTGAACGATGCCCAGCAACAGCAGCAGATTGCCGATAGCCGGAAGCAAATCGAAGAACAACTGGCCATCACGCGGAATTCGGAAGCCGCCTTGCAGGAAGCCACCAGGGACCTGCTCAGCACCCAGCATTTGCTGGAAATCGATATTCAAGCGAGGCAACATGCTCAGCAGACTCTGCGCGAAAAGGAGGAGATTCTCCGTTCCGTGTTGAGCAACCTGGTGGATGCCGTGATCGTCGCCGATAAAGACAACCGCTTCCTGGTCTACAATCCGGCCGCCCAGCGTATGTTCGGACCTCAAATGCCCGATATTCCAGCCACCGATTGGGCACAGGAATATGTCTTCTCCCGGGCAGGCACATCCACCATCATGTCTTCCGACGAGATGCCGTTGGCCCGTGCAATGAAGGGCCATGATGTGGACGATATGGAACTGCTGGTCCAGATGCCGACGACAGCGGAAAGCTTCTGGATTACGGTCAATGCCAGGCCTTTGCGCGATCACCGCGGCAAGGTCTGCGGCGGCGTCCTGGTGTGCCGTGATCTTACCGAGCGCAAGCTGGCCGAAGAAGCGCTCTATGAAAGCGAAAAGCAGTTGCGTCAGGCGCAAAAGATGGAAGCGGTTGGCCGGCTTGCCGGCGGCGTGGCCCACGATTTCAACAACCTGTTGACGGTGATTGCCGGTTACAGCAATCTTCTCTTTTACGACCCCAACTGCAACGACGAACAGCGCGACCACGCCGAGCAAATTCAACAGGCCGCGGAGCGTGCGGCGGCACTCACCGGACAGTTGTTGACGTTCAGCCGCAAGCAGGTAGTCCGGAATCGGGCAGTCCACCTGAACACTACGCTGGAAGGTATTGGCAACATGCTGCGCAGGCTGGCCGGCGAGGATATCGAACTCGTGTACCGGTTGAATCCCGATTTGGGCGCCGTGATCGCGGATCCCGGTCAGATTGAGCAGGTAATCATGAACCTGGCCATCAACGCGCGGGACGCGATGTTGGGCGGCGGGAAGCTGCTATTTGAAACGCGCAACGTGGTGGTGGACAGCAGCCGTCTCGCCCACAACCCGGAAATCGAACCTGGCGCTTATGCGCTGTTGACTGTCACCGACTCCGGATGCGGAATGAGTGCTGAAACGCAGGCGCAGATTTTTGAGCCGTTTTTCACCACGAAGGAAAAGGGAAAGGGGACCGGGCTGGGGCTGTCCATTGTTTACGGCATTGTCCAGCAGAGCGGCGGCTATATTACGGTTACCAGCCGCGTTGGGCACGGCTCCACTTTTGCCATTTATCTTCCGCTTTCGGCCGAGGAGGTAGTAGTTCATGAGCCCGAAGTCACCGTGGCGGCTTTCACCGGTGGCACCGAAACCATACTCCTGGTGGAGGACGAACCGGCGGTGAGGCTTTTGGTGCGCAACGTACTCTCGCAGCATGGCTATCGAGTGTTGGAGGCGTCCTGCGGAGCCGAGGCGCTCAGTATTTGCGAGTCGTATCAGGGGCCGGTGCATCTGGTTCTGACCGACGTGGTGATGCCGGGCTTGAAGGGGCCGGAACTAGTAGACAGGCTGCGCCGGCGCATTCCGAATTCACGGGTGCTCTACATTTCCGGCTATACCGACAACGCGATTGAATACTTCCGCCATGCGGAACATAACAACGCTTTTCTCGCCAAGCCCTTCAGCCTTGACGAGGTATTGAAGAAGGTCCGCGAGGTATTGAATCCGGCAAACCCGGTTGGCGTTGCTACTCCTCTACACTAAGAGGTAGAGCATGAGAATTCTAGCGATTCACGCCCACCCGGACGACGTTGAGATCCTGGCCGGCGGTACCCTTGCGCAATTGACGGCCGGCGGACATCAACTCACCATCGTCAGCATGACCCCGGGCGATTGCGGATCGAAACATCACTCGCCGGAAGATATTGCCGCCATCCGCCGCGTGGAGGCAAAGACCGCCGCGGAGTTGATTGGAGCCGAATACATCTGTGCGGAATTTCGGGACATGGCAATTTTCAATGACGATGCGTCGCGCCGCCGGACCACCGAAATTCTGCGCTGTATACAGCCGGAAATTGTGATCACCGCATCCCCAGCCGACTACCACTGCGACCATGAAGCCACCAGCTTTCTGGTTCGCGATGCCTGCTTTGGTGCGTCCGCGCCCAACTATAGCTGTGGCTCGGCCCAGCCGCTTCCGGCAATTCCACACTTGTATTTCATGGATTCCATAGAGGGCCTGGACCGCGAAGGCCGCCCGATTCCGCCGGACTTCATTGTGGATGTCAGCGCCACGTTCGAGCAGAAGAAGCGCATGCTCGCCTGCCATGCGAGCCAGCGATTGTGGCTGAAGGAACACCACGACCTGGACAATTACATGGAGTCCATGGAGAAATGGACCCGGGAGCGCGGACGCCAAGCACACCTTACCTATGGGGAGGGTTTCCGTCGTTATCCGGGCCATCCTTATCCGCAAACAGAGATTCTGGCGGAGCTGTTGGGGCCGGTTAAGACCGGAGCTTTCTAAAGGCCAGCAAAGCTGCTCCGGCTGCCAGCAAGGAGACGGTGCCGGGTTCGGGAATCGACGCGACATCGCCTAAAGCAGCAGCGGCCACTTCGATCAACCGCGGGTCCAACCGGAATGCCCTGGTTTGTCCCAGGTAGGTGCCAGTGCCCACGATTTGCCCGCTGTCGTTGATGGCGTAAGCTTCATTTAATTCCCATCCGGAGTCTTTGGCGATCAATGAATTCAAGTCCAGCAGCCCGTCTCCCATCCAAAGAAAAGCACGGGTATTTTCAGAATCCGGAATGTAGGAACAACCGACTACGAACCCCGCGCTGTTGATCCCGTAGGCGGAACTGGAACTGCCACCTAACGTGCCAAGGTCCCGCATGGCGCCACCGGTCCAGACGAATCCATGCAAGAACCCACCCGGTGAAGCCGACGATCCCACTACGTCGCCAAGATCGTTGATGCCCATGCCATAGCTGTTTCCGCCCAGGGTGCCGATGTCCGTCATTCCCGTGGAATGGTTCCAAATGAAAGCGTGGAAGCCGCCGCTCGCCGTGGAAGAATATCCGGCAACCTGATTCCCGTTATTGACGGCGTAGGCCGAACTCCACGAACTATTCCCTAGCGTGCCCAGATCGGTCAATTGGCCATTCCGCGCCAGGAACGCATGCGCGTCCCCTGAACCGAGACTCGCATTTCCGGCAACCGAGCCAGCATCGTTAATCGCCAGGGCGTAGCTGTCCACACCGCCAAGCGTGCCCAGGTTGCTGAAAATACCGTCGTTCCACAAAGCCGCCTGAGCCCCGGAGACGGAATGAACCGTACCTGCTACCTGTCCCGAACTGTTGATGCCATTGGCTTGACTGCTGGTGGCGCCGGCCGCAGTCAAAGCAGACATGGAGCCGCCCGATGAGACGAACGCACTGTCAGCGCCCGAGAGTAATCTAGCCGATCCGACGGCGGTACCTTGCCGATTAATACCGAAGGCTGTGCTTTGAGAACCGCCGAGGTTGCCCAGGCCGGCGACGACATACATCGGGGAGGCCACCAGAGGAACTGCGATAAAAACGGCTGAAAGCAGGGCCGCCGAAGAAAACATAATTATTCCTAAAACTTTGAAATTCGAGTATCACACAGATAATTAAGGATTGAAATACCCCAAAACGATACTGGGTAATATTGCCGGGTGAAGCAATCCTGAACCCTTAGTGCGGGGTAAGGTATGATAACCGTCCCGTGGCTGATTCCATTTCACTCGATCGTGGCCGAATGATCAGAGGGCTTTCGATCCTGGTGTTGCTCTACCTGGCAATCGTATTTCTGTTTCCCAAACCTGCCGAAATCGCACCGGAAGGCTGGCGTTTATTCGCTCTTTTCACCGCCACCGTGGCGGGTCTTATTCTGCAGCCGATACCGGGGGGCGCGTTGGTGCTCACGGCGGTCACGTTATGTCCGGTGCTGGCGGGGATGAAGATTGAGAAAGCCCTCTCCGGTTATGCGGAAGCGAATGTGTGGCTGGTGTTGGCGGCATTCTTCATCTCGCGATCGCTTTTGAATACGGGTCTGGCGCGGCGGATCGCGCTGTTTTTCGTGCGGCGCTTTGGTGGCAGTTCACTGGGAGTCTGCTACTCGCTGGCGCTTTCGGATATGGTGCTTGCCACCATCATTCCGTCCAACGGGGCGAGGTCGGGCGGCGTGACGCTGCCTATCGCCCGCTCCATCGCAGAGCTCTATGGGTCAAAGCCCGGCGCAACGGCCGGGCTGCTTGGTACCTTTCTGATTACCGCCGTCTACCAGAGCGTCTGCATCTCCTCGGCGATGTTTTTTACGGGGCAGGCGAGCAATCCGATTGCCGCGCAGATGGCAACCAATATGGGGTTCCCGGTCACATGGTCCAGTTGGTTTCTGGCCGGGATCGTGCCCGGCCTGTGTTCGCTGCTGGTAGTGCCTTGGATTATCCAATGGATGAATCCGCCGGAGATTCGCCGGACGCCGGAAGCCGCCGCCTTCGCCGGGCGCGAACTGGCGGCGATGGGGCCGATGCATCGCAGCGAGTGGATACTGGCCGCTGTTTTTGCCACGGTCTGTGGCTTCTGGATTACCTCCGGATGGCACAGGCTGGATATTACGGTCACGGCATTGACTGGCAGCATGGCGTTGCTGCTTACCGGAGTGCTCACCTGGGAAGACGTCAAGAGTGAAAAGGCCGCTTGGGACATGTTCATCTGGTATGGCGGCCTGGTGATGATGGGCAAGGCACTGAACGAAGCAAAAGTCAGCACGGTGTTCGCAAACTATGTGGCCAGCACGTTCCATTCCAGCGGATGGGTGCTGCTATTTATTGCCGCGCTGCTGATCTACTTCTATGCGCACTATGCCTTCGCCAGCATCACGGCGCACCTGTTAGCCATGTTTCCTCCGTTTCTGGCGGTGCTGCTGGCCAAGGGAGCGCCCATCGGCTTGACGGTGTTTGCCTTCGCCACCTTCGTGAACTTCTCAGCCGGTCTGACGAACTATGGGACCACTCCGGCACCGATGTTCTTCGCCCAGGACTACGTCTCTTTGCAGCGCTGGTGGAAGGTGGGGCTGATTGTTTCCTTCGCCAATATCGCCATCTGGGGCACCATCGGTTTCGCGTGGTGGAAGTTGATCGGCATCTGGTAAACACCCATGATATTTGCCATTGACTACCATGGCAAACATCAAGTTCCCGCTCTTGCGATCTTACTGGCAGCGGCGGCGGCGGCGCAGGGGCCTCCCGACACGCTGGTCTCTCCAGAGGTGCACGCCGACCGGTCCGTTACCTTCCGGCTACGTGCTCAGAAGGCGTCTGAAGTGACGTTCTTCGGTGACTGGATGACCATTGGTAACCAAGAGAAGATGACGAAGAACGCTGACGGTGTGTGGAGCGTCACCTTGGGTCCGCTTGCGCCCAGCGTCTACATCTATTCGTTTGCCGTGGACGGCGTCAACATGGCAGACCCGGTGAATCCGCGGATCAAACTCCGTGCCCGTACCTCAGCCAGTTTGGTCGAAGTGCCGTCCGATCCGCCGGCCTAGCCGGAAGCGCGCGGCGTGCCGCACGGGGCAGTGGAAATCAACTGGGAAAAATCGAAAGCGCTGCACGGCGAAACACGCGCGATATGGATCTACACAACTCCAGGTTCCGGTGATCCGTGAAGGCATCCGCTGCAGGTTTGGCTTGAGGCGGCGCGGACCAACCCTCCGGGCAGGAACATCTAACCGTTTAAGGTGGGGCTTGAGCCGCAGCGAAATCTCCGCGTCTGGCTGTCTTACGGCGCCGACGGCCACGAAAGTGGCGGCAGGTGGCCTCCGCAGAACATTCAGCTGGTGAATTCACCGATCTGCCGTGGCGCGACTCCGATCCGCTAAGGACCGAAGAAACCTGCGAGATGGAGCCGGCCGAACGTCGTGAGGCGTGGTGAAGTTCGTTTAGGTCCAGTGCTGAAAAGCGTACGGTACGCGATTCAGATTCTTGACGAACTTGTCGAAAGACCACCAGGCACCCCAAGCCTTAGCGCCGTGTAGCGCGCGGCGTGGATCGTTCACATAGACTTCCGGAGCGGAAATGTATCCTTCCCGCACGCCGCGCAGAACGACGATATGCTTGTGCCCCTCCGCCCAGAAACCGGAGCACCAGACGGGGCCGTACATATCCAGCACATCCGAGACGCTGTCCGCGGTGAGGAAGGACTTGTAGGTGGTGGAACTCATGCCCAAAGCGTTACGGCAGCCGGCGAGCTCTGAATCGTAGATGCCTCGTTCGCGCATCAGGGCATCGTTCGGCAGGTGGTCCGCCTTGGAAGTCCAGGCACCCATGCTCTGATAATCGAGCATCATCTTATAAGACGCATTCCAGCAGGTTTGTTCGTCTGGCTGCGCGATGTAGTTCACCGGGATCACGTTTTCTTCAATCATATATTTCCTTGTCCGATAGTGTCTGCGGAATTCGCAGGCGGAATCGATCACCGGCAGTTGGGTTTGTTCGTGCATTTTCGTGGTGGGGTGTCCGTTTTTGCGGAACAGAGCCAATCGGGAGTGAATTGGGTTTGTTTGTGCATTTCCCAGCGGTGCCAGAGCCGGTCCCGAATTGCTTTTGCTGAGCTGAGTTTATGAGGACCACGGGAATCCGGCGAACAGGAGTTCCGCGCCGGTCTCTTGTTTTGAGGTAGATAGAAGATGAAGAAAGTGGTGACTCTGGTTTCACGCAGGAGTGCTTTGATATATCATGACTCTGCTGGAGAGGAAACACTATGAAACGTAGAGAACTATTCGCGCTTGCGGCGGCGGCCGCAGCTTCGGCGGTGGCGGCACCGCGGATCGACCCCGCACGGATCCGTATACGGAAGGTGGGGAAGGTGGAAACCGTCTTCGATTCTCCCGGTCCGCAGCCGAACGGCTTGCAGGCCACCAAAGATGGGCTTTGGATCATGGACCAGGGTGCGGGTAATAAAGCCTATCTGGTGGATTACGACAAGGGTAAAGTGCGGCGCGGATTCGAGACGGAAACGGAGAAATCGAGCGGTATCACTTTCGATGGCGAGGCGCTTTGGGTCGGCTCCACCTACAGCCGTGAAATTGTGCGCGTGAGCGCCACCACCGGAAAGGCGCTGGAGCGGCACTTCACGCCTGGAGCGGGCGTCATCTACAAAATGCAAGGCGACCCGGCGGGGCGCAGCAGCCCTCTGTTGAAGTCCCGTCCCAAGCCAAAGCCTGCGGCCTCGGCGACTCCGCAGGTGGGTGGATTTCAGGCTGGGGAAGTTCTTGGGTCGAAGGCGTTGGGAACAGGGGCACATGGGCAGGAGTGGCGCGATGGAAAGCTTTGGTTTGCCGTGCCGCCGTCCCGCGAGATCTACCGCGTGGATCCGAAAACCTGGACGGTGGAGACCAAGTTTCCGACGGCTGGCAACCGTCCGCACGGTATCGGTTGGGAGGGGAAGTATCTGTGGGCCGCGGATTCCAACCTGAACGCATTTTTCAAGCATGACCCGGAGAGCGGTGAGATGGTGGAGAGAATTCAACTGGCCGATAGCGATCCACTGCCGCACGGTATGACGATCTGGCAGGGATGGATGTGGTATTGCGATGATGTTGGAGTCGTGTGCCGTTTCAAGCTTTCGTAAGAGGAGACTATGCGTCGAATTTTAATTTTGTGCGGAATACTGGCCCTGTCGCTGAATGCGCAGACGGTGAAGATCGTGGTGCAGAATCCGGCGGTGCTGAAGGAGATCCAGGCCGGTGGCGGCCTGCCGTCGCAAGTTCGGCTGGTTGCTGCCTCCGGAGGGGATTTGGCGAGGGAGATGACGGACGCCGACGCCTATGTGGGCGGACCGCTTAAGGCGGAGGAACTGAAGGCGGCCAAGAAACTGCGCTGGGTGCAATCGTGGGGCGCGGGCGTGGAAGGTTTTCTATTCCTATCGGGAAACACGGTGTTGCGGGACAGCAATATCGTGTTGACCAACAATCGGATTGTAGAGGGGCCAGAACTTGCGGACCATGCTTTCGCCATGCTGCTGAACCTGACGCGGCAGTTGCCGCGCTTTGCGGCAAATAAGGATAAGGAGCTTTGGCAGGGAAACCCTGCGGGGATCATCACGCTGAAGGATAAGACCGCGGTGGTGATTGGCGTGGGCGGAGCGGGTTTCAACATTGCGACGCGTGCCTGGGGCTTCGGGATGACTGTGATTGGGGTGGACCCGCAAGATTATGCGTCGTCGCCGATAGTCAAGCGGTACGTGAAGCCGGACCAATTGGACGAGGTTCTTCCATTGGCGGACGTGGTCTTTGTGTCCGCGCCGCATACTGAGCAAAGCCACCGCATGATCGGCCGCAAACAATTCGAACTGATGAAGCAGAACGCTTACTTCATCGCGGTGAGCCGTGGCGGTCTGTATGACATCGATGGTTTGGTGAAGGCTTTGGATTCGAAGCGATTGGCTGGCGCCGGAGTGGATGTGACCGATCCGGAACCGCTGCCGAAAGGCCATCCGTTGTGGAAGTTTAGCAACGCGATTATTACGCCGCATGTTGCCGGGCGGTCCGATGTGGATTTTGGAAACATGGCGGGAACGGCGCGGGAGAACATCAAACGCTTTGTGGCGGGACAACCGCTGGTGAACGTGGTGGATAAGCAGAAGGGCTATTAGAGTTGTGAAGTCAGTTGCAGCCCGGACCGCCATCGTCACCGGCGCCAGCCGCGGGATTGGGCGAGCTATCGCACTTGGTTTCGCGCGGGATGGATTTCGAGTGGTACTCTGCGCGCGCGATGAGTTGGCACTGGGCGAGGCTGTTCGCGAAATCGAAAACTGTGGCGGCAATGCCTTAGCTGTTTCGTTGGATCTTCGTTTACCGGAATCCCCGGCGAAGCTTGCGGCAGCCGCGGTGAAAGCGTTTGGCCGGATCGACGTTGTGGTGAACAACGCAGGCGCTACCAAGCGCGGCGAATTTGAACTGCTGACCGATGAAGAATGGGCCGACGGGTTTGCGCTGAAGTTCTTCGGTGCTGTCCGGCTTACTCGCGCTGCCTGGCCGGAATTGAAGCTGCATGCAGGGTCTGTGGTGAATATCGCCGGGGTTGGCGGGCGCACGCCTGGACCTCAGTTCACTATTGGCGGATCTGTGAACGCGGCTCTGTTGTCATTCACGAAGGCGCTGGCCGATGTTGGGGTGCGGGACGGCGTTCAGGTGAATGCCATCAATCCGGGTCCGGTGCGTACCGATCGCCTGGAGCGCCGTCTGGCGGCGGATGCGGCGGAGAAGGGGACTGATGTGGCGGGCGCGGCGGCGGATCTGGTGCGATCGGCCCACATTACCCGGCTTGGCGAGCCGGAGGATATTGCCAGTCTGGTTTCCTTCATGGTGAGCCCGGGTGGGCGGTTGCTGCAAGGATCATTAATCGATATGGATGGCGGCCAAACGAAAACCATCTGATCGGTGTTTGCAGATTTCCTGTACAATTACCAGTTCCCGGTGGGCCGCGGACATAAATGGCTGAATAAAGGGGTGGGGGATGCGGTGCTTGGTGGTTGGGAGCTCAATGGGATTACGACGATCCAGGCTGGATTCCCGCTGACACCGGGGCTTAGCATCGACAGTTGCGTCTGCGGAAACGGCGTGAACCGGGTGAGCGTATTGCGCAATCCCAATCTGGATACGTCTGCCAGGAACTTGAACAAGTGGTTTGACCTCGACGCATTTACGGTACCGGCGCAATACACGATTGGGAACGCCGGCCGCGGCCTGATTTGGGGACCCGGGACGAAGAACTTCGACTTGGAAATCGGTAAGCGATTCTCCCTGCCGAAGTTGCGTGAGGGCGCGAACCTGCAATTCCGGGGTGAGTTCTACAACATTCTGAACACTCCGTATTTCGACAATCCGAATGTAACACTCGGCTCTTCCACCTTCGGCCGGATTACGAATGTGAGTAACAGTCCGCGGCAGCCGCAGATGGCTTTGAAGCTGATCTTTTAGGCAGGAAACGCGCCGGCAAGCTCGCCGGTGTCGATCCTGGCGAGCTTGCCGGCACTCTAGTTCTGCGATACACGATTGCTACATTGCTTTACACACATTTACACGTTGCTGATACCCGCTTTACAGTTGCGCTCTAGTATCGATATCAGGAGGCAACACAATGACCATGACAAAGAAGATTTGCGGCGTGTGCGCAGCCGGATTATTGGTGGCAGGCATGATGTTTGCGGCCAAGGGACACGGCTTCAGTCCGCAGCGGCGCTTCGATTTTCTGGCTTCGCGGCTGAATCTGAGCGCAGAGCAGAAGACGTCGGCACAGAGTATTTTCGATCAGTCGCAGGAGGCTGCAAAGCCGCTGCGCGAACAGTTGCGGCAGAGCCATAAGGATTTGGCGGCCGCGATCAAGGCAGGGAAGTCCGACGCGGAATTGACTGAACTTTCCCAACAGCAGAGTGGCCTGGCCGGGCAATTGACGGCGATCCGTGCCAAGGCATTTTCGCGGTTATATGCGCAGCTAACCAGTGAGCAGAAGGCGAAGGCCGAGCAGATGCATCAGCGGATGAGCGCGAGGTGGGAACCGCGTGCGGGTTTGTAGCCAGAACTCCGGCGTTAGGGGCGGCCCAGTGAACAAAGTGGGTCGCCCACTACCACGTTTTGCCAACTGAGGCCCATGATGGACAAGTAGTAACTTTCCGCCAGATTGCGGCCGTTATAGTAGGCAGGCAGCAGGTAATCCGGGCGCGGGCAGAAGTGAACATATGGTTCATCGGTGTGCCCGGAGGCCCCGGTAGCGCCTTCGTGGATATAGTCGGCGGTGAGTGTTTGCGGTGAATCTTCCCAAAACAGTTTTGTATCTTTGAAGGTGCTGATGTTCCAGGCATCCGGCGGACGCTTAAAGGTCCTGGCATTGGTGGAAACAAACTCAGTCATGATGGCGCCCGGCAGCCACTGGAATCCCACAAGGCGTTTGTGCCGGTTCTTGTCGTTGGAGCCCCAGGAGGCAAATCCGATCACGTCTTTCTGGTTGTACAGAACCTCATCGGTTTCGTCGAGGATCACGCGATCTTTCGGCAGGAGCAGCGCGGCGGTGCGGAGCCAGCTGTTGCCGTTCGCGTCGTCCGAGGAACGGAGATCGATCACGAACTTTCCGCTGTTTTTCGCCAACAGCGCCTTATCCACGATTGCCTTGACATCGGCAAAGTCATAACCTGCCAGGCGGGTGACCAGGTACATGGGAAAGCGCGGGTGAGAGAACGGGATATCCAACTTACCGAAGAACGGATTGGTTAGCGCACCGGGAAGCGAATGCGGAGAGCCCTTCAAGTCCGCGTAGAGAAGCGTCAGTTCCGAATCCACCGAGGCGTATTCTCCGTCCTTACCCTGGGACGCATCGATCATCAGGGGTACGCCTTTGGTGGTGACGATGTAGAGGATCTGTTCCTGCAAATGTTTCGCTTTCAAACAGGCGGCTAGTGGTTTGGCGATGTCTTTGTCGAAGACGGCGCGGGAAATGTGTTCCTCTTCCGTGGTGCGGATGCCGCAGACGTTGGCGGGCGGGATGGCGCGCTTCATTGTGTAATAGCCGGCAATCTGACGTGAGATGGCCGACGGCTGGTTGACCACCACCAGAACGTTTTCGGGTTTCTGTGCAACGGCCGCGGTTGCACAGGCGAGAAGGAGGCAAATTCGGTGGATAGAAATCACTGCGATGTCAACGGACACATGTCAACCTGCTATACAGCTGGTACATTACCCAATGCTATAATCGTTGCGACTCCAACCGCAACCGAAAGGGAAGGCAGTAGCAGCACGTTTCCGCTGTAATTATCGCGATAGATATGGATCTGGACCAGCTACATACGTTTCTGGAGATCGTCAGGCTAAAGAGCTTCTCCAAGGCGGCGCAGACGTGTTACCGGACCCAACCGGCGATCAGCGCACAGGTGCGCCAGCTGGAGCAGGAACTGAATACCACGCTGTTCGAGCGGCTGGGCACCAGAATCTCATTGACCACGGCAGGCAGGATTTTCAGCGACTACGCCGAACAGATTCTACACCTTCGCAAGCGTGCGCAGGAAGCGATTAACGAACTGGAGCGGGTTCCCCGCGGCGAAATTCTAATTGCGGCGAACGAAGCCACGTGCATCTATGTATTGCCGACCGTGTTTTCCGAGTACAAGAAGCAATTTCCAAATGTGCAACTGCATGTCGACCGGTCCTACGGCGCGCGGGTAGTGGGTGCGGTGATAGACAACCTGGCCGATTTCGGCATCACCCAATTACCGGTGCAAGAAAAGAAATTGCAGGTAGTCAAGATTCATTCCGATGAGATTAAGTTGTTGGTGCCCGCTGACCATCCGATGGCGAAGCGGCAATCGGTGACCTGCCACGACCTGATAGGCGAGCCGCTGCTGATTCCCAAATCCGGTACGACACGGGCGCGTCTGAACGTTTGGCTGGAGCCGGTGGAGAGTGAGATTCAAATTTCGATGGAACTGGATTCCACCGAGATGATCAAGCACTTCGTCATGGCCGGGCTGGGACTTTCTTTTCTGGCGGCTTCGCACTGCCGGGAGGAGATTGCGCTGGACCGTCTGGCTGCGGTGTCGCTTGCGCCAGAGCCGATGATTCGCCGGCTTGGATTGATATATCGTAAAGATAAAGGTCTTTCGAAGGCGGCAATGGGATTTATTCAGGTGATCATCGACCATGCCGGAGACAGCGAGCCGCCGCATGTGGCTGCCAGACACGAAAGCATTGTGGGGACGTAGGGAATGGAAACAGTTACCGTGAAGAGTTCGACCATTTTTATATCGACCGGGAAGCGGACGAAGATCTACCGCTCGGTTGCCGACGTACCGCCGATGCTGCGGAAACGGCTGGAACAGAGCACGAGCGGAATCAACTCGGCGACCATACTGATTGCCGATCGAAATGGACGGGAAGAACTGGTCCGTTCCATTCAGGGACTGCCTTCCGGGGTGCAGACGCGCGTTGGAGCGAATCGAAGACCGAAAGCCCGTGTTGCCCGTCCGGTGGGATTGTGGAACGACTACCGCCACTGGATCGAATTAGCGGGAATCGGAATCTTGGGCTTGGGCATTTGGCTTGTTTTTCTGCGTTAAGCTGAGCGCTGGTTCATGGAAAGATTGTTTGGGACGATAAGCGGTTTGTGGGTGAGAGAACCGATTACCGCTTTGAGACAAATCAGCCTGTCCGGCTGACGATTCTGGGTAGATACTCGCGAGACGCAGACACCCATCTGCCTGCGTGTATGGTGAACATTTCCGGCCGCGGCATCAGCCTGACTACACAATGCAGCGTGCCGGTGAGCAGCGCTATCCGGTTGGACGTCAACGACAATGTTTTGCTGGGCGAGGTATGCCATTCGCGGCAGACTGGACCTGCGGAGTTTATTTGTGGCATCCGCTTGGAACAGGCACTGTCGTCGGTGGGCGATCTTTCAAAGCTGGTATCGGGAATAATGGGCGCAGCAACGCGGTCGGTTTCAACGCCCCTGGAAGTGGAGGCTCCGCCGAAGGAGCGCCGCCGGCTGACCGCTCTGCTATCCCGCTTTTAGTTGGCCTGCTGAGGCAAATCCTACTCACGTCAACCATTTCTCACTGCAACAAGGTCTCACGCTAATATAGTGAGATGCGCTTACCGTTGTTGCCGTTGGCGGCGTTTTGGTGCCTGGCATTCTCGTTACGTATTCCGGGCCAGACTCCAGCAAAGCCTCCTGCAGGACAGTCCCATGCCGCGCAGTCCCATGCCCCGCAGCCCCCCGCCGGACAGAAGAAATCTGCGCTCGACAAAACGGCACTGGAGCAGTATGTCCGCCACCTCTTTGTTTGGGGACCGCAGATCCAGGTGACAGTGGGAGATCCGAAGCCGTCCGAGATTGCCGGGTTCCAACAGATTGGGATAGTGGCTTCGGCTGGCGGCGCATCTCAGGAAGAGTTGTTCTATGTTTCCAAGGACGGCCAGAAGATTATCCGCGGCGTGATCTACGACACGGGCAAGAGTCCATTTGAAGCGGATCTGAAGAAGTTGCAGACCGAGTTTCAGCCCAGCTTTGGAACCCCTGGTGCGGCGGTGGTGTTGGTACTCTTTAGCGATTTCCAGTGCGGCTATTGCAAAGAAGAAGCGAAGATGCTGCGGCAGAATCTGCCGGCTACCTATCCTAAAGACGTTCGCGTTTACTTCAAAGATTTCCCGTTGGAGCAAATTCATCCGTGGGCGAAAACCGCGGCGATCGCCGGCAGGTGCGTTTTCCGTCAGAAACCCGCGGCGTTTTGGGACTACCACGACTGGATGTTTGAGCATCAGGCCGACGTGACGGCGGAGAATCTGAAAGAGAAGGTGTTTGAGTTCGGCAAGACCAAGGACCTGAACGAACAGCAGTTGGGAAGCTGTATCGATACACGTGCGACGGAGGCGGAGGTGGACAAGAATATCGCCGAAGGAAAAGCGCTGCAGATCAACTCCACTCCGACATTATTTGTGAACGGGCGCAAACTGGTGGGGCAAGGCGGCTGGCCGCAATTGCGCCAGATCATCGATTTTGAAATCGACTATCAGAAGAGCCACGGCGATGCGAGCGCAGAGAAGTGCTGTGAAGTAAAATTACCAACTCCGTTGAATAACTAGAAGGCACTTATGAACTTCGTCACTCGATCGGCCGGAGCGGTTTCCCTATTCTCCGCATTGCTATTGGCAGCGCCTGCCGCGCGATTGGGTACAGGCGAGATCAATGCCCAGAGGTATATCGAAGATGTCCGTTTCCTGGCGTCGGAAAATTTGAAAGGGCGCGGAACGGGCACCCCGGAACTGGAAAAGGCGGCCAAGTACATTGGCCAGCAATTTCACAAGGCAGGGCTGCAACCAATTGACGGGAAGAGCTACCTGCAGGCTTTCACGGTCTCGACCAATTCGCACTTGGGCGCGTTAAACAAGTTGGAGTATAGCGTTGGTTCGGAAAATCACTCCCTCAAGATGGGGCAGGATTTCACTCCATTCAATTTCTCAGGCAATGGCAAGGTGTCGGGAGAGGTTGTGTTCGCGGGTTACGGAATCACGGCCCGCGAGTACAACTATGACGACTATGCGAATGTGAACGTGAAGGACAAAATCGTGCTGGTGCTGCGGCATGAACCCCAGGAATTCGACGCCGGCAGCAGTTTTGAGGGCAAGGCATACACCGAACATTCACAGCTGTTCAGCAAGGCCGCGAACGCGAAATTTCATGGCGCAAGGGCCATCCTTTTCGTGAATGATGCGGCAACGCATTCCGGCAGTGACGACCATCTGGAAAAGTTCGGAGCCGAGGTTAGCCCGGCAAGCCCTGGGCTGCCGTTTCTGCAGGTTCGGGTGGACGTTGTGGAGAAATGGTTTGCTGCCGCCGGTAAAACGATGCCTGGTGTGATCGAGCAGATTGATAAGGATTTGCATACGAGGTCCTTCGCGTTTCCTGCCAAGGTGACGGTGACGCTACAGACGGACGTCCGGCGGGAAATGAAGACGGTCCATAATGTGATGGGCTACCTGCCGGGAACGACGGCTGAATACATTGTGATTGGGGCGCATTATGACCATTTGGGATTGGGAGAGCAATTCTCATTGGCGCCCAGCATGGCGGGTACGGTTCATCCCGGAGCCGACGATAACGCTTCCGGGACGGCGGGAGTGCTTACCCTGGCGCGATGGTTTTCCACGCAGCCGAAACAGAAACGGGGCATTTTGTTCATGGCCTACGCCGGCGAAGAATTAGGCTTGCTTGGTTCCAGCTACTACGTGAACCATCCGCTGCTGCCGTTGGACCGCGCGGTGGCGATGATCAATATGGACATGATCGGCCGTATCCGAAACGGAAAGATATTTGTCGGGGGCGCGGGCACAGGGAGCAAACTGAAGGAGTTGCTTGAGACGGTGATGCCGAAATATCAGTTTCATATGGATGCCAGCGAACTGGGCGGCTATGGATCCAGCGATCACACCTCATTCACCACCAAGCAGGTTCCGGTGCTGTTCTTCTTTTCCGGATTGCACGGGGACTATCATCGGCCCAGCGACACTTGGGACAAGATTGACGGGGAGAGCGCGGTGAAGCTGCTGCACGCGGTTGCCGACGTTACCAGCGAGCTGCAATCGAACGAGGAGCGTCCGAAGTACGTTCGGGTGGAACCGAAGAACCCGCACGGCGCAGCTTCCGGTTCCAGCGGTTCAGGCGGTGGAGGCAGCGGCTACGGCCCTGATTTCGGCAGTATTCCAGATTTTGCGGAGCCGCCGACGGGTGTGCGTTTTGCCGACGTGAGGGCCGGATCTCCCGCCGCAAAGGCCGGCCTGAAAGGCGGCGATATCCTGATTGAATTTGACGGCAAGAAGATTGAGAATCTGTACGATTTCACTTACGCCCTGCGGGCCAAGCGGCCTGGAGATGAAGTAGAGGTGGTTGTGCTTCGCGACAGTCAGCCGACCAAAGCGAAGGTTCTGCTGCAACAACGGAAGTAGATTTGCAACTGTGGCCGAAGTTCCATTCACATTCTATTGACCACCGCCGATAAATTAGGTAACCGATGCAATCCGCCGCCTACACCTCCGAGATCTGTTGGAAACTTCCTCCGCTTATTCTGCACCCGTTTGCCGATTCTTCCGGTCCAGGGAAGTTGGTGGAGAGCTCTCGGGCCAGCCTGATGTTGCAAGGGTTACTGCCCACCGAAGCGTTCACCCGCGAACAACTGGACTGCACACTGCTGGAAGGCCGATTCTGTGAAATTCGAATGCTGTACTATGTGGGCAAGGATTTGCTGCGATGGGTTGAGCAGTGCGTGGAAATGGCGCAGCGGGAGGATTCGCTGCGAACTGCCGGTGTAGAAGCGCAGAGCTTCGTTGCCTTGTTAATTGACGACCCGCCACCGCCAGTGAAGGAGAAGCTGATCAAGTGGGGAGTTTCCGACTACAAGGCCATTTTTTCGCGCGCGGTCGGTCTGAACATGGTCTTTGGCGAGGCGCCTCTGAAGGACAATCTGTCGCCGGATTTCATTCGGCACTATTATCGCTACGCCGACCACATGTTTGAGTGCAGCCGAAGCATGCGGTCGTTTGCGATGATTCGATCGTCTAATTTCGATTTCGACCTCTTTGCGTCCGGAGAATATTCGCGTATGCTCGAGCGCGAATGGCAAGAGAACTAGCTTTTCGATTCTTCGGGTAAATTTCAAAGCATTTCTTTCTCTGGAGCAGGGACTCTATTGCCGGGTCTATGATGTAGATGCGGGATACCGGAACCCGCTGTAACCTTTTGCCGCGCCGGGACTCTTACTGTCTAGGAGAAGAATATGATATTGAACTCAAACGTAGTGCTTCTCCGGACAATGTCCGCGCTGTGCGTGGCGCTGATACTGCCGATCGAAATGCCGCTGGCGGCTTTTCAGGATCAGGGACAGCAGCAGGCGCCGCGGGACGCCCAACTTCTGCCGCCGGAACAATTGGATAGTCTGGTCTCGCAAATTGCGCTGTACGCCGATCCGTTAATCGCCCAGGTATTGGCGGCGGCTACTTATCCGCTGGAAGTGGTGGAGGCGAGCCGGTGGCTGCAGGCCAATCCGAATCTGCGCGGGACGGATCTTACGGATGCGGCTCTCGATCAGCAGTGGGATCCCAGCGTTCAAGCGTTAGTCGTGTTCCCGAGCGTGGTGCAGATGATGGACAGAAATCTGAGATGGACCACAGATCTTGGGAACGCGTTTCTGTCTCAGGAACAGGACGTCATGGATGCGATTCAGCGCCAGCGGCAACGTGCTGCGAGTTCGGGCAGGCTGGTGTCGAACGAACAACAACGGGTTGAAACCAGTTATGAGGACAACCGGAATGTGATTTCGATTGAACCGTCCCAGCCGGACATCATCTATGTGCCGGTCTACGATCCGGTCAGTATTTGGGGACCGCCAATCTACAATCCGTATCCGCCATTCTGGTATCCGCAGCGGGCAAGCTACGGCACGGTGATTGGCGCTGGAGCATTTGGATTCTTCGTTGGAATCGCGATGACGAATCAATTCCATTATTGGGGTGGATGGAACAGTTGGGGGTGGAATCCAGGCTGGCGCAATCGTACGGTGATCATCAATAACAATTTCTATACGCGTAACAACTATCGGACGCCAAACAACTACTTGCGAAGCGGCAACAGCGTGTGGGAACACAATCCCCAGCACCGGGATGGCGTACCTTACCCGAGCCGCAACGTTGCCGATCGCGTCGGCGGGGGCTACGGCCGCGACCGCTTTTCTGGAGGGCAGCAGGGAGGTGGGTTCCGTCCTGGCCAGCAGCCGAATCGGGATATGCGGCCCAGTCAGCAGCCGATTCGAGACGCGCAGCCGAATCGAGATGTACAGCCGCGTGAGCAGAACAATTTTCCGCGGAATAATAGCGATGCGCGCCGCAGCCAGCAGCAACCTGGGCGTGAGATGAGACCGAGCCAGCAACCCAACCAGCAACCCAACCAGCAACCCAACCAGCAACCCAACCAGCAAATGGACCAGCCGCGGGGCCACCAGCCACATGCCAGTCCCCAACCGGATCGTAGCCGGGACCGCAGCGCCTATGGAAGCGTAGGGAATGGGGAACGTACTCAAATTGAGTCGGATCGCGGTCATTCCAGTTTGGGCAATCGAGGCGCCAGCGCACGGCCTGCAGCGGCGAGTCCGGCTGCGCAGCCCCGGTCCGAGTCCAACGCCCCATCGCGGACCGAAAGCCGATCCGAGCAACCGCGAAACAGAGAATCTGGGCGTGGCAAGTAAGGTGGACCCAATGCGGATGAACGGAATCTCAAATGTATTATTGGCGGCAGGCGTTCTGCTTGCTTCCGTTGGCATCGCGGGCGCGCAGAAGAGCAACGCAGGCCCGAAGGTGTTTGCTACACCGGAGGAAGCCGCCACGGCTTTTATCTCTGCCAGCGCGCAGAACAACCAGCCGGAGCTCATCACCATTCTTGGGGCGAAAGCGAAAGACCTTGTTGCACAGGGTGACGGGATGCCGGACGCGGACCGGCGCGAGAAATTCTTGCAGTTGGCGAAAGAATCGTTGCATGTTGCGCCGGATCCGTTCAGCATAAACCGCTACCGGATCTCGGTCGGCAGTGAGAACTGGCCGGTTCCGCTCCCCATTGTCAAAGTGAAAGGGGGGTATCGATTTGACCCGGCCGAGGCTGAACTTGAAATACTCGCACGCCGCATTGGCGCGAACGAACTGGAAGCCATTGAGGACCTGCGAGATTTTGCCGACGCTGAGCGGGAGTATGCCTATTCCGATTTGAACCATAACGGCATGCGCGATTATGCACAACAAATAATCAGTGCACCCGGCAAACGTGATGGATTGTATTGGGAAACGAAGCCGGGAGATCCCCCCTGTCCGCTGGCGAAGGTTGTGGGACGAGCCACAGCGGCGGGCTACTCAATGCCCGCGACTGGACAGGCGCCTACCTATAGCGGCTATGTATTCCGGATTCTGAAAGCGCAAGGTCCGGCTGCACCGGGTGGCGGCAGGGAATATGTGGTCCAAGGTTCGATGATCGGCGGTGTTGCATTCGTTGCGTATCCGGCTGGTTACGGGGTTACGGGTGTCAAGACGTTTCAGGTCAATCATGACGGAATCGTATGGGAGAAAGATCTTGGTCCCAATACGAAATCGCTGGCCTCGGCCATGAAGCGGTATGACCCCGATAAGACGTGGCGCGAATCGCCTTATTGAATGCCGATTAATGGGCGTCCGCCGGCCGCGTTTACGCCATTTGATCCACGGCCTGAATTAGCGCGCGGATGTAGCCGTAGGCGAATGCGAATGCCTGCAGTCCGCCTTTATCGTCGGGATGGACGGGCACGTGGTCAGGCATCATCATGTACGGGTAGCCCACTTCCTTGTAGACCATCATCGCCTTCACAAAATCGACATCGCCTTCATCGGGGTAGGTTTCCTGGAAACTATCGCGATGGCCGCGGATGTTGCGGAAGTGGACGTTGAAAATCTTCTTGCGCGATCCGAAGTATCGAATCACGTCGTAGAGTTCCTTGCCCGGGTCGTGCAGCATTTCAGAAACCGTACCCTGGCAGAAATTTAAACCGTGATAGGGACTCTCTTTGATGGAGATGAATTTCTTCAGACCGTCCGGGGTCCCCAGGACAGTGTCCACGCCCTGAAAGCCTTCCATCGGGGGCATACCCGGATCGTGAGGATGACACGCCATCCGAACCTTGTATTCGTTTGCCACGGGAATCACCCGTTCCAGAAAGTATGTGATGCGCTCCCAGTAGATATCGGCAGTGACGTGGCCGGCGCGTGTCAACGGAGTGAACTTCGGCGAAGTCTTGGCGTCCTGCAACCTCCACGTACTGTATGTGCTGCCGCCGCGGCCTGGGGTACGTTCAGTCCGGACCACGCCCAGCAGGCTCATGTTGTACTTGATGGACGGAATTCCCACCTTGGCGCAATTCTTAATCAGCGTCTGAACGCTTTCAATATCGCGGTCCCGTTCAGGACTTTGCCCGAGCATGATAGCAGGGCGCTCGGTGCGGTCGACGTGGCTGGAAGCAAGAAATGGAGGCGCAACCATTTCGAGCGCAATCCCCTTCTTATCGCAGCGGTCTTTTACCAGCGAGAGATCTTCGACGGAATAAGTCCCCAGCTTCTTGGAATCTGTGACGTCGCCACAGATGTTCATGACGCCGTTGCGGGCGAAGAAATCCAAATGCTGATCATTGGTAGGCGCACTTTGGCATCCTAGCTTCATCAACGCCTTTTTGGGTGTCGCGGCGTTCGCGGTTTTCTGGCCCGAAGGTAACAATTGGGAAGCCGCGGCGGCGGCGGATGCAGTGAGAAGTTGTCTACGGTTCATGGGATTAATGTTCTGATCCGGTACTCTATCACGCCTGTTCCGGATTCTCCAAGCTATCCTCGCTTACAATATGACTAAATGATCGAAATCATTACCAAAGGGGCCTCCGCGCAGCGTGCCCGCGTGGCGCTGTTCGACTTCGACGGAACGCTTTCCACTATCCGCTCGGGTTGGATGGACATCATGATTCCGATGATGGTGGAGGTACTTCTAGATCTGAAGTCCGGCGAAACAGAGCTGGAGATTCGAGCCATCGTGGAAGAATATGTTGGGCGGCTCACTGGCAAACAGACGGTCTACCAGATGATTGAGTTGGCCGACCAGATCCGGCAACGGGGCGGCACGCCGTTGGACCCGCTCTCCTACAAGAAGATGTACCTCGATGCGCTTTGGCACCGCATTGAAGACCGGGTGGTCGATCTGAAGAAGGGCAATACGTCACCGGAGACATTTCTGGTGCCGGGCTCCCGCGCGCTGTTGGAACGACTGCGCGACCGCGGATTCAAGCTGTATCTGGCCAGCGGCACCGACGACGTTTACATGCAGGAAGAGGCGAGATTGCTGGATGTTTCACGCTATTTCGATGGCGGTGTTTTTGGAGCGCTGGACGACTATCAGAGCTTTTCAAAAGCCATTCTGATTCAACGCATCATCAACTCCGCGGAGTTCCGCGGCCATGAATTTCTTGGCTTCGGCGATGGCTATGTGGAGATTGAGAATGTGAAAAATGTTGGCGGCGTGGCAGTAGGAGTTGCAACCGCCGAACCGGAATGTGTGGAGATCGATGAGTGGAAGCGTTCCCGGCTGATCGGGGTGGGCGCGGACTTCATTGTTCCCAACTTTCTGGAGCCGGAACGTCTCTTCGAGACGCTGTTCCCGGTTGAGAAGCAGTCACCCATCAGCAAGTAATGGGGGAACCTTCCAAGTACGCCTTATTCGACCGCGCACGGCTGAAGTTGTTGCCGCTGGCAGACCGGATTCATGACCTGACGCTCGACCGTTGGCTCAAGCTGGACGACCCAACTCCGCATTTTGAGCATTCGGAGTTGCCCTCGGTTGCCCAGCGCCTGGCGGCAGCGCGAAGTAGTGGCGCGGCGCGCATCCTGATGATGGGAGCGCACTTGTTGCGCGCCGGTGTGAACAACCACATCATCGATATGATGGAGCGTGGCCTGATCGATCACATCGCCATGAATGGGGCCGGCGTTATCCATGATTACGAACTTTCGCGAATTGGCGCCACTACGGAGAGCGTGGCCCGCTACATACGCTGCGGGCAGTTTGGATTGTGGAACGAAACGGGCGAACTGAACGAGTGGATTGCCGAGGCGGCCGCGGAGTCTTTGGGGCTGGGTGAAAACGCCGGCCGCCGTATTGACCGGAGCGATTACGCCCACAAGCATCTGAGTGTCCTGGCGGCAGCCTGGCGGCTTTCGATACCGGTTACCGTTCACGTCGGGATCGGATACGATATTCTGCACGAACACCCAAACTGTAGTGGCGCGGCGCTGGGAGATGCCAGCTATCGGGATTTCCTCATCTTTGCCAATTCGATGAACCGGCTGGAAGGAGGCGTGCTGGTGAACTTCGGCTCAGCCATCATGGGGCCTGAAGTCTATCTGAAGGCACTAGCCATGGCGCGCAATGTAGCCCATCAGGAAGACCGCGTGATTCGTCATTTCACCACGGCGGTTTTCGATCTGGTTCCCATCCACGGCGACATTCATCACGAACTCAGCAAGCAGGATCCAGGCTACTATTTCCGGCCGCATAAGACCATGTTGGTGCGCACGGTGGCGGACGGCGGGGAAAGCTACTACTTTTGCGGCGATCATCGCGCTACGTTTCCTGCATTGCGCAAGGCGGCGTTGGATCATACGTTGACCGAAGCGTTGAACAAGCAATGACGGCTTCGGAAATATTGACGTTGATCCCGAAATTAAATACGTTGGTGTTGGGTGATATTTGCCTGGACCGCTGGTGCAGCTACGATCCAGGCGCGGCCGCTGCTTCGCGTGAGACGGGCATTCCCCGCGTGGGAGTTGTAGCCTCCGAAAGCACTCCAGGCGCGGCGGGTACCATTGCGAGCAATGTGATTGGCCTGGGTATTCCGCGAGTTACGCTGTTGGGAGCGATTGGCGACGATGGCCATGGTTTCGAACTGCTTCGCGCACTCCGTCTCCGCTCGATCTCGGCTGAGCTCATCGTTGTCTCCTCCCTGATTCCGACGTTTACCTACACCAAGCTGATCAATTCCGTTACCGGCGTTGAGGATTTGCCGCGCATCGATTACATCAATACGCAACCGCTGCCCGTGGAGGTGGAAGAACAGCTTTTAGAGAAGCTTGAAATGTGCATTGAGGCCTTCGACGTGGTGCTGGTCTCCGATCAGGCGGAAACCGAAAACGGCGGGATGGTTACTCCGGCGATCCGTCAATCGCTGGCGAACCTTGCGGGCCAATTTCCAGAAAAGATCATCTGGGTAGATTCCCGCATGCGTCCGGAACATTTCCGGAATGTCATTATCAAACCGAATCGCGATGAGGCTGCCGCTGCTTGTCTGCGACAATTCGGGGCGGTGGATCTTGAGAAATTCCGGCGCGTTACTAACGCTCCTTTTATCGTGATGACTGATGGTGAAGACGGTGTGGTCATCGTTCGCGAGGGCGGGGAAGTGCGGGTTAAGACTAAACGCGAACCGCATCCGGTGGATATTTGCGGCGCTGGCGATAGCTTTTCCGCAGGTGCGGCCGCCGCGCTTGCGGTTACAGGCGACCCCATTCAGGCCGCACGCTTCGGCAACATGGTTGCCTCGGTAACCATCATGAAAAAAGGCACAGGAACTGCCTCGCCTGAAGAAGTGCTGGCGGCGGAACGGAACTGGCCGGCATGATTACACTGGCCATCGATGTGGGCGGCACCAAGTTTTCCATGGCCGTCTTCGATGACGATTTGCTAATTGCACGGGAGTCTCGCGTTACCGACAGAACGGGCGGCCGGGACTGGATGCTGGACCAGATTACGACCATCGGACGCAAATGGCAGCGCACCATGGCCATCGACCGGTGCGGCGTTGGATTCGGTGGTCCGGTCCAGTTCGAACTGCAGCGCGTGGCTCTTTCGACGCATGTAGGCGGCTGGCAGGACTTCAGCCTGCCGGCATACATCACCCATACGCTGGGCGTACCCGCCATCATGGACAACGATGCGAATGTAGGTGCGCTGGGCGAATACACCTACGGTGCGGCAGTGGGTATCGAAAAGCTGTTTTATATGACTTTGTCCACCGGAATCGGCGGCGGGATTCTGATCGACGGAAGCATCTATCGCGGAGCCGATGATTATGCGGGCGAGATTGGACACCTGACCATCAGACCGGATGGAGCCGACTGTCTGTGCGGAGCGCGCGGCTGCCTGGAACGGCACTGCTGCGGTTTGTGGCTGGAACGCGATCACGGCAAGACTGCCGAACAACTGATGAAGGATCCCGCATTTGTGAACACCTATGTGGTGGACCTGGCGCGGGGACTCAAGGCTTGTGTCATGCTTCTCAACCCTGAGAGAATTGTAATTGGCGGCGGAATCAGCAAGGCGGGCGACGCGCTGTTTGTGCCGCTGCGAAAAGAACTGCGGCAGCAAGTGACCGCTTGGTCCCGCGCAAGAATTGATGTGGTGCCCGCGAAACTTGGAGACGACAGCGTACTCTTTGGAGCGTTAGCTCTGGCAAATCAACTATGAAATTTCTTGAAGACTATAAAACAGAACTGGTGCAGACGATTGGTGTGATTGACAACACCAAAGTACAGACGGCCATCGACTGGTTCAAAGATGCACGGGAGAGCGGCAAGCACATCTTCGTGTGTGGCAACGGAGGCAGCGCTTCCACTGCTTCGCACTTTGCGTGCGACATGGTGAAGGGCGCCAGTTTCCAGCGCGAGCAGCGCTTTCGCATTATGGCGCTCACTGATTCGATGCCGACGATATCCGCCTATTCGAATGACGTAAGCCACGACTGCATTTTCGAGGAGCAGTTGAAGAATTTTGCGCAACCGGGTGATGTGGTGATGGCGATTAGTGGATCAGGCAATTCGCCGAATGTGCTGCGCGCGTTAGAGTATGCGAATTCGATAGGATGCAAGACGATGGCGCTGACGGGACGGGATGGCGGAAAGCTGGGCCCCTTGGCCCAGCTCAATATTCAGGTGCCGGTCCCTCACATGGGACGCATTGAAGACGCCCACATGATTGTCTGCCACATGATTGGCTACTACTTCATGGAGAACAACTAACCGCTACTCGACGATCACTACAGGATTGGAAAGTTCGCCGATCTCAGGCACCGAAATCGTCACCGTATCCCCAGCGGCCAAGGCCGACTCTTCGGTGACGATGATGCCGGTGCCGGTCAGCAGTACCGATCCGGCAGGGACGGGATTCGCCCGCAACAGATATTCGATCAGCGCTTCAAACTTGCGGTTCAGCTTCGCTGTGCTGGTGGTTCCAGAGAACAGCGTCTGGCCCGCGCGCTGGATCACGCAGCTCATCTGCAGGTTGTATGGATCTGTGATTTCGTCGGGTGTGACAATCACCGGACCAAGAGAACAGCATCCGGTATACATCTTGGACTGCGGTAAATATAGTGGATTCTCGCGCTCCAGATCCCACGCGGAAACATCGTCGGCGATTGTGTAGCCGAGGATCTCGCCCTTCGCCCCCAGGATCAATGCCAGTTCCGGCTCCGGCGCGGTGAACTTGGAATCACTGCGTATTCCGATATCTTTGCGGGGACCGACGCAGAAGCGCGCGGTCCCTTTGAAGAAAATTTCGGGTCTGGGATCTTTGTACACGTGGGCGTAAAAGCCTTCGCGCGTGCCGTGTTCGGCATCGCGGAAATCGGCGCTGGTCTGATAAGTGCAACCACAAGCCCACACTTCGCGAGGGTGAATGGGAATGATGGGAAGCGCGGCTTCTTTGTGGGCAATGGCTAACCGCGTGGCCACTTTAGTGAGCGACGCGTTCTCCATTTCGGCCAGCCGGATCAGGTCGTACACGGTGTAATCCGGAATCGGCCGCACCATGCCATCCTTCTCAACGATGGCGGCGGTTACATTGTTGTTCCAACGGATTTGTCCAAGGCGCATGGCGTTAGTATTTCAGGTAGACGGTCTTGTAATCGCTGTAGAATTCCAGCGCCGCCGGTCCCTGCTCCTTTGCTCCAAAGCTGGAGTCTTTGGTTCCGCCAAACGGCAATTGATACTCTACGCCCGCACTGGGCAGGTTCACCGTCAGCAGGCCCGCTTCCATGCGATAGACGAAGTCGAATACGCGCGAGACATTGGTGGTCTGGATGGACGCCGAAAGGCCAAACGGAATATTGTTGGCGATGCGCATGGCGTCTTCGAAATCCTTGGCGCGCATCACGGCCAGCACCGGTCCGAAAATCTCTTCCTGCGCGATGGTCATGGATTCGGTGACATCCGAGAATACGGTGGGTTCGCAGAAGTAGCCCTTATCGTAGGCGCCGCCAGTCAAGCGGTTGCCTCCGCACTTCAACACTGCGCCTTCCTTCTTTCCGATCTCGATGTACTTCAGGTTTGTGTCCAACTGGCCCTGGTCGATGGCCGGGCCGATGTCGATGCCGGCTTCCATGCCGTTGCCGACCTTCAGCTTTTTGGTGCGCTCTACAACCGCTTCCACGAACTTGTCATAGATTGCATCTTCCACAATCACGCGGCTGGTGGCAGTGCACTTCTGTCCAGTTGAGAAGAACGACGCATTGACTGTGTTTTCCACTGCGCTGTTGAAGTCGGCGTCGGCCAAAACGATGGTCGGATTCTTGCCGCCCATTTCGAGTTGGATACGCAGGCGGCGCTTCGAAGCTTCGCCGTGCAACCAGTTGCCGATCTCGCACGATCCGGTGAAGGATACAGCCTTGAGTGGCTTGGCGTTGATCAGCGCTTTGCCGATCTCGCCTCCGGATCCAGCAACGAAATTCACCACGCCCTTCGGAATTCCGGCTTCATGGCAGGCTTCCACAATGCGCCATGCGCTGAGCGGAGAAACCGATGCCGGCTTGAGGATCACGGTGTTGCCGCAGATCAACGCGGGCGCAAGTTTCCACGCAGGAATCGCGATGGGGAAGTTCCACGGGGTAACCAAGCCCACCACGCCGATCGCCTTGCGAATGGCGAACATGTGGACGCGGTCGCGTTCCGATGGGACAAGCAGGCCATTGAGGCGCGAGCCCTCTCCGCCGAAATAGCGGAAGATGTTGATGGCGCGGCGGACTTCGCCTTTCGCCTCAGGAAGCGTCTTGCCTTCTTCCCGGGTCATCTCGGCCGCGATGGAATCGAACTTGCGATCCAGGATGTCAGCTACTTTGAAGAGGAAAGCTCCGCGGCCGGGACCGGGCATGGCGGACCATGCGGGGAACGCGGCCTCAGCGGCGGCGGCCGCGGCGTCTACGTCCGCCGCGGTACCCTTCACGAACAGTCCGACTACTTCATCTGTGTTGGCGGGGTTGCGGTCTTCAAACGTTGGACCCGATACCCACTCGCCGTTGATGTAATTACGAAAAGTTTCAGTGCTCATTTGCCTCGTTTCTTCCCTAAAAAGCTACCTTCGGGTTTGCCCGTGCAGCGGGGTCCGTTTTGAAGTACGCATCGTTGCGTTGGAACCCAAAGAGCCCTGCCGCGATGTTATTCGGAAACAGATCGATGTTCGTATTGTATTTCTGAACTGTCTCATTATATCTGCGACGCTCCACCGCAATACGGTTCTCCGTGCCGGACAATTCGTCCTGTAGACGCAGGAAGTTTTCATTCGACTTAAGCTGCGGATAGTTCTCGGAAATCACCAGCAAACGGCCCAACGCGCCGTCTAGCTGGCCGTTGGCCTGAATCTTTTCGGCGGGAGTGCGCGCACCCGCCATCGCCGCGCGGGCATTGGCGATCGCTGTAAAAACTTCCGTCTCGTGTTTCGCAAATCCCTTCACGGTCTCCACCAGGTTCGGAATCAAATCGGAGCGCCGCTGCAACACGACATCCACTTGAGCCCAGGCCCCGGCGATGGCTTCGCGTTGCACCACCAAGTCATTGCGTACACCCATCAGCTTCACCCCGAACAGAAGCCCGAACAACACCAATACGACGACGATAATCAAAGCAATTTTCATGGTTTCCTCATTTCTCCATTCGATCGACAGCATCCACCACAACGAGAATCTGTTTCAAATACTCGCGGAACAGCGGTAATGGTTGAAGGTCCCGCGATTTCACCTTCTCCTCACGAACATCCAATAGTGTAAGAAACGGAGATGCGTCGATGCCAAACTTTCCGCCGCAGGCTTTGACGATCTCACGCTTATCGAACTGCGCCACTTCACCGGAAAGCAGTAAGGCATGACGGAACAAGACGCAGAAGGTGGAAATGGAATCCGCCAGTAGGCGCAGCAAGACATCTTTTTCCGACAAGACAGCCGCGGCTTTCTGGCGCAGCCGCAGCATCTTCGCGCGCAGTTCGTGCTCCACCTGGGCGCGATAGAACGAATAATCGATGGTCAGATCGGCCACAACATTGACGCCGTGCAGAACTTTGTGGCGCTCCTTGATGTCGTGAAATTCGATGGGAAAGCAATCGGTGGAGGTTCGCACTTCCTCTTCGCTCAGCAACAGCGGGGCCGGATTGTTCTTCTCGCGCCACCAGCGGATGATTGGTTCCGAGTCGGACAGTTCCTGCGGAGTCACCTGCTTGAGGACACAGAGAACGTTCAAGTCGGAGAATTGATCTTTGCCGGTCTTGGTCGCCGCTGATCCGTACAGGATCACGGCCACCAGCCGGTCCCCATTGGCGGACCGCATTTTCTCGACCAGTTCAGTGAGTAGCTTGTCCATAGTGATTATCAATCAGCGATTACCAATCGCTGGAAGCGCCTCCGCCACCGGAGTCTCCGCCGCCGAATCCGCCGAACCCTCCACCACCGCCGCCGCCCGAGTCAAATCCGCCGAAGCCTCCGCCACCGCCGCGTCCGCGGCCACCGCCCAACAGATTACCCAATAGCATTCCTGCGATGAATCCGCCGCCGCCGCCGGATTTGATGATCCACAGCAGAAGAAGGATGCCACCCACCACCACCGGCCACGGGATTTCAGACGGCGCCTGTTTGCGCGGCCGGGGCCGATATGCCGCATCATCGAGGGTAACGCCTTTTGCTTGCGCGATGCGGCTGCCCAGGCTGTGCGCCGCCGAATAAAGCGCCTCGCCATAGTTCCCGGCGCGAAGCGAGACGCGCATTTCGCGGAGCGTGGCGCCGCTGGTAGCGTCGGTGATGTAGGGTTCCAGGCCACGGCCGATCTCCAGCCGGCTGCGCTTATCTTTGACAACGAGAAGCAACAGCAATCCTTCATCGACACCTTTTTTGCCGATACCCCACTGGCGATAGAGGTTGTTGGCAACGTCATCCACCGGTTCGCCGTCCAGCGTATCCATGGTGACGAAAGCCATTTGCGCACCGGTCGCTTTCTCCACTTGGGCGCAATAGCGTTCCAATTCCTGGCGGGATTCCGGGGTGATAACCTTAGCAAAATCGTTGACGTAGCCTGTCGGCTTGAGCGACGTAAGATCAATGGCGAAAGCACTGCCAGCCAGCAGCAGAAGTGCTACGACACGCCGCGGAGTCATTGCCATTGCAGCCAGATTAACAAACCAACTCTTCGGGGTTGACCACCAGACCGTTCAGTTTGCCAAGAACGCTGAGCCCGACTTGGTTATGTCCAAACAAATCCTGTGAAATCTGTTGGATCTCTTCGGCGGTCACCTTTTCGATGCATTCCACCATCTGGTCCACGGTGAAGAACTTGCCGAAGAACAGTTCCTGGCGAGCCAGGTTTGACATGCGGCTGGAGGTAGATTCCAGACTCAAGGCGAGCGATCCTTTCAGATGGTCTTTGGCGCGGCGCAGCTCCTCGGCTGGAACCGGGCTGTCTTGCAGATGCCGGAACTCGGCCATGGTCATATCAATGACCCGGCGAACGTTTTCGAGTGATGTTCCGGCGGCCACCGCCAGGCAACCGGTATCGCGATATAGATTCAGTTCGGAAAATACGGAATAAGCCATCCCATGCTTTTCGCGAATGTTCTGGAAGAGGCGTGAACTCATGCCGCCACCTAGAATGGTGCTCAGCACGTAGCACCCATATCGGTGTTCGCTGCTGATCTCATAGGCGGGCACTCCCATGCAGACATGGACCTGTTCCAGAGACCGCTTGTTCTTCACAATCAAGGGCACTTGCGTCACCGGCACTGGCTCCGGTACCGCCGGAGTTCCGGGACTGAGACGTTCAAAATAGTCCGAAGCAAAGCTGACGATTCGGGCGTGATCCAGCCGGCCCGCGGCCGTAATCACGATATTCTGCGGTATGTAGACGCGCTTGTAATACGCCTCGACCGCGTTTTTGGCGAAACCCTTGATGGTGGATTTGGTGCCCAGGATAGACCTGCCCAGCGGATGGTCTTTCCAGAAGTTACTGGCAAACGCCTCATGCACCAGGTATTCCGGACTGTCGGCTTCCATCTTCAACTCTTCCAGGATGACGCCTTTTTCCTTCTCGATGTCAGCCTCTTCGAACAAGGGGTTCAGCACCAGGTCGGCCAGGACGTCAAAGGCGAGCGGCAGGTGATCGTCAATCACTTTCGAGTTGTAGCTAACCAGCTCTTTGGCAGTGTAGGCGTCAAGGTGTCCGCCGCAGGAATCCACGACACGCGCGATTTCTTCGGCGGTACGGTTCTTGGTGCCCTTGAACAGCATGTGCTCAATGAAGTGCGAGATGCCGTTTTGTTTCACTGTTTCGCGACGGGCCCCGGTGCCAATCCACACTCCTACACTGACCGAGCGGACATGTGGCATGGATTCGGAGATGACCCGGATCCCGTTGGGAAGCGTGGTCATGTCAATATCGCGGGCGTTCAACACGGAAGAAGCCATAGTTATGATTGGGGGAGTACTTCCAGTGTAACAGGGTAAACTGAAATGGATGTCGCAAACACTGGTTGGAATGGAGTTGCCGGAGCTCCAGCAGTTGCTGGGTGCGGCGCAACCGGCGTTTCGAGCGCGCCAGATCTACGGGGCGCTCTATAAGCAGAAAGTACGCAATCTGGCCGAGGTTTCAAACCTGCCAAAGGACCTGCGGGAACAGCTGAATCAACAGCTCGAATTTGGGCTTCCCGAAGTCGAAAACTTTTTTGATTCCATCGATGGAACGCGGCGTTACCTGTTGCGGCTGCGCGATGCCCGGACGGTGGAAACCGTGCTGATGCCGGAGGATGGCCGGGACACCATTTGCATCTCAACGCAGGTGGGCTGTCCGGTAGACTGCAAGTTTTGTCTGACCGCACTGTTGGGACTGGAGCGGAGTTTGACGGCGGGGGAAATTGTGGGACAGGTGCTGCACGTTGCCGCCGCTCATGGTTTGTCTCCAACCGATACGCGGATGAACGTGGTGATGATGGGGATGGGCGAGCCGTTTTTGAACTTGCCGAATGTGTTGAAGGCATCGCGGATTCTGGTCGATCCGAATGGCGTGGGAATGTCGCCCCGGCGGATCACTGTTTCGACATCCGGAATCATCCCGAAAATTGCCGAATTTGCGATGGAGCCAATGCGTCCCAGGCTGGCGATTTCGCTGAATGCTTCCACTGAGGAACAACGGCAGCAGCTGATGCCGATCACCCGGAAATACCATCTAAAAGACTTGATGGAAGCTTGCCGCGCTTATCCACTGCGGCCCTGGGAAAACCTGACTTTCGAGTATGTGCTTTTGAAGGGCGTGAACGATACCGATGCGGATGCGCGCCGCGTGACGAAGCTGGTGGCGAACATCAATTGCAAGGTTAACGTGATCGCGCTGAATCCAGGCCCCGGCATTCCGTTCGGCACTCCCCATCCGGAGCGCGTGGATGCATTCCAGGCGATTGTACGCAAATCGGTCCCATGCTTTTTGCGGAAGCCGCGCGGCTTGGATATTTACGCGGCTTGCGGTCAACTAAAAAGAACCACCGAATCGGAGCCGCTGGTCGAGTTGAAAGCCTAACCCATTGCGGCGCCGTCGCTCAGCATTTTCTCCACCGCAGCTTCATCGTAGCCGAGCGACCGCAGAATTTCGACCGTGTGCTGGCCAATTCCGGGTGCGAACCGGGGCGGCGTTTTTGCTTCCCCTCGCAAGTTGATCGGATTGTTGACCGTGCGCATGGGGCCGCCGGGCGCGTCGGCGATCTCCGCGAAGACTCCATTCATCTCAGCTTGCAGGTCGCGGGAAACCTGCTCACTATCGGGTACAACGCCGAAGATGATGTCCAATTCGTGAAAGCGCGCCGTCAGTTCGGCGAAATCCACTGCGCCGATGGAGGCGTCCATCAAGGCGATCAACTCCGCGGCGTGTGCGGCTCTGACTTCATGGGAGTTGAAGCGCGGATCGTGCTGCAGGCTTTGCAATCCGAGCGCCTGGCAGAGGCGGGGCCAATCCTTTTGGACATCCAGACAACAGAGAATGATGCGGTGCCCGTCACTGGTGACATAGTGATTCACCAGGGGATTCACCGTGGTGTGGCGGCTCCAACGATGGGCGAATTTCGCTCCCACCATCGCCGCTTGCACATTGCAGCTGTTCGACCAGATTCCGTTGGCGATCAGAGACGTGCTGACCTTTGTTCCCAGACCGGTTTTTTCGCGTTGATACATGGCCAGCAGAATTCCGGCGAAGAGTGCCATCGATGTGGGATGATCGCCAAAGCCTGGGGGCGACTGGCACGGATCGGCTCCCGCGTTATGCATTGTAGCCATCAGGCCGGACCGTGCCCAGTAGGCAGTCATGTCGTAGCCGGGCTTGTCGACGTCGGGGCCAGTTTCGCCATAGCCGCTCAGTTGCCCATAAATGAGCCGCGGGTTCAGGGCGCTTAGCGTTTCATATTCCAAGCGGAACTTTGAGATCAGGGGTGGCTGGTAGTTCGTGATGAAAACGTCCGCGGATTGCACCAGCTTCAGCAGCGCGTCACGGGCCTCGGTATGGTTTAAGTCCAAGGCGACGCTGCGTTTGTTGCGGCCTTCCAGTATCCAGCAGTAGGCATGCTCGGAAGCGGGCATGGGCGGGGAGAGCGAAAGATAGCGGTACGGATCGCCTAGCGGCGGGCGCTCAATCTTGATGACGTCCGCGCCGAAGTCCGACAGCGCCGTGGCCGCCGCCGGGGCGGCAATGTAGGTGCTGCAGTCAATCACTCGAATTCCTGAAAGAATACCCAGATCATCCTCCGTTCCGGTGTCATGATATACGAATGCCGAACCATTCTGACACAGCCCCCGTCCGGCCTGGTGAAGAACTGGACACGGGCGCGCTCGGCCGGTATCTGAATCAGGGGGATGTCGTGGTGGAGCAGTTTCCAGGCGGTCATTCCAACTTGACTTACCTGGTTCGGGCGGGCGGGGAAGAGTACGTTTTGCGGCGCGCTCCCATGGGTCCGGTGCCGCCGAAGGCACATGATATGGCGCGAGAGTATCGAATGCTGGAAAGCGTCCATCCGCATTTTCATGCCGCGCCGCAAGTGCATCTGTTGTGCGAAGACCCTGCTGTCATCGGATCGCCCTTTTTCCTGATGGAGCGCCGCAAAGGCATCATCCTGCGCGAAACCGACTCGCGCATTTACGACGCAGAGTTCACCGCGCGCGTGAGCCAGGCTTTCCTCGACGGCTTGATTGCGTTACATGCGATCGATATCGAACGGACCGGGCTGCGTTCCCTAGGGAAGCCCGAAGGATTCCTGGCGCGGCAGGTGCACGGCTGGACCGAGCGTTGGCGGCGAGCCGAGACTGAGAACATTGCTGAGATGGATCGCGTAATGGTCTGGCTGGCGGCAAGCATTCCGGCATCTGGACGCGCCACGATTGTGCACAACGATTACAAGCTGGATAACATCATGCTGAACGCGGATAATCCCGGAAAGCTGGAAGCGGTGCTGGATTGGGAGATGACGACCGTGGGCGACCCATTAGCCGACCTTGGACTCACTCTTTGTTATTGGACGCTGGGCAGTTCTTCCGGCCGCAACGATTCGCCTGGCTGGTATTCCCGGGAGCAGTTGCTGGCGCGCTACGCCGCGGGCACGGGCCGGGACGTAGCCGGCATTGCCTACTACGAAGTGCTGGGCGTGTTCAAGCTGGCCGTGATCCTGCAACAGATCTACTTTCGATTTGTGAAAGGGCAAACGCGGGACGAGCGTTTTCGCGGGTTCGATTCGCGGGTGAAAGGCTTGATTGAGACTGCGTCGGCGCTTATTGCCCGGTCTGGGCCCATGACGGTGGGGTAGGGATCAGCTTTTCCATCCGGGCATAAAGCGACAGCACGGTGTGCCCGGAGGCTTCGAATGCGTTGAGCATTTTCTGGAATTCCGCCGGGCTCATGGAACGGGTATCTTCAGCCAGCGACTCCACCATGCAGAACCATTCGATGAGACTCTCTTGTTGAAAGTTGGAAGCCTTGAGGAACGCGATGTATTCCTGCAGAATCCTGTCACGCGATTCCCCAGGCGGTGCGATCAGGAGCAACCCACGCAGCGCGTCACCCTTACGGTAGTAGAACAGCGCTTCCGATTCCCCGATTGCCGGCTTGATGCCCTCGATGTTATGGAACACATCGGAAAATTGTTCACGCCACTCGGCGGTGTTCTTCTGCCCATCGGACAGGGCCGCATGTCCCCCGCCAAAGAGGAGAGACGTCAGCTTTGCGCTCAGCAGATCCTCCTCGGCTTTGTTGCTGGAACCGGTCATGATTGCCTTGGCATCAATCTTCGACGGTTTAGTGTCATCCAGCTTGATTGGAGTAACGGCGGCCTCGGTCCGGCGATTGAAGTCAGATACAGCGGAACGGGCGAAGTCTCCCAGGTCGCTATCAGCGCAGCGGGGGCCCGTCATATTCTTGACCAGGAACTGCCGGTATGCATCGTTGAGTTCGTTGCCCTTGAAGATTGTCATCTCTCTGGAGATCTCAGGCAGTGTAGAGCCGAAGGCGCGGTTGTCGCCAGAAATGCGCTCAAGCGCGGCGGCCAGAGAACTGGTTAACAATTTGTATTGCGCGGCTGTCATCATGCGGGAAGCGGCTGAAACCATGCGGATAGCCGGCGCGATTTCGACCGGTGAGGTGAGCCTCTGCAGCCGTTCATTGAGGAAGAGCGCCGCCTCATCCCGTTTTCGCTCTTCGGGAGTGAAGGCAATTGCGGCGACAGCAGTTGCTGCCGCGAAATATACTGAGGGATCCTCCACCAAGGCTTCCTCACAACGCAGGCGGACCGGGGCAGGCTGTTGCATCGCGAGAAACAGTCCGCGGGCCCGCTTTGGATTCAGAGTCAACATCGCTTTCACTGCCTGAGATTGCAGCATCAGGCGATCGAGTCCGACCTCTGCGGCTTCGGCGATTCTTTGTTCCCGGCTATTACTGGCCGCCATTCCATTCCCGATATGACGCGCGACCGGAGTACGCGCGGAGGCTGCGGTTTGAAAGGCTTGTTCGAGCAGTTCACGCTTCCACTCTTTATCGCGGAGACTTCCGGACTGCGCCACGCGAAGCAGCGCGCGGGCGGCGAACTCCGGCGGTGCGGACTGCGCCAGCTCCACAATTTGAGTGAGCTCAGGATATTCGAGACGCCTGCGCTTCAGGGCTTCGGACGGCGTCTCCGCGTGCAACGTTGCACAAAGAAAAATCAGAGTTAACAGGGCACGCACTACTCAATGATCGCAAATCGCTTGAGCCACTGGTTCTCATCCAGATCGATGTAGCCATCCGCCGGCGTGGGTTCGCCTTTGAACTCATACCAGCCAGGCAGACAGCGCAAGTAAGCTTTAGGCGTCTGGGTCCACCAATTCTTCCGGTTCCAGTTCGTCGGCCTGGGTGGCATAGCGCTTCAAAACTTGGATGGAAGGCCCGGCAGCGAAGCCCGCGTATTGCAACCTGCGGAACGCGCCGGCCAGATTCTTTTGCACCTGCAGGTACTCGTTTAGTTTCTTTCCGCGAAACTTCCGCGCCAGAAACTGTTCAATCATTACGGTTTCATCTACGCCCTGAAACGTTTGCGCTACGGCGTCTTCCGCAACCTTCGGAGCTACGCGGCGCTGTTTCAAATCCTGCAAGACGCGCCGCTTGCCAAAGCCCTGGTTATCGCGCCGTGCGGTGGCGAAAGTCTCAGCGAACCGATCGTCATTCAGGTAGCCATATTCCTTCAACTTGGCCAATACGCCATCCACGTCCGACGGCTCTTGTGCGCGCTTCCGTAACTTTTCCCGGAGCTCAGATACCGTCAAGGCGCGCATGCCCAACACTTTTAATGCGAAACCCCAGAGCCCTTCTGCGTCTAACAGACGTGGCGGACGCTTGTTCATTGGCCAGATTCTAGCACGCGTCCATATAGGCAGCGGTCGATCCCCTTATCTGGATTTGGATCTGCTGGTATTCTGAAATCGTGAAGTGGAAACGTCAAGGAAGAGGAGGAAACGCAAATGGATGATAGCAAGGGTTTATCGTATTTCATGCTTGGTCTCGGTATTGGTGTGGCGGTTGGAATTGTGTTCGCGCCGCAATCCGGAGAAGACACCAGGGGACTCATTCGATCGAAGGCATTGGAAGGTGGCGATTATGTGAAGCGCCGTTCGGAAGAATTGCGCGACAATGCTGAAGAGTTGGTGGAGAAAGGCAAGACCGCCATCAAGACGCAGAAAGAGCAGTTGGCAGCCGCCGTGGATGCAGGCAAGCAAGCGTACCGGGAATCTGTTTCGAGTCCCGCCGAAGCGCACGGCTCGGAAGCAATCTAAATCTAACTAACGCCGGAAGGACCGGGACAAAATGAACCAGGAACTCTTGCTGTACATCATGACGGGATTTGTAAGCATTTCGGCGGTAGCGTTGTGTATACAAGCTGCGCTGCTCTTCGGTATCTACAAAACCAGCAAGGCTATGCAGGAGCAATCTGCCTCAATTATGCCGCAGGCAAGAACGATCCTGGCGAAGGCGGAATTGACGCTTGATCAAGGTAGGACAAGCGTTGCGGAGCTGACCGGAAAGTTCATCGAGATCACCGATACGGCAAGCCAGATGATGGATATCGGGAAAGCCCAATTGGTTAAGCTGGATTCGGTGATCACCGACGCGAGCGACCGTGCGCTGGTGCAGTTGGAACGCGCCGAAATGGTGGTGGATGACACCGTCACCCGCGTACACGAATCGGTAGCGGCCGTCCATAACGGCATTATGAAACCCATCCGCGAAGTGCAGGGCGTTGCTACCGGGGTGCGGACTGCGGTTTCCGTCTTTATGCGCGGTGGGCGTCCCAGTGTTGCTCAAGCAACGCAAGACGACGAAATGTTTATATAAAATCTGGTGTGAGAGCAAATAGCATACCGTGATCGATATACACTGCCACATCCTGCACGGGGTGGATGATGGCGCCAAGACTCTGGAAGTGAGCCTGGAGATGTTGGATGCCGCGGCTGCGGCCGGCACCACCGATATCGTAGCGACGCCGCACGCCAGTATTGAGTACGCCTTTCAACCGGAATTGATTCGCCAGCGGCTGGCTGAGCTGAAGGCGGCCTCATCCTCGCCGGTTCGAATTCATTCCGGCTGCGATTTCCATCTCACCTTCGACAATGTGAACGATGCGTTGGCGAATCCTGCCAAGTACGCAATCAACAACAAACGGTATCTGTTGGTGGAGTTGTCCGACATGGTGATTTTCAAGAGCACTGAGCCGGATTTCCGCCGCCTTCAGGACGCCGGCATGCTGCTGGTGATAACGCACCCGGAACGCAACCCGCTGCTGCGCCAACGGCTCGAAATGATCCGGCGCTGGGTGTCCATGGGCTGCTACATGCAAGTTACGGGGCAAGCTCTTTTTGGACGATTTGGAACCAAGGCGAAAGACTTTTCGGAGGTACTGCTGCGCGAAGGTCTGGTGCACTTTATCGCCAGTGATGGGCACGACAACAAGCACCGCAGGGCGACGCTGGACGAGGCGTTCCAGTATGTTACCAAGCGATTCGGGGAGAAGCGCGCCGTAACGCTGTTCTCCACCAATCCGCTGGCCGCGTTACGGGGAGAATTGATTCCCTTGCAACCGAATCCGGAGCCAGCGCCGCGCCGGAAGTGGTTTCTGCCATGGCGTTAGACTGAGATTGTGATCCGATTCGCAGTCCTGATTCTAACGGCATCCGCTGTCTTTGCCGCTGCCGGCGAGGGTGGTGGTGCGTCCGCGGCCGCGAAGGCGATTTTGAACAGAGGCCTTGACGCGCAGGAATGCTACCGTGTCCGGGATCTTGTATTTAACAAAGAAGACATTCGTTTCTATCTCACCGACGGATATCTTATCTTTGGCAAATCCATTGATGATCAACGGATGTCCGCGGTTTTCACCGCCGACGTAGACGGCGGGGATGGGGAGGTGATTTTATTCCCTCCTCACCGTAGTGAACGTTTGTCGCTTGCCGCTTTCACCGGTTCGCCCAATCTTGACGAACACATTAACGCCGCGGTGTTTCTGTTCAGTGACGGCACCGGCGAACAGCTTCTGGCGCAGATCCAGGCGGGCGCGCCGAAAAAATCCCAGGAGATGGGGTTGTTGCTTGCTGAGAAATGGCAACCGGTGGTGAAGAATCTCTCCGGCAGCCTGGAGATCCGGCTGGTTCAGGATCATCTCTCCGCGCCGGGCAATCGCGAGGGTTTTTTTTTCGCCACCGTGAGCGGCAAAACCCTCAATAATTTTGACCTCTACTACGATCCCCGCGCCCGCGAACAGATCACCGTAGGGCAACTGGCGAAGCGGGACAATCGCAACTACTTCGACGTTTGGACCAGCTTCCTTGCGCGCCCCTGGCGAACACAAGGCCGCGCGCTCTACGCAGAGGATCTGCCGGTAACCGATATTCAGATTGAAGCCACGCTGCAACCGAATCTGCACATGAATGCGGTAACGCGAATGACGCTGCTGCCCGGCAAGGCGATCAGCACGGCAATCGCCTTCGATATATCGCGGAGTATGACGGTGACGGCAGCGAAGGTGGACGGCGAGCCCGCTGAAGTGTTCATGCGCGATTCGTTGCGGGCCAACGCGATCCGCAGTAGTGAGAATGAGATGTTTCTGGTGGTTAGTCCGCACCCCTTGCAGGCGGGCAAGCAGCACAAGATCGAATTTACGCACGAAGGCGATGTGATTTCGTCCGCCGGAAACGGAGTTTACTACGTTGGTTCGCGAGGCAACTGGTACCCCAATCGCGGCAATGGATTCGCACGCTACGATTTAACCTTCCGCTATCCAAAGGCGCTGAACCTGATTACCACCGGAGATTTCGCCGACGAGGAATCCGACGGTGACTGGCGCATGGCTAAGCGCAGCATTTCGACACCGATCCGATTTGCGGGCTTCAATCTGGGGCAATACGAGAAGGCGAGTGTCACACGAGCAGGCACAACGGTGGAAGTCTACGCGAATCGTAAGGTGGAGGCGGCGTTACAGCAGAAGCCGCAAGATGAGGTGGTAATGCCGCAACCCTTTCCGCGCAACGGTAGAAGGGCGCCGGATTTTCAGTCGCTGGGCGGTATTGGCCCTTCGCTCCCGAATCCCACGGCGCGGCTTCAGGAATTGGCTAACGAGATTGCGGCGGAAATGGAGTTCATGTCCGCCAGTTTTGGGCCACCGCCCCTGAAGACGTTGACTGTAACGCCCATTCCCGGCAATTTTGGCCAAGGATTTCCGGGATTGCTGTACCTTTCCACACTCAGTTATTTGAACGCCAGCGAGCGCCCGGCGTCGCAGCGAAAACCAGCGCTGCAGCTGTTCTATTCCGAGCTACTGCACGCGCACGAGGCCGCGCATCAATGGTGGGGCAATTTGGTGACTTCGGCGAATTACCAGGACGACTGGTTGATGGAGTCCCTGGCGAATTATTCGGCGCTTCTCTACATCGAGAAAAAGAAGGGGCGCAAGCCGTTGGAAGAAGTGCTGGCGGAGTATAAGGCGCATTTGCTGGCGAAGGATGCCGCAGGACGCACTCTGGAATCGGCGGGGCCCATCATCTGGGGGACGCGCCTTAGCTCTTCCCAGGCGCCTGCTGCCTGGCGGGCCATCACGTACGAAAAGGGATCGTGGATCATTCACATGCTGCGCGGGCGTCTGGGTGATGACGCGTTTTTGAAGATGCTTTCCGAGCTGACGCGCCGCTATCGTTATCAAACAGTTTCGACCGAACAATTCCGCGCCCTGGCTGCCGAATTCGTTCCACCGAAATCGAGTGATCCGAAACTCGAGAATTTCTTTGAGCAGTGGGTCTACGGCACGGGCGTGCCTACCCTGAAGATGGATTACACTACCACCGGCCGGCCGCCCGCCGTCAAAATAAGAGGCACGGTGACGCAGACTAACGTGGACGACGATTTTAGCGCCTACATTCCGGTGGAAGTGCAACTGCCGGGCAAGCAATTGACGACGCGTTGGGTGAAAACATCCAGCGAGCCGGTTCCTTTCCAACTTGATGTGAAACTGTTGCCGGTGCGAGTGACGCTGGATCCAGGCGGCTCTATCCTGGCCATCCGGAAATAGAAGATGCTCAGGTTAGAAGAGGCGGAGAGAAGGGCGATCTGGGAGGAACTGGGCCGCCTTCTAGAGAACTACATCAGTGTGTTGGATTCGTCGCCGGTGACGCCGGAGCTGAGTCCGGAGAAAATCCGCGCCATGCTTGCGCCTTGCGATTTTCGGCATCCGATGGACGCGGTGGAAGCGCTGCAACTGGCGGCAAGCGGATTGCAGCAGTATCAGGTGCACACGCCACATCCCCGCTACTTTGGGCTGTTCAATCCGGCGCCCACCACCATGGGCATTGCCGCCGATGCGCTGGTGGCGGGTTTCAATCCGCAACTGGCTGCCTGGAGCCACAGCCCCTTCGCCGCCGAAGTAGAGCAGCATCTGGTGCGCGCGCTCGGCTCGCGGTTTGGCTACTCAGCCGGCGCCGTGGATGGAGTCTTCGCGTCCGGAGGGATGGAAGCCAATCACACAGCCATCCTTGCCGCGCTCACGAACCGCTTCCCGGACTTCGTCACCAAGGGGCTTCGTTCGCTGGAGGCTCAACCTGTTTTCTACTGCTCCTCCGAAAGTCACCACTCCTTTCTCAAAGCGGCACGGCTGTGCGGATTGGGAATGGATTCCGTGCGGCATATCGCGATAGATGCCCGGCTGCGAATGATACCGGCGGCGCTGCATCAGGCTATCTTGCAGGATAGGGAGGACCACTTCGCGCCATTTCTAGTTGTGGGAACAGCGGGCACGACGAACGCCGGCATGATAGATCCGCTGCCAGAGCTCGCCGATATTGCCGAGGAACACAACCTCTGGTATCACGTGGATGCCGCCTGGGGTGGCGGCGCGGCGTTTGTGCCCGAGCTGCTGCCATTGCTGAACGGCATCGAGCGAGCAGACTCCATTACCTTTGACGCGCACAAGTGGTTATCTGTGCCGATGGGCGCCGGCCTGTTCCTCACGCGGCACAATACGATTCTTGACCGCACGTTTCGCGTCGCCACTGCGTACATGCCGAAAGACGCGGCCGGTCTCGATATCGTCGACCCACACTTACACTCGATGCAATGGTCAAGGCGGTTCATCGGGCTGAAGGTGTTTCTGTCACTGCTCGCGGCCGGATGGGAAGGGTACGCCGAAGCGATTCGGCATCAGACCCGGATGGGTGATCTGCTACGCGAGGGGCTGGCGCGGGCGGGCTGGGAAATTGTAAATGAAACACTGCTGCCGGTAGTCTGTTTCGCAAAGCCCGGCGCAACCGCTGAAGAGCACCAGCAGATCGTTTCGAAGATCGTTCGTTCGGGCAAGGCGTGGATTTCCACCACCGTGCTGGGCGGAACGCGAACCGTGCTGCGGGCCTGCATCACCAACTACCGGACACAGGAGAGCGACGTCGCGGCGTTGATTGACGATCTTTCAGCGCCGGGTTGAAGACCCTCGGTATTCCTCATTTCCCAAGAAATCGCCTAGCTTGTCAAACCGCCGTTCCCAGACCGAACGCCGCTCGCCGATCCATTCCTCCGCCACCGAAAGCCCCGCCGGATCGATATGGCAAGTGCGCACTCTGCTGGCTTTTTGTGTATGCACCAGCCCACATTCTTCCAGGATCTGCAGGTGCTGCACCACGGCGGCGAGCGTGATGGCCAGGGGCGTGGCCAAGTGCGAGACCGAAACCGGCCCCTGGCTCAGCTTGTCCACAATCCCCCTGCGGGTGGCGTCTCCAAGTGCGTGTTGGACTTGTGCAATCCAAACGACGAAGCTACTGGTGCAGATCGATCGCTTGACTGCTGAGACTGCACACTCAGGATGAGCCGCGATGACCCCAAAGCGTGAAGCACCCGGCCAGCAACAGCGCCCACGCCGCTCCAAGCGAGATGCCGCTCACCACGTCAGTCGCGTAATGAACACCCAGGTATACGCGCGAGGCTCCAACCAGGATAAACACCACCGATACGGCCAGAAAAATTGCAGTCCTCGCGCCTGAGTGTTGTACATAATGGCCCGCGATGATCGCGATCGTCAGGTAAAGCGCGGAGGTCGAGACCGAATGTCCACTTGGGTATGAGAATCCCGACACGACGATCAGCCGTTCCGCCTCGGCTGGCCGAATTCTCTCGATGAGTGCTTTCGTCACGAACGTCAATGCGCCTGCTCCCGCGGAAGCCGCTATCAGCTGAAGGGCGCCCAGCCGGTCGCGCAACACAAGCAGGATCAACAGCGTGAAGATGGAGAACAATACGACCAAGGTGATCGATCCCAGCGCTGTGATGTCCACCGCCGCAGCCGTAAGCCATGGAGTGCGCTTTCTTGCCACGGCAAGAAGGATCGCGTTGTCCATGGAAACGAATTCTCCCTCCATCAACTCCCTTGTAATCCGGACGAACATCCCGAATGCGAGCGCGGCCCCGCCCAATGAAAGCTTGAGGCGGCCGGAACTGGCCGAGAACACGCTACGGCTCATGAATACAACCTCCGCAGCGACGCACGACCAATCAAGTTTCCCATGGCCGGCATAACTGCGAGCGAAGCTTTGCGGTTCTCAAACTCGCTTGCCTTCATGGCGCAACCGGAGGCTCCTGGCTGGTGGGAATTCCGGCTAGGGCGCGATAGAACGCTACCGCACGGTTAACCGCGGAAGACTCATTTCTTGTGGTCAGCCCGTTCGCGTTCTTGCCTGTGCGAACGATGCTGTAGAATCGCCAGACATTTTCCGATTCACGATCCAGAAAGTAAATAGACTGCATTTCACCCGGGTGATAAAGAGGGATGAAGTGATAACGAACGGTGCTGACATTCTCCACGTCGAATACAAGCCGGTACTCAGAAATTTCGGCAATGTGGATTCGGTAGATGGCCTTGCCGGAAAGGTTATCAGCCTGTTCAAAGTAGAGAAGGCTACCTTGCTTCATCTCATTGGGCTTGAAGTCCTCGCGGTGTTGACCAGACTGTAAGCCGGTCAGAGCGGAGGCCGCCACAATTAATGTCTGCCACTGCTTGTGAGTGGTGGACCAGTAGCGCATGCCCGCGAGTTCTGAAATTGCACCGGTATGGCGAAGCAAGCCCTCAGCTTCCGAGGTATGGCGAAATCGCGCGACGGTGGTTACCAAAGTTGTAAAACCCACCGCCATCCATCCGGTGCATAAGGGCGGCTTCCAGTCGCGACCCAAATCGGACTTGCTCCATAACTTGACGGTGGCCGATTCATTCAGACCAGGATAGGGCGGAAGCGGGTCCGCTCCGCACGGTGGCTGCGGCCCCACTTGCGCGTAGAGGTGCGCCTGGCAGAGTAGCATTCCCGGTAATACGAACCGAACGCGCTGCCAACTCCACGTCCGGAGTATCGGCCCATTACGGGGATCTGCGTTCATCTCACCATCATAGGATGTTGCCCAAAGCCTGGGCCCAGAACCGACAATGAATAGAAAAGAGCCTCAACTAGGTGCCCTTCTTCCACGGCAACACGCCCACGCGTGTGGCCCACGTCTCGTAAAGCGCGGCCATTCGTCTCACACGCACCGGCTGCGCACTCGCCAGATCATTCAGCTCCGTGCGGTCGGCTTCCAGATCATACAGCTCCCATTGTTCGGGAAAGCGCGATACCAGCTTCCATTTCCCTTCGCGCACCGCGCGGTTCCCTTCGTGCTCCCAATAGATGGCCTTGTGCCCTTTGCGCTGCTTCCCCTCGAAGATGGGCAGCAGACTCACGCCTTCCAGCGGCGTCAGGTCTTTCCCTTTGAATGTTTTCGGATAGGCGACACCGGCCACATCCAGGCACGTGGCCATTAAATCCACCAGGTGCGCGGGTTGGTGTGAGATGGCATTCTTGCGCTTGATCACCGCAGGCCAGTACGCAATGAATGGAGAAGAGATGCCGCCTTCATGTACCCAGTGCTTGTACAAACGGAAAGGCGTGTTGCTCGCATTGGCCCAAGGCAGCCCGTAGCTCATATACGAATCCACTCCACCGGCCGGGACGCTAGGTTTGCCTCGATTGACCTCTTCTGCGCAGCCGCCGTTATCGGCCAGGAAGAGGATCAACGTATTCTCCTCTTGTCCTAACTCTTTCACCTTCGCCAGCACGCGGCCCACGCTCTGATCCAACCGGTCGATCTGGGCTGCGTAAACGGCCATCTTGCGGTCCAGCGCCGGCTTGTCTTCCATGGTGTCCCATGCGGGCGAGGGGCTGTCGCGAGGCGTCAGCGGCCACTTCGCGTCCACAATGCCCAGCTTGATTTGACGCGCGTGGCGCCGTTTGCGCAGTTCGTCCCAACCGTCCATGTACTTGCCTTCGTACTTTGCGATGTCTTCCGGGCGCGCGTGCAGCGGCCAGTGCGGCGCGGTGAATGCCAGATAGAGGAAATAGGGATTTTTGCCGCGGCCGAATTCATCAATCTGCGCCACCGCATTATCGGTGAAGGCATCCGTCATGTAAAAGCCGTCACCAGGTTTGTACTCCTGATCGTTCAACGCGAGGTGTGTGCCCGGCTCGGGATGGAAGTAATTTGCCGCTCCGCTAATCAGGCCGAAGTAGCGCTCGAATCCCCTGTCGGTAGGCCAATGCGGGCGCTGTTCGCCAACGTGCCACTTGCCGGCCATCCCCGCGCGGTAACCGCCTTGGCGGATCGCCTCGGCGATGGTCACACACCGATCGTTCAGATAGCCTTGGTAGGCAGGAGTTCCACGGTCTTGAATCATGTGCCCAACACCCGCCTGGTGACTGTAAAGGCCGGTTAACAGCGATGCGCGCGTGGGGCAGCAGCGGGCGGTGTTGTAGAAATTGGTGAGCCGCATTCCACCGGCGGCGAGCATATCCAGATTGGGCGTCTCGATCTCCGATCCGAAGCACCCAATATCGGAAAAGCCCATGTCGTCGGCCAGTATCACGATGATGTTCGGGCGCTTGGCCGCGGCTGGCAGGGGCAGGGAAGCGGCGGCAGCGGCAGTGGTCAATTTCAGGAAGGATCTACGGTTCATGGGATGGTGCAGAAATGATACCAAGCATAGGATCGGCGGATCGGCGTAAGATAGAGAAACCGCATCAAGGAAAACGCTAGAGGTTTTTGGGGGCTTTTCCTTGATGCGGTCGCGCCCATGCTTTTGGGCTATAAATCCGGCGTCGGTTCGTCCGAACTAACCATGCAATGACCAGGCCCGCGTCCTTCTATCCCGGCCAGCGGCGCCCAAACGTTCACAGAAATCCGAATCTACGGGAAGATCGATACAGCTTTCAAAGAAGATGCTATCAGGACAAAAAAGTGCCCTCTGGTCCATCTCGCTGTCGGACGAATGAGCGGTACGAAACCTAAACACCCGTTCCCGCAAGCACGCTTTCCTTCAGCCCACTCGCTTCTTACCGACTGCTTGCTGCACCAGAGGGGCAGGTTAAAAGAGTAACTCCATCAATTCGTCTTCTATTCTAGCAATCAATCCGCCGAGTGCAAGCAATTTTTAAGCTGATGAAAACAAAAATCTTCGATCTTCCCCAGCACCCTGGATTGGGGCAGTTGGATGCGAGCGGTGTGTCGCTATGACACACTGTTGGTGGATGCGTGTTCGACTTTTGCTAGGCCTCCTCTTGGCTGGGGCTATGCTTGCCCAAACGGCCGACGAAGATTTTAAGATTTATACGGAGCACCCACGTCTGTTGCTGAAGGCGCAACGGCTGAAACTGCTGCACCGCGAAAGCGAACGGCGGTCCCAACGCTGGCAGCAACTTGAGGCTCTGGTGCTGGGCAAGGTGCAGATGCCCGAGCCAGGCTTTGCGTCGGCGCTGGTCTATCAAGTGAACGGCGAAGATGGCGTTGGGCGGCAGGCCATCGCGTGGGCGCTTACTCCGGCGGCGACGGATTTAAGACAACTGGCGCTGGTGTTCGATTGGTGCCAACCGTTGCTGAAGGAGCCGGAGGCAAAAGCGCTGCGCGCCAAACTGCAAAAGGGGCTTGAGCAGACAGCGAAAGCCTCCGATCTGGCCACCGTGCGATCCAGAGTGTTCGCAGCCATCGCGGTGGAAGACGAAGCCGCGCTGAAGAGCGCCGTAACGATATGGTGGCGTAAACAGCTCGCCCCTGCGCTGAAGAGTGGATCACGCACCCTCGCCCGCGCTGAAGTGTATCCCATGTTTGAAATCCTGCATGCGGTCCGCGACACGCTGAACATCGATATGCGGGAGGATGCCGCCAAGTATTTTCAGGAGCTTCCCGCCTACCTTCTGCTCAGCTACTACCCGGCCGTGTATCCGGCCGCCGAAAACGATTACCGGGTGCCGGTGTACGCCGGGACCAGCGAGCCCGATCTGAAAGCCGCCGCGTTCTCCCGCGCCGCCGAACTAAGCATTGTGGCCTTCGATCCCAATGCCGTGGAAAGCCAGTTTCTGCAAGGATGGCTGATCCACGACAAGTTTCTGATGCGCGGCGCGCAGGGCATTTGTTACGAATTCCTTTGGGCGAACCCCTATCAGCCGGGGCTCAGTTATTTCCACATGCCTTTGAAATTTCATGACGCCAAAAATGGCCGCCTTTTCGTCCGTTCCAGTTGGGACGACGATGCGACGTGGCTGGGTTACTTTGACGGCAAGGTGCAGTTGTTCGAAGACGGCAGAATTCAGCCGCTGTCGCTGCAGAACCAGAAAGAGCCCACCATGGTTGGCGATAACGCGATTCTCTTAGGCAGTAGCAAATTTAAACTGGACCTGGATGCGGAGAGTCCGACGTCGTATTTCATCATCGGATTGAAGCCGCACCAGAAGTATTTGATTGAGGCCGATGACGAAGAGCTTACCGAGGACGAAACCGATGCAGGCGGAATCCTTGCGCTGAACTTCAAGCGGAAGGACAAGATGTCCGTGCGCATCTACGTGAGAACAGGTAAGAATCTATAGCGTCAGTAGGACCCGTCAGCCGGGCCGGTTCACGCGGATCAATCTGTCCCGCATATCGGACGCAGCGGCGACGGTGGAGTGGATTCGTTGCGCCAGTCTGGCAAAATCCGGATCAAAAGTGCACAGCACCATTCCAGCGTGAGGTTCAGTTCGATTCCGATGGAGCTGCATGAATTGGCGGCGATTATGTGACAACAGAATTCGCTCCCCGGCGGTGGCGGAGGCCATCACCTCGGCGTCCGCCACCGGCGAGTTTGCCTTGGTGGCGTCCAGGGTGCTCAAAACATCGTGCCCCAAACGGCGCAGTTCAACCACCACTTGCTGGGCTATATTTCCGTGCGAACAAAAGCGCGCCATCAGCTGGCCTCATTCTCCAGAATATGAAGCTGGATCTCGGTTGCGTGGGAACGCGCATAGGCCCAGGCATTTACCAGATCCTCTGCCCGCAGAGACGGATATGCCGCCAACAATGTTGGTTCGCTGCAGCCCAGACGCCGGGCCTGCTCCAAAAGCCAAATCGGAATTCGCGTGCGCACGATGCAAGCTTCGCCTCCGCATACGGCGGGCCGGGAATCGATACCGGGAAAAGCATCGCCAAGATCCTGCACCACCCACTTCAGGATCTGCGCTTTTTCGCCGGGCAACAAGGTGGGAAGCAGATTTTCGAAGTCGCTCAGATTTGCCATGGCGTTATTGTAATTGTCGCTGAAAGTTGGCCGCGGATGTTTCGGTCATTTCGCCTACCCAAACTTTCCACCGCACTCCGGACAAAACTTCACATTCGGACCTGCCTGGGTTCCGCATTTCGTACAGAAGCGAGGTCCCGCCTCAGGCGCTTGCTTGCCGCATTCCGGGCAGAACTTCGCACTCCCTAATTCGCACCCGCACTTGCCGCAGAGCCGCTTGGCCGGCTGCAAATTAGTCGCCGCGGTTTGAGCCGCCAACACGGCACCTGCGCTTACGTCTACATTGCCCGCGTACTTCTCTTCGGCGGCCTTCTCCTCCAGTTGACGCCGTGCCACCTCTGCCTTCACTTGCGCCTGGCTTGCGGCCAGGCTCTCTGCATAATCCGGCGCGCACTCTTCGCAAAGGTTCGCCGGATCGTTCCAGCAGACCTCCTTGCAAACCCAACGCCCGCATTTGGTGCACTGCCGGAACGACGGCCGGGCTTCTTCCACCGCCTCTGCCAGAGCCGCATCGTGCGCCTTGCCGCCAATGGCACGCTGCACTTCCATGGCGGCGTTTCCAGCGCGATAGCCAATGCTGGTGAAGATATTGCCGGCGGCGTTCAGAACACTCTGCGCCATGCCCAACATCGACGTCTCAAAATGCGTCATGTAGCCATTCCCGCACTTGTCGCAATAGAACTTGAACTGGTAGCCGCGATCGGTGGAGAGATCGTCGTAGTTGCGCGTGAATTGAATAAGAGACATGAATGCTCCATGTTATCGTTTTACTGTCCGTCATGATGAAAGTCGCCGAACTCTACCAACATCGAAAATTCCGAATGACCGAAGCGCCAGTGCCCGATCCCGGTCCAGGGGAGGTACAGGCCAGGGTCCGCGCCGTGGGAATTTGCGGGTCCGATCTACACTACTTCTCAGAGGGAGGCATCGGCGGCACTCCGGCCATCTATCCCTCCGTGCTGGGGCACGAACCAACCGGCGAATTGACGAAGATAGGCGCGGGCGTCACCGGATGGTCGCCCGGAGATCTGGCGGTGCTGGAGCCAGCCATCTATTGCTACCACTGCGAATTTTGCACCACCGGCCACTACAATGTTTGCGAGAATATCGAGTTCCTCAGCTCCGCCGGGCTGCCTGGATTCTTTCGCGAGTATGTGAACCTGCCGGCCAAGAACCTGCTGCCTCTTCCTGCCGGGCTGGGACTGCGCGACTCGACGCTCTTTGAACCCCTCGCCGTCATTTTGCATTCGCTCAGTTTTGCGTCTATCAGGCCGGGTGAAACCGCCGCGGTGATCGGAGCGGGCCCCATCGGTCTGCTCACCATCGCCGGGCTGAAGCTGGCGGGTGCCGGCCGTGTTTGGTCCATCGACCCCGTTGCGGAGCGGCGGGCGATGGCCAAGAGCATGGGCGCCGATGCCGTCATCGATCCGGCCGAGATCGATCCGGTGGCCGCGGTGCTGTCCGATACCGCTAAGCGCGGCACCGATGTTGTCTTCGATTGCGCCAGCAAAGACGGCACCATCAATCAAAGCCTCGACATGGCAAAGAGCGCCGGCCGCGTGGTAATTACCGGCATCCCGTCCGAGGCCACGGTGAACCTGAACTTCAGCACCATCCGCCGCAAGGAACTCTATTTCTACACGGTCCGCCGGTCCAATCACACCACGGAAGCTGCGCTTCAGCTGTTGGCCGAACATCCCAAGCTGTTTGCCCCGGTTGTGACGCACACCAAGCCGCTGGATAGCATCCAGGATGCTTTTGAAATGCTGGAAAGCTATCGGGACGGCGTCGGCAAACTGGTTCTGATGTTGGATTAGCTGTTACTCATAGCGCAGTGCCAACATCGCCAAGCGCCGCCCAACCCTTCCTAGCCTTGATTCCGGTGCGTCTTCGCCCGTGTCTATAATGAAACCTTTGGAGGATTCTTGGTCATTCTGCTCTTCGGGCCGCCAGGCAGCGGCAAGGGCACTCAGTCTCCGCAAATCACCGCGCTTCTTAAGATCCCGGCGATCTCGACCGGGGAGATGCTCCGTGCAGAGTGCGAAGCGGGTTCGCCGTTAGGAAAAATTGCGTCAGAAGTCCTGGCGAAAGGCCACCTTGTCAGTGACGACCTGGTGAATCAGATGCTGGTTGTGCGTCTGGCTAAACCCGACTGCCGCGGCGGTTTCCTACTCGACGGTTATCCGCGGACCGTTCCGCAAGCTATCTTTTTAGAGGAGTTCTTGAAGGAGCACAGCTTCCCTCCGCCGACGGTGATCCATCTTGCCACGCCTATTTCCGTGCTAGTGGAACGGATTTCGGCGCGCCGCCAATGCCCGAAATGCGGAAAGATCTACAATTTGCTCTTCCAACCGCCAAAAAAGAAGGGCGTCTGCGACTTGGACGGGACCCCTCTTATCCGCAGGGCGGATGACACTGTGGAAATCGTGAGAGAACGATTGAACTCGTACGAGCAGCTGACGGCGCCGGTGATCGCGCACTACGCAGGCGCCGATTACCATCAGATTGCGGCAAACCGGCCGCCTTCGGAAATCTTCCGTGACATCGAGGATATCTTAAAACCACGTATGTAGTACTTTGCGGATTCGCCGTGAACCGTACGTTGCTGTACTTTCAGTCCATTGACAGATTGGCGAAGATGGCCAAGACTGGAGATGTCATTGGCCGGGAAGCCGGACCTGACGCCCAGGAAAGTGGCAGGTCGCTTATGGTAAGCAAGAATTTACGCCGTCAAGAGAGAATACCGTCGCACGAACGTGTGGCAATCGGATGGGATGATTCCGTTGGTCAACCGAGATTCGTGTTTGCCAATTGTCTGAATATTACGACCGGAGGGCTTTCGTTGCAAGTCAATCAGCCCTTGGCGGTTAGGACGTACGTCACTCTCCGCTCCGAAAAGTTGAAGCTCGCCGTCACCGCCACGGTCAAGTATTGTGTCCGGCGGAATAGCTGGTACCAGGTTGGGTTCGAATTTACTCCTGGCAGGGTCTTCAATAACGCACCGGCGCTGGCATTCGGATAAGTGTGATGCTTGCCTTTGCACGGCAGGAACAACGAGGGAGTGCAGCCAGCGGTTCCTGCCCTCGTTGTTAGAAAGCAGGAACGAATCGGGTTAGACCGACATTACGCGCTCAGCCTGGCCGCCTTCTTTTGCTCAGCTTTCTTCTCCCGCCGGGGTAACCGGCTCTTGTTCTTCTTTTGAAACTTTTCCACCTTCGGCTTACTGGGTTGGCGTGGTGGAGCATCTATACCCACCAGTGCGGCAATCTTGCCGGCAGCGGCACCCAAGGTCTTTGCGGCACTAATCAAGACGGTGTCTTCTGCTTCTTTTTTCTTCGACATCTGTGTTTCCTCCAAATTGGACGGACGCGATTGCCGGTCAAGTGCTGCGGTTAAACTGCGGCCCCGGGGAGCGGCTATGCTGGATCAATGCCCGTTACTCGTCACTCTGAGACTCATTTTACCTCCGGCGAACTCGTCCGCGACATTGTTATCGGCATGGCGGACGGTCTCACTGTCCCGTTCGCGCTTGCCGCCGGCATTTCCGGAGCCATTGATTCCACCCATATCGTAGTTACAGCCGGCTTGGCGGAAATCGCCGCCGGGTCCATTGCAATGGGGCTCGGAGGCTACTTGGCCGCGCGCAGTGATGCCGAACACTATGCAAGTGAACGCCTGCGTGAGGAAGCCGAAATAGTCACCATGCCGGAAGAAGAGAAAAACGAAGTGATCAGGGTTTTTGAAGACTACGGCCTCACTCCCGAACAGAGCTCGCCCGTAGTAGAGGCGTTGAGTTTGAATCCGAAGGCATGGGTGGATTTCATGATGCGCTTTGAACTGGGTTTGGAGGAGCCGCAATCGGGCCGTGCGCTGCGCAGCGCCGCCACCATTGCCGCGGCTTACATCGGCGGTGGGTTCATTCCACTATCGCCATACCTGTTCCGCGCCAGCACGCGCGAAGCCCTGGTGATCTCCTGCGCGGTAACCCTGGCGGCGCTTGCCGTGTTCGGCTATTTGAAAGGGATGGCCACGGGAACCAAGCCCCTGCAGAGCGCGGCCCAAACGACGCTGATCGGCGGCCTGGCCGCGGGGGCTGCTTTCCTGATTGCCAAGGCCATCTCGTAACGGCGCAAATGAGCAGCAGCGCAAATGAAAAAGCCCGGCCATCGTGACCGGGCTTCCGTTGATTGAAAGGCGCAACTGACCTAGACGTGGGCGGGGTTTTTCCGGTTCAAGATCTCGGTCATCAGATCTTTCGCATGAAGCTTCAGTTTTTTCAGATGGACTTCCTCCATCTGGTCCTGCTCGGTCAGTGCGTGTTTAGCCTCCAGGGCTTCGAGCTTCTCATCGTATTCAGAATGCTCTTCGCAAAGACGCCGAAACTCCTCGTCTGTTTCCATCAGTTGCGCCTTTAATTCTTCCTGCGCTAAATTCTCCATACTCGGCTTCTCCTTTGTACTCTGCAACGCCCGAGTCAAGCCATTTGGTTGCGGTCGGCTCGTGACACTTCAGAAGTTAACACGTTTTAATCAACGTGACAACCGCATAACGATGGCTGATTCCACGGGATTGTCATAGTACTTTTCTCTTCGACCGATTTCGCAGAATCCTAACTTTCGATACAGAGTTTGTGCCACTTCATTGGACTCCCGGACCTCCAGAAATACATGTCGGGAGTCGATGTGGTGCAACAGGCGGGTAGCGATCCCGCGGCGGCGGCATTCAGGATCCACCGCGAGATTCAGCACCTCTACTTCGTCTTCATCCACCCGGCGGCTCACCAGAAACCCGGCTACAAGTCCATGCAATTCAGCGACATGAAAATCGTAGCTAAGGTAGTTGCCGGGCTCCCATTGCGCCGCCTCGCGCGTAGATGCTTGCATCTTTTGAATCTGCGGAAGGTCCTCCGCGCAACCGCGCCGGAGACGTACCACCCCCCCCGGCAGCAATCCCATCCAAAGCTCGTATTGCAGACGGCCCAGGGCTTTCCAGTCGAAGTGCGTTTCGGCGATCTCCCGCGCCGCACCCGCGATTCGATGCCGAAGGTCGGGATTCCCCAGAAGATGCCGGATCGCCCCGGCAAATTCCTCGGCTGTGTCGGCAATCCAAACCGACTTTCCATGCTCCAGCCCCAGCCCGGCGCATCCCGATGTTGTAGAAACCACAACTCGCTCCATCGCCATCGCCTCCAGTACCTTCAGGTTGGTGCCGGCTGAAACTTTGGTTGGAACAATCACCACATTCGAATCGACATACAGGGGTTGCACGTCCCGCACGAAGCCGTGCAGTTCGATGGCGTCATCCATGTAGGGCGGCTCCGGCGAATTCCAATAGAGCTCCGGTTCGGGCCCTGCCACCGCCGTAAGCATGATGTTCGGAACCTCGGCTCGCAGTTTGTTCCAAACTTCTTCGGTGAAGAAGCGGTACGCCACCACGTTGGGAAAATGACGAAACGAACCCACAAAGAGCAACCGGGCGGAATCCGGCTCCGGTTGTGGCCGGAAACGGTCCAGGTCCACGCCGTTAGGGATAGAATGCACATCGGCGCGCGGCAGAAGCGACTTATCCTTCTCAGACATCACCACCACGCGCTGGAAACCGGCTACAACGCGCTGTTCATACCACAGCCAGCGACGATAATTCCACCAGGACGAAAACGTTCGCTCGCGTTCGTGAATCTGCCGGTAAAGGTCAAAAGTGACGTCATGCTCCACCAGTACGTCGCCGCCGTAAGAAGCCATGTGGGTGTATTCCACCTGCACTACCTGGATGTTGTATTCTCGCCGTACCTCGGCTAGCAATCGTTGCATGGTAGGCGAGCGGAACTCGGGCACCTCAGGCGGCTCCAAAGTGGACCAGCGCGGTTCGCGGTAGCGATTGTTCGGCACGACGACCACCTTCGCGCATAACGCCAGAACCGGCGGCAGTTCCGCTGGATCGAGTGCCCCGGCAAACGAGAACAGGAACACATCGAAGTCCCGTGCCGCCTCACGCAGCATGTGGAAGATGCGGACCGCGCCGCCGTGGCTCAACGGATAGGGGAAGTAAGGCGACACCACGGCGATCCGCGGCCGCCCGGAATCCAGGGGACGGCCATCGTGGATCACCGCGTCTCCCGGGAATTTGGAGCGGTCGCGCTTCCATGGCACCAGCCAATTGGGGCGCAGAAAGATGCGGTCCAATGGAACGCCGTGCACGAACAGCCAGGACGAAATGGCGGAGCCGATGGAAAGATGATGCCGCTCCAGCCGCTGGTTGAACGCCAAAATCTTATGCGGGGCGCGCAGCCAGGCCGCCCGCCGCAATTGCCGGTATTGGGACCCGGCCGCATAAAGCACTGGAGCCAGGCCAATCCGCTTCCTCCGCAACGCTTGATCGACGTCGGCTAACCGGAGACAAGTTACACCGGCGATCGCTACCGGTTCTTCGTCCAGTGTAACCGCGTAGTGTTGCAGGTCCGGAAGCAATTCCCGCATCTGCTCGACCATTGCGAGCGCAACGGGTGCGGGTCCGGAGAGGAAGCTGACCACGACTGCCTCAGCGTCCTTCCCAAACAATTTGTATAAAAGATGTTTGATCTTCACGATCGCCGCAGAGATAGTTTTAACACGCCGACCGACAGCAACGGGAGCGCCGCCAGCGTGAAACAGACCGTACTCCATCCAAAGTTAGTAGACCAGCGCCCGATGAGCGGCGAAATAAACGCCTGCATCAAACCAAACGATCCGGTCAGCGCCGCCACGCTGAAGGCTGCCCGCCCCGGTCCAAAAAGATCCAGCGGGATGGTGTAGTAGTTCACGCTCAGGCACGTTACCGCGAATAGACTAAGTGAAATAGCGGCCGTCGCCAGCGCGGGCGACGGCATTACCGGAGCGGCGGCAGTGGCGAGCACAAATAGCGCGGCGCCCAGCGAAATGCGTAGCCGCGCGTTCAGCACCGGCGTGCCCGCACGGATGGAACGGAGGGCCAGCCACCCGCCCAGCAATCCACCCAGGGTGGCAAAAATCGGCGGAATCCATACGAATCGCAGATTGGCCTGCGCCTCCGTCAAGCTGTACACGTTCACCAGAAACAGCGTCGACCAGCCGAACCACAGGCTGTACACGGTCATTGAGAGCATGTTCGCCACGATCAAGCCAAGAAATCGCCGGTCCTGCAGCATCGGCAGTATCGGGTTCCGCGGAGCGGCCGCTGCTGTGGATACCGCCGGGGTCTTGCGCGCCACCCATAGCCACAGTGGAATCCAAGCGAAGCCGATTAATCCCGTTACGACGAATGCCGATCGCCATCCGCTTCGCGCCGCAAGCCACGTCGCCAGCAATGGCGCTACCGCCGATCCCAGAGTAATTCCCACCTGGCTGATTCCCAAGCCCAGTGCGCGATTATGCGGTTCCAGATACAAGGCATTGGCCTTGCCATTCGCCGGAATGCCGCCCGCTTCGGCAAACCCCAGCGCAGCCCGGCAAATCATCAGCCCGCCCAGACTGCCAACCAGGCCAGTGCCGGCGCCCGCCAGCGACCAAAAGCCCACCAGCACGCAGGCCGCCCACGTAAGCCCCACGCGGTCGATGAACAACCCCATCAGCGGAGAGCTGAACGCATACACAATGGAGAACGCTGCGATGACGTAACCGAACTGCTCACTACTGATGTGGAATTCGTTGCGCAGTGTGACGGCAAGTGCCGACAAGACGTTGCGGTCCAAATAATTCAACGCCGATGCAAGATAGAGCACACCGACAGTAGCCAGGCGGCGCTGCGAAGGGCTGAGCATCCTAGCTGTTCGACTCCGCACTCTGCACGGGAACGGACACTAATGGAACTCAACGCTTGTCACCGCGCCGGAAAGCGATTCGATGGTGAGCGGCCGTGCCGGTTTCTGCACACCACATCCCAGCGCCTTCTCGCCGCCTCCGCGGATCGCCACTTTGGAAGGGTCTTTGATCGTCATTAGCCGGATCTTCTTATCTTCACCCTGCACGTGTAGTTTCGCTTGCGCGCCCAGGCAATCCACGCGCACCAGAAAACCGTTCATCACAGTGGGCTTCTCTTCCTGGTACTCGCCTAACTTCACGTTCGGATCCAGCGGCGCCTGCCCTTGATTCGCCTTCGCTTCAAATGCCCGGATGTCCGCCAGCGCGCGGTTCTTTAAATCCTGCAGATCCTGCTCCTGCTTCCGCTTGGTTTCCTGCCTCTCCTTGGCTTGCAGGTCGAGCCGCATCGCTTCGCCTTGCTGCCGTGCCTGCCGGATGGTGCTGCGCTCGTCCAACGATTCCGTCGCCCGCTCGGCGTTGCCCCAGGATTTCCCGGCGTCGGCGAACTGAGCCGATGCCTCCTGCGCCTCCGCCAGCAGCCGCCAATAGGACGCGTTCCGCGGCGCCAGCTGTGTCGCAGTCTTCAGCAACGGGACACGCCGGAACGGCACCGTTTCCGCCTCAGCCTGCGCGATATACGGTTCGGCCCAGCGTGGATTCAGTTGACCAGCCTTGGTGAACAGCGCCCTCTTCTGCACAGCGTCCGCGGTGATCCGTCCCAATTCTAAAAACGTGCGGGCGTTATGAGAATCGGTCTTCACGGCTGCGTGAAAGTTGCCAAGTCCCTCATGCGGTTCCGGCGCACCGGCTTTCTGGTTCAACAGCGCCGTGTAGGCTTCCCGGAAACCAGGCGCCCCATGCGCCAGCAGCACGTCAGCCTGTGCCAGGGCGACGTTGAACGGGTCGGGCGCCTTGGCATACAGTTGACGCTTGGCATCCAGAGGCCGGCCCGACAACGCAGTGGTGTTGTAAACACCGGCCAGAATATAGCTATTTAACTGATCATCCACTTGCTGCGGCGACTTCTCGAATGCATTCTTATACGCGGGCTCTGCGTCAATGCCCTGCTGCAGATTTCCCAACAGCACCCGCAGCCGTCCGTTATAGGCCGGATCCACCGTCAGCATGTGCACGCGCGACCAATCGCGATCCTTTGTAGCCGGTGGCGTGCCGATGGAGACTCTGGTGCCCTCAACGCTCAAGGTGGAGAAGAGCCATACCAGACCGCGCTCAATCCCTTCGGGCATGCGTCCCGCATTCGCATCGATAAGAATTCGGCTGATATCCGCCACCGTCTCAGGCTGAATCGAAGTGAAACTCGCGACATAGGAATCCCGTCCCATCTTCACCGCTGGATATTGCTTGCCTGACTTCAGTACCAGAATCCGGATGGGCCACACCGAGTGCAGATCCTGTTTGCCCAGAACGGCTCCCAGCGTATGCCGAAGCTGTTCCAAATAATTAAGCGTTTCCCTCCCGGACTTTTCGCCGGCATTGGTGAGAACCTGGTACGGCCCGCTATCGAATGCAATCCAGCGATCCTCGGCGCAAAGCAGTATCGGCAACAGCAACGAACACAGCAGACGGTGCATCTGTCTACTGTGTTATCACGAAACGATCGAGCTCGTCACCATTTGCGCCGATTTGCTTGATAGTAAGCTGTTTCCCCTTCACATCCACCACCGTGAGCGAGTTAGTAGTGGAGACAAATTTCGATGTGAACGTCTGCCATCCCGACGGCACGGTCTCCTGTTCCGGGTTGTAGAGTTTCGCCCCGCCAGCGCCCGTCACCAGATAGATCACGCCCTTCGGCTTCGTGTTTTGCTTTCCGTCGTACTGCTTGTCGAGCGTCCATTCGCCGGCCAGTTCGCCGGTGGTCTTATTGAAACCGTCCGGTTTCGACACGAATGTGAGTGGCAACGACCGTTGATAGTTGTGTACATGTCCGCTGAACACCACGCTCACTTTGTATTTTTCAAACAAGTCCGCCAGCCCGCGCATCCATTGGTCCTTGAAGTGGGCAACCGAGGAATTGAAACCCGGGTGATGGAAAGTGACAAACCTCCAAGTGGACGAATGTGCCGACTTCAAATCGTCCTCCACCCATTTGCGAAGCGCAGCGCCGGTCCAATCCACGTTCTTATTGGAATCCAGAACTGTCCAGTGCGCGTTTCCATAATCGAATGAGAAATTGGCCATCGCCGGATACGTTGCTCCTGCCGCGGCAAGAAATGCATTCTTATCGTCGTCGCCGCCAACCAGAACGGGAGTGCTTGGCGCACCAATGGTCTTCAACGGGCCATTGAGCGGCTGGCTCCAGTAGTAGTAATAGGCCAAGGCATCCGGGAACATTCCAACGTTTGGAACGGAGATATCGTGGTTCCCTGGAGCGGCAACAAACAACGTGGACCGCAGCAATGGGGCACCGCCGGTATTTGATGCCTCATCGGCGTTATACACGGGAAAGTACTTCACCATGTACTCAGAGACTAGCCCTCGTGAATAGACAATGTCGCCCGGGATTAACACAAAGTCCGGCTTCGCGAGATAGGTCTGGTAAGCCACCGCACGCTGCGGGGCCGTGTCCTGGGCGCAGTCGCCAAATACGGCAAATCGGAAATCCTGACCAGCGGACTTGCGGGCTCTGGCGCGCGAGGAAAACACCGCGGCGCCCGCAAGTGACACGCGGTAGTCGAACTCTTCTCCTGCTTTCAGGCCCTTCAGCGTTGCGTGATAGACGCGATGTGCGTCGATTCCGCGCACCGCTACGCGCTGGAACGCGGGCGCCTCTTCCTTCCGCCAATTGGACGCGCCGGCGGCCTTCACTTCCACCATCCAGGACGCATCAGTGTCGGCGGTCTGCCAGAGCAGCGCAAGTTCGCTCACCTTCGAAGGGTTGTTCCCCATTTGCAAGTAAGGTTTCGCACGGAACGGACCTAATTCGGCAGATTGGCCGAGTGCGGCAAACAAGACGAATAGCGCGAGTTTCTTCATGAGATGGAGATTCCAGAGTCGCACGCGTGCCGCGGTAGAGCAAATGAATGTTCCGTGAACTTCCCGAGATGCCTGCTGTTGCATACTATTCACATGAATTATGATGCGATCGTTATCGGCGCTGGGCAGGCCGGAGGACCCTTGTCACAGCGGTTTGCCGATCTCGGCTGGAAGGTTGCATTGATTGAGCAGCGTTACCTTGGCGGAACCTGCATCAACACAGGGTGCACACCAACGAAGACCATGGTGGCCAGCGCGCAGGTGGCGCATTACGCGCGCAATGCCGCCCGTTGGGGTGTAAACGCATCAAACGTTGCCGTCGATCTGGCGGCCATCGTGTCCCGCAAGGACGAGGTGGTAAGCACCTTCCGCGCCGGTCTGCAAAAGCGGGTCGACGCCCGCCCTAATCTGCATCTCTACCAAGCAACGGCGCGGTTCCTCGGCCCTAATTCGCTACAGGCTGGCGAGTCGATCTTGGAGAGCGAAAAAATCTTCATCGATACGGGCGCCCGCCCAGCCGTTCCGTCACTGCCGGGACTGGAATCGGTGGACTATTTGACCAACGCCAGTCTCATGGAACTTACACAACTGCCAGACCATCTGCTGGTCCTGGGAGGCGGATACATTGGCCTCGAATTCGGCCAGATGTTTCGCCGCTTTGGCAGTAAGGTGACAGTTGTTCATCAGGGGGCGCAAATACTGCCGCGCGAAGACGCTGAGATTGCCGCTGAGTTGCAAAAAGCACTCCAAGAAGAAGGAATCCAGTTCCTCTTAAATGCCCACACTACGGCGGCTGAAAAGACCGGCAACAGTGTTACTCTGACGTTCAACGACGGTACCGTCTCCGGGTCGCATCTGCTGGTGGCCACGGGCCGGACGCCGAATACAGAAGACTTGGCGCTGGATCAAGCAGGCGTTGCGACTGGGAAGGGGGGATTCATCCAAGTAAACGGCCGCCTTGAAACGAATGTCCCCGGCATCTGGGCATTAGGCGACGTCAAGGGCGGCCCAGCCTTCACACACATTTCCTATAACGATTTCCAAATCATCTACGGCAACATCGTTGAAGGCAAGAGCCTCAGTACGGACCATCGTCTGATTCCCTACACCGTCTTCACCGATCCACAGCTAGGCGGCGTGGGGCTCACCGAAAAAGAAGCGCGCGCCCTCGGATTCAGTCTCAAGATTGGCCGCATGCCCATGGCCTGGGTTGCGCGTGCCATTGAGCGGGGCGAAACCGCGGGACTGATGAAACTGATTGTGAATGCGGAAAACGACCGCATTCTGGGCGCGTCCATTCTGGCAGCGGAAGGCGGAGAGCTGGTGCAGATTCTGAGCACGATGATGCTTGCCGATCAACCCTATACGTTGTTGAAGGGCGCTATTTATATTCACCCCACGCTGGCCGAAGGATTCTTCGGCTTGATGGAAGATGTGAAACCAGCCTAAGGGCCGGTACCTAACGACAAGCTAAACATCCTGAGACGTCAATCTAAGGTCACAAGCCTCTTGACACCTATCACGGATTGCAATATGATTATTGCTGATTGCTATATGACGTTAGGTGAAAAAGTCAGGTACCTGCGGGAAGTGGAGGGAGCGCTCCGCGGACTGGGTCGCGAGATGACCCAACTCGAACTAATCCGCGCGCTGAAGAAAGATCAGAAGAAGAGCATCAGCCAGTCGTATCTCTCGCAGATCGAAAGTGGAGCCCGGCCGCATCTGACCGATTCCACCCGCATGTTGCTGGCGAAATTCTTCAAAGTGCATCCGGGGTATCTGGTGAACGATCCTGAGGGCTATCACACCGAATTGATGTCCGATGTGCGAGCTTCCGAGGACACGTTGGATTTGTGGCTGATCAACGGGGCTGAGCGGTTCCAGCGGGATCCGCGGGTGAGCCGGGCTTTATTGAGTTTGGCGCGGCACGAAGATACGCGCCGTTGCTTGTTGCTGATGGACGCGATTTTGGAAGTCCCCGATCTGGCCGACCGGTTGTTGCACGTATTGAAGCCGGCTGGGATAGACAACGGGAGGCAAACGTATGACTTGGTCTGATTTCTATTTAGTGTGCTTCTTTGCAGGCTTTCTCTTCAGCCTGGTGTCGATGGTTTCCGGACATGTGCACTTCCATTTCCACCATGGCGGAGGTGGACACGCCCATGCGGGCGGCCATGCTCACGGCGGTCACGCGCGCGGAGCCAGTCATGTTTCGCCGTTCAACTTCGGGACCGGCGCCGCCTTTCTGGCTTGGTTCGGGGGTGCGGGCTATCTGGCGACGACATATTACCGCACCTGGGTTGGGTGGGCGCTGATGATTGCGCTGGTTAGCGGACTCGCCGGAGCCTCCATCGTGTTCTGGTTTCTGGCCAAGGTGCTGATGGGCCGGGAAGAACACCTGGATCCGGCGAATTACGAAATGGTTGGTGTGTTGGGAACAATTAGCGGCGGCATCCGCCCGGGCGGCACCGGTGAAATCTTGTTCTCGCAGGAAGGATCGCGGCGCGCTGCCGCGGCGCGCAGCGAGGATGGCACACCCATTCCGCGCGGCGTGGAAGTAGTGGTTACACGGTATGAGAACGGCATCTCGTATGTGCGGCGGTGGGAGGAGTTGAAAGCCGCCTCGGACGCGATGAGCAATGAAAAAAAGGACAGGGAAATTTCCCAATAAGCGAATTATGGATATCTCAGTGAATGTGATCGTGATTGCAGCGTTGATGGTTTTCACCGTCATCTTTCTAATGGCGATGTTTGCGAACCTGTACCGTAAGGCCGGTCCGCATGAAGCTCTGGTCGTTTACGGTTTCCGCGGTACCCGCATCGTAAAGGGCAGGGGCGTGGTGATCTTCCCAATGGTGGAAACCTACCGCCTGCTTTCGCTGGAGTTGATGTCATTTGACGTCGCTCCGGAGAAAGACTTGTACACCCGGCAGGGCGTGGCGGTGACCGTGGAAGCGGTGGCGCAGATCAAAGTGAAGTCCGACCCCGAGTCGATTCAGACCGCCGCCGAGCAGTTCCTTACGAAGCGCCCGGAAGAGCGCGAGGGCCTGATCCGCCTAGTGATGGAAGGCCATTTGCGCGGCATAATCGGCATGCTCACTGTCGAAGAGATTGTGAAAGAGCCGGAAATGGTGGGCGACCGCATGCGCACCAATAGCGTTGGCGATATGAACAAAATGGGGCTCGACGTCATCTCCTTCACCATTAAGGAAGTTCGCGATAAGAACGACTACATCGCTAACATGGGCCGCCCCGATATCGCTCGCGTGAAGCGCGACGCCGATGTGGCTGCCGCGGAAGCCGAGCGCGACACGGCCATCAAGCGTGCCGAGGCGATGCGTGCGGCCGCCGTGGCCAAATCGCAGGCCGATCAGGAGCGCGTGATTGCCGAGACTTTGTCCCTGGCCGCGCAGGCTGCCTCTCAGCGGGACCTGGATATCAAGCGCGCGCAGTATCTGGAAACGGTGAAGAAGCAACAGGCGCAGGCTGACAAGGTCTATGAAATTCAGACCAACGTCATGCAGCAACAGGTGGTCGCCGAAGCGGCAAAGATCCGCCAGATTGAAAAGGAACAGGAAGTGAAGGTGCAGGAATTCGAAATCCTGCGCCGCGAAAAGGAACTGATTGCCACCGTTTTGAAAGGCGCGGAGATTGAGCGCAAGCGCGTGGAAACCATCGCCGCCGGTGAACGTCAAAAGACCATATCCGAGGCGGAAGGAAGGGCCATCGCAATCCGCACCCAGGGCGATGCGGAAGCGGAAATCATCTTCAAGAAGGGCGAGGCCGAGGCAAAGGCCATGAATGTGAAGGCCGAGGCCTACCAGGAATGGAACCAGTCGGCCGTGATCGATAAGCTGATCAGCAGCCTGCCGGAAATAGTCAGGGCGCTGGCCTTGCCGCTTTCGCAAATCGACAAGGTAACTATCGTATCCACCGGCAACGGGACCGATGCGGGCATTCATAAACTGACCGGCGATATCACTGCAATGGCGGCGCAGGTGCCGGCGCTGTTTGAGACGCTTTCGGGTATGCAGATGTCGGACTTGTTCTCGAAGGTGCGTGGCATTGGCGACAAGCCGCCAAGAATCGACGGCAACAAATGACAATCGGGGCGCGCCTCAAAACGCGCCCTATTAATAGACTGATAGAGGTGAATCACAATGGCACTATTAGAGCGGGTAGCTACGTTAGTTCGCGCAAATTTGAATGACTTGATCGACAAGGCCGAGAATCCGGAGAAGATGATCAAGCAGGTGATTCTGGACATGCAGAATCAGTTGATGCAAGTGAAGACACAGGTAGCGATCGCGATTGCCGATCAGCATCTGTTATCGAAGAAGCAGAAGGAAAATGAAGCGGCCGCGGTGGAGTGGGTGCGCAAGGCCGAACTTGCCGTGGAGAAGAAACAGGACGACTTGGCGCGCCCGGCAATAGACCGCTCGCTGAGCTATCGCCAGATGGCGGCCGGTTTTCTGCAACAGCTTGACGATCAGAGCCAGCAGGTGGAGAATCTGAAGACCGCGCTGCATCAACTGGAGCTAAAACTGGCCGAAGCGCAGGCCAAGAGCGATCTGCTGATTGCGCAACACCGCCGCGCGCGGGCATTGGGCAAGGCGACCGATGCGCGGGTGGCAATGGGCGGCGCGTCTCACACGGCGACGTTTGACCGTATGCGCGATAAGGTGCTGCGGACTGAGGCGATTGCCGGCGCAAAGGCCGAAATGGCCAGCGATTCCCTGCATGACCGGCTGTTGGCTTTAGGCAAAGACGACGAGATTGAAATGGTGCTGCAGCAGATCAAGACCCGGAAGGGAATTACCGGGTAAGCTACGGTGTGCCGCTGAAGTCGCCACTTCGGAACACCTCCGTTGGAATCGCGGGCTGCTGGCATCCGGAAAGTACTGCCGGTGAAAACATTCCGATGAACGTGACTCCCGGGGCTCCATACTGGGTTCCATATCTGAAATACGGCGGCGGTGCCGATAGCAGACCCGCATTTTGCGCTTCGCTAATAATCGGATACAGTTTGTAGGTATCGTCCAGCGCCTTCAGCTTCGCCTTCTGGGTGTCCGTGAGAATTCCCAGATTGCGATTCTGCGCTGCAATGCCCTCGTCGCGGACATTGCGGCATATGGTTTCGATTTCGGCATATCGAATTCCCAGCGCCGCTGGATCCAGTGGACTTTTCGCCGTCTCCACTTGGATTTCCAATTGCACCTGGAACATTCGCTGTTGGCGCTGTGACACCAATCGGCCATAATCGTTCAGGTTGAGCGCGATCTGCGTGACTTGCGCATCCGTGAGTCCCAGGTAGGTCTTAACTTGTTGGAACGGAGGTTGCGGACTGGGGCCGGGGATGATGAGTTGTGCCTGGCCCGGAATTGACGCGGATACCAGCAGAAAAGCAATCGCCACAGGAATACTTTGCATACTCCGAGTTTACCCCAGCGATAAGTGCTTAACGCCCGCCCACCAACACGTGGAGGCCGTTTACCGCTTCCCGCAGGGACTTCGATTGTGCAAACATTTCTTCGCTGGTAGCAGCGATTTCCTCGGAACTGGCGGCTGATTGCCGCGTCACTCTTTCCATGCGCAGGACCGGCGTAGAGATTTGCGCTATTCCAGGCGCCTGCTCCCTACGGGATGCATTCACTTCGTCAACCAGCGTCTTCGCCTTGGTCGCGTCCGTGTTGATGGCCTGGTTCGAAATCGCCACCTCGCCCAGCTTTCTGCCGCTGTCCTGGGACTTACGGATCGATCCTTCGATCAAGCTTGTGCTGTCCTTCGCCGCCTGTGCACTGCGCTGAGCCAGATTGCGCACCTCTTCGGCAACCACCGCAAATCCCATGCCCGATTCTCCGGCGCGCGCTGCTTCCACCGCCGCGTTCTGCGCCAGAATATTGGTTTGGAAAGCGATCACGTCAATCACTTTGATGATTTTCGAGATCTCGCCGCCGGACGCTGTCATCTCCTGAATGGATTTCGTCATGTCGGCAAGATTCAACACTGCCTCCAATACTCGTTCACTGAACCTGATCATCTATATCGCCGCCTGACTGGAGTTAGCGCTGTTCCTGCGTGAAACGGAAGCCATCGGATGGCTCGCGAACCGATATCGAGCTTCTTATTGCTGACGCGCCGTACTGCATCCAAGAAGCGGTTCGACTGGTGGTATGACGACACATACACGTAAACAAGCGTCAGGATCAATGCGTACATCACCGCGAGTACGCCGAACAGCCTCCTTCCAACTGTCAGTTTGCTGCTTCTTATTACTTAACTCCCCATCCCGCTGACTTCTATTTGAAGGAGTACTGTTGGAACACATAGAAATATCTCGGGTTGATGTGCGGTGTAGCGTTCGCGACGAATTCACCCTTGAAGAAGTGGCCAAAGCCGCCGCCAAAAAGGTGTGCGCCGCGCGAATAAGTCAGGAACGAATCCACTTCCTGGCCGACGTGCGTGCCTGCCGTACCGGTCTTGGAGATGGCGATCGAGCCTCCCTGGCTGTTATAAAGCGAATCCGTTGCACTGGCCAGCCAGTTGTTTGTGTACATCACATTCAAGGCTAACGATTTGGTCAGACTCAACGTCTCCAGCGTCTTCACCGTGCGAAGGTTGCGCCACCCGAACAAATCTTCATGTCCAAATTTGTCGTGATTGGCGGGGGAAAGCTGGTCGTATGTAGTCCCGCTATTTGGTCCGCTTCCGGCGCCAGAGGCTTCCTTATACTCTGCCGAAAGGGTGAGCGGGCGGCCAAACGCCGTAACCTTGCGCGACGCCCCGGCAAACCATGCATAGGCGCGCTGAGTGACAAGCCCGGCATGCCCGGTCTGGCCAACTCCTTCCAAGCTGTAGGCAATCTTAAAAGGAGCTTTCCCATAGAAACGGCCGCCGAAGCTATTGGTTCCCAGAGTGCCCGCCCCGGTCCAACCGCCTATCTTGTTTTGCGAATGCCGCAAAGCATACACATCCACTGAGGCGCCGTGCCATACATCTGAGAAGGTGTTGTACATACCCCAGATTCTCTCGCCCAACTCCGGTTTATTGAATTCTTCCGGCAGCACCTTGACGGGAGAAACCATCAGAAATTCCAGACGCATTCCGGCCGTGCGGTAATACAGGCGGCCTGTATCGAAAGTCCGGGAAACATTGCTCCATTGAGGCGAACCAATCAGCCGCGCCTCACCAAGATTAAGCATCTGGCGGCCAAAGCTGGCTCCGAAGCCGATCTTCCGATCGCTCAAGATTTCGACGAAGGCCTCTTGTAAATCGACGGTGTCCCGAATCGTGTTGGGAGCGGCCAAGCCGTAGAACGGCACGCGGGAGTCTTGCGCCATAGCGCTAACCTTGAACCAGGAGACCGGCTTGAACTGAGCACCAATCCGCAGGCGGCTCAGCATGTCCTCCTGATTTACCGACTTGCCGAAGTTCACACCGTCTTTGCGCTCCCAGCGGGTGCGTTCCTCAAAAGTGAAACCGAAGACCTCCTTGGTGCCTTCCCGCAATGCCTGATTCAGATCTTGTAGAGGATCCTGCTGCGCTGATGCAATAGAATTCGCAGCCGGGGCGGATAATAGCGTGGCCAATAGTAGCCTCAAGATTTCTTTCCGGGGTATGCGTCCCCATCGTGCGAGGGGATTGTGTGCTTTTTCGAGCCTTTCGGGTGCCATTGTCCTTCATATCGGTTAGGCACAGCGGGACAATAGCAGCCCCTCACTCAGGGTAGCGGCGGCACCTCTCAAACTTATCTTCCATTCAGCTAAATCCAACCCGTCTTTTCTTGCGTAATGTTAGTGTGCTACGAAACTCAGTATCGTGTTACCCTGTTGCAATGGCCATCCGGTTGGTACTCGCCCTCACTGCCATGGCAAGCCTTTGCGGTGCGCAAGACGCCAAGCCCAACATCCCGCCCATCCATACCAGTATTGTAATTACGGCCTCACCAACCCAACCGGATGTCGACCGCCGGAATTCGGAAGTTTTCAGCCGCACCCTCTTTTCCCGCGACGATCAAATTTTTCACGTTCTCGATGCCGGAATCAACGCCGGTCAGCACGAAGGGGGAGGCAAGTCGGTGGAGATCCGGCGCTTCGGATTCAACCTCGATCATGGCGGCGTAAATGGCGGACTCAAAGTTTTGGTGGACGATGTCCAACAGAACCAATCCACTCAGGGGCACGGTCAGGGCTACCTCGGATCGTTAAAAAATCTCAGCCCGGAACTGGTTCAGGAAGTGAATATTATCAACGGTCCGTTCAGTGCCGAATACGGCGACTTCAGCGGCCTCGGTGTGGTCCACATCCGGATGCGCGAATCGCTGCCCGATGAAATCACCGCGCGCATCCAGGGTGGTTCGTTCGGCTCGTTCCGCTCCTTCCTGGCGCTCAGTCCGGAACTGAAGCGCGGCGAAGCCTTCGTTTCCTATGAGGGGTCGCGCACCGACGGCCCGTTTCAAAGCCCGCTCCAATACGTGCGCCATAATGTAACGGCGAACCTGACGCGGCATCTTTCAGACCATCAAAGCGTCGGATTCAAATTCAACGGCGGTCTGAACACGTTCGATTCCTCCGGCCAGATTCCGCTGGATGAAGTGGCCGCCGGCAGGCTGGACCGCTTCGGCTATGTGGACCCGTCCGATGGCGGACGTGTGCGTTCCGGCACCGCCGGTTTGTACTACCGCCGCAATGACGATCAGGGAAACGTGTTCAAAGCGGATGCCTTCGTCAGCAGGTCGTTGTTCGACCTGTACTCGAATTTCACTTTCTTCCTGAACGATCCTGAGCATGGCGACGCTATTCAACAGCACGATTCGCGCCTGCAGGAAGGCGCCAATGTTCAGTATCTGCACCCATCCCGGTTTTCGTGGGGCCAATCGCTACTCACCGCCGGCGCAAATTATCACGATAATCAAATCAACGTCGGCCTCTACCCGCGGGTGGAACGAGTGCCCACCGGAGTTACCTCGCGCGCCAACATCCGCGTTACTAACGGTGCAGGATACGTGCAGGAGAGTCTCTCGTTGTTCGCAAACAAGCTGCAGCTTGGCGCGGGCCTGCGATTTGACGAATTTCGTTTCGATGTCGCGGACCGCGTGGATCCGTCCGGCACGGGAACTCAAAACGCAGCAAATTTTCAGCCTAAGGCGAGCCTTGCCTACACCCCGTCCTCGCGAGTGCCGCTGACGCTTCACCTCAACTATGGACGCGGCATTTCCACCTCTGACGCGCGCGCCGTCGTGCAATATCCTGAATTGCCCCGGGTCGCCACCACGGACTTCTATCAACTGGGCACGTCCCATCACCTGGGAAGGGTCTCGCTGAGTACTGATCTGTTCTGGATCGACCGGTCGAACGAAAAAGTCTACATTCCCGACGATGGGTCGTTCGAATTTAAAGGCCCAAGCCGTGCCTACGGTTTCGAAACAAAGGCATCCGTACAAATCACCCGCAGCCTGGCCTTCAACGGCGGAATTACTAAAGTAGCCAACGCGTTTTACCGTGGAACATTTCCACGCGTCTACGTGGATAGCGCGCCTCACTTCACCGCAAACGCCGGACTCACGCTGGCAGGTTGGCGTGGCTGGAACGGTTCTCTGCGCATGCGCGCCATCAATCACTACCGCCTGGATGGCGAGGATCCCTCCATCGTGGCGTCCGGACATACGGTGCTCGATTTCGGCATGTCACGGCGAATCTATCGCGGCGTGGAATTCAACCTCACCGTGGATAACATGACCAATCGAGACTACTACGAGACACAGAATTATTTCGAGTCGCGCCTGCCGGGGCAGGATGCCCTATCGCGAATCCACGCTACACCAGGGTATCCGATTACGGTGATGGCCGGCTTTACGTTCCGGCTGCGCGGCAAATAATTACGCGGGCTGCTTGGATTGGGAACTGGGTCGATGGCTGTCAAGAAACGCCTTGGCGACTGACTTGCCATGCTCGTAAGCACTCTCATAGGCCGCTTTGCGTTCATCGCGGGAGTAGCCATAGCCAATTCGATAAAAGCGTTCCAACGAGAGGCCCACTACATAGGTTCCGGCATAGGCCACCGCAGCCTTGGGAATGAGCCCGCCCCCCATTGGAATATGTCCCACCAGTTCGCGGGCCAGAGCCCGCCAGCCGAAGGCGCCGGCCAGCAGCGACGCCATTTCCGCACGCTGTTCCCGGTAGCCGATATTGCGGTCGCTTGCGCCGGCAATCTGGAACGCCATTCGTACCTGGTTCATAGTGAGAAACGCCGTATCAGAGGCAAATTCCCCCACAGCCCAGGGCAGGGAAATGAACGGCAGAATGGACGGTATGGCGGTGGCCAGGGAAAACAGCGCGTTCTCTTTAGCCACAGTCTTAATGATCTGGCTCACCACCGGTTCGCGGAACGGATAAATATGACGCGCCAGAGAGAGCTGCAAGTCGGGATGCCGCTGCATGATTTCCCAAACTACCCGCTTCGGGTTGTTGGGATAGTAAACAAAACCACTCCTCGGATGCGAGATGCCTTCTTCAAATACGTCCAGCACCGGTGGCAGCGTGGAATCGCCAGTCCGCTGCAGCACATGCCGGAGTTCGGAACGTCTTTGCGGAGAAACCTCCGGGGGGGCAAAGAAACTCTCCATCTCTTCGTACATGTTAGTCGTCGAAGCGTGGAGGGTAATCGAGAGGGGCCGCTCGGTAATTTCGCGGACCTCTTGCGGATTCAGATTCGAAATCGCATCCTTCAGCTGTTTGATCATTTGCGTTCCCATCATAAGTTTTGAATTCCATCCTAAGCCGCACTGGCCGCGCCCGCCAGCCTAAAGACCACTTGGAAGTTGCGCCGCCAATCCATGGAGACGCCCATCCGTTCGACGTTTATCGCGCCTGAGAAGTATCCAAGAATTATCTCGCTGCTGGGATGAAAGTTCAGCGCCGGCGCCACAAGCAGCAGGCGGGGTGCGCTTTTTACTAACGCCATCCCAGGAAAATAGCCATTCCTGGTAAAGTCGTCCCTGTCCATGTGCCATTTCACCCGCATCCAGTAGTCCAGCGCCTGCAGCGGCAAATGGATATCCTCAGTTGCCTTCAATTCAATCACCGCCAGGCGCCCGTCCCGTTCTGCCCCTAAAAGGTCAATCACGCCTCGTTCGCCGCCCGCGAAAGCAGGCACCTGCCCATAAACCGGGGATTGCTCCAAGCACGCATCCAAACTCTGCACGCCTGCCCGTACCTGAGATTCCAACCATTGCTCCGGATGCGATTGGTAAAGCAGGCTTCGTTTGTCCGGATTATCCCCATTCCTTTTGCTGGCCAGATGGAGCGCCAGCGCTTCGATCTCCGTTAGGTTAGAAGCATGAACCGCATGTTTTGTTTCGAGCCCAAATACAAACGCCTCGGCCGACCGCTTCGCAAATTCCATGCCGCGCACGCGCAGACTCAGCGAGCCATCTCCGCCGTCAATTGCTTCCACTCCGGGAATCCCGCATAGTTTTTCCACCCAGGCATCAGTCCGTGCGTTCGTCAGCGGCGATGCCGAACGATGCGTCTGCAATTGTGTGTCCAGATTTCCGTAATCCTGAAGGTCCACTCGCTGTTCATAGCCTTCCGGCGAGTAGACATACACGGTGTAATGCGCCTTGGCGCCATCCAGGTACAACAGACGCAAGCAAGTGGCCCTCTCCTGTCCGGCGGGAAGAAAAAGCACCAGTCCGGCTATTTTGATTTTGGGCTCGCGTTTGCGCAGATAGTCCAGCCAGATCAGGCCGAAGCTAAGAATTCCGCTGCAATCGTCCGTTTCCGGAGCAGCTCCAATCGCCGCCAGTCCGGACGCTCCTTTCTTCAGGAAGGCGCGTGGATAAACCGGAGAAAGACTACGCCGCAGGTCTTGTTCGGTGGTCAGTTCCGATAGAGTCCAGCCGGGAAACTGCCGGGAAAGCGACCGTCCAAATGTTTCCCGGTAGTGCAATCGGGTTCCACGCTTACTTGCTGCCTGGGTCTGGGGCCGGGCCAGATCCAGCAACTGCATGGTGCCGGTCCGCTTGCCGAAGTGTTCGACCAGAAGATCCAGCCGTCCCGGCCTTTCGGCCGAAATGCCTGTCACTTTGCGGACTACGTTTCGCTCCTTATTCCACGCCTGCAGCGTCAGTCGGCCATTCTGAAACTCCAAATGATACGAATCGCTGGTGAGCGCGATCTGTCCCTCGCCCGGCTCAATCAGCACCGGCGCTTTGCTTCCCGCAAGGAAGCGCTCGATCGCCCGATGTGCTTCCTCTGCGCCTGCTATTAGCATCTGCCCTCTATTATAGGATTGATGTCCGAAATGAAGATCCGGCTCGACGCCGTCGAAGAACGCATTCAGCGCGCGGTGCAGAGTTGTGGACGCAGCCGCGGCGAGGTAACTCTGATCGCGGTAACCAAGATATTCCCGGTTGCGGTAATCCGCGAGGCCTATGACTTGGGTCTGCGCGATTTCGGGGAAAATTACGTCCAGGAATTTCAAGGCAAGGCGAATCAGGTTTCCGATCTGGCGGGCGCGCGTTTTCATCTGATCGGTCATTTGCAGTCGAACAAAGCGAAGATTGCCTCCGACCTGTTCGATGTCATTCAAACGGTGGATACGCCGAAACTGGCGCAGCGCCTTGACGCTGCTGGAAAGCCGTTGGACGTTTTTCTGGAAGTGAAGCTAGCGGCGGAAGATTCCAAGAGCGGCGCCCTTCCGGAGGAGCTTCCGGCACTCATCGCGACGGTGATGCAGTGCGCCAATCTGCGGCTTGCCGGGCTGATGACCATGCCTCCATGGTCAGACGATGCCGAGCCCTCGCGTCCCTATTTTCGCCGGCTGCGCCTGTTGGGCGAACAGCACGGTCTAACTGCGCTCTCCATGGGGATGTCGCATGATTTCGAGGTTGCCATTGCAGAGGGCGCCACGCACATTCGCGTCGGCACCGCGCTCTTCGGACGGCGACAGAAGCCGTGAAGGTGGGCTACTATTCGCCGTTGCCGCCGGCCCACACAGGGGTTGCCGACTACGCCGCCGCGCTGTTGCATGCCCTAAGCAAATTGGGTGATGTGGAAACCGAGGCTCCAAGCGGAAGCACCAATGTGAACCTCTACCAACTGGGCAACAACCAACTGCATCGCGACATTTACCAGCGGGCGCTGGCTGAACCCGGTGTGGTGGTTCTGCACGACGCGGTACTGCAACACTTCTTCCTAGGCTCGCTCACGGAACAGCAGTACATCGACGAATTTGTTTACAACTACGGCGAATGGACTCGGGATCAGGCAGCGAATCTCTGGCGCCGCCGCGCCGCCTCTGGCGCGGACGCCGAATACTTCCGATACCCCATGCTGCGGAGGATTGCTGAGGTATCCCGCGCCCTCGTTGTGCATAACCCCGCAGCGTCGCAGATGGTGAAAGCGCAATGCGCCGGCGCGAACGTTGTGGAGATTCCCCACTTGTTTGAAGCCCCGCCGTCCGCACCCGCACTGCAAGCGACGCGTCCGTTCACCTTCGGCATTTTTGGCCACTTGCGCGAATCCAAACGAGTTCTTCCACTGCTGCGTGCCTACGGGCAAGTTCGTAATCAATCGGAAAACATCGGCCTGCTGGTAGCGGGGGAGTGTGTGTCCTCCGATCTTGCCCGGGCGATGGATCCGCTGCTGCAGCAGCCTGGAATCACTAGGATCGGATACACCGCGGAGGCCGATTTCTGGAGTAATGCGCGCAGCGTGGACGCCTGTGTCAATCTACGCTACCCAGCCGCCGGAGAAACTTCTGGCATTGCCATACGTCTGATGGGTATAGGGAAGCCGGTGCTGATGACGCGGGCGATGGAGACATCGCGCTTCCCCGAAACCGCGTGCCTGCGCGTGGATGCAGGCGCGGCGGAGCAGGACATGCTGGCCGCGTTTATGCTTTGGCTCAGCCGCTATCCGGAGCACGCAGCACGCATCGGCGCCAGTGCCGCGGCGTACATCGACGAGTTTCACGCGGTGGAGCGTGTTGCGGCGCAATATTGGGCAACGTTGCTGAAGGCCGCAACTTGAAGGATGATGTCTGTATGCCGTTCGCGCTGCGGGTGTGTGCGCTGAGCCTGGCCCTGTCGTTGTATGCGGAAGCTGCCGCAAACAGGATCAATTCTTCCGCCTACACCGAAGACAATGCCGTGATCAGGGTCCCAATGCGGGACGGCGTTCGTCTCAGTACTCGTGTATTGCGGCGCGCTGGAGCCGGCAAGCTGCCCACCATTCTGCTTCGGACTCCCTACGGCAAGGATACGGATCTCGCCTCGGGCTATCGTGGGTTCACAGAGCGTGGCTACAACCTGGTGCTGCAGGATGTCCGTGGCCGCTACGCCTCTGAAGGCGCGTTTCATCCGTTGGAGCAGGAATCGGCCGACGGCAGCGATACGCTCAACTGGATAGCCCGTCAATTATGGTCCAACGGCGATGTTGGAATGATCGGCGGATCGTATCGCGGCATGGTGCAGTGGAAAGCGGCCATTGCGAATAATCCGCACCTGAAGGCGATATTCCCCGTTGTCTCCGGATCCGACGAGTATCGCGACCGGTTCTATTCCCCTGGTGGCGTGATGAAGCTGGGGCATCGTTTGCTTTGGATGGCGGAGAATCTCCGCGCTCCCTCCTTCACCCCGCCCAGCTTTGCCGAATACGTTCGTCACCTGCCGCTGCGGACCATCGACGCGGCCACTACAGGGCACTCTATTGAGTTCTTTCAGGAAGCGCTGACTCACCCCAACCTGGATGCGTATTGGGTGGCGCTCAGCACTCGGGAGCATTTGGATAAAGTCCGCATCCCGGCGTTTATCGTGGGCGGCTGGTACGACAATTACGCGCAGAGTGACCTGGAGACCTATTCCATTCTCGCCAGGAAAACCTCGGCAAACCGCATTGTGATCGGGCCCTGGCCGCACGATATGTCGATCAAGTTTCCCGCCGCCGATTATGGAAAGGATTCCGGCGCGCCCATCCGCGCCTATCAGTTGGAATGGTTCGATCACTGGCTGAAGTCTCCGCAACCCGCCCCGGAGTTTCGCCAGGCGCCGGTGCGCATTTTCGTGATGGGTGCGAACAAGTGGCGGGACGAGCGGGAGTGGCCTCTCGCCCGGACCCGGTACACACCGTTTTACCTGAGCGGAAAAGGGAATGCGAATTCAGCCAAAGGCGATGGCCTGCTTACCGGCGAACCGCACAAATACGATCTCCCCGACGACTTTACCTACGACCCCCGCAACCCCGTCCCCACCAACGGCGGCGCCATCTGCTGCAATCCGCTGATCTTTCCCTGGGGACCGCGGGATCAGTCCGCCATTGAAGCGCGCGAGGACGTTTTGGTCTTTAGCACTCCGGTTCTCAAGCAGGATCTGGAAGTTACCGGACCCATCCGGCTGGTGCTCTACGCTTCCACCTCGCAGCCGGATACGGACTTCACTGCGAAGCTGGTAGACGTACTACCCAACGGCGTTCCCCACAATCTGACCGACGGAGCGCTGCGATTGCGCTACCGGAATTCGCTCGATCAGCCAGTGCTCGCGCGGCCGGGCGAAGTTTACCAGATCAGCATTGACGCCGGAGTCACCAGTAACGTGTTCCGCGCCGGCCACAGGATTCGCATGGAGATTTCCAGCAGCAACTTTCCGCGCTTTGACCGCAATCCCAACACAGGCCGGCGGATTGCCGGCGAAACGGAACTGCGGGTAGCGAACCAGCGAATTTACCACGGCAAACAATATCCCTCCTATTTGTTGTTGCCGGTGATTCCCTGATCGCGGCCGTTTTTGTTGACTGGACACTGGCCGGTCCGTTATCCTTTTTTCTGTAAGTCTGGCAACGTCCGCCTGGTTCGTCGTATTCTCATTTCCATCCGGAGGGCCGCATGCATCAACGAATTCTCGTTATGCTGCTTCTACTGGCCGCGGGATCGCAAGCAGCCCCTGGCCCCACGCGAGTGAAAGTAGTAGTGGTGACAATGTTTGAAGCCGGCGAGGACACAGGCGACCGCCCCGGCGAATTTCAGTTCTGGGTGGAACGCGAGAATCTTACGCAAGTATTGCCCTTCGATGCTGGAAACCGGAAGCTGCGTGCCAGTGCCGACGGCAGCGTGCTCGGCGTGGTCACCGGCATGGGGGAATCGAACGCAACCAGCACCATCATGGCGCTGGGAATGGATTCCCGCTTCGACCTGTCGCAGGCTTACTGGATCGTGGCGGGAATCGCCGGCGTGGATCCGGCTGACGCCTCGATTGGCAGCGCCGCGTGGGCGAACTACGTCCTTGACGGCGACCTCGTCTACGAAATCGATTCGCACGAAGTACCTACGGATTGGCGCTACGGCCGGCTGGCCACCGGGGCAAAAAGGCCCGGCGAGATGCCGGCATCGGGCAAGATTCCCGAGAACATGGTCTTTCAACTGAATCCGAAACTGGTGGAATGGGCCTATCAATTGACCAGGAATCTGAAGCTTTACGATACGCCGGAGCTGGACCGCTTTCGTGCCACCTAGACGGGATATCCGAAAGCAATGTTGCCGCCATTCGTCCTGAAGGGTGATAGCTTAGGGTCAAGCACGTATTGGCATGGCGCGGTACTAACCCTTTGGGCCAACGACTGGGTAAAGATGTGGACCGGCGGCAAGGGAAATTTCGTCATGACGAACATGGAGGATAACGGCACCGCCACCGCCTTAACCCGATTGCAGCGGATCCACAAAGTAGATTTCCAGCGTGTGCTGGTCCTTCGCACCGGCAGCAACTACTGTGCACCCCCGCCCGGCCAAACGGCTGCCAGTAGTCTGTTTCGTGAGTACATCGGCGGCCGCGCCGCGCTGGAATCGGCCTACCAGGTGGGCAGCACTGTTTTGCATGAGCTGCTGAAAGACTGGTCCAAATGGGAGAAGGCGATTCCCGGTGAATAATACATCTCTCCTCCGGCTGGCCGTCTGCGCCGTGGCGTGGCTCGGGGCTGCGTCCGCAGGCTCATTCGATGAGCAGTTCACCGCCATCACGAAGACCGCCACCAGAGTGCAACTCTACGCTTTGTTATGGGACCTGCCCAAAGGGGGCGACCTGCACAATCACTTCGGCCTCTCCAATATGGCCGAACAGTGGTATGACGCAGCCACCGATGCGAAGCGCACAAACGGGAATGAATTCTACACCCGTACGCGGATAGATTTCTGCACCGACAGCACCGAGCCGGTGCTCCGATTTCGCGTGATCCAGCGGTCCACGTATCTCAAGCTTTCCGAGTGCCGGAAGGCCGAATACCAGAGGCTATCCTCGCTTTCCCCGGAACTGAAGTCGGAATGGCTTTCCTCCATGAAATTGGACAAGGAGGGCGAAGGGCGCAAGGAATTCTTCGAGGCGATCGTCAGGCGGGAAGGCGAACTGCTGCGTGACCCTTGGCTGGCCGCGGACCTTCTGGTCGAGAACATGAAGCGCAATTCCGCCCAGGGTTTACGCTATCTGGAAACGCAGGCGAGTGCCCTGTTGATGCAGGACCATCAGGGTAATCCGCTTGATCCGGAGACGGGTGTGCAAATATTCCGCGATGCGCTAAACCGTCCCGATGCCAAGGCCACTGGGGTGACCGTGCGATTTCTGCTGACCATCATTCGTTACGATCCTAATGCGGAGGCAAATCTGGAGCGTGCCTACAAGTTCGTCGATGCGCATCGCGATTTGTGGGTAGGCATCAACATGGCGGGCCGGGAGGATAACCACAAAGGGCACCCCTTGCGATTTCTAGATACATTCCGCAAGATGCGGAGCACCTATAGCGGCATTCCACTTTCCATTCACGGCGGGGAAGTGGATTCGCCGGGCAACGATGTCCGGCGCACTCTGATGTTGGGCGCTACCCGTGTGGGACACGCCGTAAACCTGATCTCAGACCCGGACACCATGCTGCTGATGCAGAATCGCAAATACCTGGTGGAGGTCAACCTGATCAGTAACAAGCTACTGTAGTACGTGCCCGATCTCAGCAAGCACCCGTTCCCCGAATACCTGCGCTTCGGTATTCCGGTGTGCTTGAATACCGATGACCCGGGCGTTTGGGATTCGAACCTGACCGATGAGTACTTCACCGCCGTAACGAACTTTCATTTGACTTGGAGCGAAATCGTACAAATTGGGCGGGACAGTTTGGTCTATTCGTTCGCGCTGCCACCGGAGAAGGAGCGGATGTTAAAGGAATACAGCGACGCGGTGTCGAAGTTCGAGCGCAAGTACGGCGATAAAGATTGGGCGCTCCACTGAGCGCCGTGAAGCCCGTGCATTCCGGCTATGCGTCGGGCAATCTTGCCGTTGTGCCGAAATAGATGCATCAAATAGATGCCTCCCTGATTGACTTTACATAGCGGAACGCGGTATTCCTGAGAAGAACTCTCATTTTTGGGCGCGGTAGCCAAGTGGTAAGGCAGGGGTCTGCAAAACCCCCATCGTCGGTTCAACTCCGTCTCGCGCCTCCAAAATAAGTTTGCCTTCGGACACCTAAATCGGGCGCGGTAGCCAAGTGGTAAGGCAGAGGCCTGCAAAGCCTTTATCCGGCGGTTCGATCCCGTCCCGCGCCTCCAAACTTCAGTGAACTTCGTCGAAGCTGCCGGAAGAACCAGCATCGAATTCTTCTTCAGCTTCGTTCAGAGTGATGTATTCGTGACAGGGCACGCAGTATTTTGCCCAAGGAAGCACTTGCAGCCGGCGTGGCGGAATCGGTTTGTTACAGCGTGTGCAAACACCGTACTCACCTTCGCGCAGGCGATCGAGCGCGGAATTCAGCAGGCGGAGCTTCTGGTATTCCAGATTATTCAGGCGCATCGAAACGAATTCGTCATTCGATACCTGGGCTTGGTCTTCTTCTCCAAGCCGCCCCTCAGCGGCCGTCGCTGCCGGTCTAAAGCCAAGACTAGCGAGAACGTTCGCCTTTTCATTAAGCAACAACTGTTGATACGCGTCGGTTTGCATCTGCTCACTTCCTGGCATCTAGGTGCGGAAAGAGTGGCAAATTTCTCAGCGAAATTTTGAGAGGCTAGTCGGGCGGAACCAAGGTGGTCAGGTTTTCCAGAATCTGACGTTCTCCGGGGGAATACTTGGTGCGAAACTCTTCACTATTAATGCGCGCCGTACGCTCGGGCTCCGGCATTCCCCGGAGATGACGTAGTTCTTCACGGACGGGTTGGCGCCGGTCTTCGGGAAGGTTATTAAATCGCCGAAACATCTTCCGCACCGCTTCCTGCCTTTCCGGAGGTAGGTTCTGGAAAGTCTCGGTTTGGACCCGGAGGCGTTCTTTTTGTGCTTGTGGAAGCCGGTTATACTTTTCCAAACGGTCTTCCACCTTGGCCCGGCGTTCCGGAGATAATTTTTCCAGTTCCCGCTGCCTCTGGGCGGGTGGCATCCGGCTCAACTTGTCAATTGCATTGAGCCTGGCGCGCGGAGGGCGGACGGTAGTCTGCTTCTTCGGCTGCGCGTAAAGAAACTGCACCAGCAACAGCATCGCCAGCAGCGGGAGTTTACGAAACGAAGCCATTTCTCCTTCTGTTATCCGCGATCAACTTCTGGCAGCTGCCGGTGTAAGCTGTTTAAACATCTCGATGTCTTCCAGGGTAGTCTCGATCTGGTCCAGATCTGAACTCTCAATCTTCGTCTGTGGCGCACTCAAATCCATCGCCGGTTTGTTGTTCAATGGCAGATACAGCATTACTCCAACAGCCAGCGTCACGCAGGCCGTGGCGATTGGCATTGCGGACCCGAAGGAACCGGACTGCCACGTACTCCGATGCCAAAGCTTGGTCCACCAACCGCTTTTCTCGTATTCGTCGATTCGGGCGTATAACTTCCGGTCGAAGTCCGCTGTGATCGGCATCGGCTCCCACGAGTCCAGCGCGTCCCAGGCCGCTCGTTGAGCTTTGGAGAAAGCACGGCAATCCGCGCACGATTCCACATGACTCTGAAACATCGCGGCCACGGCCGGAGTCAACCTTCCAGAGGAATACTCGATAAGGACTTCAGGGTTTTCTTTCGTTCTAATTGGACACTGCATAAATTTGCCGTCTATACCGCCCACTTTCAAGCCAAGTGCGCCAGCCGCAACCGCAAAGTCTCATAGGCTCGAAACAGTAATGACTTTACGGCCGACTCTGAACATCGCAAGATCTTCGCGATCTGAGAATACTCCATTTCCTGGTATTTGTGCATCAACACCGCCGCCCTCTGTTTGGAGGGGAGCGTCTCAATTGCATTTCTGACTTCTCGCATCCTGACATCGCGAACCATTGTCTGTTCGACCGTTGGCCGAACATCGGCAACCTGCAGGCCTATCCCTTCCTTGGGATCCGCGTCCAACTGTTCCTGATTTTTTTCGTTCTTCTTGTCGCGAATCCAATTCAGCGCCAGATGAGTGGCGATGCGAAACAGCCACGTTGTGAACTTCGCGGTGGGCTCGTAGGTGGCCCTGGATCGGTAAACACGAAGAAACACTTCCTGCGCCAACTCTTCCGCAATCGCATGGTTGAGAACCATCCGGTACAAAAAGTGAATCACCGGACTCCGATGCCGTTCCAGCAACAACCCGAAACTGACCGAGTCGCCGTCCCGAACTCGAAGCATCAGTTCGGCATCTCGTTCCAGGGCGAAGGCCGACGTCATATCTGATCGAACACGATCAGGTCCAGAAGGTTGCGGCGCTTCGGGCTTGTTCATTGGGTTCCGATCCGAACTCACTCTCGTTTCAACGAACGCTCCATCAATTCCCGGATCGCCTCTTTCGGCGGCCGATTCAGCCGTAAGACGGCGTACATCTGTTCGATGATGGGCATTTCAGTCCCATACTTCTTAGCTAGATCGACTGCCGCGTAGGTTGTCTGCACCCCTTCCGCCACCGCGTTCGTACTAGCCAGGATATTGTCAAGGGTCAACCCCTCCGCCAGCGCAATTCCAACTTTTCGATTCCTGCTCAACTCGCCGTTGCACGTTAGAACCAAATCACCCAAGCCAGCCAGGCCGGAGAGCGTCCGCGGATCTCCACCCATGGCGACAGCCAGACGCGAAATTTCGGCCAATCCTCTAGTTACCAGCGCAGCCACCGCGTTGCTACCAAGATGCAGGCCCTGGCAGATGCCCGCGCCTATGGCGATCACGTTCTTCAGGGCAGCCCCCACCTCCACGCCGATGGGGTCCGCATTGGTATAGAGCCGAAACGTAGGGCCGGAGAACGCGGCTTGAATCAGTGCCGCGAATTGATGGTCTTCCGATGAGATTACTACTGCCGTGGGTTGTCCGCTGGCCACTTCCCGGGCAAATGTGGGGCCGGAGAGAACCGCGATTTTGGGTTCGTTTCGCAGCGGAAGCACATCGCGAATCACCTCCGACATGCGCATCAGGGTTCCGTTCTCTATCCCTTTGGCAGCGCTGACGAAGGACACCTCCGGAGCCAAATACGGCAAGATCTGTGTGAAGACCCTGCGAAGGTGGTGGGAAGGGGTGACTCCAAGAATGATGCTGGTTCCCGCCAGGGCCGTCGCGAAATCATTCGTAGGCAGCACATTAGCCGGCAACTGAAATCCCGGGAGATAGAGATCGTTCTGCCGGGTTGCGTCCATCCGCGATACAAGTTCGGGTTCGTGTGCCCACAAACGTACCGTTTCAAACCGGGGCGCCAGTACGATGGAAAGCGCCGTGCCCCAGCTACCTGCACCTAGAATCGCTAACTGCTTCATCAGCGTCGTCCCCCGAAGGAGAAGACATTCTCGTTTCCAGCTCGAATCCGCTTCATATTGGAATTGTGCCGGATGACGATAAATGCCCCGGCAACGAGCGAGGCCGCCAGGACGGGAAATGGCGGATGATCGATCAGAAACACCGCCAGCGGAAAGCAGCCGGCACCCACCACCGACGCCAGCGAAATGAATCGGGATGCGGCCACGATGGCCACAAAGAGAAGCAGCGTCGCCAGTAACGGCAGCGGCGTCAGATACAGGAACGCGCCCACGAAGCTGGCCACTGCTTTGCCGCCGTGAAAATTCAGGAATACCGGATAGGCGTGCCCGGCCATCACCGCCAGCGCGGCGGCGCTCATCCACAGGGATGATCCGTTCGTCGCACGGCCGGCAATCCAAACGGCGAGCGCCCCTTTTCCAATATCGAGCAGCAGCGTCACGATGCCAGCGGCCCGTCCCGTAGTGCGAAGCACATTGGTGGCGCCAATGTTGCCGCTGCCCATGGACCGGACGTCTTCCCCGCTCTTCATCTTCACCATCAAATAGCCGAACGGAATAGCGCCAATGAGGTAGGCGGCGGCAAGAACGAGAAGGGGGCTCATTTTCCGGTCAGTGGGTAGTCCGCAAGATGAGTGTAGACCGAGCGGGCCGGTCCGCGGCAACTGTGGAAGAGATGAAATTTGGATGCGGTGAAGCTACCGAAGTCTACCGATGGCAGGGTGGCGATGGCGTGCTTCAACTCGACCATGGGATGTTGCTCCTTAATCCGGGCGAGCGTGATGTGCGGGAAAAATGGCCGCGCGTCGGGAGGAACTCCCAGTCTTTGCAACTCTGCTCCGATGGAACCGGCAAGTGCCGCCAACGTTTCCGTTGCATGTACCGCAGCGAATAGCAGGGTGGGATGATGAGGATTCGGCAGCCAACCCAGTCCGTTGACAGCGAGTTCTATCGGGCGCTGTGGCGGCATGCTCCGTAGCCCATCGATCAATTCCTGGACACGGTCATCCGGCCACTCCCCGATGAATTTTGTGGTGATATGCAAGTTATAGACTGGCGACCACTTAAGATGTGCCGTTGGACGAAGGTGGTCCAAGAGATGGGAAAGATGGTTGATGATCTCTGGACAAATTGAAATGCCAGTGAAGAGCCGCATCGGAAAATCCTCTTCCATAGCTTAACAGCAGTAATCCGATTTCGACTCCTCATGGTAGGCGTGTTATATTGGAAATTCGGACAGAAATGGGCTCGTAGCTCAGTTGGTTAGAGCGCTTCCTTGACACGGAAGAGGTCGGATGTTCGAGTCATCTCGAGCCCACCATTTCAGCCCGTTCGCCCCTCCTCGCACTCCCGGCGTAAAGCGATGTCGCCTTTTAGGGATGGCCGTCATCATGTTCCGCATTCTGCTCGGCAGCGGAAAATCCGGCAGCGACGCTCAGTTTCCTAAGCGTCGAGCTCTTCTTTTCCTGGTGAGCCTCCATCCGGCACATGATGTCTCCAAGTGTCTTTACCGCTTCCAGCACGTAAGGCCCTTTATTGAGCATGACGCATTCGGCGCGCTCTCCCATCGCAGCGTCGGTAATCTCCGAGCGCGACGGGATGCCGGACTTCGCCAGCGACTCCAGAACTTGCGTGGCCCAGATCACCGGCACGTGAGCGGCCTCCGAGATCCACAGGATTTCTTCCTGTATTTCCGCCATCCTCTCGAATCCGCACTCAATCGCGAGGTCTCCCCGCGCGATCATAACGCCGGCGCCGCGTCTCCTCATCGCCTCCAGAAGAAGCCGAGGAAGATTCTCGAATCCTTGGCGTGTTTCGATCTTTAACACGATCCCCAGATCTGTTGCGTTTAATTCAGCCAGCCGGGCGTGCAGATTGCGGACGTCCTCTTCGGTGCGGACGAACGAGGAGCCCAGGATATCCGCATGTGTCGCAATGAATTGCAGATTTCCCAGGTCTTCCTCCGTCAGGGAGGCCACTTTCAAGTCGGACTCCGGGACGTTGATACCCTTCTCCGCGCCGAGCTTGCCTCCGCCTGCCCGCGCGTGTGTGATCTCGACGCGGACCTGATCCGGCTCGACCGCCGAGATGCTCCCGCCGATCATTCCATCATCCAGCCAGACCGGCTCTCCAGGCTGGACGCAAGTGAAGAATTCGGGGAGAGTGACTCCGATCCGAGCGGGACTGACCAAATGACCATCCTTGCCGAACTCAGCGGGCCGCCCCGGCTCCAGCGAGCGGGTCAGGATCAGTGTGTCGCCCTGCTTCAACACCAGCGACTGCGGCTGTGGCGGCAATACGCCGACCCGTGTGCTCCGGAGCTGATGTTTCACTCTCGCCGTGAGCACCGTTCCCTGTGTCACGTAAGCGGTCTGGCCGCATTCGGCCCAACGGCTCTTGCCGGCGGCCTCGCAAACCCTCATCGACCGTTTAGAGCCCCGGGCATCCGTCAGTCGAATCTCGATGCTGGGATCGAGAGTGGACAGAAAGCGTCCGGGCACAAGAAGGCAGGCACTCGCGTGGCCGGAAGGGGTCTCGGGATGAGCGGCGGGTGTCAGCCAGATGCGGGCCGGAACCTCCACCCGGCCGAAAGCGTCTCGCTGCGGCCGCCATTTCACAACGGCGGCACCCGCCTTGATCGAGCCCGTGCGCAACTTTGGTCCCGCGACGTCCATCTCGACCTTGCAACGCTTTCCTGTCTCTTGTTCGGCTTGTCGAAGATTGCGGATCATACCGGACCAGGCTTCCTGTCCATCGTGCGCGCAATTGATGCGCATACAGTCCATGCCGCTTACCACGAGGTCGCGAACCAGTTCGTAGCAGGTGGCCGCTTCCGAAGGCATCGTAACCATAATACGGACTCTCCGGTTTTGGGGAGCCGCCCCCAGCAATATCTCCGTGTTTTGCTCCAGCAACCGCCGGCCCTCTGCGCGCTCGGACGAAGAGTCCGACACGGGGCCGCCAAGCGAATCGGTGGGGTTCAGCCGGGAGAGAACGTCTATCACAGTCGTCACCGCGCTCAACACATGCGCTTCGGTGCGCCCCAGGGACGAGAGCCCAAGCGCGGCAAGCCGTTCCTGCAAATCTCGAATGTCGTGCCGCCGCAGCGCGAGGTAGTGGAGCAGATTGCGGGCGCTGGCCTGATTGTTTTCATGGATGTGGCCGATCAAAGAAAGATTCTCGGTCACCAGATTCAGCATCTCTGAGTGGATCTGATCAAGATCATGGATCAACTGCGGAATTTGAAGATTGTGCGGACTGGTTCTGACCATAGTGAGCGAACTCCCCAAATAGCCTCGGCAGGTTCCCATTTGGGATGGGGGCTTTACCAGATCTCCCGCGAGCGTGTGCGATTGTCGCCCGGGGGGAGTTCCAGGTGCGGATGGGGTGCACAAGTGGGGACGCCTCAGATGTCGTAATCGAGATGCCGCAGAGCGTCCTTGTATGCTTCGTTCGCGACCGACGCCTGATCCTGCGCTTCCTGTGCCTTAAATCTTACTTGCTCCCAACGCTCCCAGGCCGTAATCGAGTGATCCGGGGTTGCCAGACCTTCTTCTTCGCGAATGGCGGCGCCCCATCGATCAACCGCCTCGTTGTAAAGCTCCTGCAAACGATTCAATTCCGAACGGTCACCCAGCCTTCTTCCATCCTAGGCCTGCAGGATGTCAGCTTGATGTCAGCTTGATGTCTGCTTCGTTCGCGCCCTGGTGTGAGCGGGAGAAAGAGCGCCCGGTTAGCTTCGAGGCTAAATCCATAGCAATTACTTAAGCACAAAACGGATCTGTGGCTGATCTCGCCATACTCCGCGGGCGGCGCACCCGTGATGATTCGCCGTAGTTAAAAGTCGTACTTCAAAAAATGAAACCGATCTGCGCCTGATACGACCGCGGCGTCACAAAGTGTGTACCGCTGAAGGTGGACAGAAAATTGTACAAGACTTCGCTGTTCATGATGTTCACCACCGTTAGGTGCAGTGTTACTCGCGCACCCTCGCTGTGGAGTAAATTATCAGTTCCGGCAGCGAGATCGAATAAGTGGCGAGGCGCAATCCGTGGTGGATTCGTATCGTCGTTCGCCGTTCCCTCGCTCGGAATGCGCAACCGCGTGGCGTTAAATCCGGCGGCGCAGGACGTGATCGGATTGCTCACTGTTGCTAGTTGCGAGCCGCAAACTACGCCGATCGCCGCCTGCTGTGCGCCAGTAAGTCCCAGTGCCGTTGCCTGGTCCGGAACGGCGCCGGCCACCAGGCCGCTATCGTAGCGCCAGGTAAATGCGCCCCACAGTCCGTTATGCGGGCGCTGATAACGAAGGTTCGTGGTTTGCTGGAAAGCCTGATCGTGGTCGATGCGGAACACCGGATTATCCACCGGCGAGTTGAAGAGGAGCCCTCCGTTCTCAGGTCCGAAAAACCGCGCGCGTGTGTGCCCCATGGTGGTGAATGCCTGGAAGCCATGAAGATTTGGCGTGCTCAGGCGCAGGGAAATGCCGTCGATCTTCGATTTGCGCCACGAAATGGGAAACGCGACTGGCGTGTTCAGCAAGACATCGAAGTCGTATGCATTGTCAGTGAACTTGAGGAAGTAATCCGCATCCAGCAGCAGAATCTTGTGCACCGCTTGTTGAAATCCAACGTTGTATTGGTTCCGATGTCCCGGCTGCAACGGTTTCACGGCCTGTGACCCGAACGCGCCCGAACCGGACAGTAGCAAATTTTCGTTGTACGGCGATTCCATTGTGCGCGAATAGCCCGCCCGCAGCACCGTGTTCGTCGGCTTGAAAAGATACGACGCGCCGATGCGTGGTTGCAGGCTGGTATCTTTGCTCAGCCCGCTATACCGGTCTAGCCGCAGCCCCAGGCTCAACGTGAGGCCGCCGGCGGTAATGGAATCCTGGACGAAGGCCGCGAACTGGTTGATATTCCCGCGGTCGTTGAAATGGAACAGCGCGCCGCCGCGGGTCAGGTCGAAAGGAACCAGCCCCGGCAACAGATCTGGATTAACAACGAATCCCTGGCCCGCGCAGAGCGCCGGATTCGTAATCGACGGCAGCCCCTGCGGCGTCCCCGATTGATCCAGGCACACTGCGTTGAACGAGGGGTCGGTCAGGGCCGTGCTGAAACTTTCCTTCAACCTGGTTTGCATGATCTGCGCGCCGAACTTGATGTTGTGACGGCCGCGCACATGGGAGACATCGCTCTTCACTCCATAGTTGGTCAAGCGGCGGTCTTGATTGATGGTGGCCGGTGTATCATCGAAAGGGTCGCGGCTGGAATAGTAGTGGACGTTGTCCTGGCGAACAAATGTGTTCACCGTCAGCAAGGTGGACGGACTAATGGTCCGCTGGTATCCGGGCGCGATATTGAACGTGTTCACCTTCTGTCGCTGATCCTGGTTCGGTTGATCGTACGTGTTTGGCGTCTGGAACCAGTTGCGGGCTAGAAACAGATTCAGGTGGAGAGAATCTTTCCCGGTGGGCTGATAATCCACGCGGTCGAAAATGGTGGCGTTGTTGCCCACCGCGTGCACCGGACGGAACTCCGGCGTATCCAAAAAGCGTCCGGATCGGAGGACATTGAACGCCAGGAAATTGCCGAATTTGGCCGAGCCCAGACCC
>JBBRNO010000014.1:0-86274 GCA_038230275.1 Bryobacterales bacterium
CGCGGTGGCCAGCATCATGTTCACCACCGGCGGAGCGTCTTTTCTCTGCACCGGCTCTTTGATAGCGGATCAAGCCAACAGCGGCCAGCCCTATTTCGCCACAGCCAATCACTGTGTCTCGGACGACGCCACGGCGCGGACCGTGGTCGCTCATTTTCAATACCAGGCACCCACGTGCAATGGCGCTTCGCCGGATTATTTCTCCGTCCCGAAGGTCACCGGCGCCCGCTACCTTGCCAGCGCTCCCATTGCCCAGGGAGATTTTAGTCTGATGCTGTTATCGGCAGCCGCTCCCGCCGGATCAACTTTTCTGCCGTGGACCGGCGGTACAGAGCCAGCCACAGGCGCCGCGGTGGTAGCCATCCATCATCCCGGCCATGTAGTCGACGGAAGCGCACCAAACTCCAAACGAATTAGCTTCGCCACGCGCGACCGCGCACAGGCTGCCAACATTGAGGGCGAGATTATGCCTGCCGGTAACAACATCTTCGTCAATTTCGATCCGGGCGAGGGGTACACCGAACCGGGGTCTTCTGGTTCGCCGCTGATTTCGCAGGACGGGAAAATCGTGGGAACATTGACGGGTGGATTGCAAGGCAGCTTGTTGAGCGCCTGCAATCCGGCTTTTGCCACCGGAGTGTACGGCAAATTCGCGACGGCTCTCTTAACCCTTGGGCCGATACTCGGTTGCGATTATTCGCTCTCCTCCACGGTCACCCAGTTCGGCGCCGGCGGCGGAGCGGCCTCGGTGAGCGTAACGGCGGCGGCAAACTGCGGCTGGCAGATCACCTCAACCGCAAGCTGGTTGCATTGGTCCGGAGCTTCCACCGGAAATGGGTCAGCGGCCGTTGGCTTTGCGGCGGACGCAAATACCGGGACCTCCAGCCGTACGGCCACCATCGCCATCGGCTCCCGCCAGCTTCTCATTACGCAAACGGGCACGGCCGCTCTCACCGCTTGTACCACTCCCTTGCCGGCACAAGCAGTGACATTTGCCGGCATTGGCGGTACCGCTGTTTTGACGCTTCCGCAATCCGGCTCGTGCTCCTGGTCATTGGCCAGTCACGCGGCCTGGTTGGGGCTAACGGCTAGCGTGGTGCCCGGCGGGGCAACGGAAACTCTCACCGCGCAGGTCAACGCGTCGTCCTTGCCGCGGGCAACCATCGTATCGGCCGGGACGCTGACGCTGCAGGTGATCCAGTCTCCCTACAATGCGGCCAGCGTTTTTAGCGACGTAGCGGCCACCGATCCGCTCTCAGACTATGTGAGCCTGATCAAGAGTTACGGCATCACCTCCGGCTGCTCCACCGTGCAGTATTGTCCCAACGATTCCACCACGCGCGGTCAGATGGCCGTCTTTGTGGTTCGCGGTGTTCTCGGCTCAAACCAGTTCACGGCGGGGAGCGTTCCGTATTTCAATGATGTTCCGGTCACGCATCCCTTCTTCCGTTACATCCAGAAGATGAAAGAGCTTGGCATCACGCTCGGCTGCTCCACGGCCCCAGCGCTCTATTGTCCGGATAGCCAGGTTACCCGCGCACAGATGGCCGTATTCTTGATTCGCAGCAAATTCGGGAATAGCTTCGTCTATACCCAGACGCCATATTTCACTGATGTTGCCGCGAATGCCGCTGAATTTGCATACGTGCAGAAGATGCGCGACTTGGGGGTCACGTCGGGCTGTTCCACCACTCAGTATTGCGGCACCGCCGCAACCACACGCGGGCAGATGGCCGCATTTCTGGTACGCACGTTCTTGAGTGGGCTGTAGCCCGCGGATTCGCGGAACCGAAATCTCAGGTTATTGGCTTACACTAGATCTATGGAGCGCACCGTCCAGGCTGTCTATGAAGGCGGAGTATTACGTCCGCTCGAACCCCTTCTACTTCAGGAAAGGCAAGAGGTTACCGTAACAATCTCCGACGAATGCATTTTTCTTCGCGATCATCCACTATTGGTTTCATCGGAGGAGTGGACGAATGCAGCCGGAGACCAAGTCAGCCTCGATGACGTCCGCCGTGCACTCGCGACCATTCGCGGTTCCCTATCCGGAGCGGTGATCGAAGAACGACGAGATCGCTAAGTGCCGGGGTATTTTTTCGATACCAGTGCGCTGGCGAAGGCATACCGTACGGAGTTGGGCAGCGACGTGATTGACAACATCGCCCGGGAACCGGGTTCGCATCGCTTTATCTCCACCGGGACGGACCTTCCGAGATTCGTCATGGCGATCATCTTTTCGGCGCAGTTGATCCGCGCGTGCCTGTTCGTCACCTGACGTGCCAAGGCCGCAAGCGAAAGGCCCACAGGATCGGGGATTCCGAAAGTACCATTTTCGGAATCGAGAGTTCGCGTCAATTTATTGTCGCCGTGAAGGCCTGGATAGGGTTCACAGTGCCAGCTACCGGCCCATGGCATTCGCGCACGAATCACGCGTCTGTCCCCAAGTAGGCACGGTCTACAACCGTCGAACCAAATGCCGGGCTAAAAATTCCTAATCACCAATTCCTTGACGTCGCGGTCCTTGCTGTTCAAGTTGATCTCGCGGCGGTTGGTGATCTCTGAAACGTGAAAGTTTCCGTAGAGCTCCCGAATTAACGCTGTGCTGCTATTGCTTTGTAGCCAGCGAATCCCGCGCCTATCCAACTCTACGCAAACGTTTCTCAAACGAAGGTGGTCCATTTCCTTGAACTGGCCACTGGTGTACCGATTGAAATCAGAGTACCCGCCTATCCGGTGGTATGGAGGATCGAGATAGACGAAGTCCTCAGGACCCGCATCGGCCAAGGCCAGCTCGAAATCCCCTACTCGAAGTTCGAAAGTGCCGATGAACGCAGCAAAGGCCGCTAGATTTGCTGGATCGTAGTAGCGCCTGTCGTACTTGCCGTATGGCACGTTGAAATGATTGAGCTTGTTCACCCTGAACAATCCCCGGAAGCATGTCTTGTTTAGGTAGATGAGCGTTGCCGCGCGAGCGAATTCATCCAGCGTTCGCGGGTCGACGTGCCGAATCCTGTAAAACTCCTCTTCGGTATTTTGCATGGTGTCGAGGATCTTGGCCACGCGCCGCCAGTCATTTCGGATTGCGCGATAGGTGTCGATCAGCCAGGCATTTTGATCGTTCAGCACGCCTCCGCTAGAAGCACTCTCCAGCGCAACCGAACAGCCACCCACGAAAGGATCGTAGTAGCGCCGATACGTCTTGGGGAAGAACTCAACAAGCATCCGGGCTATAATCTGTTTTCCACCCGCCCATTTTAGAATCGGGTCGGCCTTGAAGGAGAACTGGAATTGTAGTGCGGTGGCTTTACTCATCGTCGTCCATCATGCTAGTGAATTAACTCCTTCAGAATCAACATTCCATCGTATGGCCAGCCCTAAATCGAGAAAACCGGATACGCCGGAAACCGCGCAGCCTTCGGTCGACCACGCCGTCTATCTCCACTCATCGGAGCGAATGGACCAACTCCATAACGATTCTGTTCACCTGACGGTCACCTCGCCACCCTACGTCGCCACCCTCTTTCATAAGGGGCAGGAGTTCGATTATGGCGGCTTCCTCGACCACTATCGCACTGTCGTAAGTGAGATTCATAGGGTTACCATTCCAGGGGGGCGCTTCGCCTTGAACGTTGGCGACATCCTCACGAAATATCGGTACCCCAAGCTCGGTACCCTGCTTCGTGTACCTCTTGGTCCGGACCTCCTGCAGATCACGGTTGATGCCGGATTTGTCTTGCTCGAAAGGTTCATCTGGGACAAGGGCTATACCCGAAACATGGGCGGTCCGCTGTTGGGGTCGTACCCGTACCCGATGACGGTCTACAACAACGTATATTTCGAGAACCTTTATGTTTTTGCAAAGCCAGGAAAGCGCCACGTAAAGCAAACAGTCCGAGAAAAGAGCAAATACAGCCTCGAGGAGTGGCGCGTATGGAGCCAGCAATGGTGGCGAATTGAGAGCATCTCCGAAAAGTTCCGACACCACCCGGCGATCTTCCCGTTGGAGATTCCAACGCGGATGATTCGCATGTACAGTTACGTTGGCGATACCGTTCTCGATCCTTATATGGGAACGGGTGCGACCATGCTGGCGGCGCACCTTTCAGGCCGCAGATCTGTCGGATACGAAATTGACGCGAAGGTCTCGACCCTGATCAAGCAGCGGATCGAGTTCGAGCAGAAACGAGGGACTTCAATCGATGGATTGCGCTACGAACTTCTTGATGGCAGCGGCTTACGATGAAGACTAACAAATGGCACGTGCTCGGCTGGGAACATCCCGTCTGGGAACTGGTCCGATACTACCTCAGCATCACAACCAATGAGGAAAAGGAATCGTTCGTCACGGCACTGAAGACGGAGAGCGCCGCGAAGGTTGGCAAGATCAAGCTCAAATTGGAGGGCGACGTCGCTATGCTGCTGCTCGATTACCTTGCCTTTCGCAGCACGCTTTGGAGCGCGGGTGACAAACTGCTCCGGACGGAAGAGGAGGCCACAGCGTTCTGTAAAAAGAAGTTCCACGAGGTCCCGAAGACTACCCAAACCAAGAATCTGGATCACCACCAGTCTTCAAAGGCGATGGTGCTTACGACCACTCGATTGGCGGAAGCCGTGTGCACCGAGTTCGGAGTGACCATCGAACCGAATCCCCAACGGCGTTGCGTGTGGGTAGCGAACGAACAACTGCACGTAACCGCGCGCAACCTTGACGGAGCGGTTCCGGCGTTGGTTGATCCGTTCTTGGTCTGGGAAATTAAGGAATACTGGGGCACGACGAGCGGCGGCAGTAAAATGAGCGATGCGGTTTATGAGTGCTCCCTCGTCGGACGTGAGCTGAGAGACTTCGAAAAGCGCACGAAACTGCATGTGGAGCACGCGGTTCTGCTCGACGGCAAAGCGCAATGGACGGCCCGCAAGTCAGACCTCCTTAGATTCTACGATCTCTACCACCAGGGCCTGATCGACATACTGGTCGTCGGCCGCGAGATCGAAACTGAATGGCAACCGTTCGTGAGCGCCGCGATTCGAAAGCACGGGTCAATGCCAAGACCAATGCACGTCGCGGATACAAAGAAAAATAGAACTCCTGGGTGAAGCTGATCTCAAAAGCGGCGGTGGTGCCGCTGGCTCCCGGCCTCGCCGGGAACGGTCGCGAGCGCTATGCGATCCTCACCCTGGAATTGGAGATCAAATCCATGTAGAACGCGGAGTCCCAACAGCTCCGCTAAAGTTACTTTCCGATTTCTACGAACCTCGCCGCCTCAAGGCCCCAAATCCCCTAACCAGCCAAACTAGCTTCCCGTACCCTCCGCAAACTAGCCAGCAGCCCAGCCAGCAAATCCAGCCGCAGCGCATTCGCGCCATCCGACAGCGCCCGCGCCGGCTCTTCATGCACTTCCACAAAAACCCCGTCCACGCCCGCCGCCACCGCCGCGCGCGAAAGTGGTGCAATGAATTCCGGCTGTCCGCCCGAGGCGCTGCCCGCCGCGCCGGGAAGCTGCACACTGTGCGTCGCATCGAAAACCACCGGGTATCCGTGGCCCCGCATAATCACCAGTCCACGCATATCCACCACCAGATTGTTATAGCCAAACGAAGAGCCGCGCTCCGTAAGAATGATCTGGTTATTTCCAGTCGAAGCAACCTTGTCCGCGGCGTGGCGAATATCGTACGGCGAAACAAACTGCCCCTTCTTAATATTCACAATCTTGCCCGTGCGTCCCGCCGCAATCAGCAGGTCGGTTTGCCGGCAAAGGAACGCGGGGATCTGCAAAATATCCACCGCCTCGGCCGCCGCCTCCGCCTGCGCCGGTTCATGTATATCCGTCAGCACCTGAAATCCTTCGCGGCGCAGACCGCTCAAGATCCGCAGACCTTCCTGCAATCCCGGACCCCGATAAGACGCCGAACTGCTGCGGTTCGCCTTATCGAACGACGCCTTGAACACGAAATTCCCCGCAATCTTGCGAATCTCGTTCGCCAGAAAGTGGACGTGCTCTTCACTCTCAATCACGCACGGCCCGGCGATCAGCCCCAGCGGATGGCCCGCTCCGAATTCAATCGGCATGGGACGGCGCGGCTACCAGCATCTCCGGCGATTCATCCAGATCCAACTGACCCTTCCGATGATGCAGGGCGGCGCCCACAAACGCGCTGAACAGCGGATGCGGTTCCAGCGGCTTCGATTTGAATTCGGGATGGAACTGGCAGCCTAGATACCAGGGATGGTTCGCGATCTCACAGATCTCAACGTAAACCTTGTCCGGAGTCTCGCCCGTTAGCCGCAATCCGTTCGCCGTGAGAATCTTTTCAAACTCGCGATTGAATTCGTAGCGATGGCGATGCCGTTCGCTGATTTCAGCTGCCCCATACGCCTCGCGCGCAAAGCTGCCCTCGGCCAATTGGCACGGATAGGCGCCCAACCGCATCGTGCCGCCCAATTCGTCCACGCCTCTCAACTCGCGCAGCTTATAAATGACCCGCTGCTCGGTAGCCTGATCGAACTCCGTGGAATTTGCATCGGCCAATCCGCAAACGTTACGCGCAAACTCAATCACCATCGTCTGCATGCCCAGGCAGATGCCGAAGTACGGCACCTTATACTCCCGCGCGAACCGGATGGCGTGAATCATGCCTTCAATACCACGCTTGCCGAAGCCGCCCGGCACCAGAATGCCATCGTATTTCGAAAGCTGCCGTTTGCAATCGGGCCAGGTCAAATGTTCGGCCTCAATCCAGTGAATATTGACCTTCGCGCTGTGCTCCAGCCCACCGTGCAGCAGCGCCTCTTTCAAACTCTTATAGGAGTCCTCATATTCGACATACTTCCCCACCAGCCCGATCTCCACCGTCCGTTCCGGATGTTTCAGGCGGTCGATCATGTCCGTCCAGCGAGCCATGTTGCGCGGGCCCGCCTCCAGATGAAGCAGTCTCAGCGCGGTTTCATCCACCTTCTGCTCCGCGAATCCCAACGGCACTTCATACACCGAATCCACGTCGCGTGCGGTGATCACGCCTTCTGACGCCACGTCGCAGAACAGACCGATCTTCTCCTTCACTTCCTGCGAAAGCGGACGCTCGGAACGGCACAATAGAATATCCGGTTGAATGCCTAGCGCGCGCAGTTCCTTCACGCTGTGCTGCGTCGGCTTGGTCTTCATTTCCTGCGCGGCAGCGATCCACGGCACCAAAGTCACGTGTACAAAGATGGCGTTGTCCCGGCCCACTTCGTGCCGCATCTGCCGAATTGCTTCGATGAAAGGCAGCGATTCGATATCGCCCACCGTGCCGCCGATCTCCACAATCACCACATCCACATCCGCCGACACGCGGCGCATAGCGGCCTTGATCTCATTGGTGACGTGCGGGATCACCTGCACCGTCTTGCCCAGATAATCGCCGCGCCGCTCCCGCGCGATAATCTGCTCATAGATACGGCCGGAGGTCACATTGTTGCTCTGCGTCAGATGCGCGTGGGTAAATCGTTCGTAGTGGCCCAGGTCCAGGTCGGTTTCCGCCCCGTCATCGGTGACAAAAACTTCACCATGCTGGAATGGGCTCATCGTGCCAGGGTCTACGTTTAAATAAGGATCGAATTTTTGCAGCGTAACGCGCAGTCCTCTGCTTTCCAGCAGGCAGCCAATAGAAGCGGCGGCAATCCCTTTTCCTAGAGAAGAAACCACGCCGCCGGTGACAAATATGTATTTAGCCATTTTGCAATAGGGATGCTTCGTACAGTTTCGATACGCGTTCAAAGTCTTCCGGGGTATCCACCCCAATGGATTCGTATTCGGTTTCGGCCACCCGGATCAGGTAGCCATTTTCCAGCGCCCGCAATTGCTCCAGGCGTTCCGCCTTCTCCAGCGGCCCGACCCGGAGATCGGAATAAGTTAACAGGAAGTCTCGCCGGTATACATAGAGACCGATATGCTTGAAGCGCGTCAAATCATCGCCGCCCCGAAGGTAGGGAATGGTGGCGCGGGAAAAATAAATGGCGTCGCCCGCCAGGTTCGTCACCACCTTCACCACGTTCGGGTTGTCGATCTCGGCGGGGTCTTCAATTCGCTTCTTCAGCGTCCCCATGGGAATTCCCGGATGATCCAGAATGGACATTACCAAGGCATCGATGGCGGCCGGATCGATCAACGGCTCGTCGCCTTGAATGTTCACCACAATCGAGGCAGTGTCGGCCGAAGCCACCTCGGCCACGCGGTCCGTACCCGAAAGATGATCGGCGCGAGTCATAAGGACGGGCCCACCGAATCGTTTTGCTTCGTCGTAGATCCGCTGGTCGTCGGTTGCGATGACCACGTGAGTAAGATATCGTGCCTGCGAGGCCCTTTCGAACACGTGCTCAAGCATACTTTTGCCGGAGATACGGGCGAGGGCTTTAGCAGGAAATCGGGTGGAGGCAAACCGGGCAGGAATGACGCCCAGAATACGCGTTGGCACGTTCGATCATAGCATGAAAAAGGTGCATGTTATACTCAAATTGTTCGCAGACACGACGCAAGGAGATAGGGTCGTGAAACGCCTGAAGCAGTACGCAAATCAGTACACGGCCGGCGGTCTCGCCCTGCTTCTGACGCTGGTTGCGGTCTCCCTCTTTGCAGCTGATAAGAAGTCCAAAAAAGCCGCTCCTATCCTGCCGGAAGAGCCCAAGGTGGCTATTGAGCCGCGCATCAAACCTTCACCCGGCGCGGCCGCGAATGAGAAAGACAGCCGCCAGGCCAGCATCCGCATAGACACCACGCTGGTTCTCATCAATGTCACGGTAACAGACCCCCTAAACCGCTTTGTCACGGGGTTGGAGAAGGAGCATTTCAAGCTCGCGGAAGACAAAGTGGAACAGACCATTACCCAGTTTTCCAGTGAGGATGCGCCGCTTTCGGTTGGCTTGGTGTTCGATTGCAGCGGCAGCATGGGCAATAAACTGGCGAAATCACGGCAGGCGGCCGCCCAGTTTTTCAAAGCCGCCAATCCTGAAGACGAATTCTTCCTGGTACAGTTCAACGATAAGCCGGAACTGGTCACCGGCTTTACCACGAATACCGAAGAGATACAGAACCGGCTCACGTTCACCCAAGCCAAGGGACGGACGGCGTTGCTCGATGGCCTGTACATGGCCATGAAACAAATGAAGAAAGCACACAATCCGCGGAAGGCAGTGCTGATTATTTCCGATGGCGGAGATAACAGCAGCCGCTACACGGAAAGTGAAATCAAGAAACTGGTGCGCGAAACAGACGTCCAGGTATACGGCATCGGGATCTACGAGCCCATGGCCGGCCGCGGCCGCACGGCCGAAGAGCTTTCCGGCCCCGGTCTTTTGACCGAATTGGCGGAGCAGACCGGCGGCCGGCAGTACGCGGTTGAGAATCTGAGCGAACTGCCCGACGTTGCTGCGAAGATAGGAATTGAATTGCGGAATCAGTACGTGCTCGGCTACACCCCAATCAACCTGGAAAAGGACGGTAAATATCGCCGCGTGAAGGTGACCATTCAACAGCCGCGCGGACTGCCCCCGCTGAAGGTATTCTTTCGGCTTGGATACTATGCACCAGTTCAGTAAAACTCTGCTGCTACTCACGTTGGCGGCACTATTTCCCATTGTGTCCGCACCCGGACTTCGCGCCCAGGAGGCGCCAGGAACGGTTTTTCGCTCCGATACCCGGCTGGTGGTCCTCCACGCAAGCGTCGTAGACAAGGGCGGCCGTTTGATGACCACTCTGCAGAAAGACGCCTTCAAGGTGTTTGAGGGGAAAGTAGAGCAGCCCATCAAGAAAGTGACCCGCGAGGATGTACCGGTTTCGCTAGGCCTGGTCATCGATAACAGCGGCAGCATGCGCGATAAACGTAAGAAGGTGGAAACCGCCGCGCTCGATATGGTGAAGGCATCCAACCCGCGCGACGAAGTCACCATTATCAATTTCAACGATGAAGCTTTCCAGGATGTCGAGTTCACCAGCGATGTCAAGAAAATGGAAGAAGGCCTGACGCGGATTGATTCCCGTGGCGGCACGGCCATGCGCGATGCCATCAGCACCACCATCGATTATCTGAAGGAAAAGGGAAAGCACAGCAAGAAGGTGATCGTGGTAATTACCGACGGCGACGATAATGCCAGCTCTACTGCGATGACACTGGAACGGTTGGTGCAGAAAGCGCAAAAGAGTGAGGTACTGCTTTACATGGTCGGGCTGCTAAGCGAGGAGTCAAAGCGCGATGCCAACCGCGCCAAACATGCTCTGCAGGTTTTGGCCGATGCCTCCGGAGCCTCCGCCAGTTTCCCGAAAGAGTTGAGCGATGTGGATCGCGTCACTATAGGCATTGCCGGCGAAATCCGCAGCCAGTACATCATTGAATATAATCCGTTGAATCAGAATTTCGATGGCGGCTTCCGTCCGGTGCGCGTGGCCGTCAATGCGCCGGGGAAACCGGCCGTTCGTACCCGCACCGGTTACTACGCCACACCTGACGCGCCGGCGAAAGGCACCAAATCCGCGCAAGTAACATCCAGGTGATCCCATTTCTTTGGAAGGCTACAAAGGGCTACCGGCTGTCACCTTGGAAAAGCCCGTATCTCCGCTGGCGCATCGAAACTTATTGGGGCTGGCATGCGGACCAGATTACGGCCCGTCAGTTTTGGCGTTTCAGCTGGGATCAGCGCCACGAACTCTTGCGATTTTTGCGCTGGGCTGAGCGCATGCAGCGCGACGGATAGATCGGCGGAATGATCTTGTGTTAACTTGTGAGCTGCGATGCAACGTTTTTTAGTCCTCATCACCGCTGCCTTTTGCCTGTGCGCAAGCGGCCAGACTCCCCCAGTGGAAAAGGCTCTGGGGATACCACCCCGCCTGGCGCCTACCGACTATCAGAGCCACGCGCAAGCCGGCGCCTTAACGATTGCTGCGGAATTCACAGGCCATGCCGTGCCCACGCCCCAGGAAACCCTCTCCACGGAAGACTATGTGGTGGTGGAAGTTGCCTTTTTCGGACCACCGGAACCAAGGCTCAAGATATCGCCGGAAGACTTTTCCCTGCGCGTCAATCGAAAGAAGACGACGCTCACCAATCAACCCTTCGGCATGATTTTCCCATCGCTGAAAAATCCGGAATTGGAGCCGCCCTCATCCGCCTCTAAGTCCAAGTCCAGCGTGGGCACCGGTGGTCAGAGCGAAGCCGCCCCGGCGCCGGTCTTTCATCTCCCACCGGAAGTCAAGCACTCCATGCAACAGCACGTTCAAAAGGCAGCGTTGCCCGAAGGTGATCGCGTACTCCCGCTGGCGGGCCTCATATTTTTCCAATACCGTGGCAAGACGCAGAACATCCAGTCGCTGGAATTGACATACAACGGACCGGCCGGCAAAGCCACTCTATCCCTACAGCCGTAAATTCGGGTAAGCAGTCCAAGCCCCAAAATCCGCGTTCATCTGCGTCCATCTGCGGCCAATACGTTTTCACCGCGAACGCAATCAGTCCAGCCATTCCCAAATCGTTATATAATCCTGCAAGCCACCAGACCTCACCGGGTAGCACTGGCAAGCAGCTCTGGCAACGCAAGTTCATGGAGAACCGAATGACGAAAAGAGAATTCCTAACAGCGGGCGCAGGCTTGGCCCTGGCAACAGGGCGTGCCGCGTTTGCGCAAACGCCAGCCACACCGAAATCCGCCGGGCCTGCACGGGTTCCCTCCCGGATGGCGAAAACAACAAAACTGTTTAAGTCCCCCCAAGGGTATCCCAACGGCATCGCTGTCACCCCTGAAGGTTTGTGGATAGGCGAGCAAAAGCTCTCCGGCCCGCAAGCGGTCGCCTATCACTTGCCCGAACCCAAATCCCTCACCGAGGCGGCCTGGCTAGTCGATTGGGAAGGCAAGCTGCTAAAGACGGTGTCCACGCCATCCAGAAATACCAGCGGCATGGCCGTAGGCGGCGGTTACGTCTGGATGGTTGCCAATGCGCCACCGGAAGGGGTTTTTCAGGTGGATATGAATTCCAAGGTAATTAGCCATCGCCAGATTCCCCTCGGCCCGCCCGACAATGGCGGCGGCTGCCATGGTGCGCTGTGGCACGACGGTAAACTCTGGATCGCAGCACTCCGCCTGCATGGCATTCTTCGCGTGGATCCCAAGACATGGGAGCCGGAATTCCTCATCCCGTGCTACGAGCCTCCTGGCCGCAATCGCGTCCACGGCATCGCATGGGACAACGGCGCCATCTGGCAGTTGACGGGCAACGATAGCAGCCGCTACGCCGAAGGCCGTCCGGGTCTGGTGAAGTACGATGCCGCAACCGGCAAAGTACTGGAGACCGTGGACTTCCTCCCTAACTCAATGGACCCGCATGGGCTAGCCATGCACAACGGCGCATTGATTAGTTGTGATGCGGGCATCCATCCCGGATGGCCGAACAACGACAGTCCAACCAGCGGATGGATCTTCCGCATCGACTTGATCTGAATCGTTGACGCGAGATTCCGGTGGCGGCCTAGCGCCGAAAACCGTAAACTATCTTGGTGGTTGAGATCAGGCAATTGACTGCGGTAGAGGGACGGAAGCACCTAAGCGCGCTGGCCGCGGTCCTGCGGGATTGCGTGGAAGGCGGCGCCTCGGTAAGCTTTCTGGAGCCGTTCTCGCAGGCCGATGCGGAATCCTTTTTCGAGAACGTTTTGGTAGGAGTGCAGAAGGCCGATCGCATCTTGTTCGCGGCCTTCCTCGATTCTCAATTGGTGGGGACCGTCCAAGTCCTGCTGGCCACCCCTCAAAACCAACCCCATCGAGCCGATGTCGCCAAGCTACTCGTAGTCAGATCGGCTCGCGGGCACGGCGTCGGCCGCCTGCTCGTCGAACACGCAGAGCAGGCCAGCCGCCTGGCGGGCAAGACTCTTCTCGTACTGGATACCGTTACCGGAGATCCCGCCGAAAGGTTGTACCTGCGCGCAGGTTGGACCAAAGCGGGAATCATCCCAAACTACGCCATGTATCCGGATGGAAGATGGTGCGACACTTCCATCTTTTGGAAACAGCTCTAGCCGCTCAGCTTGCCGATTCACAACTTTCTTCGATTATTTCTAACCCGCAAACAACGGCAACGAAAGGCCAACCCCAAAAACAGGAATGCAAGCACAACCGGCCACCCCTATACTGAACTCCAGAAATAAGTAATCCGCAACCGTCCGCTAATGCGATTGGCTGCGTTTCGCAATAGCCAAATCGGACCGCGTAAATGTGCAATCGCGCGGTGGGGGACATCCTCGCAAGAGGCTCTGCCGCCCGGGATCTTTGACAATTTGAATATAAGTTGGGCTCGGCGCCCCCGAGCTTTCTGTACCAACGAACCCACCGATCCCTTCCCAAGATTGGCTTTGTTTCGTAATAGCCCAATCACACCGCGAAAATGGGCAATCGCGGAGTTGGGGACATCCTCGCAAGAGGCTCTGCCACCCGGGATCTTTGACAATTGCCCAGAGCTCTTTGTACCAACGAACCCACCGATCCCTTCCCGGGATTGGCTTTGTTTCGTAATAGGCCAATCGGACCGCGAAAATGGGCAATCGCGGAGTTGGGGACATCCTCGCAAGAGGCTCTGCCGCCCGGGATCTTTGACAGATTGAATATAAGTTGGTCTCGGCGCCCGAGATTTCTGTACCAACGAACCCACCGATCCCTGCCCGTGATTGGCTGCGTTTCGCAATAGCCCAATCGGACCGCGTAAATGTGCGATCGCGGAGTTGGGGACATCCTCGCAAGAGGCTCTGCCGCCCGGGATCTTTGACAATTGCCCCGAGCTTTCTGTATCAACGAACCCACCGATCCCTTCCTGGGATTGGCTGCGTTTCGCAATAACCCAATCACACCGTGAAAATGTGCGATCGCGGAGTTGGGGACATCCTCGCAAGAGGCTCTGCCGCCCGGGATCTTTGACAATTGCCCAGAGATCTTTGTACCAACGAACCCACCGATCCATTCCCGGGATTGGCTTTGTTTCGCAAAATCCAACCAAGCCGTTTGAGAGCTTGGTCATGCTGTTGGAACGTCGATATCTGGAAGGTGGATGTTCCGGTTCATTTCAACCGCGAAGGCCTGATTCGTCTGGTGTTGGTATTGCTCGCTGCCAGTTCAACGTTGCATGCCGCTCCCGAAACCCGGCAAACCGGGCCAGACCATCGCTACCATCAGCGTGCCTTAGAGACTGCCGCGGACGTTACTTATAAGCAATGACAGCAGAGGATGGGCCGGCCAGATGAATCACCTCAAAGCGCTGGAAGCCGGCTTCTCCGCACCACTGGCGGAAATCCGCCCCCGAATAGTCGAAGGCATCGCCGAATTCAATCAGCATGTTCAGCGACATTAGAAGGCCAAAGACGTTCTCTCGGCGGGCGTCGTCAATCAGCGCTTCAATCGCCACCAACGCTCCGTTTGGCGGCAGGGCATCGTAGGCTGCGCGGATGAGGTGCATCTTCTTCTCCAGGTTCCAGTCATGAAGAATCATGCCCATCGTGATCAGGTCCGCCTTGGGCAGCGGGTCTTTAAAGAAATCGCCGCGTGCTGTGGCGATGCGCTCACTTAGGCCGGCAGCGGCGATGTGCCTCTGTGCAATGGCTTCCACGGGAGGCAGATCGAAAGACACGCATTGCAGGTGGGGATGCTTCTTGGCCGCTTCAATGCAAAGCAGACCGGTGGCGCCGCCAATGTCGCAAAGCGTCTGGAATGGGGAGAAGTCAAACTTGTCGGCGAACGCCTCGAAGTTAATCCGCGATAGTCCAGTCATCGCACCCATGAACTGTTCCAGCCGCGGCAGCTCTTCGTATAGTTCCTCAAACATTCCCTTCTGGCCATGTTTTACTTCATTTTGCGGCTGGCCGGTGCGCAGCGCCGTTGGCAGGTCGTGCCAGAACTTGAAGAGCCGCTCATTCAGCATGATGAGAATACCGCCCACATAACGTGGGCTGTCGCGGTTCAAATAGACCGCACCGGCGGGCGTGTTGCAGTACTCCGCGGATGCGCCGTCGCCGTCACGGTCCAGAAACTTCATCGCCACCAAGGCGTCGAAAAAGTCGCTGATGCCGCGCGGGTGCAGTCCCAACTCCGCGCCAAGTTCCGCGCCGGTGATGCGGCGGCTTCCAATCTGGGTGAACACGCCGAACTCAACGGCGGTGAGCAGAACCTTTGAAGACCAGAAGGCGAAAGCAGTCTGCAGAATCGGACCGGGGTCCAGGTGAGAGATTGGGCTAGCCATATTGGATCGATTCTATCTCAACCTGGCGCTTTTGACGCCGTTCCCAACGTTGGGTATATTCAAGAGGATTCTGATCGGGATTGGAACCAAGTATTCATTCAAAGGAGTAGTTTGCCATGTCTAATGCCACCCTCACCGGGGCCGAGTTCAAGAAGAAGATGCGCGAGGGTTCGCCCAAGATGGGCCTGTTCGTCAATTCACATAGCCCCACTGTCGCCGAACAGTTGGCGCACACCGGTTACGACTGGTTGCTGGTGGATACACAGCATGGACCAATGGATCACGAAAAGCTCTCAGCCATGCTCTGTGCCATCGCCAGCGGCGGGGCCAAGTCGATGGTTCGGGTAGGCGGCTACCAGGATCGCGCGGGCATTCAGCAGGCGCTGGATCTTGGCGCGGATGGCGTTTTGGTTCCCTATATCAACACCGCCCAGGAAGCCAGGGAAGCCATCAGCTGCTGCCGTTACCCCACCGCCGGTACACGCTCGGTGTATTTTCCGCAGCGCAGTATGAACAAAGCCGGCCTGCTGGGGTACGCCGGCAATGCGAACAATAACATCATTGTGGCGCTACAGGTGGAAACGGCTTCTTGTATCGAAAATATCGCGGAGATCGCCGCGGTTCCCGGTGTCGACCTGCTGTTCCTCGGCCAGAACGACCTCTGCATGTCCATGGGGCTGTATGAGAAATACGAGTTCCCGCATATGTACACTTCGCCTGAGTTGAACGCCGCTACCCAGAGCCTGGCGAGCGAAGCACAGAAGAATGGCGTGATTCTGGGTGTGTTCCTCTTCGGGACTTCGCGCGTCGGCGAGTTTTTGGAAAAGGGCTTCACGTTCATCAGTGTGGGCAACGACTTGCACCATGTCCTGACCCAAGCCGCGGCGTATCTAAAAGACATGGACGCCATCACCGCGGAGAAGGGCAAGCCCTGGACCCGCCAGCCTACGGCGCTTTTTTAAGCCAACGTTACGGGATCTCAAACCGGTGCTTCCGCGTTCCGGCTCCGCTGCCGGAACGCGCCACCTTGTGCTGCGCGAAGAAACGAAAGCCACTTGCGCTTCCGAAGATGTACAATGGGTGTAAAGTTTCGCGAAGTAGACAAGTCTGCTACTAAAATGAGGTGTTCCGTGTTGAAATTCTGTATCTCGATTGCGCTGCTCAGCGCAATGTGTCTTCCCATGTCCGCTCAGGTAGCTTCAGCTGAATTGAGCGGCACAGTTCTCGATCCTACCGGCGCGGCCCTTGCCGGCGCCAAAGTGACGGCCACCAACGCCGGCACCAACGTCGCTCACGAAACAGTCAGCGACTCCACTGGCAATTATGTTATCCCCTTGCTGCAACCCGGCGACTACGTGATCACCGTCGAAGCGACGGGTTTCAAGAAACTGGTGCAGAGAGGCTTGAGCCTCCAGATCAACCAGCAGGCGCAGTTGAATCTGACCCTATCGCTTGGACAGGTCTCCGAAGAAATTCAGGTGACCGCGCAAGCTCCTCAGCTTCAATCCGAATCGTCTTCGCTGGGAACGGTTGTCAGCGAAAAGCTGGTCAATCAACTGCCGTTGAATGGACGGAACTTTATTCAACTGGCGGTTCTGACACCCGGAGTAACCGGCGTGGGGTTTGGTGCTTCTGGAACCATCATGAGCGGCACCCGGCCGGACGACCGGCGTCCCGGCACTGAGATTTTCTCGAATGGAAACCGCGAAGGCTCGAACAACTTCCTCTTCGACGGCATTGACGACAACGAGCGGTTGACTCTCTCCATCGTGCTGCGGCCCGCGGTAGAGTCGGTCCGTGAATTCAAGATTCAAACGAATCTGTACAGCGCCGACATCGGCCGCAACTCGGGCGCCGTGGTCGACGTGATCACGAAATCCGGCACCAACCAACTGCATGGCAGCCTGTTCGAATTCCTGCGCAATTCCGCCATGGACGCGCGCAATTTCTTCAGCCCCAAAGGGACGGCGTTCCCGTCGTTCCGCTTGAATCAGTTTGGGGGATCGTTCGGTGGACCCGTCGTCATCCCGAAACTCTATAGCGGCAAAGATAAGACCTTCTTCTTCGTGGATTACGAAGGCTATCGCCGGGACTCGCAGGGTCTGGCCCTGGGCAACGTGCCGACGGTATTGATGCGCAAGGGCGACTTCAGCGAAGCGGCCGCAATCTACGATCCATTGACCACTCGGGCAAACCCCAACGGCGCGGGCTTCATCCGTACGCAATTTCCGGGCAATCAGATCCCGGCCAACCGCTTCGATCCGAAGACGGCGCTACTGATCAATGCCTACCCGACGCCAACCAGCGCCGCCCGGTTGAATAACTATCTCGCCAACATCGTGCAGCATCAGAAATGGAATCAGGGCGACGTGCGCGTGGATCACCAGGCGTCTTCGAAAGACAGCTTCTTTGCCCGTTATTCCATTCAAAATACCGAGACCCAAGTGCCAAGCACGTTGCCTCCCGCCACTCTCCCCGGATTGTCGAAGCCGATCAATCTTGGTGACGAAGGCTCCTTTGCAGGTACGGCTTTCCAGCCTGCTCAACATGCGGTCTTCAGTTATGTAAGAGTCATCAGCCCGCGGTTGGTGAATGAGTACCGCATGGGTTACAACCGCTTCCGTGCGGACTACACGGCCGACCAGTACGAGCCTGGCGGAGCGCTTGGCAACAAGTTCGGAATCGCAAATTCGAACGTAACCCCGCAGGAGCAGAACTTCCCCATCTTTTCGCCTTCGAATTACTTCGGTATCGGCCAGACGCGCTCGTTACCAATTTTCCGCCGTGAGAACACCTTCCAGTACATCGACAACATGAGCATGACGACGGGCAAGCACACCTTGAAATGGGGTGCCGATTTCCGCCGCCGTCAGCTTACCGTTTATCAAACAAACATGGGTAATGGTCGATTCAACTTCTCACCCGCATTTACGGATTCCAGGCAGGGCTCAGGCGGCGACACGATGGCGTCCTTCCTGCTGGGCTACCCAACCTTGACCGGCCACGACTATACCTTCAACTGGCCGGGAGAACGCGGCAGCGAGGTCGGCCTGTACATCGCCGACGACTGGCGGATCAGCCGCAAACTGACCCTGAACCTGGGCTTCCGCTGGGACTACTACAGTCCCTTCAGCGAGGTTGCCAATCGCTGGGCTAATTTCAACGTGACTACCGTGAAGATTGATATCGCGGGCAGGAACAACGTGGACAAGTACGCCGGCGTGAAGCCCTACTACAAGAACTTTGGTCCCCGTGTTGGATTTGCTTATCAACTGTTTACGCACACGGTGCTTCGCGGCGGTTATGGAATTTTCTACAATCCAGCCGGGAACGAGGGAAGCAGCCTGCGGCTTTTCCGGAATCTTCCTTTCGGATCGACGATAAACATCACTCCGGGAGATATCAATGTCGGCTTGCGCGTGAGTGACGGCTTCCTACCGCTTCAGCCAGCCAACTTCGCAACGGCAGACAAACCATTCGGCGCGTCGAACGCGGTCGCCGCGAACTTCCGGCCATCGTCGGCGCAACAGTTCAATCTGACACTGGAGCATGAAATCGCACCGTGGGCGCTGGTGATCCGGGCTGCTGCCGTCGGCAATCTGGGCCGCCATCTGTATAACACCTACGACGCTAATTACCCAATCCCGTCGCCAGCGGCGATAAACACGCGGCGTCCATTCTTTGCGGTCAATCCGGATTTGGCCGGTATCGGCTACTTTGTCTCGGACGGGTTGAGCTCCTACTATGCCGGACAGTTGACGCTCGACAAACGCCTCAAGAAAGGCTTGAGCGGGTTGGTGGGCTACTCCTGGTCCCACGCAATTGACAACGTGATTCTCGAATTCGGCGGCGGCGCTGCCGGACCGCAACCCCAAGATCCCCGCAATCTGAAAGCGGAGCGCGGTAATTCCATCATCGACCTGCGCCATCGCATGACCGTGAGCTATCTCTACGAACTGCCGTTCGGCAAAGGGAAAGACTTCATGAATAAGGGCGGAATCGCGGATTACGTCATTGGCGGATGGCAGACTAATGGAATCCTCACGATTCAATCTGGTCAGCCGTTCTCTCCGGTACTGCAAACGTCAACCACCAACGGCACCGGCAGCCGCCCCGATGTTGTGGGTAAGGTGACGTATCCGAGGACGCTGCAGCGCTGGTTCGACCCGAGCGCCTACGCTTCCCCCGCGCCGTACACCTACGGCAACGCATCCCGCAACAGCCTGTTTGGCCCGGGGCGCGTGAATTGGGATATGTCTCTGTTCAAGAATTTCGTGATCAAGGACCAGATGCGTTTTGAATTCCGCGCTGAGGCGTTTAACGTATTCAACCATCCGCAATTCGGGTTACCAAACCAGAATATCGGCAATGCCCAGGTGGGTTCCATCACCAGCACCGTTGGAAACCCGCGCCAGTTGCAAATGGGCCTTCGCTTCCAGTTCTAAGCGGAGCAGGTGGTTTGTATTAGAAGTGACAGGGCGTCCTGAGCGATCGGGACGCCCTTTTTGTTTGCCTGGCAGGAGTGCACTTTGAACTGGAACGACCAACCACACCGGCGCTACAACGTACTGACAAGCGAATGGGTTCTGGTATCCCCGCAGCGGACGCAGCGACCCTGGCAGGGCCAGTTGGAAAAAAGTGCCGCGCCCGTGCGCGTGAAATACGACCCGGGCTGTTATCTTTGCCCCGGCAACACCCGGCATGGCGGCGAACGCAACCCGGTCTATGACGAAACCTTCGTCTTCGAAAATGACTTCGCGGCGTTGCGGCCTGGCACATCGGCCGCTGCGTTCAATGACCGTGGGCTTTTGGTGGCTGAAACCGAACGTGGGGTCAGCCGGGTGGTTTGCTTCTCGCCCGATCATAGCCTTACCCTCGGCCGCATGAGCGTGCCGGAGATCCGGCGGGTGGCCGACGTTTGGGCGGCGCAGTATGAGGAACTGGGCCGGCTGCCGTTCATCAAACACGTGCAGATTTTCGAGAACCGCGGCGAAATAATGGGCGCCAGTAATCCGCATCCGCACGGACAGATTTGGGCCAACGAGTCGCTGCCGAATGAAGTTGCGAAAGAGGCTCGATCGCAACGCGAATATCTGGGCCAACATGGATCGTGTCTGCTTTGCGACTATACTGCGTTGGAACTCGCGTCGAAGGAACGCATCGTCTGCGAAAATGCCTGGTTTTTGGCGCTAACGCCATTCTGGGCCGTATGGCCATTCGAAATTATGGTGGTTTCGAAGAAACATGCCGGATCTCTGGCCGAACTGGACGGGCCATCCCGCGATGGGCTGGCTGACATTTTGAAGCGCGTGGCCACGCGGTATGACAACCTCTTCCAAACATCCTTCCCTTACTCCATGGGCTTTCACCAGAAACCAACGGATGGCGGCGCCCATGAAGAGTGGCATCTGCACGCGCACTTTCTTCCTCCGCTGCTGCGCTCCGCTACGGTGAAGAAATTCATGGTCGGCTATGAACTGTTGGCCATGCCGCAGCGTGACATCACGCCGGAGATGGCGGCGGCGCGCCTGCGTGAACAGCCGGAAAAGCACTACTTGGAAACACTGTGAAACACTAAAGTTAGCGTGGAAGCTCACCGCGAGCCGCTATGCCAGTCTGGCTAAAACAATCTCTGCTGCCGACGCTGATCCTGAGCGCCATGCTGCTGGCGCTTGGTGTGCTGGCATGGTTGCAATACGGGTGGAGCACGCAGGTAAGTGAAGCGCTGCAGCAACGCATGCGCGCGGACCTGGCGGTATCGGTACAGCGCTTTCAAGCGGGATTGCAACAGGACCTGACGCGCATCGCCGGCGCCTTCGAAGTGGGAACGGCGGCGTCCAGCGCTGAGATCAAATCCGTGCTACTGAACAACGCGCGCGAATGGAACCGCATCGGCAGTCCTCGAGAACTGGTGAGCAGCGTGTACGTGGTGCAGGATGATGCTCGCGGGGACTGGCAGCTGGCAACTCTGGACGTGAGCAAAGGACGTTATACGGCGGCGCGGTGGCCTGCCGCCTGGTCCAACGTTGCGGTGGAATTGAGCGCCAACGCCGAAGATCTGGACCGGGCTACGCCGCGCCAGTGGCACCGCCGGCCGTGGATTCTGGTTCCGAACATGCCGTTGTTGTTTCGCGCGGTGGCGGCCGAGGTGCCGGAGGCTGACGTGAACGATCCGCTACGCTATCGCCTGCTGGGATACGTACTGGTTGGACTGAATCGCGACTACCTGGAGAAGCACTACTTGCCGCAGTTGGTGGAGCGCTACTTCCGCGGCCCTGGAGAGCCGGATTACCGCGTCGCCATTCTCAAGGCCGGACAATATCCGGCAACGCTCTATGACTCGCAGCCCGAGGCCGGGCCGCCGAAAGCCGCATCCGCGGACGAAGTAGTGGAACTGCTGGCGCCCGCCGTGGGCACTAACGGCAAGCTGCCGGTGGTAAATATTCGCGAGTCCGGCGATGTGGCGGTGCTGCAATTGATGGCGCAACATCGCTCCGGATCGTTGGATGCAGCGGTCACCCGGCTGCGGCGGCGCAATCTTGCGGTGAGCTTCGGTGTGTTGCTGGTGCTCTGCGCGGGCATGGCCTTCCTGGCCATCACGGCGCAAAGGGCGCAGCAACTGGCGCGCCTGCAGGTGGACTTTGTGGCGGGCTTCTCCCACGAGTTGCGTACGCCGGTGGCCTCGGTTTGCTTGATGGCCGAGAATATGTCGGACGGCGTGGTCACCTCTGAGCAGCAGATCCGGCAGTATGGATCGCTTTTGCAGGTGCAAGGCAAGCGCCTGCGCACTATGGTGGAAGAGGTGCTGTTCTTCGCCTCGCATCAGAGGCGAAGGCCCAAATTGGACGTGCGTCCGGTGGATCTGGCGCAGGTGATGGCGCGCGCCTTAGCCGATGAGTATCATTTGATTGAAGCGGCGGGTATTCAGGTGGAGCAACAGATGGATCCGCGGCTTCCCCACGTGCTTGCCGATCCGGTGGCGCTACGCACGTGCATTGGCAATTTGCTGAGTAATGCGGTGAAGTACGGCAAGAGCGGGGCTTGGATCGGCGTTCAGGGAGAGACGGTGCAGGGTCGCCGATCCGTTGAGGTACAGCTCACGGTGCGGGATCGGGGGCAGGGCATCGACCCTTCTGACCGGCGCCATCTCTTTGAGCCCTTCTACCGGGGCGCGAAGGCGCGGGAAGCACAAACCCCGGGGACCGGCCTGGGACTTAGTCTGGTTCGGCAGATGATGGAAGCGATGGGCGGCCGCGTGACGGTGCAGTCGGAACCGGGGAAGGGCTCATCCTTTACTCTGCATTTGGCTGTCGCCAACGTGGTAGCAAACATGGAAAACAAGGCATCTTGAAAACCTCATGAACGAACGAATCTTATTGGTGGAAGACGAAGAAGCTCTCTCTGTGCCCCTGAGCGACAGGCTCCGCCGGGAAGGCTATCTGGTACAGATTGCCGCCGATGGCGAAAGTGGATACGCGCAAGCACTGGCTGGCCCGTTCGACTTGATCCTGCTAGACGTGATGTTGCCAAAGAAGAGCGGCCTGGATGTTTGCCGGGACCTGAGGCAGCGTGGAATTTCCACTCCGATTCTCATGTTGACCGCGCGCACACAGACGGACGATAAGGTGATCGGGCTGCGGCTTGGCGCGGACGATTATCTGGCGAAGCCATTCGATCAGGCGGAATTGCTGGCACGGATGGAAGCGCTGCTGCGGCGGGCTCTTACTCCCCACGTCAACGCGGAGACCGTCCATCAGATGGGAAATCTTCGCATCGATTTGCGGCGCGCTGAAGTGTTTCGGGATGGCCAGAGAGTCCCGCTGTCAGCCCGTGAATTTCAACTGTTGCAGTACTTCATTGCACATTCCGGCGCGCTGGTGACGCGCGAGGAACTGCTGCGGGATGTATGGGATTACAAGGCATCCACTTCCACGCGAACGGTGGATGTCCATGTGGGCTGGCTGCGTCAGAAATTAGAGGAGGATCCGAAGCATCCGAAACTGATTGTGACTTCCATCGGGATGGGCTATCGGTTTACGGGATAAACGGCCCGAAATGTAAGGTGCGTGTAAGAGACATTTTGCAACCGCTTTACTTTTCGCCGTTACAAACGTTTACAGTTTGTCGTATTACTGTACAAGGGGCCGATGATGAATTCACTACTACGGAGTGCCGCTGCATTCGTCCTGCTGGCAGGCGGTTGCCTCTTTGCCCAGCCGCCGATGGGCCGCGGCCCTGACGGCCAGAGTTGGGCGGAGCGACGAACGCAGTTCCTGGCGATGAGGCTGAGCCTCACCGATTCGCAGAAGCAGCAGGTTTTGACGCTGTTTACGGCTTCCGATCAGAACAGCGAGGCCCTGGAAACGAAGCTTTCGCAAGCACGCAAGAATCTGCGCGACGCCAGCCGGCGGAATGCTCCTTACAGCGAGATCGATCAGCTTGCGACCTCGGTTGGTTTTCTGTTCGGGCAAGTGGAAGCCATTAAGGCGAAGGCCGACGCCGCGGTGTACAACATTCTGACGGCGGAACAGCGGCAGAAGATGGAGCGCGGGTACGGCGGTGGCCGGCGTGGAATGGGTGGGCCTGGCGGACCGCATTTTCCTGAGCGGCGGTAGGTGGAGTCGGCCAACCATTCTATTCACTGAATGGGTTGCATTTCGAATGTACCGGTCAGTGGCCAAGAGAGAATCCAACGCTTACGGCGGCGTTGAGTTCCAACTGAAGAGCGCCGACCGCGTCCCCACCATCACGTAGTCCATGACGATGCCAATCTGATTTCTTCAGTCCTTTCTACATGAACTGCCCAAGATGTTTGAATTCTGCACCTACGCCCCTCATCCTCGTTACTCTCGGGCGTAGGAGTTCATGGACCAGACAGTCCCACATGGACGGTCACATGATGCACGTAGGCGGCGGTAGAGCTGAGGATGAGATGGTCTGGACAGGTAGGAACGACAAGCTGTCCTCGCGCAGGATGCGGGTAACCCGTTTGTGATCTCTTTCTAACCGCGACGCTTCAGTTCAGGGGTGATCCGTGGCCGAACATAGCAGGGGAATTCCAGCGCGATACGCTGAATCTCATTCCGTAGATCCAGATCGTCGTCCGGCCGTTCCGACCGGCTCGCTCGGCGACCGCCTTGCAGCGGTGGAGCATATCCTGCTCACGATTGCCGGTTAGTGACGGAAACATGAAGACGCTTCTATTCGTCTGCGGGTGCCGTTCGAGGATATTGGCCAAGCGTACCGGCACTGGGACCTTCCTCTCTTCCCAGCGCTTCGGGAAAAAGTGGAGGTCTGGCTTGGCGTTGACGCCGATCGTCCGCAAGCGCAGGTTCACATCGGGCCAGCCCAAGTCCATCACCTCTTGCTCGCGGAAGCCCGTGAACAAGAATGCGGAGAAGAGGGCGGCTTCCGAGGCATCGCACGTAGCCAGAAACTTGGCCAGTTCCTAGTGAGTACATTCGCGGGGAAGCGACGAGATTCGTCCGGGCAACTGTACCTGCCTGGTGATTCCGGATCTGCCGTTTTGTTTACAGAACTGCGCGATGACGATCACGTTGTGAAGCACCGTATTGGGCGACATCCCACCCTTTTTCAGCGTCAGAATGAAATTCTTGAGGTTCTCGACGGACACCGCGTTCAGGGCTTGGCCCGCAAAATGTTTTCCGAAACGCCTCAAGACTGCATCGTATTTGCGAAAGGTGTTGGGCTTCTTAAGAGTTTCGATCTGATCCAGGTAGCGATCGATCAGCCTTTCGAGCAGTACCGGTTTCGGCACGTCGTCAGTCCGAGGCCGAGGCACGATAATACCGAACGCGAGCGCTTCACGCTCGAGGTGCTTTCGGCGCTGGACTTCGAGCGCCTGGGCGACTGTCGCTCCCGCAGGTAGCCGGCGACGTTTATCCTTCTCACCCACTCGATGAAGTAGCTGCCATCAGGCAAAGCGCTCCAGGCGCGCTGTCCATTGGATTTCTTAGGAATCAATCGCAACACCCAGCGATCATCGATCTTGATTTGTTTGAGTAGATTGACGTGAGCCATTCGTGTGCCATCCAAATCTCACGATTTCGGGCAGCACACGCACAGACAGTAAAGAGGACAGTATGGCCATCCACACCTCCACAATTCTACCCCAACACAACCAAATCCGGCGTAAGTGCAATCATGAGGGGGTGCACTTCGAAGACGCTCTTGCTAAAGTCCTTCCCGCCGACCTTCCCCATCGTGACATTGTAATCGACAAGACGTCCAAGCACCTGGAGCTAATCACAGAAGTCAATCAGCATATGAACCTCACCCGAATCACCACTCCCGCCGAAGCGGCCGTCAAGCATGTACTCGATTCCGTACTCCCGTGGCGTCACTTCGCCACCGCCAGCCACGTTCTAGACGCAGGTACCGGTGCCGGGTTCCCTGGCATTCCCCTCGCGATTGTGCTTCCGGAAATCCAGTTCACGCTGTCCGAATCGATCCAAAAGAAAGCCCGCTTCGTGCAATCCGCCATCGAATCGCTCGAACTTCCGAACGTAAGAGTCACTCCGCAAAGGGCCGAAGAGATCCCAGCGCCTGGTTTGATCACGGCCCGGGCAATGGCGCCCCTCAGCCGGGCAATCGTCCTGTTCGCGCCGGCGTTGAAAAACGGCGTTCGCCTGCTGCTCTACAAAGGTCCAGAGGTTGAAACAGAAATCGCCGAGGCATCCATCGAAGCCAAGAAGCGCGAGATCGCCATGCGCATACTGGAGCGATACCACCTGCCGGACTCGCTGGGTTCACGGACCATCGTTGAACTAGCTCGACACAAAACCTAGTGCTCAGACACAATGGGAGACCCGCTTTGGCAGCATGCGTCAGGCGCTCGCGATAGCGGGCACCGGTCCGGCGCGCTATGATCTGAACATCGAAAAGCGCTGGCGCCCCCTCGACGCGACGTTGCCGGGCCGTCAGTTCGTAACAAGTATCGCGCAGAATTCGCCGTCAAGGCAGTGACCCGATCCGTCAACCCACATCGCCCTTCAATGGTAAACGTAGCGAGGCACCGTCGTTCCATTCGCAGCACGGCAGATCACCGCAGAGTTCGCCGCAAATTCCTGGATTTTGCACAGCGCTTACCCGGCGCGCCAAAGCGTTGTAAATTTCAGGCATCCCGCTGCAATCAGCGTCTTCGCGCATTCTCGGCAACCAACCGCTTTGGGGAACCGGTTCTACGGAGCATTCTTGATTTCAGTGCCGCCATCCAGCAGCCGCAATCCCTCAAACGGCGCCGCTCCCAGCAAGCCGGCCTTCGCGTAAACGAACAGCTTCGCCCGGCTATCGCTGATGTCCAGATTTCGCATGGTTAACTGGCCAATCCGATCCTGCGGCGTAAACGAACCCTCGCCTCTTTCCATGGTCAACCGCTCCGGAGCGTAAGTCAGATTCGGGCTCTCCGTATTCAGAATCGAATAGTCGTTGCCCCTCCGCAACTCCACCGTCACCTTGCCCGTAATCGCCTTTGCCACCCACCGCTGCAAAGTTTCACGCAGCATCATCGACTGCGGATCGAACCATCGCCCCTGGTACAACAGCCGTCCCAATCGCCGGCCCATGTCGCGATACTGCTCTATGGTGTCTTCGTTGTGAATGCCCGAAATCAAACGCTCATAGGCGATATAAAATAGCGCCATGGCGGGCGCTTCATAGATCCCGCGGCTCTTTGCCTCAATGATCCGGTTCTCAATCTGATCCGACATGCCTAAACCATGCCGGCCGCCAATCGCATTCGCCTCTAGCACCAGATCGATGCTGTCCGCGAAGCTTTTGCCGTTCAACTCCACCGGCACTCCCTCGTCGAAGGTGATCGTCACTTCTTCGCGCTTCACATCCACATCGTCGCGCCAGGAAGCCACACCCATAATCGGCTCCACAATCTGGATCCCGGAATTCAGAAATTCCAGATCCTTCGCCTCGTGCGTAGCGCCCCAGATATTGGAATCCGTCGAGTAGGCTTTCTCCTTGCTCATGTGGAAACTGAGCCCGGCTTTTTCCAGTAATTCCGACATCTCCTTACGCCCGCCCAACTCATCAATGAAGGTCTGGTCCAGCCAAGGCTTGTAGATTCGCAACTGCGGATTCACCATCAGGCCGTAACGATAGAACCGCTCAATGTCGTTGCCCTTGTAAGTGCTGCCGTCGCCCCAGATGTTGACGTCGTCTTCCTTCATCGCGCCCACCAGCATCGTACCGGTGACCGCACGTCCAATCGGCGTCGTGTTGAAATACGCAACGCCCGCGGTGGTGATGTGAAACGCGCCGCACTGCAGCGCCGCCAGGCCCTCGCGCACTAATTGCGCCCGGCAATCAATCAGCCGGGCCTTCTCCGCGCCATATTCCAGTGCACGCCTGGGTATGTTGTCGTAGTCCTTTTCGTCCGGCTGGCCAAGATGGGCCGTATAGCAGTAAGGCACCGCGCCCTTCTGCCGCATCCAGTAAATCGCGGCGCTGGTATCCAGCCCTCCGGAAAACGCAATACCGACCTTCTCCCCAATGGGAAGCGACTGCAGAATAGTGCCCATCGTCTTTCTCCTGTTTTATGCGCCGACCAGCTCCGCGCGCGCGCCTATCTGCCGCAGGCAACGGTCGATCCACTGTTTGGTCAATTTTTCCTGCACGCCGTTTTGCGATAGCCGCGTGCGCAAATTCGCCCAATCCACCAGATCCAGTGACTGGTCCTGGTTGAAGCAGGAGAACACCACTGTTTCCTCACCCGTCCGCGGATCTTTATGAAGTTGCAAGCACTGCGCGCAGATCTCTTTCATCATGCATTGCATGGGTGAATTGATACTGCCGATCGCCTTGTGATCGTGCTTCAAATACGGAGCCAGCACGGTATGCCGGGCCCTGGCCACCGCGCCCATCATGGCATCGGAACCAATCACCACCAGCCGGTCCACCAAGCTCAATGGAATTTCCGGTTCATCCAGATCGCCCCGCCCGTAGGCAGCCACCGCATCCACAATATTGCCCACGAATGCCTTGTCCTGCACACGCCCTGGCGTGAATCCAGGCGCTTCGTCGCAGCACCAAATCACCACATCAGCGGCCTTTTCAATCTCTTCCACTTTGTAGCGGTCGATAATTTTCTTGTACCCGGCAAAGTAAACCGTCCTCGACCCGCTGGAGCGCAACTGCTGTCCAATCGAGAACAGAACCGCATTGCCCAACCCGCCGCCAATTAAAAGCACCGTCTCTTGTCCGGGCGTCTCGGTAGGCGTTCCGGTTGGTCCCATCAGAATCACCGGCTCGCCTTTCTTCAAAATCGCGCAAAGATCGGACGACCCGCCCATCTCCAGCACAATCGTCGAAAGCAAACCGTTCTCCCGATCCACCGAAGCGCCAGTCAGTGCCAGCCCTTCCATACCGAGCGTGGTTCCCTTCGCGTGCGGAGCCAGCGTCTCGTAGTTCTGCAAGCGATAGAACTGTCCGGGTTCAAAAGCCCTGGCCGCCATCGGCGCTTTCACCACTACTTCCACAATATTCGGCGTCAATCGGATTACATCGTGCACCACCGCCCGCAGTTCGCCGTTCAACCGGTCCACCAGCGCGACGGGCTTCGGCTCCCCGGCAGCGCGGCGCGACAACACTCGCGTCACTACGGGATAGCCCTGCTTTGCGCTCGCCATGGCCTTCACCACGTTCCCGGCGAAGGAAGGATGCAGGTCACCAAAGAAGCTCACCCCGCGCCCATCCGCCCGCAGTGACATCAATACCTGCACCGCTTTCGGCTTGGCCACGCGCTCCGGCTTCACCACTTGCCCTTCTTCGTCCACCGCTTGAAACCACTTGCCATCCAGGAAAACGTTCGTGGGATCTTCACGTCCCAACACTGTATTCGGCTGTGTACCCGCGGCCACTAATATGGACCTCGCGGGCAGTCTCACCGGCTCGCCGGACCGTGACATTTTGCCCGTGGCCTCATCAAATGTATGCCTTGTCAGCTTCAACGCCGCGGCATGGCCATGCTTGTCCATCTCCACTTCTTCCGGGGACAGACACTCCGCAAACCGAATACCTTCCTGCAATGCCAGCGCCACTTCTTCATGATTCAGCGTGTAACTCGGGGCGTCTATCAACCTCCGCCGGTAAGCGATCGTTACGCCGCCCCACGCATTCAGCAAGTCCACAAAGTTCGTACATCTGCCTTCGCGCGCCGCCGCGCCACGCTCGGCTCGAATCGCCCGGGCATGCGCCAGAAACTCATTGCCCGTATCAATGTCTTCCTGCGACCATCTCTCCCGAACCGCGGCTTCACTGCTATCTTTGACCAGCGCCTCGTAGCGCTGCAGGAATTTCTCCACCTGCACTACGTAATACGCCATCGATTCGGTGGCCGTATCAATCGCCGTCAATCCACCGCCAATCACCACAATGGGCATCCGCACTTGCAGATTCGCCACGGAATTCATCTTCGCCGCGCCTGTCAGTTGCAGCGCCATCAGAAAGTCCGAGGCTTGCCGTACGCCCCGTGACAATCCGTTTTTCATCGGAATCACGGTCGGACGGCCGGCGCCGGCACATAGCGCCACGTGATCGAAACCCTGCTCAAACGCGCTATCGATCGTCAGCGCTCCACCGAATCGCACACCGCCAAACATGCTGAACTGACGCCGCCGTTCCAGCAACAGCCGGATCACCTTCAAGAAATTCTTGTTCCATCGAACGGTAATGCCGTACTCCGCCACGCCGCCGAAACCAGCCATCACACGGTCGTCCAGCGATTCGTACAGTTCATTCACGTCGGATATCGGACGGAAGGCAACGCGCTCACCCAGCGCATTCACGCCAGAAATTCGTTCCGGAAGCGGCTCGATCTTCAATCCATCGATGCCCACCACCGTGTGCCCGTCGTTCATCAAATGATGCGACAGCGTGAAGCCGGCCGGCCCCAACCCAACTACCAACACCTTGTATCCCGAATCCTCCCGCGGAACCGGCCGCGATAAATGCAACGGATTCCAACGCGTCAACAGGCTGTAAATCTCAAATCCCCAAGGCAGTTCTAAAACATCTTTCAGTGTCCGTGTTTCCACCTGCGGAATGTCCACTGGATCCTGCTTTTGGAAAATGCACGATTTCATGCAGTCGTTGCAAATCCGGTGACCCGTCCCGGCGCACATCGGGTTGTCAATGGTGGTAATCGCCAGTGCGCCAATCGAATTGCCGCGCTGTTTCACCACGTTCATTTCGGAAATCTTCTCGTCCAGCGGGCAACCGGCCAGCGTCACGCCGAACCCGCTCTTCTTAAACGATCCGTCTTTCTCCTGCAGTCCGGTGGAGCAGCTGTCTTTCCCTTGGTTGTGGCACTTGATGCAATAATTCGCCTGATCCAGCGCGCCGCTCAAGTTCATGCCCGCATCGGTAAGTTTGAAACCCTCGCGGTGCCGCAGATCGTGTTTCGGCAGCGCGAACCGCGTCACCCCGTCCACCTCAATGGTTTCCACGTGGACCAAATGGCTTGGGTCCAGCTTGTGCGGAACGCGAAACAGAACGCCGTGATGATATTTCGCAATGCCAGCCGGTGCTAGTGCCGCCCATGCCGCGAACTGCGCCGCGGTCTGCAATTGGCTTGCATGCTCGGCTTCGTCCTCCAGCCAGCGCGAGACATGTTCAAAAAAACTCTGCTCGGTCAGCGGCTCGGAAAACTGCATCTCCAGTTCCGCTGCAATCGCCAAACCATCAATCTCGCTCGCCTGTTCTTTCGTTACTCCGCTGATGGCTTTCTTCTGAATGAATTTGCGCTTGAAGGCGTAAATCGGAGCTTTCGCATCGTGCCGTGCCTGCAGACTTTTTACCGCGGATTCAATACCGAACAGTTCGCCTACGAAATCTTCCACGTGAGGCGCAATTTCAATGATCAGGTCTGATTGTTTCTTGGCGGCGAGGGCGGCCGGATTCAACCGTGCCTCCGTCAAACGCGCGTGCAAATCGCCGTTCGCAGCCTGCAATTGCTGCAAAAATCTGGCATCCAGGCGGACAAGCCCTTCACGTTGATACAAATCTTCGAATGAAAAACCGAATCTGAGAGTAAGCTGATCGGACACTTATAGACCTTCTAAGAGTTTCGATGGCCAGAACGGCTATCGGGGTGGAACTTTGATTTACCCAGACTCTCATTGTAGCAGTCCAAGCGGTTAAGCTAAGATCAAAGTCAACGTAAATTGTTCGGGGTCCGAACCAGTGGCGTGGCCACTGCCTACCTCCCCGGTAGTCCCTTTCAATGCTGCCCCGAAAGCTGAGCCTCTGGTTTCTATTGACGATGTGTCTGGCCGGGTGCCGATCCTCTGCGCCTCTACCGGACCTGCCCGCCGTTGACTTCGCTCCTTTGCAGCCTGCCGTGCGTGAGTCCATCAGCTACGCACTGGCTGCCGCGCAGGCGCAGCCCCGAAACGCCGGGACCGTTGCAAGACTGGGCATGGTGTTGCATGCCCACGACCGGTTCGGCGCCGCCGCCATTTGCTATCAACGCGCTCACACGCTCGATCCACGGAATTTCGACTATGCATATTACTGGGGATCGGCACTTGCTGCCGAGGGCAAGTACGTCGAGGCGCTCGTGCCGCTCAGGCGCGCTCTGGTATCGGACAAGAATTCAGTTCCGGCACGCCTGAAACTGGCGGATGCCCTGTTGGCCGCCGGCCAGACTCAGGAAGCCGGCGAAGAGTACTGCAAGGTGCTCGCGCAGGATGCCGACAACCCCGCGGCATCTTACGGGTTTGGGCGTAGCCAGAAAGGCGCCGCGGCTATCGCCGCATTCACCAAAGCTCTGATACTATTTCCGCGGTACGGCGCAGCTCAATTTGCATTGGCCGCGGCCTATCGCGCAGCGGGTAACACCGCAAAAGCCGAGGAGACGCTGGCCGGATACGAACACAACAAAAGCAACACCCCGCCGCTCGACGATCCTCTGATGGGCGCGGTCTATACAATGAATGCCGGGGCGGCGGGCCTTCTCCGCCAGGCGAAAGTTTTGGAACGTGAAGACCGTTTGAGCGAGGCCGTCACCCTGCAGGAGAAAGCACTCGAACAGGATCCGAAACTTGTGCAAGCATGGATTAACCTCATCTCGCTTCATGGCCGTCTCGGACAGTTTGACAAGGCCGAAGCGGCATTCCGAAAGGCTCTCGACATCGCTCCGAACCAAGCCGATGTTCACTACAATTTCGGTGTTCTGTGCCTCAAGCTGGAGCGTATTGACGAGGCCCGGAAGGCATTCCAAAAAGCGGTACAACTCGATCCCCGGCATGCCGACGCGCTGCACAATCTCGGTTCACTTGTTGAGGATTCAGGCCAGCTCGATGCCGCCGCTCATCTGTATGAGCAGGCACTGGCCGCGATGCCCGAACACCGCCCGGCGAGGTTCCAGCTCGGCCGCATCTACGCCAATCAGCGGCGCTATGCGCAGGCAATCACCGAGTTCGAGAAACTTCAGGAACCGATTGATGCCCAATCGGCCACTTACCTTTACGCCCTTGGCGCGACTCACGCCCGCGCCGGCCACCGCAAACAGTCGATAGAAATACTGCAACGCGCGCGACAGCAGGCGGAGAAGTCCGGCCAGCGGGAAATCGCGTCCGCCGTCGACAGAGACTTAGCTGCTTTGGAAGTGCACCCTTGAGACTTCCGTTGCTTGCCGTTGCGCTTCTGGCGATTACCTCGTGCCGGCCGGCGCCGCCGGAAAAGCGGCCATCAGGACTTCTATTTCGAGACCGCGCTACGGAGGCGGGGCTTAATTTTACTCACACCAACGGTGCGTCGGGCAAGTTCTATATGCCCGAAATCATGGGCGCGGGCGTCGCACTGCTGGATTACGATGGTGACGGCGACCTCGACGTCTTTCTCGTGCAAAGCGGCTCACTCGAAGACCCGGCCGCCGTGACCGGCAGCCGCCTGTTCCGCAACGAACTCGTGCCCAGCGGGCAACTGCGATTTACCGACGTCACGCGCACATCCGGAATCGAATGCACAGGCTACGGAATGGGCGTTGCTACAGGGGACTTCAACAACGATGGCTACTTAGACCTGCTGGTGACTAATTTTGGCTCAAACGCTCTCTTCGCCAATCAGGGCAACGGAACCTTCAAGAACGTTACCGCGGATTCCCCAGCCATCCGGAAGGCGAACGACTGGTCCACAAGCGCGACTTTCTTCGACTATGACCGCGACGGCTGGCAGGATCTGATCATCCTCAGCTACGTCGATTTCACCGTGCGCGGGAACAAGCCCTGCTTCGCGCCGGCCGGTGAGATCGACTATTGCACTCCTGTCGCATATCGGCCCGTAACTGCCCGTCTGTTTCACAATGAACATGGCCGTTTTGTAGATGTGACGGCAAAAGCCGGAATCGACGGCGTACGCGGTCCGGGCCTCGGCGTGGTCGCGATCGACGTGAACCAGGACGGGTGGCCCGATCTGTTTGTCTCCAATGACACGGCCGCCAATCATCTTTGGATCAATCGGAAAGATGGAACCTTCCTCGAGTCGGCGTTGGCTCACGGCTTGGCTTATGGTGAAGACGGCCAGCCGAAGGCCGGTATGGGCGTGGCCGCGGGTGACTATGATAACGACGGCGCCATTGACCTGCTGGTCCTCAATCTCATGCGCGAAGGCGCCACTTTGTTTCATAACAACGGACGGGGCGACTTCCAGGATGTCTCCATGGCGTCGAAGATCCACGCTCTCACCATTCCTTTTACGGGTTTCGGTGTAGGGTGGATCGATTTTGATAACGATGGCTGGCCGGATCTCTTTCTGGCGAATGGCGCCGTCACGCGCCGTGAGGAGCAGCACGGACAGCCCTTTCCATTCCGGGAGAAGAATCTCCTGTTACACAATGAGGGCGGCAATGGAATGTTCGCCGATGTCACCGGCTCAGCGGGCGAAGCAATGCAACTGACAGACGTAACCCGCGGCGCGGCATTTGGCGATCTGGATAACGATGGGCGAATCGACATCGTGATCTCGAATAACAGCGGCCCTGCGCGGCTGCTCATGAACGAAAGTAATGTTTCGCGCGGTGTGACCGTAGAACTGGCCGGCCCCGGATTGGGGATAGGCGCGCGTGTTGCGTTAGAGCGGCAGGGGTTTCCCACTCTCTGGCGGCGCGTACATACGGACGGCAGTTACCTGAGCGCAAGTGATCCGCGGGTGCACTTCGGCCTGGGGAATATTAAGCCCGGGAAACTTTTGGTGGAGTGGCCGGATGGATTCCGGCAGGAACAATCCTACTTAGGATACGAGACGCGACTCGTACTACGCCGCTCAAAGCCCTAGTACCCGTTCATGCACTGGAAAGTGTGATTTTCCTTTGCGTTTACTTCACATTGATGTACAGTGTCTACACCACGTCGAGTTTTGCCTCAACGTAAAGGGGAAAGGGATGTCAAGAAACCAGTCTTTTCTGACGGTCGTAGTTCTCTCGATTTTCGCGCTTTCGCAAACTGCAAACGCGCAAGTGCTTTACGGCTCCATCGTTGGAGCAGTCAGCGATCAGTCAGGCGGCGCCGTTCCCGGCGTCAACGTTACGGCGGTTAACAAGCAAACCGGCCAACAGCGTCATACAACGGCCAATGAATCGGGAGCATATTCCTTTGTCGCGGTTCAGCCAGGCACCTACGAGATCAAAGCTGCCAAGGAAGGCTTTCGCACGGCAACCGAAACTGCGATTGACGTCTCATCGAATAATACGTCCCGCTTTGATGTGGTGTTGGAAATCGGCGCGGTAAACGAAGCCGTAACCGTGGAAGCTTCAGCAGCCTCCTTGCAGACCGACAGCGCAAGCGTTCGAGCGGAGATACAGAGTAAGGAGCTGACAAACCTTCCCGTGCCGGTCGGACGTAACTATCAGAATGTTCTGGTTACGATTCCCGGCTTCAGTCCCCCGCAGAACGCCCACTCGGTGCCTACCAATCCGTCCCGCGCACTGCAAGCGAACGTGAACGGAGCCACCACGGCAAGCGTGAACGTCCGGATTGACGGAGCATCCAGTCAGCAGACCTGGTTGCCTCACATCACCGCCTATGTTCCTTCGCTCGAAGCCATCGAAACCGTGAACGTGGTCACCAACAGCTTCTCGGCGGAGCAGGGATTTGCCGGAGGCGCCGCGATCAATGTCCAGATAAAGAGCGGTTCGAATACCATCCATGGTTCGGCGTTCTGGTACAACAACACGAACGCAACTCTCGCCAAGCCCTTCACCTTCGCGCTTTTAAATCAGCAGAGCAACCGCAATCCAAAATACATTTTCAATCAACCCGGCGGCTCAGTCGGCGGCCCCATCATCAAAAATAAGCTGTTTTTCTTTGTGGCGTACGAGGCCTCCACTCGCCGCGAATTTGCCAATAACACCGCCACTCTGGCCACGGACGCCATGCGCGCCGGCGATTTTTCGGACGGTACTTCGATCTATGGTACGCGTGGAATCATTTACGATCCAGCCACGGGCAATCAGAATACCGGAGCGGACCGTACACCTTTTCCCGGCAACATCGTCCCTTCCAATCGCATATCTCCCATTGCCAAGACAATCATGCAATCTATCCCGAAAGTGGCCCCGGGATTCCAAGACAATAATTACTTTGCCGGCGGCGGGTTCCTCTTCGACCGCCACACAGTGGATTCAAAGGTTAACTACAACATAAACGAAAAATGGACCGCTTATGGCCGCTACAGCATTCTGAAGTACAACATGAATAATCCTGGAATGCTCGGAGACATCGTTGGCCCCGGCATCTCGAATGCGGGTGGCAATACCGGCGTCGCTCACGGGACCACGCAATCCATGTCGATCGCCACTACTTACGTACTGCGATCGAACCTGATCCTCGATGCCAACTTCGGCTACACCACCTACGGCACATCGGTGGAACAACCGTTGGGCCCGAACATCGGGCTGGATGTGCTGAAAATTCCCGGTACGAATGGGAAGCGTAAGTTTGAAAGCGGCTGGCCGCGGTTCACGTTCTCCGGTTTCACAACCTTGGGGGTGCCGGACTCCTTCATGCCATACACACGGCGCGACCCCCAATTCCAGTACGTCGCCAACATGAATTGGACCAGGGGCAGCCATCAGATTCGCTACGGCGTCGACATTTACAAACAGGACCTGAACCATCTGCAGGCCGAATTTGCCGGGCAGAACCACGGCGCACAAGGAGGGTTCAACTTTACTGGCGGTCCCACGCAGATTCGCGGCGGCCCAGCGGCCTCCCAGTACAACACTTGGGCTGCGTTCCTCTTGGGTCTGCCTAATAACTACGGCACAACTTATCAGGTAGCGGACATGTACACCACCCGTACCAAGTTCTACAGCGCCTATATCCAGGACACCTGGCAGGTGACGCCGAAGTTGACAGTGAACTACGGTACCCGCTACGAGAATATCCCCATGCCGCGCCGTGAAGACCGCGGCATGGAGCGCTACGATTTCAAGAACAATAAGATGCTGGTTTGCGGCGTCGGAGTTGTTCCAGCAGATTGCGGTACAAAAAACTCTAACCTGCTCTTCGCCCCGCGCGTTGGCGTCGCTTACCGACCCGGCGCAAAGACCGTGGTTCGCGCGGGCTTCGGGATGAATTGGGATCCTCTGAATCTCATTCGCGCTCTTCGCACCAACTATCCGATACTTTTAATTCTGAATGGCAACGCGCCGGATAGCTTTGTTCCGGTCAGCAAGCTGGAAAATGGCATCCCGGCCGCTGTCATACCAAGCTTAGGCAATGGAATTCTCGACATTCCCGCCACCTATGCGGTCGCGTCTACCGGGGACGAGTTCAAGCGAGCCTACATTTTGAGCTGGAATCTAACAGTCCAGCGGGAGATTGGACGCAACTTCACTTTACAGGCCGGCTATGTGGCCACCCGCACCGTCCGGCAGACGAATTACCTCGATCTGAATGCCGGCCAGGTGATCGGCGCCGGTCAGAGTGGCAGGCCGCTCTTCGCGCCTTTCGGCCGCACCAGCACCAGTTCATTGGTCGATCCCATCGGCCACACTCACTATGATTCACTGCAGGTACGGCTTGACCGCCGGATGGCTGCCGGGCTCTCGGTGGGTGTAGGCTACACCTGGTCGAAGGCCATTGGCGTTTGTTGCAACTCCAGTAACGACGGCGGACCCTCTATTCAGGCGCGGCAGTACTTGAACTTGAATCGTGCCGTGATGCCGTTTGACCGTACCAACAACTTGCAGACCACGTTCGTGTATGAACTGCCCTTCGGGCGCGGCAAGACCATGCTCAACAGTGGAATCGGCAAAAAGATCGCCGGCGGCTGGCAGCTTAGCGGATTGATTTCCGCCTATTCGGGTTCACCGTTCACGGTAGGCGCGGATGGCGCGTCTTTGAATATGCCCGGTAGTTCGCAACAGGCTGATGTCCTGGGAACTCCGATTCAATTGGGCGGCTACGGCCGCGGTCAGTCGTATTACGATTGGCGTACGTTCAAGGGCGTGACGGAGGCGCGGTTTGGAACCGGCGGCCTGGATATCCTGCGTGGACCGGCAATTCGCAACATGGACCTGGGTCTCTTCCGAACGTTCCAGGCCACCGAGCGGATTAACGTTCAGTTCCGCGCGGAAGCATTGAACTTCACTAACACCCCGCAGCTCGCCAATCCCTCGAATAACATATCGAATCTGCGCACGGATCCGGCGGGTAATTTCCTTGGTGGTGTGTTCGAGATAACAGGCACCGCAAACACCGGCAGGGACGGCCTCGTGCAACGGGCCTTCCGGTTCGGTGTCCGGATCGGATTCTAACTCGCAAAAGGGTCGCGCATAAGTGACGCGACCCTTATCCGCCGCCCATCATCACTGGACCAGAATACCCCGTCATCTCCAGATACCCCACACCCTTCACCGCACGGCCCTCTTTCTTCGCCACCACCTCTACCGCGCCTTCCCAATACGCCATCGTTTTGCCGGTCAACTCCTGCGGCTGCAAGCGCGTCGATACAGCTGCCTCCAATCCCAAAACAGGCACGCGCACATTCCAGGCGATCGGATAACGTGCCCCAGTCTCCACACTGGCCCAAGTCTTCCCCGGCGCCAGGGAAAATTCACTGACTGCCAGATGCCGCGCCCGCCCCTTCGCATCCACATAAGTTCCCGCCGAAAAGGCATCCGCCGATCCATCTTTACGCCGCAGCCGGAACAGCATCAACTCCGAACCATCGTCGAATTGCAAACTAAACCAATCCCATCCCACTTGATTCGTGTCCAGCTGATGCGTGAAGAATTCGTGATCCATCCATGCCAGCCCCTCCACCGCGAACGTCTTCCCCTCCACTTCGATTGTTCCCTTCGCCCCCAAACGCGTGAGCGAAATATAGTGCGAGGCACGCCCTTCCCCCACAGCCTTCTGGCTAACTCCGTTTGTCCCATGGATCACCGGAGCCTTCTCCGCCTGCACAGTCAAGTCAATCTGGAACTTCTCAGCCAAGGCCTGCAGCGTCTGTCCTCGCTCACCCCACTTCGCCTGCCAGTTGCCATTCCAGACCCGGGCCTTCGCCTCCTCCGCGCCCGCCAGCCCCGCGCCGGCCCGGTTCAACCGCTCCGTATGATAGAAACGTCCCCCATCGATGTCGCTAAGCGCGAAATGCGCCAGCCAAACATCATCCACGTCCCAAACGTTTTTCGGACGCGCTTCTCGATCCACGCCATGCCTGAAAAACGTCAGCTCAAATCCAAATCGCCTGCCGTCCGCCGAATGCAAATTGCCCGTGTAATACCACCACTCCGTTTGAAACTCCGGATGACTGAAATGGTCCCGCGGAAATTCATACCGGTATCCCGGCAGTGCCAACCGGTAAGGAGCGGCGAATACACTCACGCTCAGCAACAACGCCAATGCTGAGCTACTCCTCATGGATCACCTCAATCGGATTCAGCCGCACTGCCACCCATGCCGGATAGAGCCCCGCCGCAACCGTTGCCGCATAAACCAGCGAGATTGCGCCCAGCAGCACGGCCACCGGCCAATGAAATTGAATCGTCCAACCGAACGACTGTTCGTTGATCACGTAAATCAGCAGCAACGATAGCAACACTCCCAGCACCAGCCCGGCCACGTTCGCCAGCAAGCCCAGTAACCCCGCCTCAAACAGAATCATTCGCCGTAGCCGCGGCCCTGAAATCCCCAGAAATCGCAATAATCCCAACTCACGGCGCCGGTCGATCACCAACGCCAGCAGCGCCCCCGCCACGCCCATCACCGCCACAAACACCGCCACGCCTTCCAAAGCATAAGTGATCGCAAATGTTCTATCGAAAATCTTGATCGCCTCCGCCCGCAATGTCCGATTGGAAAACACCAGCACCCTTCGCCCCGCCGTTGCTTCTTCCACCACCCGCTTCCCCTCGTCCATCCCGGTGCCGGGTTTCAAGTACACCGCAATATTGGATGGCGCAGGGTCGGGCAGATAACGCAGCAGCGTCTTGCGGTCCATGATGATGTACCCGCGTTCGCTGGAATAGTCGTAGTAAATATCCACCACCCGAAATCTTCCCTCACGCCCGCCCAGCGGCAGCTTCAAAACGTCGCCCGCCCTCACCTGATGTTTATTCGCGAAGGCTTCACTCACAATGACCGTATCCCCGGAACCCAGCTTCGGAAATACCACACGCGGATCGGCCCCGGAAAGAAACGGCCGCCGCCCATAACGGCCGGCTATCGCCGTATCGCCGCCGCCCAAAATTGCGGGCATTCCGCCATAGCTGATTTCATAGGCGCGAAACCGGTCCACCGCGGCAACCTGTGGCAACGCCGCAATCCGGTCCGCAACCTCCGCGGACATCGTCGGGTGTTTATCCGGACCTGTAGGCCCGGCCGGCCTCAAATACAGATCCGCCTGCAAGCGGTCGTCCATCCACACCAGCACGGTCTCGCGGAAACTCCCCACCATGATTCCCACCGCTGCCATCATGGCGATTGCCGTGGAAAGCGCGCCCACCAGAACGGAGGTACGGCGCAGTGAGCCCACCAAGCCGCGGGCGGCAAGCAGTGCCTCCACGCCAAGCACTCGCCGAATCAAGCCGGCACTAACAGACGAGAGCCCAGCCACCAGCGCGGGAATCAGCAGCGCCGAAGACCCCACCAACATCACCGCCGCCGCATAACCAAAAATCGGTTTGCCATCCACCGGCCCCTGCTGCGACGCGATCCAGGCAGCCAAACCTAGCGCAGTGGCAATCGCAAGATTCCGCCAACGATGCATCCGCACTTCGTGTTCACGCCGTCCGCGTGCCATCGCCTCCACCGGAACCACCGTCGACGCTTCCCAGGCAGGCAACAAAGCCGACAGCACCGCAACGCCAGTCCCCAGGAACAGTCCCAACAACACGATGTCCCAACCCAAATGGATCGAACCCGGCCGGCTACTGACGTAGAGCGAATCCACCGTTACCGCAATCAGCTTCACCGCACTCTCCGCCATCAATCGCCCCAACGCCAGGCCCACGCCCGCGCCCAGCAATCCAAAGCACGCGGCTTCGCCAAGAAATGCCCCAAGCACTGACGCGCGCGTAGCCCCAAGCGCACGCAAGATCCCAATTTCCGCACGCCGCCGCACCACCGAAACGGAGATCGTGTTGTAGATCAGGAAAGCACCCACCACCAGCGCGATATAGCTAAGCACCCGCAGATTCCAACGGAACGCCGCCAGCATGCGCCTGTTTTCGTTCGTACGGCTTCCCTGCCGCGCCAGTGTCACGCCCGCCGGAAGACCGGCACGTAACAGCGGCTCCCACTCGTCTAAGCTCTTCCCGGCCGGCGTCTGAATCAGGATGCGATCCAGATTCCCGGTTCGCCCCAGCACGCGGCTGGCAGGCGCAAGGTCCATCACAATCACCTCGCCGGATCGCGCCCCCAGAACCCCGCGCACCGAAAACTCCGCGGTCCGGTCGTTGATCAGCAGCCGCACTCGGTCTCCAACGTGCAGTCCCAAACCATCGCCCGCCCAGATGGAATCGTCGCTTTGAAAGACGCTCGCGCTCGATGAATCGCCCGTATGGCCAGGCAAAGCATCGGCCAGCAAATCCACCGCGATCAGTGGAATGGTCCGCTCTCCCAGCACCGCGTAGTCTTCCATTCGCGGGCGCAGACGCAAGGCATAGGGCAGGGAAGCCAACGCCGCCAAGGTCTCCGGCGGCACTCCCCCCGCAGTCGCCGTCACCTCGAAATCGGAATCGCCCGCAAGCGTCTCCACGGAAGCCCGAAACGATCCTGCCGCCGCATCCCCGGCCAGTTCAATCGCAATCACCACGGCCACGCCCAAAGCGACAGCAAGCGCAGTCAGCACCGTGCGCAACATTTCCTTGCGCAGTGGGCGGACAATCAAGCGATAGAACAGCAGGACCGCGGGCATTACGAAGTTGCCACAGCCCCATCGCGCATATAGACGACGGAATCGGCCATCGCCGCGGCTTCCACGCTGTGCGTCGCCATCAGTATGGAGGTGCGCTGTTCGTCGGCAACCCGCCGCAGCAGTTCCAGAATTACGTCGCCCGTAACCGTGTCCAGATTGCCCGTGGGTTCATCGGCCAGCAGCAGCGCGGGCGAATTCACCAGCGCTCTTGCAATCGCCACCCGCTGCATCTGCCCGCCCGAAAGCTGATAGGGCATGCGCGCCGCGTACGATTCCATCTCAACCCAACGCAGCCGTTCCAGTGCACTCTGGCGCACTTCCGTCTTCCCCGCAAGCATCAATGGCAGCTCCACGTTCTCCACTACGGAAAGTGTATGCAGCAACTGGAAGGATTGAAAAATGAAACCGACCTTGATACAGCGAATTCGCGTCAGTTCGGCATCATTCAACGAAGAAGTAATCACGCCGTCCAGCGTCAATGTCCCGGACGTTGGGAAGTCCATCGCTCCCGCCAGATTCAATAGCGTGGATTTTCCACACCCGCTGCGCCCAACCAGCGCCACAAATTCACCTCGCCCGACATCGAGCGAAATGTCATGCAGCGCCGGCACCGGAGCGCCGTCAGTCATGTAGCTCTTGCTGACATGCTCCAGAGAAAGAATGCTCATACGTCTATTAGATGCCAGCCGCGTACCGGCGGGCAGATTTTCAGTCCGCTATAATAAAGCGCCTTGATTCAAAAGCTGCCTCGCAGATTCTTCTTGCGCGCCTTCCTTGGACTTCCCTTTCTCAACCGAGCCCAAGCGGCCGACCCCGTTCACCGCGGATTTGAAGATATTGCCGCGAAGTCCGGCGTTCGGTTCCGGCACGCCTCCAGCAAGACTTCCGAGAAGTACCTGCCCGAGTCGATGGGCGCTGGTGTGGCCATGCTGGACTATAACAATGACGGCCTATTGGATCTGTTCTTCGTGAATGGCGCCGCGCTACAGAACCCGATGCCCGCCGGGGCCCAGCCTGACAAATCCGATCCGCGATATTGGAATCGCCTTTTCAAAAACAACGGCGATTCCACGTTTACAGACGTCACCGAAGCCGCCGGATTAAAGGGCGCCGGTTACGGAATGGGTGTCGCCGTGGGTGACTACAACAACGATGGCTTCCCGGACATTTACGTCACCAGCCTCGGCCGCAATACCTTGTACCGCAACAACGGTGACGGCACCTTTAGCGATGTCACCGAAAAAGCCGGTGTTGGCGGCTCAGGTTGGTCCGTGTCTGCCTGCTTTGTCGATTACGATCGCGACGGGCTGCTGGATCTGATCGTTACCCGCTATCTGGATTGGGATTTCAGCAAGAACATTTACTGTGGTGAGCACAAACCCGGTTACCGAGCCTACTGCCATCCGGATCAATTCCAGCCCGTAACTCACTTGGTCTACCACAATAACGGCGACGGCACCTTCACCGATGTTTCGAAGAAGTGCGGTCTCGGAGCGGTGCCCTCAAAAGGGTTGGGTATCGCTGTGAACGACTTTGATCGCGACGGCTGGCCCGATATCGCCATCGCAAACGACTCTTTCCCCCAGCAACTGTTTCGAAACAACAGGGACGGCACCTTCAGAGAGGTCGCCATGGATTTAGGCCTTGCCTACGATGAGGATGGCAAGGCCTTCGCCGGCATGGGCATCGACTTCGCCGATTATGGCAACGATGGTTTTCCCGACGTCTTCATCAATGCCCTGGCGAATCAGCGCTACGCTCTTTTTCAGAACCAGAAGGGACGCGCGGTGGAATACGTCTCGGCATCCACCGGCATTGCAGGCATTACCTCGAAACATTCCGGATGGGGGGCCAAATTTATCGACTACGATAACGACGGCTGGAAAGACATCCTCGTTGTTCAGGGGCACGTCATGGACAATATTGAATTGACGCAGCCGTCTTCGCATTATCGTGAGCCGCTACTGCTGATGCAGAATCGCAAAGGGAAATTCGCGGATGTCTCCCGGTCTAGCGGCACTGTCTTCCAGATCCCGCTGGTGGCACGCGGCGCGGCCGTGGGCGACTTGAACAATGACGGCTCCCTCGACGTGGCTATCAACTGCAACGACGGTCCAGCCGTAGTGCTGATGAACCGCGGCGGCAATGGAAACCATTGGCTGTTGCTCAATCCAATCGGGACGCGCAGCAACCGCGACGCCATCGGCGCCAGTGTCCGCCTGGTCTCCGAATCCGGATTGGAACAGCACGGTTATGTCAGCACGGCAGGCAGCTACGCATCCGCCAGCGACAAACGCGTTCACTTCGGAATGGGGCGCGACCGCAAGGCCCGGCTCATCGAAATAGCATGGCCGAGTGGCACCATGCAGCGTCTGGAAAATGTGCCCGTCGACCAGGTGCTCACGGTCAGGGAACCCGCCTGATCCGCTCCAGCGCGGTGGAACTGGCCAGGTCCAAGTCAGTCCCCAGAAACCCCGTCAGTAAAGATTCCACCTGCCCCTGGAACACCTTCTCGGAACCCACCAGCGCCAGAAAATCCGCACCAGCCAGCCGCACCAGGAAATCGAACTCCGGGTTTCCCATCATCGCGCCCACCGCATCCATCAGTTCGCTCACCGCTCGCCGTTCCACCACAAACCCCGGCAGCACATCGGCGTTCGCATACCGCAAAAACTTGGCCAGCCGCTCCCGATTCGAAGCATTCCCCACAATTTCCACCAGATCGGCTCGCAACAGGAAACGCCGAAATGTACCAACGAACCCACCGATCGATCCAAAGAAACGGTTGAGCGCTTCCGCCTGAATCAGCAGCGGCCCCATTCCCGAATGGTCCAACCGCCCATACCACCGGAAGAGTGAAGTCCAAGCTGCCAGCACCACCACCACCGGCTCCATCCCAAAAACCACGCCTGCCAGGAATCGATGCAGCCCTTCATCGGCATACTCCGTCAATTGCATTTCGGCGAACTTGCAAAATTCAACGCGGGTCGATTCATCGGCTTCCCTCCAATGCTTCGCCACGAACCCCGGCGGCATCCGGCCTTCTTTAGCGATGACGTCCATTCCCCATTGGCTGGCTGAGAAAACATCATTCTGCATGAAGAAAATTCCAAGCTGCTCCAATCGGTCCGGCGGTAATCCGGCGCGTTGCAGGATCGCCTGATAGACGGCCGGCTCACCCTGCGCCGCCCGCGCTACGCGCACCGCGTCTTCAGCCGGACATCCCCAACAAAGAGCGAAGCACGCATACTTTCGCACATTGGAATCTGCCGTGGTCTCCGCAATGGCAAGCAGCGAATCGCGCAACGCCGGAACCGGTTTCCGCCGCGATTCCATCTCGCGCAGCAATCGCAGCTGATGTTCGGTCGACGCATCCCGCAGCACGTCCCGCACCGGACCCAACGCGCCAATTCTCGCCAGCGTGGACCCTGCCGCGAACCGTTGCAGCGGGTCGGCGCTACGCGTCGCAGCCGTCAATCGGTCCACGTCCCCGGCAATCAGCGCCGCCGTGAACGCGACGTCCGGATCGGCCGAAAGCAGAGCATCCTGAGGAACCTGCGCCGTCTTGTCCCCCAGCATCACCCGGCGTATTGCGGCCGCAGAGCCCTCTGGCGACCGCCGCAGCACATCCAACAGGGCCCGTCCATCTTCCGTCTCGCAAGGCCCGTAGAGTGCGCGCCAACTGGTAACCGCCAGCGAAGCCTCGGCCCGCAACGCCTCCGGTCCGCCCAGCGCAAGGCTGCAAGCCTCGCGATAAACGCCCCAGTCGTCCAGCAGAAATCGCGTAACAATCGCCAGTGACCGCGTAGACTCCAGTGGCGTCACCTTCTGAATCGCTATCGCGGCCGAAAGCTTCTCATCGCGGCTGTTCGCGCCGGAAACCGAACCCTCTCCCTGCGTCACCGCGGGCGACAAGACCTCCAGCCGATCCTCCGGCCAGGGCAGTTGCACGATCAACTCCTCCTGCAGATCCTCGCTCCAATGCCTTTGAGAAAGGACCGTCTCCAGAAAACGAACATGGTCCACGTGCCGCTGCATCGTGGCCGCGTGGCGCTGATAGATCTGAGTGAAGTTGTCGATCTGGTCCGGCTCAAGCTCCGTTAGCATCTTCGGAATCGTGAAGCGATCCGCCCCCGCATCCTTCAGCATGCGCGCCGCGCCGTAAAAGCGTTCGTCCACCACCGCCGCGCCGCATCGGCGGCAGAACTTACCAGCAGGAGTCCACTTGGCGCACCAGAAGCAGCGGACTTCCCGCCGCACCGCCTGTCCGCAATGGATACAAAGATCGCCAGCCTTCCAGTCGGACGGTTGCGGCTGCTGGCAAGCTTCGCAAAGAGCCCGCATTGCTTAGCCGCGCTGCTTCCGCACCCGGCCCCAAAGGGAGTCCTTCTCGCCCGCGTCCATAGCCCGCAGCCGCTTTGGAATGTCGTCTTTCGACAGCCCTTCCCGTCGCAACAGTACACCCAGGTCTAACTCCGCCGTCGGCAGGAACTCGGCTCCACAGGAGCGGCAGAACTTTCCCGGTCCACTGGCGGAACACCAGTAACAGGAAAGGATCGGTTCCGCCTGCCTGCCGCAAGCCAGACAAAGATCGCCGCTCTTGTAGTCCTTCGGTTGCTTGGCCCCGCAATGAACGCAGTGGACAATGTCGGCACTTTCCAGAACAACGTTAGCGGACGACGCCGTTGCAGCCTTCGTCTCCACAGCGCGGCCAGTGGCCCATTGGATCACTTTCGCGGCTGTTTCCGGATCGAGACCAGCGATCAACTCCACTAGCGTGGCGGCGTCCCCCACCGTCTGCAGATCAGCACGCGACGCGATGCCCGCTTCACTCAGTGCGGTCACTTGCGCCGCCGACAATCCCTTCGCCTTCAGAATATTCATCTCAAGCGTGCTGAACTCTTGCGCCATCTTGTGGTGTGTCCTCCAATCTATTGTGCCGCAGCGCAGTGCATCTCCATTCCCATCGCCCATCGGCGCTGAAAGCCTTTCCAGTAGGTGGCCGGCCACACGCCATCGTTCGACTGCTCCACGGCCACATGAAGGTAGCTGCGCCGGCTCTCATCGCCCTTTAGATAGAGGTCCAGAAAAGCAGTAATGAAGTGTTGATTAATCGCGCCGATTCGATCTTTCCGCCACACCGGCTCATCAAAGAACTCGCGCGTGGCTAGGTCCGCCAACGCTTCCACCGGAGGTGGATTGCCGCCCACGTTATGGTTCGCATTCTGATAAACCAGCATGCAACGCTCGGAATGCACCGCGCCATCAAACGCCTTCTTCACGCCTTGTTCGTAGCCGGAAACATCGTCGTGATCTCCCACAATGAACAACGAAGGAATTCGGATCCCAGCCAACCCACGTTCGTCCCAATTGTTGTTCGGTGGTTGCGCGCCCCAGGGTGAAATGGCCACGAAGGCTTTCAAATTCGCATGCCTTCGCGCGTCAAACATTGGATTGCCAGCCGTCAGCGGCTCCATATAACCGCCAGGCACCGTCTTCGCTGACCCACCTTGCGTGCTGTAGCCCGCACCCGCGCTAGCCAACGCTCCATAGCCGCCAGTTCCGGCGCGTCCACCGGCGGAACGCTGAAGTAGATCTGCAGCAGCGCCAGCACAGTCAGCCGCATTGAATTCCTTACTTCGTGAGCGTGATCTTCGGCAGCGGCACCGATTGCATTGGTTCGAACAAGCCGAATGAGAAGATGGCCGACGCCGATGCGATTGCCACATACTGCTTGCCGTCCACTTCATATGTAATCGGCGAGGCGGTCAGCGATTCACCCATGTTGAAATGCCACAGATGCTTTCCCGTCTTCGCGTCCAGCGCCAGCAAGTGGCCATCGTCATCGCCCGTGAACAGCACGCCGCCAGCTGTGGATACCGTGCCCGTCCACATCCGTCCGCCGCCGGTCATGGGATACTCCCACGCCCGTTTCGCGGTCTTCGGATCGATGGCGCGCAGAATCACCTGTCCGCCGTCCTCAGTCGCGCCGCCACCGGAAAAGTTCTTCATCGGCACCGGTTCCTGCGACGAACTGCTGAACATGCCGCACTGTTCCAGCGTCAGAATGTACAACAACCCAGTGCCTGGGTTATAGCTTTGCCCCATCCAATTGGTGGCGCCCTTTACGCTGGGGCAAACCCACTTGCCATCCGGCGTCGGGTCCATGTCCGGAATCTGAACCGGCACGCCCTTGTCATCGATGCCGCTGGCCCAGGTAACTTTGTCGATCAATTTCGTCGCCCGCAGAAACTCGCCCGTAGTCCTGTCCAGCACATAGAAGAAGCCGTTCCGGTTCGCATGCAACACCACCTTGCGCATCTTGCCGCGGAATTCCATATCGATCAACACCGGCCAGCTTTGTGCGTCCCAATCGTGCGTATCGTGAGGCGTGAACTGGAAATGCCACTTCCATTTTCCGGTCTCAAGATCCAGCGCTACCAGCGAGCAAGTGTAAAGGTTATCGCCAGAACGCGCCTTCCCGGTGAAATCGGGCCAAGGATTTCCGGTGGTCCAGTATAGCGTGTTGGTTTCCGGATCGAACGTGCCTGATAGCCACGTCGCGCCGCCGCCCCACTCCACCAGATCACCCCAGCTTTCGGCGCCCTTCTCGCCCTTCGCCGGAACCGTATACGTCCGCCAGATCTCTTTCCCGTTATCCGCGGAGAGCGCCGCCACAAACCCGCGCATCCCACTATCGCCACCGGCGCTGCCAACAATCACCTTGTCCTTCACAATCAATGGAGCCGACGTGGATGTGGTGCCTTTGTTGGCATCGGCGAAATTCTTGCTGAAGATCAGCGCACCGCTCTGCCGGTCCAACGCCGTCAGGTAATTGTCGTTCGTGGTGAAGTACACCCGGTCACCCAGAATCGCCGAACCGCGGTTGACGCCTTGTCCCTTCGCCCGCGTATCCAGATACTGCCAGATCAGCCGCCCCGATACCGCATCCAGCGCGTACATCGAATTGGAATTCGTCACATACATCACGCCCTTGTAAACCAGCGGCGATGTTCGCAACCCTTTCGCATTCGGCACATGATAGACCCACTTCGATGTCAGCGAGCCCGCGTTCTCAACCGTCACTTTCTTCAGTGGACTATAGCGCCAGCCTTGATAGTTGCCGGCGTAAGTGAGCCAGTCGGCGGTTGGTCCTTTCGTAATATCTTCATACCGCACTTGCGCCGAAGCACACAGGCAGAATAGGGAGGTAAGTAAAAGAGTTCGCATTGTATTAGTTTTTGTCCTGCGGGCTATTTCCTTGCGGGCGCGACACCTGGTGCGCCAGATAAGCGAGCAGATCCCGTAGCTCCGGCGTGGAAAGCCGTTTGCCGTAATCTCCGGGCATCGGCGAACCGTCCTTGATTGCCAGTTCCTTCACATCCATCATGGAGACGATATGCAGGTCGCCTTTCCGGTCCACCACCTGCATTGAGTAGTTGTCGCGATTGCGGGCCACGCCTTTCAAAACCTGGCCGTTCTTCATGGTGACGGTGACACCCTCGTTTCCGAGAAACGTCAGGTCTTTCGATGGCTCCACAACCGATTCCTTAATCAGTGCCAGTGGATGACTGCCACCAACATTTGTCAGATCGGGACCCATGCGCCCGCCGCGGCCCGCAATCGCGTGGCACCCAGAACATCCCGCCTTGCTGCCCCAGAAAATTTGCTCCCCCGCAGCCGCGTCGCCCGGTATGGCGTTCTCGCTCGCGGGTCCGATCAGCGCGTGCAGAAATGCCACAAGCTGCCACGTCTTATCGTCCGGCAACTTGGTCGCCGGCATGTCAGCCCCCGGCACACCGTTACGAATCGCATTGAAAATGTTCTCGTCGCTCAGTGGATGCCACAGCGACCGCCGCACCAGGTTCGGTCCGCGGCCGCCGCTGCCGTCCGGTCCGTGGCAGCCGGCACACGAGGTGGAGTATAGTTTCGCTCCGGCCGTAATGGCTTCAGGATTGCCAATGGAAGGATGTTGGGATCCGCCGACATACTGCCCATGCTGCGCCGCTAAGGGCAGCGCGAGGAAAAGGACAACTGCAAAACGCATATTGCAGAGTCTACTACTACTCAGCACCCTTTGGAAACTGGTGCTGCACCGGTGTCAGCGATTCCGCAACCAAGTTTGAAAAACCATCCAAGTGGGGTGAAAAGCTAAAGATACCAGGACGGTGGGGGAAAGGGGATATTCGGAGGTGGTGGAAAGCGGTTGCAGCGAACCTCAGAGGTGGGTAGTGGCGCGCCTCCGCGCTGGCTCAATACCAGCAGGGAGCCTGAAAGTGGAAGAACGGTAAAAGTCCAAGGAGGTGTGCCAGCGTCCTGCGCCAATCCGCTTGTTGACCGTCGTTGATCTCACCGAGAGAGAGAACCTGCCGATGCGCTACCTTTCCCGACTGACCCCGGTTCTCCGCGACGCTGAAATAGCGGTGTTGCTCTACAAGCGCTTCCGGAAATGTTTGTTGGACCGGAATGGCTTACGCTGCCGGAAGCTCGCCTTTCAGCCTCAAACCCTTCGCGACTGCGAAAGTCGGGTTAGAACTGGAAGGGCTGACATCAGTGAACTATTACCGTTCCAACCTCAAGCCACTGGCCTTCGTTGTCGTGGAGAATCTTCCCGTCAACCAAAAAATTGTATGGATGTCCTGCGTTGGGTGTTCCGCAATCCAGCTACGAAAGAGTTCCGGCCGGAATGGGGATGGACCGGCCAGCAGCCTTCACAGCCTTGTCTCGACCTCGATCGCCGCTGCTCGTGATCCAATTCCAAAAACAAGCAGTGTCGCGGTTTTGTCGGTCGCGCACCACACGGCCCAAGCTTACACCGCATCGGGCCCCTCTACTTCAAGCCAAAGACGTAAATCACACCAGCGGCGGCAATCGCCACGCGTTGCCGGCCGCGGTAAGCGAAGGCCATCGGATTGGCGCGGATCGCGCCGCCCGTTTGAAATTCCCAGACCGGTTTCCCGTTCGAAGCGTCAAGGGCATAGAAGTTACCTTCGTTTGAACCGCCGAAGACCAGCCCTCCCGCCGTTGCCAGCACGCCCGACCATGGTGGCGATTGCAAGCGAAAATCCCAGACAACGCGCCCCAGGCTTTATCCCCGTCCAGAACACGTTCTCCGCCGCCCGCAAAGAAGCCCAACGGTTTATAGTGCGCATCGCTCTTGAAGTAGTAAGCGCTCATCTCGCGCACGGAGAGATAGAAGCGCTGTGCAGCGGCATCATAGGATGGGCTAAACCAGTTCGTCGCCCCTTGCAGACTCGGCCACACCAGCACGCCCTGCTCGGTAGCGTCCGTGCCCGGAATCACAATCGGGCGGCCTTTGTCGTTCAAGCCCTTGGCCCACGTCTGCTTGGCGAAAGGCGTACCCAGGAGAAATTCACCAGTGGCGCGGTCCAGCAGATAGTAGAATGCGTTGCGGTTCGCCAACGCCACCACTTTGCGCTTCGTCCCGCGCACCGTGGCTTGGGCCAACACGGGAATCTGCGTTGAGTCCCAATCATGCATGTCATGCGGGGTGAACTGAAAGTGCCAGCGGAGCTTGCCCGTATCGGCATCCAGCGCGGCCAGCGAACACGAGTACAGATTGTCTCCCGCACGTTCGTCGTCATTGAAATCGGGGCCCGGATTGCCAGTGCCCCAATAGATCAGGTTCAGCTCAGGGTCATACGTCCCGGTGAGCCAGGTGGGCGCGCCACCGTGTTGCCAGGAGTCACCCGCCCACGATTTGTTGCCGGGCTCGCCGGGTCCGGGGATGGTCCAGAAGCGCCATAGCCGCTTGCCCGTCTTAGCGTCATAGGCATCAATAAATCCGCGAATACCCGCTTCTCCGCCAGCTATGCCTACGATGATTTTGCCGCCGATGGCCAGCGGCGCGGCCGTGATGCAATGGCCCAGATTGGGGTCGGCCACCGGCACCTCCCAACGTAGCGCCCCGGAACGCGCATCCAATGCAGCCAGTTTGCTGTCCAGCGTGCCCACGTACACCATATCGCCGAGCACAGCCACGCCCCGATTCCAGCGGCCGAAGCCGATCGTCTTTAGGTCCGGCGGCATGGGCCGCTCCCAACGCCAGAGTGGACGGCCCGTGGCTACGTCCAGCGCCACCACCGTGCTGGGCGGCTCGGTGATGTACATCACTCCATCCACCACCACCGGCGACGTTTCCACTTCACCCGGATTGTGCGATTGGTAGGCCCAGATGGCGTGAATAGCCGGCGCGTTGGCCGGGGTCATCTCGGTAAGCGGTGAGAAACGATGGCCCGCGTAATTGCCCGAATAGGTCAGCCAGTTGCCACGCTCCAGCTCGCCCGCGCGCAGACGTTCATACGTCACCTGAGCCGGCAGCAGCGTCGCAAGCAGCAGGAAGAAGGCGGCGATTCTCATGGAGCGCCTCGCAGGGAGATGAGATAGGCAATCAGGTCGTCGACGTCAGCGCCACGATGGGGAGGCATCGGCGATGTCTGAATCAGCTTCTCCAGCTTCGCCAAATCCATTTTGCGGAACGAATGGAAACGCCGCGCGGAGTCCAAAAGCTGAATTGTAAAACTGTCCTCGTTAACGCGAATGCCTTCCACCGCTTTGCCGGCGACGGGCACGGCGCGTACCATCAGAAACCCTTCCGGTACTGCGGCGCCGGGCTTCTCCAGTGCTTCGCGCAGATAAGCGGGGGAACGCCGGCTTCCGATTTCGGTCAATTCGGGACCATACGCCTGTCCCTCGCCACCCACCACATGGCAACTCGCGCAGCCGTCCCGTATGTAAGCTTCGCGTCCACGCAACGCGTCTCCAGAAACGCGTTCGGGCGCGACATTGCCGAGCGATCTGACATAGGCAGTCACGTCCCGCAGTTCCTTCTCGCTCAGCATCCATCCCTTGGGCATCTCCGTGCCGGGAATCCCTTTGTGAATCAGTTCGCGGAGTGCTTCATCCGTCTTCGCGCGCCGCAGCACGGACAGATTCGGCCCGCGCCCTCCAGCGCCGCCAATGCCGTGGCAGGGCGTGCATTGGGCGTCGAAAGGGCGTTTGCCTGGAAGTTGGGCGAAAAGGGAGGCCGCTATGGAGAAGTAGAAGAGAAGTCTCCGCATGCGTGATAGTAAAGATGGTAGCGCGGAACCACGCGCCATTAGCTTCGTTCGTTATCCTACCGTCACCATGCTGGATGCCTCTTTGAACCGGCGCAGGGCGCTCCTGTTCAGTTCCACGCCCAGCCCCGGACGCACTGGCAAGGGAATCAGACCGTCCACCATCTTCAACTCGTCAGACACCAGTTCCTGACGCAACGCCGACTCGCACAGCCTGGCCGGCAGGAACTCAATAAATGCGCAGTGCGCCGCCGAAGCGGCCAGATGCGCCGCGGCCGCAATGGAAATCCCGGTCTTCCAAAGATGCGGCACAATGGTGACGCCCCGAACCTTGGCCAGATCACAGACGCGCTTGGCTTCCGTCAGCCCGCCAACGCGCCCAACATCAGGCTGCGCCACTTGCACTTTTCCACGATCCATCAGATCCAGGAATTCGAACCGTGTAGCCAGCCACTCCCCCGCCGCAATGGGAATCGGCTGCTCGGTGGCGAGCCGCGCATACCCATCCAGATCGTCGGACGGCAGAGGCGTTTCGATGAAGAACAATCGAAAGTCCACCCAATCCCGGATGATCTGTAAACAGGCATCGGCATCCGCAAAGGCGTACTGCAAGTCCACCATCAGCGTGAAGTCAGGTCCCACCGCGCGGCGCACGTCTCCAATCACACGCGTCATATCGGCCCCGGATGCCTTCAGTCCTTTGTGCGCGTAGGGTCCGAACGGAGTGATCTCCAACTTCGCCGCTTTAAAGCCCAGCTCCTTGGCTCGCAACGCCCAATCGAGCAGCGATTCCCGATACGCTTCAAACGAAGACACCTCCGGTTGCAGCGATGCGTACGGAGTAATGTGCGTGCGTGCGGCCCCACCCAGAAATTCATAACAGGGCTTCCCCAGTGCCTTGCCGCGAATATCGTGCAGCGCGATATCAAGCGCGCCCATCGCATGAATCACAGCACCGCGCCGTCCATTCATCGCCGATCCGGTATACATGCGCTCCCAAAGCGCTTCCACCTGCAGCGGATCCTGGCCAATCAGCATCTCTGTCAGTCCCAGCCCCATGGTATGAGTGCCCGGCGCTTCTATACAGGCGCGCGCAATCCACGGATTGACGTCTGTCTCGCCGATTCCGGTAAGGCCTTCGTCAGTATGAACCTCGACAACCAGATCGTCCTGCGCCGAACTGGTAGACCCAATGTCATACGCTGGGTCGAGCAAAACATGGCAATCGATTTTGGTAATTTTCATTGGCGGCTCACGCCAGAATTTCCGAGATGACTCTGGCCGGAGTTTGATCGGTGATCCGCTCCTTCAGCCCCTGCCGTTCAAACACCAGATCCCGATAGTTCAAGCCCAGCAGATGAAGCATGGTGGCGTGGAAGTCGTGGACACTTACGCGATTCTCCACTGCCTTATGGCCCAGATCGTCCGTAGCGCCGTGCACGGTGCCGCCCTTCGTGCCTCCGCCAGCCATCCACATGCTGAACCCCGCAGGGCCGTGATCCCGCCCCGCGGAGCCCGTTCCCTGGCGCGTCTGCGAAATCGGCATTCGTCCAAACTCGCCGCCCCACAGCACCAGCGTGCTGTCCAGCAGTCCGCGTTGCTTCAAGTCTTTCAGTAGCGCCGCGGCGGGCTTGTCGGTCTTGCCGCAACTGTAGCTCAGGCTCTGCTCCAGGTCCGAGTGTGCATCCCAGATCTGAAACTCGATGAACAGCTGCACGTAACGCACACCGCGCTCCACCAGCCGCCGCGCAATCAAACAGCGCCTGCCGTAGTTGGCGGTACGTTCCTCATTCAGCCCGTACATCTCTTTCGTTTTTTCGCTTTCCTGGGACAGGTCCAACGCATCCGTCGCCGTTAGCTGCATACGCGCCGCCAGTTCGTAGCTGGAGATCCTCGCATCCAGATCCCCATAACCCGCGTGCCTTTCCAGATGGCCCCGGTCCAGCCGGTGCAGTAAATCGCGCTGCGCTTCCACAAGTGGCGTAGGCAACTCGTCCGGCGGTTTCAAATTCAACAGCGGCGGCCCTTCCGAACGAAAGCGAGTGCCTTGATAAATGGGAGGCAAATAACCGGCCTGCCAGCACTGAATCCCGTTCACGGGAAGCTTCTTCGGATCGTCCAGAACAACATAAGCAGGCAGGTTCTGGTTTTCCGAACCCAACCCATACACCACCCATGATCCCAACGACGGCCTGCCAGGCAGTGTACGGCCCGTATGCATCAAATAGAGCGAAGGCTCGTGATTGAAATGCTCGCCGTACATCGATCGAATCACGGTCATGTCGTCCACGCAGCCGGCCAGATGCGGGAATACTTCCGAGATTTCCATGCCGCACTTTCCGTGCCTGGCGAACTTGAACGGAGACGGCAGCACGCTGCCCACCTGATCCGCGAATTCAATTTGATTGACAATATCGCGGCTGGGCGCGGTACCCGCGAACTTGGTCAACATCGGCTTCGGGTCGAAGGTATCCACCTGGCTGGGCCCGCCGTTCTGGAACAGTTGGATCACCGCCTTCGCTTTGGCGGCATGATGAGGCGGGCGCGGTTTCAGATCGTACATCCTGGGAGCGCCGTCAACACTGGCAGCGGAAAGGATGTCACGGCTCAGCAGCGAAGCAAGAGCAGCGCCGTGGACGCCGTCGCTGAAGCGGGAAAAGAAGTGTCGCCGGGATGGATTGAATTGCATTTCTTCCTCAATCGATGTAAACGAATTCGGCCGAGCTCAGAACAGCCTGGCATAGGTCCGCCAGTGCATACCACGTCGCGGTAGAGGCCACCGGAGCGTCCTCCTTTTCCTTTCGCAGATGGCCTTCCCAAAAGGTGCGCAGCTTCGTCAAATCGCCAAGCGCGGCCGCGGTCTCATCCCCTGAAGGACGCCGGCCCAAGGCGCGCAAATACAGCTGTTCAATTTGTTTTGACGGATCAGCGGGCGAATCGTCCAGCAGCCTGCCGGCCAGATAGCGGGAATGGTCGCGCACTAGCGGGCTGTTTGTCATTTGCAACGCTTGTGTCGCCACCGTGGAATAGCCGCGCTGGATGCAATTAGGCGACATAGGAGGCAGATCGAAAACTTCTAAAATCGTTGGCGGCGTAGTCCGCCGTTGCAGAACGTAAATGCTGCGCCGCCAGCCCTGCTTATGCGAGCCCTTCCCTGCCACCTCGCCGGACGCTTTCGTTTCCACCTCTACCGGCGGACCGAATGCCGTGGAATCCAGATCGCCCGTCACTTGCAGAATGGTGTCGTTCAATTGCTCGGCATCCATGCGGTGCAGCGGCATATGCGAAAGCAGAACGTTCTCCGGATCGGCAGCGCTGGAAGCAGTCACCTGCGTACTCTGGCGGTAGGCGGTCGAGGTCATAATCAGCCGGTGAATAGACTTCACGCTCCATCCACGCGCAACAAACTCGGTCGCCAGCCAATCCAGCAGTTCAGGGTGTGACGGCGCGCTGCCAAGCCGGCCGAAATTCGATGGGCTGGCAACAATGCCCCGCCCAAAATGGTTCATCCAGATCCGGTTCACCATCACGCGCGCCGTCAACGGATGATCCGGCTGCACCAGCCATCGCGCCAGGGCGAGACGTCGTCCGCTGGAATCCGCTCCAGCCGGAATCACTTTGTAGTCCGCCAACCCTGCCTTCAAAACGGATGGCACGCCTGGCAGCACCGATTCGCCAAGCTGTTGGGCTTCTCCACGCCGCAGCAAATAAACAGGCGAAGGCTCGCCACCCATGTCATAGAGGGCGCGGACACGCGGCTTCCCGTTCAACTTGCGCTTGTTGTCGGCAATGCTCTTCCGCAGTGCGGCGGTGCCCGTCTTGAATTGCGGAAATTTGTTGCCAATCTCGTCATCGGTGACCTTCGTTGTTGCCTCGAACTTATCCACCAGATACGCTTGCGCCGTAGAGCGCTTTTCTTTCGGCGTCGCGATGCCGGATTCAAGATCCAGGCGAACCGCGTCCGGCAAAATTGCTAATCGCTCCCGGACTATCTGTTCCCGTAAGGGCTTGCCCTTCGCTTCCAGTTCCCCTTCCGCCCGCTTCATCTCCGCCTCAATGGGCGCGTTGTGGGCAGCCACTTTCGCAACCTCGTCTTCAGTAGCGAAGTCCAGATAGCGATCGGTCGGCTTCACCCAGTCATACGGATCATAGGCGGACTGCAGCACCGCACCCAGGCGGTAGTAATCGCGCTGCGGCAGCGGATCGTACTTATGGTTATGGCAGCGGGCACAGCCGATTGTTAATCCCATCACCGACGAACTGAGCACATCGATTTCATCGGCGATCACGTTCATCCGCTCCGCAACGGATCCGTTCGCTGGCGAATAAGTTCCATCGGGTGTCATCCTCAGAAAGCCGGTCGCGGCCAGCTTCTCAAGCAACTCCGGCGTCGCCTTTTTCGCGCGCTTGTAGTCCACCAACTCATCGCCGGCAATCTGCTCCATTAGAAACTGGTCGTACGGTTTGTCGCTGTTGAATGCACGGATCACGTAGTCGCGGTAGCGCCACGCATTTCCGCGGATCAGATCTTCATCGATGATTCCTTCCGAATCCGCATAGCCCGCCGCATCCAGCCAGAACTTGCCCCAGCGCTCGCCGTATTGAGGCGAAGCCAGCAGCTTTTCAATCAGCCGCTCATAGGCGTCCGGCCGGGAATCGGCCTCATAAGCGGCAATATCCGCGGGCGAAGGCGGCAAGCCGGTAAGATCCAGCCAGACACGGCGCAGCAGAATCAACCGGTCCGCCGGCGGGGCGTGCGTCAGCTTTTTCGCTTCCAGCTTCTGCAACAAAAATGCATCAATCGGATTGCGTACCAGTTCCCGATGCTGGACAACGGGAACCGCCGGCCGCTTTGGAGGTTGAAAAGACCAGAACTCCCGATCTTTCGCCGTCACCAGGCGATCTTCGCTTTCGCTGGGCGGCTGCTTCGGTCCGCCGGCGGCCCCGCCCGCAATCCATTTGCGCAGCACATCCACTTCCGCATCGGAAGGCGGCCGCACAAAGTATTCCGACAACAACTTTGGCGGAGGCATCTGCCCGGACGCGATCCGCTTCAGCAGCAGACTCTCTTCCGGCTTGCCCGGTATAATCGCGGGACCGGACTTCCCGCCCTTCATCCGGCTGGCTTGCGAGCGCAGATCCAAGCCGCCTTCCTGCTTCCGCTTCCCATGGCAGACAACGCAGCGCATCTGGAAAATGGGCAGCACGTCATTCTCAGTAAGCAACTGCACCGGCTGTATTGTGTCTTTCCCGGTGTCTCCTTTATCGATCCACTGGCGAATCACAGCAATCTGCGCGTCACTAAGCTTGGGCTCCACGGGCGGCATCGATCGCGAGACAATCTTCTCCATCAAAACGCTCTTGTCCGGCGTGCCCGGCAAGATGGCTGGACCGGACTTACCGCCTTTCAGCAGTCCGTCTCGTGTTCGGAGGTCAAGCCCTGCCTGCGCTTTCGCTCCGCTATGGCATCCCAGGCAGTGTGCCGTGAAAATCGGTAAAACCTCTGACTCAAACTTCGGCTGTTCAGCGCCGCGCCCCGCCGGAGCGGCCCATCCGGCCAGCAGCACGGACATGCTTATACAGTGGATGAACTTCATGGGTTGGAAGATCGGTTTCAGACTGAATTGTATACCCCGCGACGCCTTCGCGCTGGTGTCTCCGGGTTCACCCCAATGGACACTTGTGACCGGGACCATCGATCGATCATATAATGTCGTCTTGAGTCGATCCAGCGAATCCTCCATGGTGCCGCAAGCACCGGCACCGAGTCTGAATCGATCTCAGAAGAAAGTGGTGGTCCTGCTTGTCGGCCTCAGTCTGATGAGCTATTTTCAGCGGACGGCCATGTCCATCGCCGGCCCGTCCATCGCCCGCGAGTTTTCGCTAACGGAAACTCAAATGGGCGCCATTTACTCGGCGTTTCTGCTTGGGTATGCGTTTCTGATGATCCCCGGCGGTTGGCTCGCCGATCGGATCGGGCCGCGCTTGACGCTGGGAATCGTTGGCTTCGGAACAGCCGTGCTCACCTCGCTGACGGCCTTCGGCGGCCGCGCCGGCCTGGGAGCTCTGATCGGCGTTTTTCCGGCATTTCTCGGAATCCGGCTGCTGCTGGGAATCGCATCCGCCCCACTCTACCCTTCCACCGCCCGCATGAGCGCCAATTGGATGGAACTCGAAGTTCGCGGCCAGGTCTCCGGTTGGATTGTCGGTGGAGCGGGCGTCGGCGGCGCTCTTTCTCCGCTGCTCATTTCTCACCTGATTGCCAGCGTCGGGTGGCGCGCGGCGTTTGTGCTTACGGGCGTCGCCACGGCGCTGTTAGCTGTTCTCTGGATAACCAGCGTTCGCGATTTCCCCGCCGGTGTGGAGCATCCGAAGCAAGATACATTCCGTCCGACGCCCTGGCGCAAGCTACTCACCAATCGCAACCTGATGCTGCTGACTCTTGGCTACGTCGCCCTCGATTATTTTGAATACATCTTCTTCTACTGGACCTACTACTATCTGGGGCAGATTCGACATATGGGGGCGGACCAAAGCGCCGTCTATACCACCGGCCTTTTTGTTGCGTTCCTGATCTTCGCCCCGATTGGCGGAAAATTGACCGACGTGTGCGTGCGCCGCTTCGGACTCAAAGCAGGAATGCGCATCATCCCCATATTCGGAACTATCCTCAGCATAGCGGTACTTCTGATAGCCATCAGCCTTTCCAGCGCGGAGATGACGGGCGTGCTGATGGCGGTTTCGTTAGGTCTCGCCGCGTCGACGGAAGGTTCCTATTGGGCCGCCACCATCCAGACTGGTGGCAACGAAGCGGGTGCAGCTTTTGGAATACTCAACGGCGGCGGAAACCTGGGAGGGTTTCTTGCACCGGTAGCCACTCCCTGGCTTGCGTCCCTATTCGGCTGGTCCGCCGGGCTCTATTTCGGATGCCTGGTTGTTTGCCTCAGCATCGGCGTATGGTGCTTCATCAACCTGGAGAGGCAAAGTTCCTACGAACCGGTGATTGAGACCTGAACCGATACGTCTCCAATCTGAATAACGAATACATTCTGTCCCGCCGTCGGGCCCAGTTGCACGTCTACGCCGAACAACCCCGGTATTTCGTCGTCATGCGATACCAAGCCGCGAATGGACCCACCGCCGATAGTCACGCTCGCCTGGGGTTTCGCGTCCGCCATGCTCAGCCCGGAGGCATCGGTCACACGGAACAATACCGCATCCTTCAGCGTGCCGCGGCGTCTTCCACTAGTGATGCTGTCGAGGATGGTGATCCGCGCGGGTACTCCCGAAGGCACGGCATACCAATACGGGATGCGCGTTTGCGTTCCGGAAGTGCCGGTAACCGCCAACACCCCTTCATAGGTTCCCGCCGCCAAGCCGGCAGCGTTCCACACCACCGGAACATCCATGGACGCGCCGGCAGCCAGTTGAACCGAGTTCAACGCAACCGAGGGACTTCCACCGGAGGCGCCGGGGATTGGCACAATTGAGAACGTCTCATCGGACTGCCCCACATTGGTGATCTTAAGCACGCGGTTGACCTGCTCATCGGAGGTGCCCGCACCAAAGCTGAGCGAGGTGGGATACGCGGTCACGGTGGAATGAAGCGCAGCGGCGGCATTCAGCAATCCGGCTCCAGTCTGCTGCACACCCAGCGTTTGGCCGGAAACCGGTTGCATGGCGGCAGCGGTATTGATCAGCAGCGATCGATACTGGTCCACCGTCAGCCCAGGCCGTGCGCTCTTGATCAGCGCCGCCGCACCAGCTACCAAAGGACTGGAGAAGCTGGTGCCATTCACCAGAATGTAGCCGCTGGGATCATACATGTCGCCAGCCGAGTCAAAAGTCTGCGTGGCAACGTAGATGTCCTGCCCGACGGCCATCATATCCGGCTTAATGCCTGCGTCCACGTTCGGCCCGGCGGCAGTGAAGTCCGTTATCACGTTCGACGGGACCTGCACCGCGCTCAGCGCGAACTGCAAGGTACCGGTTGACAAAGCCGAACCGGCGAGACGTTGCTTGATCGCCGCACCCGCATCGTAACTAATCATCTCAGCCGGAAGCGTAGCGCTTCCCACCGTCATATGAATGGGTTGTGGCGAGGCCTGCGCGGCGTACACCAGCCCACCCGCTGCCCCGGCATTCTGCGCGTTGGTCAACTTCACCTGGAAGGTGCAGGTGCCGCGCAGAATCAACGCAATGCGACCCCTCAAACTATTGGCGGGCAGCGCCGAACAGGCCAGGCCCGTCGTATCCAATGTGGCAACGTCTACCAGCGGCGCTGAAACAGGCGCGGCGGGCACCACACCGTCGCCGGCGATGGCCAGGAACGCGGGCAGCCCATCAATACTGGCGCTGCTGGCGAAGGTCCGGTCGTTCGTAGACGCTCCAACGGCGATCGCGGAAGGCGCGGATGCCGGTGACGACATGGTGTTCAGATCCGGCCCGCTATTGCCGGCCGCCACCACTACGATCACGCCAGCCTTTGTCGCGCGTTCCACTGCCTGCGCATCCAAGTCGTCGCTCAGGCGCGGAGCAAGATCGCTGCCAAGGCTCAGATTGATGACGTCCATTCCATCGGAAACCGCATCGTCAATCGCCTTCAGAATGGCGTCGTCCGAAGCAGAGTCGTTAATTCCAGGCGTGCCGAACACTTTGTAATTTCCGAGAAACGCCTTCGGCGCTACACCGGTGACGGTTGCCAGCGGTCCGTCGTTACGAACTCCGGCCGCCACCATCGCCAGCGCGGTGCCGTGTCCAACATGGTCGCGGGCTGAGTTATCGGGATCGCGATGCGGAAGCAGGTTCACATAACTTCGGGCAACAATGATCTTATTGTTTGTGTACGCAGTGTCGCTATCGTTATTGACGCGGGGGTATGTGGCCGGAACCGTGAGCGACGGGTCCTGAAAGCCGGGACGCGTGGAATCGATGCCGCTGTCGATAATGGCAATCTTCATGCCGGCTCCGGCGCGATCCATTCCAATTTCATTCCACACATCGGTGACCCGGTGCAGCGCCACCGCGCGATCCAGAACCATGTGCATCATGCGCACCGGAATCACGCGCTTTACACCCGGCAGCGCGGCCAATTGCGCCGCCTGGGCATCGGACACCTTTATAAACATTGCATTGGCGACGGTATCGACGGTATCCAGCACAACCGCCTGCTGTTGCTCCAAACGGCCGCGAAGTTGTTGTTGCTCGCTGCGGACCCTGGTCCGGTGCGCTCCGGCAACCGCGCTGTGCATGCCCCCTCTGCTGGCAGCGTGCAGCACGTGTTCCGAGACGGATTCTGTATTCAATTCAACGATGTACCGGTCTGGCAGTCTTTCTGCAAATAACCCAATGCTGAACAGGGCGAAACCGGTGAGAAATAAAATCTGCCAATAACAGCGCATAGTTATACAAACGCATCCATCTGTCATCCGGTGTCGGAATTCTATGTAAATTAGTGTTAAATATAAGCTGCGGAGACGTAGCTCTGCTGCGCTTGGATCTGGCGCGCCGGTTCCAGCCGGACTACCAGCAGGGTCTGATCGTCATGCGGGGCCTGATTCCCCAGGAAGCGGCGGATGTCGGCAAGAATGGCGGCACAAATGGCGTTCGGAGAAGCGTTCCAGTTCTGGCGAATTGCCTTTAGAATGCGTTCCTCCCCGAACTCTGCTTCATCTGCCCCCTGCGCTTCCAGAATTCCGTCGGAGTACATCACAAGCAGATCGCCCGGCTGTACCGAAACTTCGCCCTGCCGGTATCTGGCAAACGGCAACAATCCAAGCACAGGTCCGCCTTCGTCCAGCCGCTGGACTTCCAAATTTCCGTTGTCGCCTTCGCTCACCAGCAGTGGCGGCAAATGGCCGGCATTCACATAACGAAGGCGCGCGGAATGCGGATCGAAATAGCACGAGAACAACGATGCGAAGCGCTCCTGTGCCGTTTTGGCGCAAAGTAGCCGGTTTAGACGGGAAGACGATTCTTCGTGTTCCGATGCGGAGCCAGTCCAGGCGCTGGACCGCACCGCGCCATGGATCACGCCCATTAACAATGCGGCCGGCAGGCCCTTTCCCGATACATCGCCAAGCACCAGGGCAGCCCGGCCGTCTTCTACTTCAAAAACATCGTAGAAATCACCGCCTACTTCCGACGCTTGAATGCAATCCGCGGCAAAATCGATCCCTTCCCCCACGGGACGGCACGGAGGCAGAAGATCCTTCTGTACACTGCGCGCAAGGTCCAGCTGTTGTTCCAGCTTCTTGCCGCGCATGTAGTGTCCGAAGCGCAGTCCGATGACGATCATGGCGGCCAGAAGCGCCAGCGCCGCCAGACAGCCAACGATCAGATGCTGCCTCAAAAGCCCGAATGAAACCGAGACGCTATCCAGGTAAATCGCCATTTCCACCATCGCCGGGCGGCCAGCGCGAATCGGCTGCATGGTTACCAGCACCGGACCGGATGCGGTCTGGCGGACCTCGGAAACGGGGGCATGCTTATCCAGCCCTTGCAGGATTCTCACCTTGGAAAACGGAACGCCTGTGGGCGTACCGCTGACGGCCATCGCGACTCCATCGAAGCCGACCAGGCGTGCCCAGCTAATCTGGCGGGACGCCTCGTGGCGCATCTCATCCAGCATGGGAGCCAAGTCTTCCGCCTCCGTTGCCTTTGCTGCACGGGCGGCCCTCTCCAGTGCGGTCGTTTTCCGCACTGCTTCCCGTTGCGCCTCCTGGCGGATCAGATTGCCGGAGACGTAGCGATAGGTCTCCACCGTTTCCACCAGCAAACCAAGTCCCAACAAAAGACCCGATGCAATCGACACTCGAAATAGTACGTACTCAGACTTACCCATACTCCAGTAGCGCCGTCGCGGGCTCACTTGTTACACGCATGCCGCAGGTTTGACACTTCTTTACGAACGCCGGTGAGGGTCACGCCTTTCCGCTGCATACGGCTGAGAAGTTGCTCGCCGTTGCGGTCGGTTGCATGTAGGCGGCTTACATCCAATCGCAGTGCCGGGCTATCGTTTGTGGGTGCAAGGGTGTACCAGCATCGCTCCAATTCCCCCACTCCCGCACCCGCCAGATTTCCTTCCAGCGAAAGCCACTCGCTGCCGCGCATGGAATGTAAGTAGATTCGAAACATTGCCGCTCCTTACCAACTAAGACGGCGCACCCGGCCCGGAAGTAGCTGCTGAGATGTAAAACGTTGGTTAAATATATCGGTTCGGCACGATCTCCAGGTAAGTGCGGCCGTTCTCGCCCCAGTTCCGCTGCCCCATGATCCGTTGGGCTCCTCCGCCTCGTGAGGAACCCTGTATTCATTTAACTTGGGGGTTAAGGCTTGGTTCGAATAGGTAGGATTGAAATCCGAATCGATGCGCGCCCGGTTCAACTTGAACCGCCGCGAAGATTAAAGGTTCTGGGCACCCAGAGGAATCATCGTTTCCAGAAAGAAGTTGTTGTGTAGAGGGTCGGCCGTCTTGGAAGCGGCTGCAACCTGCTCCCCTGCCTTGCGCGCCGGCCACGCTAGAAGAAAGCTATTCTACTTGGCAATCCATATGAGCTTTGGACGCGAGCGGGTCGAAGACGCGTTGCTACTTGCTGGAAAAAAAGCTCATGCCAAACTGCCGCACGTTGGACGGAGTGCGCAGTCGCCATCCATTGCGTGGATACTTCCTCCCTTTCCGAAGGGCACTGCACTTTTTTGATAACTCTCACGGACCGGGCACTAACGCCATTTGGCGGGATGGTGGTATCTCCACTACAACGAAGGCCCGTGGCTTGAGGTTGGAACGGTGATCGTTAAGTGATGACAGCCCAGTCCGAGGCCCTTCCAGATGCAAGTTGGGGTATGCGACAATTTGTGGAGATCCGGGTTCAGAATCTAAAAGTAAACGCGGGGACTGGCGTCGGTTGTATGCCCGCTGCCCGGATGGGACAAAAACTTTGGAGGCCTATGGCAGCCAATCTTCGAATGCAGAGCCGTCTCGTTGATTTTGCGACTACCAGCGCTTTTCGCCTGAACTACCTGCTATCAGGTTTGGCATTTTTCGCGATGATCTCCGGACTCGCGATTTCTGCCAATGCGCAACCAGCGTCATTCTATACGGACCTGGAAAGCGGACCTAACTCAGGCGGGGAAAATAACGCGGGCGCCTACGTCACCGTATATGGAAAGGGATTCGGCGCCGCTCGGGGCAGCTCGCAAGTTACGGTGGGCGGCGGGCCGGCGGCAGCCTATCCGGTCTGGAGCGACGGCAAGATTACTATCCAATTAGGTTCAGCGGCAAACACTGGCGGCATCGTCGTTTCGACACCGGCGGGATCGTCAAATTCACTTCCTTTCACAGTTCGCGGCGGCAACATTTATTTCGTCTCGAACTCCGGCAGTGATTCCGGACCCGGCTCTTTCCCCTCGCCCTGGAGAACGTTGCCGTTCGGAGCCCGAAACCTTCACAACGGCGACATCCTCTACGGGATGAATGGCGTGAGTCAGACAACGTACGATGGCGAGGGTTGGAACGCCGCTTTGACCCTACGAAATGAGTGGTGCAGCGGATCGGGTTATCCCAGGGCCCTGGTTGCCTATCCCGGTGCAAGCGTGACCGTGGGAGCAACGGCGTCTTCCCTCTACGGCATTCGAAGCACGGATGCTTCCGCCGGCGGTGGCCAATGTGTGGGCAACTGGGTATTTGCCGGATTGACTCTTCTGTCCAGTTCCGGGTCAACGGTTATCGGCGGTGGCAGCAACTGGCGAATAGCGGGTAATGAGATCTCGTGCCCCAACGGGGATGGGGCCGGAGCCTGTTTCGAAACCAGTCAGGCGACCAACGTCAAATTTTACGGCAACAATGTTCATGACACAGGCAGCGCGAATGCGTCGGCACTTTATCAGGGGGTTTACTTTTCCACGGATAGTAATCATCTCGACATTGGTTGGAATAGCATCGCAAATGTGCGCGGATGCAGGGGTCTGCAGATACATTCCTCGCCCCTGGGCGGCGGGCGTGCTGACGATCCGACCGGGCACAACCAGTTCGACATTCTGATCCACGATAACCTGATTCACGACACGCAATGTGACGGGATTGTGATTTCCACCGTGGATCCGTCCTTGGGGCAGGTCTCCGTATACCGAAATGTTGTCTACAATGCCGGAAAAGGGCCAAACAATCCTGAGGGAACCGGTACCTGGACCTGTCTGAGCGTTCAAGGACACACCAACAGCGGACCCGCGGGTGGCGGCACCGTGGATGTCTACGCTAACACTTTTTTCGATTGCGGATCGTTCGCGACGCCGCCGTACGGAGGAGCTAGCGCGTCTGTGATGAACAACGGCGAGAACCCTAGCCTTTCGCTTCGAATCCGAAACAATATCTTTTACCAGGTCCGTTCGGCGTCCCCGTACCTTGTTATGTACGATCCAAGGACGGGCAACGCTTGCGCGGATTTCGATGGCTGCACTGGAATCTTTGGAACCAATAATCTGTTTTACGGAATCGGACCGGGACCGGCGAGCACCGCGATCACGGCGCCGGTCAATTCGGATCCACTGTTCCTGAATTTGGCGGGGCGGGATTTTCACCTGCAGGGCGGAAGTCCTGCGGCCGACAGCGGGACGGCGATTCCCCAGGACACCGATTTCGATGGCGTCGCTATCCCGAGAGGCACTGGATATCCGATTGGCGCCTATAAGCCGGCGGGTGGAATTGTCGTTGCGGCCGGAGTGAAGGTGGCCGTTAGTCCGTTGAATGTCACGCTACGGGCAGGCCAATCGCAATCTTTCGCCGCAAGCGTTACCGGCGCCGCGAATAACAGCGTAGTGTGGTCGGTCTCCCCACCGGTTGGGGCCGTGTCGTTTATTGGAGTCTATACTGCACCTGCGGTTCTTTCGTCGGCACAAACCGTCGTAGTAACAGCGACATCCATTGCCGACGGAACAAAAGCAGCAAGCGCGACCATCAATTTGAGTCTTGTTTCGGGGCAGGCTCCGAGCGCGATTTCCGTGACGCCGAATAGCGGGAGCGGAGCCGCCGCCACATTGAGCTTTCTGGTTTCCGATCCGCAAGGTGCGGCGTCCGTCGGCACGGTGCTGATGATGGTGAACGCGTCGCTCGCCTTTAGCAACAGCTGCCAGTTCCGCTACAACTCCGGCAACGGCTCCTTCTACCTTTATGGCGACAGCACCGGATGGCTAGGCCCGCTGCTTCCAGGTTCCGCGGCCAGCCTCGACAATGGTTTGTGCTCCGTGCTGGGCGCGGGAACTTCAGTTCTGCTTTCGGGAACGAACATTGTGCTGAATGTGTCGCTGCGTTTTGCAGCAGGATTCGCGGGCGCAAAGAACGTCTACCTGCTGGCGCAGGAGGGCGCGTATGGCGCACCCTCGGCCAGTAGCGACTGGCAGCTGCGTGGCACTTGGACAGCAGCAGCTGGAGAAATCGCGCAGCCGCTGGTGTCCCAGGCCCTCAGTGCGGTTTCGGTCACGCCCAACAGTGGAAGTGGATCTTCGACGACTCTCAGTTTTCTGGTGTCCGATCCTCAGGGAGCAGCTTCCATCGGCGCAGTACTGATGATGGTGAATGCGGCGCTTGCTTTCAGCAACAGTTGCCAATTCCGCTACAATCCCGGCAATGGGGCCTTCTACCTTTACGGCGATAGCACCGGATGGCTAGGCCCGCTGCTTCCAGGTTCAGCGGCAAGCCTGGACAATGGGCTGTGTTCAATTTTAGGTACGGGCACGTCGGTGACAGCCTCGGGAACAAACATTGTGCTAAATGTTTCAATGCGCTTTGTAGCAGGATTCGCGGGCGCCAAGAACGTTTACTTGTTGGCGCAGGAAGGTCCATATGGAACTCCCACAACCACAACGAGCTGGCAGCAACGGGGAACCTGGACCGTTGGGGCAGGCGCGTCGCAGCCAACACAATCACTGAGCGCCGTTTCGGTTACGCCGAATAGCGGCGGCGGTGCGGCTGTTACTTTTAGCTTCCTGGTTTCCGATTCCAAGGGAGCGGCTTCCCTCGGCACAGTGCTGATGATGGTGAATGCTTCGCTCACGTTCAGCAATAGTTGCCAGATCCGGTACAACCCCGCAAACGGGGCCTTCTACCTGTACGGAGTTAGCGCCGGTTGGCAGGGCCCCCTGCTTCCAGGTGCACCAGCGAGCCTGGACAACGGCTTGTGCTCGGTTCTAGGAACGGGAACTTCCGTGATCGCCGCGGGAACAAACATCGTGCTAAATGTTTCAATGAGATTTGGGGCGGGATTCGCCGGCGTCAAGAATGTTTACCTGTTGGCACAGGAGGGCGCCTATGGCGCACCGACGTCCACTACCAACTGGCAGCCGCGTGGGACCTGGACCGTCAATACCGCGACGGGGGCACAGCAATCGCAGACTCCCAGCGCCGTATCCGTCACGCCGGGCAGTGGGGCCGGGCCAAATGCATCCTTGAGTTTTCTGGTCTCCGATCCGCAGGGAGCTTCTTCCATTGGGACGGTGCTGATGATGGTCAACGCTACATTAGCCTTCAACAACAGCTGCCAGATTGCTTATTATCCCCCGCTGGGGGCTTTCGCCCTCTACAGTGACAGCGCCGGTTGGCTGGGTCCGCTGCTTCCGGGCTCCACCAACACGATTGATAATGGGCTCTGTTCCTTATCGGGAATTGGGACGTCGGTGATCAGTTCCGGCACAAACATGCTGTTAAGCGTATCTCTGCACTTTGCCCCAGGATTCGCGGGCCTCAAGAATGTTTACCTGCTGGCGCAAGAGGGCCCATATGGTGCGCCCACGTTGACCAGCAACTGGCAACCGCGCGGAACTTGGACTGCGCAATAGGGCGAGCAGGTTTAATGATCGGCTAGGCGGCGCAGTTTAATGTTCCGGAACCAAACTTCCCCGGTATGACTCTGCAGCGCGATGGGACAGTCTTGGTTCAAATAGTTGAGTGCCCTCCTGGAACGTGCGGGCGCTTTTGCCGCCGTAGCCTGAAATTCCGCGGAAGCCACGTCGATGGCCACCACCCGCACTCCGTTTAGCCAATGTTCGAGATGGGGTCCTTTCCATACTATCCGGGAAAGATTGATGTGTCCGGCGGGTTTGGTTCCGTTTTGACCAGGACCAGCAAACTGGTATAGCGCTCCGGATCGAGTATTAGGTTGATCCTTGTCGGGGTGGCGCTCGTCATCGATGACCTGGTACTCGAAACCACTGGTGACTTCCATGAATACGGCACCTGGCCCCGGGTTCACCATACCTTCTACGCTTGGAGGTTTGCCGTCTTGGAAGACCAGCTTTTGCGAACCGCCGACCAGGTACTTGACCCCGCTGTTGCCTCCGGGAGCAATTTTCCATTCGAAGCTCAATTCGAAGTTACGATAAACGCCCGCCGTCATCAGATCAGAGGTTCGATCCCGGCGGACGAGGGTTCGGAGGAAGCCGCCCTCCACGCCCCAATGCTCGGTTGGAAAGCGGTCTGAACTCGGGCTGCGCCAGCCCTTGGTCGTCTGCCCGTCGAAAAGAAGTTCCCATCCGGCGAGTTTCTCGTCCTGGGTCAGGTTGTTGGGTAACGCGCCGGCTGTTTGTCCGAAACTGATGGGGGTCGAACCGCTGTTCGCCAGCCCAATCAGGACACTAATTCGCAAGAGACGACGCATAAATAAAGCGCCTCCAGTCTAGCACCGGCAGGCAGGTCAGAAGGCTGGCCCTGATTGATGTTCACGCGCGCGGTCCGCACGTGGTCATGGAACGGCAGCTGCGTAGGTAGCGTTTCGCCACGGTTGTCTTGTAGCGCGGATTCACGATCCCATCGGGTTGTTTGGGCAAAGGAATGCCCGCGTCCTTCGCCGGGACTTTCAGCTTGGCGATTCCGCCCGCTTGTTGGTTGATCAACCGGCGCAATTCAGCGGGCCTGTTGCTCTGGGTGCCGTTGTCTTGGGCGGCGGCCGCTCCAAACAGGGAAACGAGCAAGAGCCCGAGCGCTCCAGAGCGCCCTTTCGATTCAGTCTTCGTGTTCATCTGTACTTCGACTTGATGTAATCGGAAATAGCTTCAACCTCTCCCGATCCTGACTGTGAATCGAAACCCCACGGAAGCAGCGGGCCGGAAGCAATTCGCCTGAAGCAGGGCGCGCGCCCTACGCTTGCCGGTCGGAAGAAGTCACAGCGAGAGAATATTCCCGCCGTCGCTTGATCGAGAATTGCCTGGCCACCTGGCGAGGCCGAAGGCTGTCTCGCAGTTCGTCGCCCTTGAAGCGGTGGGCTGGTTCGGCGAGCTGTCTTCATGCAGAATAGGGTGAGGATAAACAAGCATTGCCGCTTCCTCGTGGATGGGTAGGAGCGCATCGGGAAAACGTGAATGGCCGAGCCCGGAAACAACACTCCAACAATCAACGGCATTGTGGAGACCGCGATCTCAGTGGAAGATGTGGGTGCTTCTGCCCGGTTCTACAGCAAGTTGTTTGGATTTGAAATCATGGTCGAGGACTCGCGTATCTGCGCGCTCAACGTCGCCCCGGCGCACGTTCTTTTGATTTTTCTGAAAGGCGGCTCGCTTGCGCCGCTGGTGCTGCCCGACAACCGCGGCACCATTCCTCCGCACGACACGCGCGGACAGCAGCATTTCGCCCTTGCGATATCCCACGCCGATTTCGACCCCTGGTGCGACAGGCTTCGCGCGCGCGGCATCGCGATCGAGAGCATCGTCCATTGGCCGGAAGGGGGCCGCAGCATTTACTTTCGCGACCCCGACCAGCACTGCGTTGAACTGATCACACCGGGTGCCTGGAAGAACTACTGAACAGGTCTACCGAATGTAGATCTTGACGCCGGGCTGGCTCGCGGCGCTCCCGATCGTCAACACGATCGCTTGCGACCCCGGCGGAGACGCCGGAACGCGAGCATTAATCTGCATGACTCCCGTGGTCAGTGGCGCCTGTCCGCGAAATAGAACCTGAGCGGGTATCGATCCAATTTGAAGTTGAACGGACGCAACGGGCTCCGGGTAGGGGCTCTGGGCCGGAGCCCCGGTGACACTGACCGGAGCAGTTACCCCCTGTCCAGTGCCGAAAAGAGTCACGATGGAACCCACGTCCGCCGGGTTGGCCGCGGAATTGATCGTTCCGTCCTGATTCCAAACGGCGGGGTAAATACCAGGCTGGACAGCCGTCAGCGCCACGCTCTTCTCCAGAGACTTCTGCCCGTTGAATCTTACCGACAGCCTCGCTTCCACGGCCCCCGAGAGCTCGTAGGGAACCTGGACGTTCACCTGGTCCCGCCGAACGAAGTACAAAGGGGCATTGATCCCATTCCAGGTAACCGAAACTCCTGCCGCTGATGTCGGCAGGCGATTCGTCTGCAGGTCGTAGCCCAGCGCAACTCCCTCGGCTGGGCCGAGATTATCGCCGAACACCGATACGATTTCACCCGGTGCAACCGGCCCTGTGGAGCCGCTGAATACGTTGACCACGCCGCCATCGCTGATCCGAGGCAGCGTACTGGTTCCCCCGGAACTCAACGCCCACAACTCGTTGGTCTGCCCGGTTGAGGTTGCGCCGCCGAAGAAATAAGCGGTACCGCGGTCGGAGGCGAAAGCCGCTTCCACCCGGGAACGTGGAGCGGGGGAATTGGAAATTGTCAGTTGGCTCCACGAATTAGTTCGCGGATTGTAATCCCAGGTATCGTCAAGCGTCCCCCGACCAGCGCCGCCGAACACAACCATCCTGTCCCGAACGGTATCGTAGGCCAAGCCGTAATGTTGGCGCGGGCTTGGTGTAGGCTGGGACGTTTTCTCACTCCATTGGTTGGTCGTCAGATCGAAGGCCCATAGATCGCCCAGTGGGCACGGTCCGAATCCGCTCGAACAACCTCCGAACAGCAGCATCTGGCCACCGGTTGGATCGTATACGGCGTGATGCAGGCAACGCCTCAGGGGCCGGTTGGACGGTGGTGAGATATTGCGCCACGTGTTGGTCGCAAAATCAAACGCCCAAGTGTCGTCAAACCTTCCTTCGTCGGTGAAGCCGTGTGAGATAACCATGCGGTCACGGGCAGCCTCGTAAATGGCGGAATGACCGTAGCGTTCGTTGGGGAGCTGCCCGGTTGGGTTGAGCCGGCTCCAGGCGTTGCCAGCGACGTCGTACGCCCACGTGTCGTTGAAGAAGCCGCCGGACTGTCCTCCGAAGAGTACGAGCCTGCGCCGAACGGGATCAAACACCAAGGTGTGTCCGAATCTCGCAGGTGGCTTCGAGCCAGACGGTTGCAGCTCGCGCCACTGGTTCTGTTCGAGCGAATATGCCCATAAATCGCTTCGGGAGGATCCGTCCAGTCCCCCGAATAACAAGAGCTGCCGCCCACTTGGATCATAGGCGATGGTCCCATCCGATCGCGGCGGCGGAGCGCTCGGTCCCGTAGGCAACACAGAGTACGACAGTCCCTGAGCGGCCGCATTTCCAGAAAGAATGGCGATGGCGAATAGTAGTGAGAAAGAGCGCACACTATAGTATCCCTCCCATGCCGATGAATATTCCCAGTCTTGTCTAATACACGATGATCCTGAAGGGGGAGGCTGTTTCCAATACAAGATGATCTTGAACATTCGCTGACTAAAATGTTCGAGACGGGTTTGGGAAGCGCTTGCGGGATTTCGCATCCTGCGGTCCGTGAAGGTGACCATGGGTGCGAAGGTTCTCAGCGGCGATCAGATCCGACGCTTCCTGGATGCCAGCGGCGGGATCGATTTCAGCGGGACGGATCGAACCGGCGTCTACCAGTGGGAGGAGGAGACGCTGCAAGGCTATCATTACTCGCGGCAGTCGAAGGGAGTGCGCGGGATGCTGCGGGCGTTCCTCGCCAAGATGACGGGATTGCGTTCCAATCGCGGTCACTTTTAAGTTTTTTGGGCTAACCCCGCCTGCCGGGTTCACGGTACACGTTGACTGGAACCAAACCTATCAGCATTACAGTACGGCTACGGAATTCAGGGCACAAGCCTCCTATTTCGGACTCTGGGGCGCCTAGGTCTCAACCAGCAGTTCATATATCCGAGAGGAGTTGCAAAAAGCCAAGGCGGTCACAATAACCGTGAATGAAGGCGAGGGGTTCGACATGACACGGATAGACACATATCTGCAGCCGATCATCAAGCGTATCCATGACGAGATTCTTTTGGGACATCCAGGACGCTGCGCGGACAATGGAAGAGCGTTTCACGACCAGTTTGGGCACAATCTTGGGCACAGGGGGGCGATTCCGAACCAAAACATGAAGATGGCTGCAAGAACCCCACCGCTTCGAAGTTATTAAATTGACAAAGAGAAACGTGCAGGAGACTTGGTTGCGGGGGAAGGATTTGAACCTTCGACCTTTGGGTTATGAGCCCAACGAGCTACCAGACTGCTCCACCCCGCACAACTATGGTAGCGTAGCAAGTGTCATTCCTGCAACAAAATCTGTAAGCTATTGTCAGTCTGGGCTCGCACTTTACGCGGTTCCGATCAAAAACGATTGACACCTCTAGTGATCCACAACGCGCTGGAACCCGCTGTTAGCGAATTTCAGACTGCGGCAACGGCTGAACGATCGAATTGGTGATATTGGAAACGATTTCCGGATCGGTCAAGCCGGGCTGCGCTCTCATTTTCTGCCATTCGGGATCACCGCCGAACGCCTTCCACGACTTCTCCCGCGCAGCCAAGTCATCGAACGCCAGCATATAGGTAAGGTTTGGCATCTTCCGCCCCACAATGGTTTCACCAAAGAATACCGGCAGCATGTTGAGCCGGCGAAATATCGCGATCTCACCCTCGTTGAACATTCCGATCTTGCGTTTCAAAGTAGCAACGTTATGCGATTCGTAGGTGCGCAATTCGAATACTCGCGGCGCCCGCTTTTCGTCGCGAGGCGGAACCATCACGTCCGGCACGCTGTCAAATCCGCGCAATAATGTGGTCTCCATTCGCACGTAACCTGACCCCCTGGCGCGATAGCCGTCCCGTTCCTTTTCGAACTGCTTATCCTGGTTCAGTTTTTCGTGCGCCTCGTCCCAGGCGGCGAGGTTAGGAAAGCTCGAAACCACCAAGACATACGGGCTGTCGGGAGAAATAACACTGCTGAACATTCCAACCGGCCCGGAACCCGCGCGGCGCAGCGCCGGCAGATAAGACTTGCCCAAGTGTTCGATGGTGCGCGATCCCATGCCGTCGACCGTGTTGCGCAACTGGAATTGTCGCAACTCGATAATCGCCTTCTTCGATTCCGCCGCATTGAGAGGCAACGCCATCGCCAGAGATCCTCCCGTAATCGCCGCTTTCAGGAATGTTCTTCGATCCATACGTTCTGACTGTATCGGGTCTGCTCATCGTGCTGCAAGTGTAATCGCCGGAATGGCCGCAGGAATTGCGCCAAAGCGCCGCTGCCGCGAACGGAACCATCTCACCGCGTCTTCCAGATCGCCGGCGCAAAACTCGGGCCACCGGCGCTCGATGAACAACATCTCGGCATAGGCGCATTCCCACAGCAGAAAATCGCTAAGCCGTTGCTCGCCGCTGGTCCGGATCAGCAGGTCCACATCCGGCCCCACCCCGGCACTCAATGCCTCGCGGGACCAATCCCCCGCGGCCCCACAGGCCTGTGCCGCGCGCACCATCTCATCGCGAGACGAATAATCCACCGCCAGCCGCAGATGCAGCTTGCCACAATTCCTGGTAACCGTCTCCGCCGCCGCAATGGCTGTCAGGACGCCCGCAGGCAACCGGTCCCGCCGGCCGATTACACTCAACCTGACTCCGTTTACCGCGCACCGCTCCACTTCCCTTTCAAGATAGATTCGAAACAGCCGCATGATGGCGCTTACTTCCTCGGCGGGGCGACGCCAGTTGTCAGAGGAAAATGCGTATAGAGTCAGCACGTCGATTTCACAACGGGGCGCTGCCTCAACCGCCCGGCGAACGGCGTCCGCACCTTTTCGATGTCCGGCAATCCGCGGCAAACCGCGCTCCGCAGCCCAGCGGCCGTTCCCATCCATGATAATTGCTACGTGAAAAGCACTTGGTTTCATAAAGTGTCGGCACAAAAAAATTACTTCTCGCGCATTGCGTGGATCAGCGCTTCCATGTGATTCAGATATTTCTCGAATGCCCGCCGTCCCGCTGCCGTAAGCTTGTATTCGGTCCGCGGAACTCGTCCCTCGAAAGATTTTGTCGACGTGATGTACTCCGCCTCTTCCAGCTTTCTGGCGTGGACGCTCACGTTCCCGTCGGAGGTATTCAGCAGTTTCTTCAAATCGCTAAATGTCATCGATGGGTTGGCCGCCAGTGCGCTAACGATCGCCAGCCGTACCCGTTCGTGAATCAGCCGGTCTACCTGTGCCGGACGGTTGGGTGCCGCAACTGCTTCCGCCTTGTCTGTCGCGGGCTTAGATGCAGCGGATTGTTTAGCCACCGTACCTCCTTGCAATCACCATTCCGAAGAAGACGTGCAGCCCGCCAAAGCCGGCTGCCAGGAACGCATCGTTCCAGATGGGCGGGCAAAAGAATGCGCATCCACCCAGTACGACGAACGCCAGCCCCATCACGGGAACGATCCGTATCGAAAATGCGCCACCAGTTACGATTCCAGTTCCGTAAAGGCACAACCACATCCCTGGAACCAATGCCGGAACGCCCGCCCGGTAAAGCACCAGAGTCACCAACGCGCCCATCAGCAACGGCGGCGCGAAACTGAGTACAAACTTACGGCCCGGCGGCGAAAACAACGACGTGTGCGCCTTGCGCGCCTTCCGTTCCATGGCGAAGCCGCCGATGGCGCACGCGATTACCGCCTCCAGCAGCCACGTAACCAGCCAGCCGCCCGGCCCTTGACGATGTCCGATCACGGCCGCCAGAATCGCGGATACTCCCATCGCCACGCCGCCCCAGCCCGGGACGCCGGTAAATGGCCCAACCCGCTCCATCGTGTCGCGAATGAAGCGCAGATTGTCCATTGCATGGGTATGCAAGGAAACCGGCTCGGCCGGCCGGGCGCGAATCTCATGCACCGATGCCATGAAAGAAGAATACTCCTAATCGAAGAGAGTAGCAAGTACTTTGTTTTGCAGAGTGATCTAGTTGAGATCCCGGTAGTTTACAACGGCCACGCCCAGTTCACCCAGTGCCAGACGCACGGCGGGGTCGGTTAAGGCGAGCAATTCCCGCTCCCTGCTTTCTTTCAACCGCGTGTGGGACGAGGCCAATTCCGCGGTACAGAATCCGGGATGACACATGAATTCGGTGCTCCCTTCCGGTAGTTCGCGAAAGAGCGATTCCAATTCCTTGGCGCGAAACCGTCCGGTGATTTGGAAGCCGGCGAAATGATCGGTGGTCCGGCAGCCATGGCGTTCCAGAACGCGATGGAAGCGGCGGCGCACTAGCTGCAACGATTGGCTGGTCATCCGCTTCAGTGCTGGAATTCCCCGCGAAGAAATGCTCATGGGAAAATCGAAGGGCCGTCGAACCCAACGGATCGAAAATTCTTCAGAGAGCCGTGCCACCGCATCCAGAACCTGTGGCAGTAGATGGGTATGTTTGTGTGTGTCCAAGTGCGTTGGCACGATACCGGCTGCGAGAATCTTCTGAATCTGGACACGGAACTCGTCGTACGGTTGAAGTCTGCGAAGCAGCACCGCTTGCGCCATTTCTCGAACCGAAGCCGGAAACCGGCGGTCCCGATCCAGTAGAGATTGGCCCCCGATCAGCACCAGATGACAGCCAACGTCGAGCGACGGGTTCTCCCGGCTCAACTCGACGGCATCGTCGAAGGCGTCTCCGTTTGCCATCAAAGTAGTTGCCGTCAGAATGCCGCTGGTATGGGCTTTCACGATTCCCCGATTCACATCGCGAGTGAAACCGAAATCGTCGGCGTTGACTACCAGTTGCTTCAAAAGAGGCCTAGTTTGATGTGCAGGAACTTCTTCGGGTTAGCCCGGAAGTCCTTCAAAAGACCATTCAACTCCCGGGTTGCTCCGTTCACTGAATCGTAGAGTTGGGGATTCACCAGCAGTTGCCCGATGGTGCCCTGCCCGGCGTTGATTTTGTCGAGCATCAAGTCCACCTTGCCGATGGAAGCCTTTATCTGATCGTTCAGCTCCTCGCTCTTCAGCAGTTTTCCAGCAGTGCCTTTGCCGGCATTCAGATCCGCCAACAGCTTGTTGAGTTCGGCGACGGATTTTCGCGTATCGGCATAGAGCGCATCGTCCTTTAACAGTTTTCCGGCCGTGCCTTTGCCTTGCTGCAATTCGTCCAGCAGGACATCGACCTTGGCCAGCGAACCTCGCACGTCGGTGTAAAGCTTATCGTCGTAAATCAGCTTGCCGATGGTTCCTTTGTCGGTGGTCAGTGCGGTCGTGATTTTTTGTCCCTCCGTGACAATTGCCAGAATTTTGTTGTACAGCGTTTCATCCACCAGCAATTTGCCGATGCTGCCCTGGCCCACTTCCACCAGGCCAACGATGGTGTCCACGCGTTTGACAATGCCTTGCAGCGAGGTCAAAAGTGAATAGCTTTGTTGCACCACTTCGTCGAACTCACGCGTGTCCAGGCTCTTGATTTCGGCGCCGGGTTGTACCGATGTGGTAGCCTGCCCCTTCTTGATGTTGATGTACTTGGTGCCGAGCACGTTTTCGGCGCTGATTGCCGCTACGGAATCCACGGGAATGAGCGGAAGCATGGTCTTGTCAATTTCGAGCGTGATTCTGATGATCCGCAGTGGCTGCCTTTCTCCGGACAAGGCCACGTTTTTCACCTTACCGGCAAGGATGCCGTTCAAACGAACGGGCGCGCCCTTGGCCAGCGCCGCTGAATCGTCCATGTACGTATAGATGAGCTCCTCTTTCGCAAAGAGCTTCGTCTCTCCGGTGAGGAGAAAAATCATCACGGCGAGAATGGCCATGGCTATCATCGCCATGATGCCTACCCGCAACTGCGCCCAGCCTACTTTTTGTGCCGTTGGCATAGACTCCGTCTCACGGTTTTACCGCCTTGAATTTAGAAACATATGGATCGGTAGAGCGGTCCAGTTCATCCTGCGTACCTTCAAAAACCAACCGTCCTTCCCCGAAAACCATAAATGTGGTGCGCGAGCAAACTCCATCCCCATTCTTCTCGCTGCGTTCCAGACGGCCACTCTCGGGATTGTAGCGAAAGTTCGCCAGCAACTGCCCGTCCTGGTATCGATGGGTCACGATGGCCGAGGTCGTATTCTTCGTATCGCGAGCTTTCACAATAAGCGCAATGATCATGTTCGCCGTGATCGGATCCAGTCCAGCGGTCGGCGAATCGTAAAGCATTAAGGGCGGTTCGTTTACCATTGCCCGTGCTATGCCGGCGCGCCGCCGCATACCTCCGGAGAGTTCGCTGGGAAACTTGGCCAGCGTTTGTTCCAATTCCACGAATCGCAGCGCTTCCCGAACCCGAGTGGAAATCTGGTCTTCCGGAAGTCCCGCCTTGCCATTCGGCGATGCGATGGAATTCTCCAAGGGGTATGCGACGTTGTCTTCTATAGTCATGGAATCGAACAAACCACCCTCCTGGAACAAAACTCCCATCTTGCTGCGAATTGGGAACAAGTCTTTTTCCTTCAGATTCGTCGTGTCCTCGCCAAAAACAAAGACTTTACCCGAATTGGGCTTCAGCAATCCAAGCGCAATTTTCAGCATCACCGACTTCCCGCTGCCGGCCGCGCCATAGATAATCCTGGTGTTGCCCGTCTTCAATTCGAAAGAGACATCGTTCAGGGCCACGGTATCTCCAAACGAAACGGATACGTGCTCGAATCGAAGAACGGATTGCGGTGTGGAGTCGGCCATTGCATCTATTGTTGATTGACGAAAATCTGCGTGATAAAAAACGTGATGACAAAAATCCACACGGAAGCGACAACCACTGCTTTGGTGGTGGCCAAGCCGACTCCCTGCGTCCCGCCCGAAGTGCGCAACCCGTAAAAACAACCCACCAGCGCAATCACCATTCCGAACACGAATGGTTTCAGCAACCCTTGCGCCAAATCGTTCCATACCAGGGCCCGATACGCGCTATTCCAATATTGGCTTGCCGTGGTATTCAGCATGATGCTCGCGACCAGAAAGCCACCAACCAGACCTATCAGATCCGAGATGATCGTCAACAGAGGCAACATGATCGCAGTTGCCAGAAGCCGCGGTGTCACAAGCTTTTGAATAGGATCGGTTCCCAGGGCGCGCATCGCGTCGATTTGTTCGGTGACCTTCATGGAACCAAGTTCGCTGGCCATCCCGGATCCGCTTCGGCCCGCTACCAGCAGGGCACTTAGAACAGGGCCAAGTTCACGCACCAGAGTGATAGCCACAATTTGTCCGACCTGGCCTGTGGCGCCGTAGGTCGCCAGCGCCCGCGACATCTGCAGCGCCATGACCGCACCGCTGAATCCGCCGGTCAGAATGACGATCGGTAGACTGCCAACACCAATGACGTCCATCTGCAACAGAATGTCATCTGTATAATGAGGGCTGCGGAAGATATTCCGGAGTGCCCGGCCGGTAAGAATGAAGAAGTCTTGCAGTGCAAGAATGGGCCGTTTAAAGAAGTCGAGCAATCGGCAGCTGCCTCGTATCAAATGCTAACATACCATCGGGATTTTTCTAGCAAATCGGCACAATGAAAGGTCTTACTGACATTCCGGGAATCCGCGTGGGCCATGCCTCCGACTATGAGGCGCTCACGGGATGCACAGCAATTCTGTGCGAGGGTGGCGCCGTGGCAGGTGGAGACATCCGGGGATTCGCCACCGGAACTGAGGAGTTCGGCGTCTTGAGTCCGCTCCATCTCACCACGCACGTACATGGGGTGGTGTTCTCCGGCGGTAGCGCATTCGGTCTGGAGGCGGTTTCGGGCGTGCGCAAATTCCTGGAGCACAAGGGCGTAGGGTTCGACACGGGACATGCGCGCGTGCCGATTGTTCCAGGAGCGATCTTGTACGATCTCGGGCTTGGAAAGTCCCATGTGCGGCCCACTCGCGAGATGGGCGAAGCCGCAGCTGCCGCCGCGACCGATGGCCCGGTAAAAGAGGGTAGCGTGGGAGCCGGAACGGGAGCGAGCGTGGGAAAGGTGTTTGGCATGGCCCAGGCCATGAAAGGCGGCGTAGGATCGTACACGGTCTCGTTGGGTGGACCTGCTTCGCGAGTACTGGTCTCGGCGCTGGCCGTTGTCAATGCCGTGGGCGACGTGATCGACTACCGAAACGGCAAGATTCTGGCCGGAACCCGGAAGTCGCGCGACTCGCAGGAGTTCGCGAACAGCGCGGATGCCATCAAGCTGGGTGCGCGGGCGGGCTTCAAGAACGGTAATACGACGTTGGTGGTCGTGGCGACAACAGTAGGGCTGACGAAGGTGCAGGCAACAAGACTGGCTCAACTTAGCCAACACGGTGTGGTGCGGACCATTTCGCCTGTGAATACGTTGAGCGACGGCGACATAGTGATTGCGCTATCGGCTGGTGCAGAGCAGGCCGACTTCAACGCGCTGGGAATTGCCGCGGCCGAAGCAGTTGCCGAAGCGATCCTGCGCGCCGTGAGGAACGCAGGATCGCTTGGTGGACTGCCCGGACTCAAAGTGGACTAAAAGATCAGCTTCGCGCCGATTTGAATCTGCCGTGGATCCAACTGGCCCAGCACCTTGCCGAACGTGGCCGGCGTATTGATGATTCTTCCTACGATTGAGTAGTTCGAATGATTGGCAATGTTGAACGCCTCGGCACGAATTTGGAATCGCACATGTTCCCGGAAGGGAATTTCCTTCGCAATCACGAGGTCGACGTTTGTCAATCCGGGCCCGACTAGGGTGTTCTTGCCGACGTTTCCAAAAGTACCCGCGGCAGGCTGGGTAAAGGCCGCGGTGTTAAAGAAGCGGTTGGTGCTGCGATCGGAACCGGAAAGAGCGGCGCTTGCCCCCGGAACCGCGTTCGGCCGGACGTAAATGCCACCGGTTCCGGCTCCGACGTTCGCCGAATCGCCCTGAAGATTGACCGTGAACGGGAAACCGGTTTGCAGGCTCAAGATGGCTGAAAACTGAATTCCTTCCAGGATCCGTCCAGCTAGCCCTGCTTGTAAATACTGGCCCTGCTTTCCGAAGGGAAGGGTATATAAACCGGTGCTGACCCACCGGTGAGCGATATTGAAGGAGGCCAAGCCGCGCTCAGCCGCGAGATTGAAACTGTCCTGTGCCGGTGAATTCTCGTTTCCATTCACGCCGCCGGCATTCCGGAACTGCGGCGCATTGGTGATGGCCTTGGAGAAGGTATAGGAGTTCAGGAAAGAGAACCCTTTATTGAAGCGTCTCTCAAACCGAACCAGGAGTGCGTGATAGTTCGATTGCGCGGAGTGTGGCAGGAAATTGATGAATCCAACTGGAACTGAATCACCCACCACGCTCACATAGCTGGGAAACTGCGTGCCGGGAGCGTAAACCACGCCTGCGTACGGACGCCGGGGATCGATGGCACCAAGGCCGGGCTGGGCATTATTCGGTTGTACGTTCTGCTCCAGTTTCAAGCCGAGCGAGGCCAGATAACCGACTTCCAAAACCACGTCCTTGGCTAATTCCCGCTGTATCGATGCGTTCCATTGAATGGTGTAGCTGGTGCGCTGATTGTAGTCGATGCCGGCAGCTTGCAAACCCGAAAGGGAGGAACTTACCACTGCCGGACCGAAGACGTCGAAATTCTGGAATTTCGGAATGAAATTGTCGCTGTTCACGGTCTGGGTAATGTTTCCCGGAAGTGCTGCCGCCAAACGGAATAAAGGATTCAGGTCGTTGAGCGCGTAAAACAGGCCCGACCCAACCTTCACGACAGTCTTGGGATTCGCCGCCCACACGATACCAACCCGCGGAGCAAAGTTGTTCTTGTCGGTATTGGCGCAGCCCTTGGCATATCCGCTCTGTCCGCAAATGAAGAACGTAGGCTTGTAAAACGCCAGCTTTTTCTCGGCAAAAATGGACTGCGGAGACGGCACCTTCGAGTAATCGATGCTGGCCATCTGCTGGTGATTGTCGTACATCGGCGGCGCGAGTTCGTAGCGCAGACCGAGATTCAGCGTGACGTTCGATGCCAGCCGGATGTCGTCTTGGATATAGCCGGAATACGACCATTGGCGGCCGTCGATCCGGCTCGGCCCCACAGCGCGGTTCGCTACTTGAGGCAAGCCGAGCATCATGGAAGCCAGTGCGTCTCCGGTGCCGTCATTCTTAGCGGTTCTAGTGGTAAAGCCGCTGGTGAACTGATAATTACCAAGCGTATTCGGCGATTCAATCCGGTTGTACTGTACGTAATAGATTTCACCGCCGAACTTGATGCCGTGACGCCCGCGGCGCCAGGATACGTTGTCGTAAAGCTGGTAGGTGTTATTGCGGACGTTGACGACTCCGCCGCCCGTGGTTGCGTTGTAACCGCCCGTGCCGCCCATAGTTGGGATTCCAGCCACGATGAATTGCGGAATTGCAGTCTTGGTTCCGTTCACATCGAAACTCAATTCGGGAAGCCCGTTCAGAATAGTCAGGCGTCCGTAGCTGATGCGTGTTTCGTTTATCAGGTTCGGCGTGATCACCACCGTGGAACCGAGAACCACGTTTTGTGACCGGGCAATGTTAATCACGTCGCGTCCCGGAACCGTGGCCGGAATTTTGGCATCTTCATCGGACAGCGAATAGCGGCCAAAAACGCTCCAGTTGGGCCGTGCGTTGTAGTCGAACCGCCCGGAGTAGTTCTCGTTGTTCTGGGTCAGGATGCCGTTCGAGTTTTCGTAAAGATTGGTTGCCGAGTTGGTTGCCAGAGGCAGTAGGCTCAATGCGGCTAGCGATTGCGGGTTGATCCGGCTGGCCGGGATGCGGTTATCGGGGAACTGCAGGCGCGTGCCATTCGCCAAAGTATTCGGATCGAAAATTCCGCCCGTAGTCCTGCTGAAGTCGCCAGAGCGCTGAAGCGCCGTTGGTACCGAAACCGAGGTTAGTCCGGAACCGGCCTGACGCACCCGAAGCCCTTCATAGGACAGGAAAGCGAATAGTTTCTCTTTCAATACAGGCCCGCCAAATGTACCACCGTACTGGTTTCGCTGATACTTCGGCAGGTCGGACTGGTTCAGATTGAAGGGACGCGCGTCCATCGCCTTATTGCGCAGGAATTCCCAAGCAGAGCCGTGGTATTCATTCGTTCCCGACTTGCTGACGATGTTTACCGATGCCCGGCCATATTCGGCGCTGACCATCGCAGTCTGCACTTGAAACTCAGCAATCGCATCCACGTTTGGCGAATAATTCAACGAATTGTAGTCTGGATCGGTATTGGCGGCGCCATCGAGCAAGAAGGCCGTGTTGTTTGTCCTTCCGCCGGCAATGCTCAATCCGCCTACCTGACCCTGGCGGATGTTGTTCTGCTGTACGGTGCGGCCACCGGGGTTCGCTCCTGGCACCAAGAGCGCAAGCTGGATGAACTGGCGTCCATTCAATGGAAGTGCCGGTATCTTCTCGCCTCCGACGACCGTTCCCGAGGAAATCGACTCACTGTTCAGGGTCGACGTGGCCTCGCTTACACTCATGACTTCCTTGGTGCTTCCGATTTCGAGTTGCACATCCAAGCGCCCGACCTGCGCAACCTGGACACGGATGTTCGCGTCTTGGAATTGCTTGAAGCCGGTAGCCTCGACGGTTACTGAGTAGCCGCCTGGCGGGAGCAAGGTAAAGTAAAACAGGCCGCGGTCGTCGCTGGAATACTCTCTGATCTGGCCGGTCGCATTATTCCTAAGATGCAACTTAGCACCCTTGATCGAGCTACCGGAAGGATCCGATACAAGCCCAAATAGCAAAGCGGAGTCGGATTGCGCGAGCAGCATGGCGGTGAAAATCAGCAGCATGCCGGAGAGAACAAGAAGTCGTTGGAACATGGAGAATGGAAGCCTCATACTAACCATTCATTCGTCAGGAAATCTCCGAAACTTTACCTAATTGGGTGAACTTCCGGTGAATTTCTGTTCCACTTGTGCTTTCAACGCACTGCGAGTACCCCGAACGGAGTACGACCTATTTCTAAAGGTTTGCCAGAGCTAAGCACAATAGCTTACTGCTTCCCCTAGTTAATTCGGGTGTATTGACTGAATTAGGAAGCGAGTTTACACTGAAGTCGCACGCTTGGTCAACATGGCCAAGTGTCGCTTGTGTAAGGAATTCTTTTGATTGTAACTTGCCTTTTCGCGCGGACGAATCGTATCCAGACAGTAGTCCTTGTTCTTGCGTTGACTTGCATCGGTTCGGCGCAAGAGAAGGATTTCGTGCCTCCCGGCGTGACTCCTGAAGGGCAATTTCTCGAACTGATCGATCTGGAGGCTGATCCGCAGAAGCAGTTAATGCTGATGGATTTGTTCGTTAAACAATTTCCGGCGTACAACGCCATGGCGGCCGTTTACTCTGAAATGCAGGCGAACTGCGTGAAGCAAGGTCAGTTTGACCGCGCCCTGGAGCTTGGCGAGAAGCTGCTGGCCATAGACCAGGACGATGCGGAAGCGCTGAAACTCAACCTGGAAGCGGCCCGCGGAAAACAAGATCAGGCGCTTATCAAACGGTGGGGCGACCGTTTGGCGCAATTGAATCAGAGCGAGAGTACAGGAGCGGTTAGCACCAGCTCCACCATCAATTTACCGTTTATCGATGGCCCCGGCGGGGGAGTGGATGCGCCGGGAACTCCCGGAGCTCCGGGCTCCGTGAGCCGCATGGTAAAGGCACGGATGGAAGCGGCGCTGTTCAACAAAGCGATCGAGGAGACGAACCCGAGTGTCCGGCTGGACACCTTGGATCAGTTCGTCAAGCAGTTCCCACAATCCGCTCACCTTTCCAAGATCAGCTACTTACGCTACCTGGCCTACCGGCAACTGGAAGATAAGAAGAACGCGTTCTCCGTGGCCGAGCTGATAGTAGCCAAGGATCAGACTAGAGAGGATCTGCTCTATTTTGTAGCGGAGACCTATTTCGCGCAAAAGCGGGAGTTTGCCAAAGTGCTGGCGTACTCGAATGCGATGCTCGAATTGATGAACACCAAATCGAAGCCTGAGAACCTCTCCGACGCCGAGTGGGCCAAACAGAAAGAGACCATCATTCAACAGTCCCGCTACATGATTGGAACCACCCACATCTATCAGGAACAGTTTTCGCTGGCGGACAAGAGCCTCCGCCTCGCTTTAGCCGCGGGCGGCATGAGCGAAGCGACGCGCGCCAATATTCTCACGTCGCTCGGGTGGGCCAACTACAAGACCAAGAACATACCGGACGCCATCAACTTCTATCAACAGTGCGCCGCGATTCCCGGACCGCTGCAAAGCGCCGCCTCGCAGAGCGTAACTTCCATCAAGAACGAGTACGGCTTAACACAGTAAACCGATTATTTCTTCTTTCTGATATAAATTCTGCCGTTTAACGTAGGGAATTGCATATCGGGGCCGCCCCCGTTGATGGTTGCGTACACCGCCTTGTCCAGACGAACGCGATACTTGCCCTTGCCGGAATTTCCCTCTACCAGAGTTAAGCCGGAGGTGGCTTCGAGTTTGATGTCGAAATCGCTGTACACATCGCCGTGGTCCGACTTCATCTTCACCCGAGCCTTCGCATCGGCTGCAGGTGCCGGTGGCGTTCAGCCCAACGCCGACCAGATCGAATTCAGACATAACTTCCAGATCAGCAAGAGCTTCTCTTCCCGCACTGGAGATTTTCATTCAAAAAATATCAGTCTGGTCCGATTAGAAAGGTAGGACCGAGATCTAAGGGGCCGCGAGGAGATTGACGCACGTGAGATCCATGACAATTGCGAGGAAACTGGTACTGGGATTCGGCGCAGTGGTAGCATTATCCGCCTTGCTCGGTGTAATTGCGTTGGTGAGGTTGAAGTCAGTCAGCGATGCGCTGACGGCGGTAGTCATAGATTCCCTGCCAGGTACTTATTCAGCGGGCAGACTGGCGGTATTCGCGGAAGAGGAGAGAGCCGCCATGCTAGCTCACCTGGCGTCTTCAGGAACCGGGCAAAGGGATCATTTCGAAGTGGAGATTGCCGCGCAAAACACCAACTTCGTGAACGAAGGGAAGAGCTATGAAACGACAATCACCACGGCGGCCGATCGCGAAATCTACTCCCGAATCAGTCCCACGCATCAGAACTTCATGCGGATATGGGCGAAAATTGAGCCTCTCAGCCGCGCGGGAAAGGGAACAATGGCGCTTGCCATGTGGCAGTCGGAGGCCGTGCCCATATTCCATGAATGGCAAAAAACGCTCGAGGAGTTGGCGAAATTTAACAAATTAAATGGAGAAGCGAATGGCTTGGCCGCAACTGCCGCTGCCGCGAGAGGACTTTACTGGATCTTAACTGTTCTGATATCGGCCCTCCTCAGCATTTTCCAATCCAAGGATGATCCTGAAGGTAGGTTTCATTCCAATACAAGATGATCCTGAAATAAATGAGATTGAGCGGGCCGCGAAGCGGCCAGCCTCCTTTTGGTTTTGCTTTTGAGTGTTAAACCACCCAACC
>JBBRNO010000015.1:0-82976 GCA_038230275.1 Bryobacterales bacterium
ACTACCCCACAAACCCCAACGTCTTAGTCGTAAAATTCGCCAAATTCGGAAACACAGTAGCCAAATCCCCAGCCCCTACGCCAAACCAACCCGCCAGCGTAGCGCCATACTGATCCAGCCCCGTCGTCGGAATCCAACTACCCCGGCTCCCTGCATCATCCAGCCCGCCAGCCACCAGAGACGGAAACGTTCCGTACAAATCCCCGCCCTTCACAGCCCCGCCCACCACCATATGATGGCTGCCCCAGGCATGGTCGCTCCCGGCTCCGGAACTCGGCTGGCAAGTCCGTCCAAACTCAGATTCCGTAAACGCCGTAACCTCATTCGCCACGCCCAGCTCAGCCATAGCGTTATAGAACGCCGTCAACGCCGGGCTCAACTCGGCGAACAAATTATTCTGATCGTTCAACTGATTGCTATGGGTGTCGAACCCGCCCATCGAGCAGAAAAAGATCTGCCGCTTCATCCCCAACTGATTTCGCACCTGAATCACGCGGGCCACCTGCGCCAATTGGTTACCCAGCCCGGTAGTGGGAAACACCGTCGTCAGTGGAGTGCCCGTCGTCAGCGCGCTGCTGATCAACTTGCCCACCGCGATGCCCTCCGCCGTAGTCGCGCTGGCCGCCTGCACCAGCGCTGCCCCGCTGTCCATCGTCAGCAATTGTTGCAGCGCAGTCTCTCTCGCCGCGCCCAGCACGGACCCATCCGTGCTGTCCAGTGTCATGTTCGATCCCGGAACAATCGTTCCCGGCAGCGTCGTTTGTCCGCTCAAAAACAAGCTGGCCCCCGACACCGAAACACCCAGCGGAAAAGTAGACGGCGAGTTGTATCCCTGCATCAAATCCGCCACCCGGCCCGCCCAACCGCTGCCAGGCGGCCCCGTCGGTGTAGCGCTCTGCCACTGCGAGGTCTGGTCTGAGTGCGAAAACAGATTGCTCGGCACCGGCGCCGTGTGCTGTTGATACTGCAATCGCGTCACCGGCTTCACCAGCATTCCCACGTTCGCCACCACGGCCATCTTCTTTTGCGCGTAAAGCTGGCTCAATCCCGCAAGTTGCGGATGCAATCCATAAACGGCACTGCTCGAAGTGCCCACCGGCAACAGCGAAGCCGAAGGCAGGGCCAGCCCCGCGCGCAGCTTCGTATAGTCCGCATAACCTTGCGCGCCCAGCGGGACCACCAAATTGTTTCCGTCGTTTCCACCGAAAAGGAAAATACAAACCAGCGCCCGGTAATCCGGAGCGCTCTGCGCCATCGCGGTCATCATTCCTAGCCGGCCCAAACTGCTCGCCAGTCCAAGCGAACCAATCGTGCAGCAGCCAACCCGCAGCAATTCTCTTCTAGTAGGCGTTTTCATTGTTCATTCTCCTGAAGCTAGTGCTGCACTTGGTATTGCGAAGACGAAAGCACAAGGTAGAGGGCCGTGCGCGCCCGGTTGCGGTTATCGGTGGAAGCCGCTACCGCCGTCAGAATGCTTGCCCGCACATCGGCCGCCATTTGCCCATGCAGAAAAGCGGCGTTCAACGCGTCCACCAGGTCGGCCGGATTCGCAGCCAGCGTCTCCAGCGGTGTCATGTCGATGGCCGCTGAAGTTCCCAACCCGTTTCGCGCAACTCGATAAGCAAAGTTGTCGCGCAGAATCGCCGTTGACGGCGTCATCAATTGAAATTCAGGCCCGAACAAACCCGTCTTCCCCGCACGATAGTTGGGTGAGTAGTAGTTGAAAACGCTCGGCGAATAAAACAGATTCTGCCCCATTTGTGAAGCTTGATACGGCAACGAATTCACATCCGCTACAGCAGCGCCCAACGCCCGCAATGGAGCAATCGTGTAAAGCACCGGTTCCCGCAGATGCCCTGTAGTGGAAGGGGCCGCAGCCGCCTCCGCGTCCAACAGAATCGCGCGGACCACTGCCTGCAAATCGCCCTTCACCCCGGAACCATTGTTGTTGAACACCCCCGCCACGCGGCTGATATAACCGGCACTCGGGTTACTCGTAACCAGATGTTGAATCAGCCGCCGCACCACAAACGGGCCCACATTCGCATGAGCGAAAATGTTCTTCAACGCGGCATCCAGATCCTCCACCGCCGTCCGTCCACCAGCCACCACAACCCCGTTCAGCAAGGTTTTTGGATCTACGTCGTGATTGCTATCCAGCGCCTCCATCGGTCCGCCGTAGTAGGCCGGATTATGTTTCTTCAACGTGGCGCCGGGCATCGTCGGGTAGGTCCAGCCCGTAAATGCACGCCCGAACGTCTTCACCGCCGCCTCATCGTAGGGAGCCACCGGCGATAGCGTCGATCCGTCCTGATTCAGCGTCACCGTGCCCAGCGAGAACAACTGCATCAACTCACGCGCATAGTTCTCGTTCGCCGCAATTCCTTTCGTCGGGTCGGGCTTGTCGTTATTCACCATGTCCAGGTAGTGCCCCATCGCCGGGCTCAACGTCACCGCTCGCATCAGGTCGTAGTAGTTGCCGAATGCGCTGTCCTGCATCAGGCGCAAATAGGGAACCATCTGGTCCGCTCTGCCAACTTTGAGTGCGGAAACTACGAAGATCTGCGCCAACGAGAATGCCACGCGCTGTCGCAGTTGGTCCGTTCCGGCCATCGCGTTCTTGAAGAACTGCTGCTGCGCCGGTGACAGTGAGGTCACAGCCGGTAGGGGATCGGCAAACGTCGACGCTGGCGCTGCAAACTGCTCTGTCAGAAACGCCGCTTTTCCCACCTGCTGCACATGCGCGATGCTACTCGGATCCGGCCCCCAGGAAGCTTGCTCCAGGAAGGCAGCAGCGTCTGCCGCAGTCAACTGCGCATTTGCCGGGCTCACTGGAATCACCGCCACATTCGACAACGACGCCCCAGGTTCGGGATTGGAAACCCGCAGGGACAACACACCGCCGATGGCAGCCGGCATAGTGCCTTTCGTCTTCAACAGAGTCGGTGAGATGAAAGCGGTCTGCAGTGCGGTGGCCCCCAGCATCACCTGGCTTCCATTCACAAACCCACTGCCGCTAATATCCAGGCTGGCTTGACCAATCTTTACCGAAACCGGTGCGGTAGACGTCACCACCGGCAAGGGATTCAGCAGCGTGATGGACACCGAGGCGGATGCGGTAGGATCGAACCCGCTCACCGCCTTGATCGTCACGGTATTCGAGGCGGGCACCCCCAGCGGACTTGTATAGAGCCCTGCTGCCGTAATCGTACCGAGGGTCGCGTTGCCCCCGCCAACTCCGTTGACAGACCACGCCAGCGTCTTATCGGAAGAATTGGCCACGTAGAAGGTATACTGCTGCGTTCCGCCAGCCACCCGAACCTGGCGCGGGGTGGAAGGATACAGCGTCACAGCCACCGGCGGTGTCACTTTGACGGTCTTAGTCGCATCGGAAAGTGCAGCGCCCGGGTTGGGATTAGCCACCGTGATCGCCAGCAGCGTATCTGGCGCAGCCGTGGATATACCCCGAGCCGTTAATTGCGTTGCCGAGAGGAAGGTAGTCGGCAGCGCCGCACCGTTCAACAGCACGTTCGAGCCGGGAACGAAGTAGTTCCCGCTCACCGTCAGTTGGAACGCCAACCCCGTATTCACCGAATACGGACCAACACCGTACAGCGCCGGCACCGGGTTTTGCAACGTTACCAGCGCAGATGCCGAAGCCGTCGCATCCACGGCGCTCGCTGCCTTCACCGTTACCACATTCGCAGCAGGAATAACCGCCGGAGCCGTATAGTTTCCCGATGTGCTGACCGTGCCCAGCGAGGTATTTCCGCCGGTGACGCCATTCACCGTCCAGCTAACCGCATGGTTGGTATTGCCGGCCACCGTAGCAGTGAATTTCTGGCTCTTACCGGCCCGAACGGTCGCAGCCGGGAGATCCAGCGTAACCGTAACAGCCGCCAGACAAAGTTGCCAACCCGAAACGAATACCAAGCTTGCAATGAGACCCAACCGGCGAAGTGCAATCATGCGTTAACAGCTCCTGGATCGAAAGTACTGGTACCAGGTCAGAGTCTAGCAGAAGGTTGGCAGGAAAGGGTGGAAAAATTTACCTTACAAGTGAAACACCTTACACGATATTCGCGATCAGTCGAGCCAACCTTAGTCCCAGGTTTCGCGTCTTCCAATCGACGTCGCGATCCGGATTGTAGTTCGTCAGTGCCGCGGCCGCGAAGGGATACCGCCCCCGAACCGTTCGCAACGCGGTTTCCACCTCTAAGACCGAAAGCCCGCCAGACCCGCGGAAGTTGACGCCGGGGTTCACCGCCGGATCAATCGCGTCGATGTCGATGTGGAGATAGACTCGCTCCGCCTGCACCAGATTCTTCGAAACGAACCCATCTGACCATTCGGCCGCCGGGAACACGCGCATCCGGGAAGCCGCCACGCGTTCCCGTTCGCCCGCGTCCAGATCCCGAACACCCAGAAGCATCGTCCTCGCTTCGTCCACAAACTGCGACGTAGCTAAGGCCAAGGCCATCCCCTCTAAGTTGCCGCTGATGCTGGTTTCTCGTGTATGAAAGTCGCCATGTGCATCAAACCAAACGATCCCCAGTCCAGATGGCCGCAGCGCTGGCAACGTTCCTAAACACGAATTGCAGTTCCCGGCGATCACCAGCGGAAACGCCCCCAGCCCCACGGCGGCGGCTACCGCCCCGGTCAGTGCGCCGTTCACCTGCTCGATTCTCGCCGAAAAGCCAACATCCACCGGGACCAGCTTAACCGTGTGTCCGGACGCGGATTGTACCAACGAACCCAACCCACCCTCCAAATATCGGGAAGGGCCGGCCCCAACCCCTGCGTCTTTCTGGCCTATGTGATACGGTACGGTAATCAGGTGGATATTCATCTTCGTGATAGGGTCTGAACCCGCTTCCATAGAATGACGCTCAGCAGCGTCAATCCACCGCAAAGCCATAACACAATGCGTCGCAGACCTTCGGTAGTCATCATCTCATCGAATCGGGACCGCAACACAGGTGAGGCGTAACGTGCTAAAAACACAAGGACAGCCAACATCACAAAGAAACCGATCCGGACATTACGGACACCCGAGCCCGGTTTTCCTGTCCGCAGAGCCGCTTCCGCTGTTATCAGCCCTAGGAAGCAACCCGCGGTCAAATTCAGCAGTAGTCCGCCCAGTAGAATTGCCGTTGGAGGAAGTAGCACCTGGCCTAGCCAATGCTGTAGATTTACGGTTGCGATTCCGTTTACGAGAATCAGAAATGCGATGAGCCACGCAAACCCCACCACTCGTAGAATTTGGCCATTCACATGCTCGCGTGTGAACGAGGCTGCGACCATGGGTGAGACAAACACAAGGGAAACCACGGTGGAGGCTAATAGGATTGGTGCGTCCAGGAAGTCGATCCCTTTCCACCAGGGGACCAGAATTCCAAATCCGAACACCGCCACTAAAAAGGACACGATAGCTGACCGTTTCATCTCTGATCTGTTAGTAGTACCACGTTTACAAGGAGATTCCTTACAATGGCGTAAGGTGATTCGGTTCATGGAATTCGCTAATCCTTTTGCAATGTCAGTCCGATATTAGAACTATATGCAGAACCGCAGAGTGGAAACGCGGATGCTGTGTGCCGATCTCGTAGACGTCCGCTGGAAGGACAAAAATGGGAGACTCCGGCGTACGGTTGCCAACCTGGAAGACATCTCGCTCTCCGGCGCCTGTGTCCAGGTGGAAAGCCCGATCCCCCTTCAGACCACCCTTCAGATCAGCTATCCGAAGGGTGAGTTGCAAGGCCGTGTGTGTTACTGCATCTACCGTGAGATTGGATATTTCCTAGGAATCGAATTCGAGCCCGGCTTCCGATGGTCGCAACGATCATTCCGGCCGCAACACCTGTTAGACCCCAGACGCCTGGTGTCGCGAGTCACCAACCGTATCGCCCGCCAGACCTCCAGCACCATCCAATAGAAGCGAAGAGGTTTCTGAATCGGCGCTCTTCGGGATATAGTATTCAGATCGTCGTCTATTCCGGTAACCTCGGAGTGTAATTGTCTACCACAACATCCAAACAATCGGGTTTACCGGCTGGACTCTATGTGGCCGCCGTCACGCCGCGGCGCCGCGGCACGCAGGAAATCGACCTCGGAGCCACTTGGGAACTCATTGACTTCCTTTGTTCGCACAAGGTAGACGGCATCGTTTTCATGGGGACCACTGGCGAATTTCTGCACTTTGGCATGGAAGAACGCATTCGTCTTGTCGGGTTGGCGGTGAAGCGCAGCCGTGTCCCCGTCTGGATTAACGTTTCGCATTCCACGCTGGACGGTGCAATCGAGCTTGCCAATGCCGCCTCCAAGGCTGGAGCGGCCGGCTTACTGCTAATGCCGCCGTATTACTTCCGCTATTCCCCAGATGAAATTCTAGCCTTCTACCGCAAGTTCGCGGCTGCCGCAAGCATCAATACCCCGACGCTTCTCTATCACATTCCCGCCTTCAACAACGGAATCTCGCTCAATGTCGCAACGCAACTGTTGAGAGATGGAACGTTTGCCGGCATCAAGGATTCCAGTGGCGATTGGGAGAATTTCATCGGGCTGAAGCGCCTCTACGACGAAGTTCCATTCTCACTGCTCGCTGGTAACGACAACCTGTTCGCGAAAGCCATAACCGAGGGCGCTCCTGGCGGAATCTCGGGAGTCGCTTCGGCCTTGCCCGAATTGCTGGTGGCGTTGAACCGAGCTGCGGTCGCGGCCAACGCCGCACGGATCGCGTTGCTGGATGCCCGTCTGCGCGAATTCATCACCTGGACGGGCGCTTTTCCTACACCCGTCGGGGTGAAGGAAGCGGCGGTCTTGCGTGGCATCAAATGCGCCGAACATGCGGCTCCCTTCAGCCCGGCGCAGGAACTCAAGCGGGAAGAGTTTACGGCGTGGTTCAAGGCTTGGCTTCCAGTGGTGCAAAAAGAGTGTGTAGATCCCTAATCGCGATCCTGCTCGTCATCTCCGCCGCACGCTCGCTTCCGGCCCAATCACTCGCAACCGGGCCTCAGGCGGTGACGTTCGCCTCCGATGTGGATGACACCGATCAGCCCTACGGCCTCTACGTGCCGAAGACCTTCGACCCATCGCGAAAGTATCCGCTGGTCATCATGCTACATGATGTGTCGTCGAACCACCGGCTGGCGCTGCGCCGTGTCTTTGGCTGGCCGAACCGTCCCGGGGAAACCGACGCGGATGCCAACCGCTTCTTCCCCGTCTTTCGCGAGGTGAATTACATCGTTGCCTCTCCGCTGGCCAGAGGAACGCTCGGCTATCAAGGCCTCGCCGAAAAAGATGTTTATGACGTGCTCGCCGATGTGAAGCGGCGTTTCCCAATCGATGATGATCGGATCTTCCTTACCGGCGTTGGCATGGGTGGCGGCGGAACGTTGTGGCTCGGCCTCACTCGTCCGGACGTCTGGGCCGCCATCGCCGCCGTTTGCCCCGCGCCGCTTCCGGGTTCCGAAGAACTCACCGACAATGCCCTCAATCTGCGGGTGGCACTCTTTCAAGGTGAAATCGACCCGGCCGTGAAGGCGGAGCAGACGCGCCAATGGCACCAGCAATTCTTGGCCGCCGGCGTGAAGGTGGAATATGTGGAATACCCCGGCGTCCGCCACAACGCGGGTGACTTCGCCTACAAAGATGCCGCACTCTTTTCCCGCTTCGATCAGTACCGCCGAAATCCGCTGCCGGACCACGTTCGCTTTTCCACTCGCGATTACCAACATAGCTCAGCCTATTGGGTCAAACTCGATCAGTTCACTCCCGGCACGCTTGCCGGCATCGACGCCCACTTTGAGGCCGGCAACCGGCTGGTTATCGATACGCAATCTCTCATTGCCTTCACGCTGAATCTGAAAGACCACCCGAAGCTGGCCAAAGGTCAGATCCTCAACATCACGTTGGATGGAACCGCATTCAAGAGCAAGCCGCAGGATTCCATTTCGTTTACCAGGGCGCCGAAAGGCTGGATCATGAAGCGTTCTCTGCCGTCGTCCGAACAGAAACGCGAAGGCCAGGAAGGGCCAATCGGCAAGGCGATCGCCTCCCGCCAGATTTACGTCTACGGCACAGGCGGTTCGCCTTCACCGGACGATTTGATCTGGCGTCGAAACCAGGCGAATCTGGCAGCCGAGTGGTCCACTCCGCGTGCGCGCCTGATGATCACCAATCGTGTCATTCCGGACGTGGAGGTGACCGATTATGAGATCAATTCGGCGAACCTGATCCTGTTCGGCAATAGGGACACGAACTCCGCTATCGCCAGGCTGGCGCCGCGTTTGCCGGTCCAACTGAATTCCGGCGCAGCCGACTACGGGCTGGTCTTCATCGCTCCGGTGGGGCTCAAGCATTACGCGGTCGTCAGCTCAGGACTTCCGTGGTGGAATCGCGCCGATCAATCCAATCGTCCGGGCCTTGATCGAAATCCGCTTCCCTATCGCGCGCTGCAGAGTTTCGGAGATTTCATCCTATTCAAAGGTGGACTCGATAACGTGGTCGCCGAAGGCTACTTTGATCGCGATTGGAGACTTCCGCCGGAAGCGGCTTTGAAGATGCGGCAAACCGGCGCGGTCACGTTTCCCGATAAGTTACCTTGAAAGAATGCCCGACATGCCCGCAGAGGAGTTCCGCCGCGCCGGCCACGAAGTAGTGGACTGGATTGCCGATTACCTGGCCGGCATTCGTGATTACCCTGTGGTCTCCAGCGTGCAACCGGGAGAGCTGACCAAACTTCTGCCCACGTCCGCGCCAGAGCAAGGGGAATCCATCGACGACATTCTGGCCGGCTTCCGCAGCCTGGTAATCCCCGCCGTGACGCATTGGAATCATCCAAGTTTCCACGCGTTCTTCTCTGTTTCCGCCTCGGCACCCGGCATTCTTGCGGAAATGTTGACCGCCGCATTGAATGTGAACGGCATGCTCTGGAAGTCCTGCCCCGCTGCCACCGAACTCGAACAAGTGACGCTGGGATGGCTCCGCGAGTGGCTCGGTTTGCCGCCGGAATTCTTCGGCATCATCTATGACACGGCATCCATCTCCACCATGCATGCCATCGCGGCGGCGCGCGAATTCATAGACCCGGAAGCCCGCACCCGGGGCAGCCTTCCGAACCTCGTCGTCTACACCTCTGAACAAGCCCACTCGTCGGTGGAGAAAGGCGCCATCGCGCTGGGAATCGGCCAGAACAACGTCCGGAAGATTGCGGTGGACGCTGATTTCCGTATGATTCCCGCTGCTCTCGCGCACGCCATTGAACAGGACGTGGCAGCGGGCCGTAAGCCCTGCTGCATCGTGCCGTCCGCGGGCACCACGTCCACTTCCAGCATCGATCCCATCCCAGCCATCGCGGATATCGCCGAGCGCTACAACGCGTGGCTCCATGTGGATGCGTCCTATGGCGGCGCCGCCGCGGTGGTGCCTGAACTGCGGCACATCCTTGACGGAACCAGCCGCGCGCATTCCATGGTGGTCAACCCGCACAAGTGGTTGTTCACGCCGATTGATCTCAGTGCCTTCTACACACGCCGCCCGGACATTCTCCGCCGGGCTTTCTCGCTGGTCCCCGAGTATCTGCGCACTGCCGAAGATACCAGAGCACTGAATTACATGGACTACGGCGTGCCGCTTGGCCGCCGTTTCCGGGCTTTGAAGCTGTGGTTCGTTATGCGTTACTTCGGCCATCAGCGGATCGCCGATCTAATCCGCGCGCACGTTGCTTGGGCGCACAAACTGGCGCAAGACATCCGTAGCGACGAACGGTTCGAGATCTGCGCCCCGGTGCCGCTCTCACTGATCTGCTTCCGCTACAAAGGCACCGATGAACAGAACCGCACGCTGCTTGAGCGCATCAATGCCAGCGGGATCGCGTTTCTCTCTCATACTGTCTTGCACGGCAAGTTCGTACTACGGCTGGCGATTGGAAATATCAAGTCGACGGAAGCCGATCTTAAACAGGTCTGGAGTTTCATTCAATCGCTGGCGGACGGCCTGGAGTAAAGACTTTTGAGTACCGGCAAACGGAGCCCAAAGTCGTTCCATGGGCTGGAATCACGGGTCTTTATGAGTAGGCGGAGTCAGGCTGTAAGTATTCCGGCGGAGCATCGCTTCACAACCGCCGAGGTCTATATTCGCCGCGACACACGTTTCCCCGATGACTTTCTGGCGGAGCGAGCCCCAGGGGCACCCCAGCAGCGGGACGACCCTCGATCCGCCCTACCGGATTGACATCAACACGGTCAGCTATATCGTGAAACGGAAGCCGCCAGCGGCCCGTGCAAAGCTTGCAGGCCTTAAGGACGGCGAGATCCCTTGGACGGTGAATTTGGGATTGACCCTACCGGTGCTCGGAGCTGACCACCAATCCCTTCTCATCAAACAAGTTGAGATACCAGACCTTCACACCCTGCGGAATCTCAGCATGAGCGACATGGGCTTTCGCGTCCAGCACCGCCGGAATGCTCTCCCATTTCCGGTCTTGCCACCGGCCTTCGTCTTTCGTGAAGTTGAGCTCCGCCTTCACCACCGCGCGCTTCGACTTATACCTCACCTCGCCCGGCGTCGTGCCGGTGATCTTGGGAAGTGCAGCTTGCTTGTTGAGAATCGAATCCGCGAAGGCCAGGATCTCTTCCGGCGCCGCACCATCGGCATGGCCATGCCGCATCCGGACGCGAATCGATAAGGTCCGCGGCCCCCTGGGCAATCGATATGATCTCTGCAAGGACGGAAACGGATAGGCAAAGTCGTTGGTGCCCGTCACCCACAGCATCGGAAGTTTCGAGTTTGGAAGGTACACCGACGGATCCCAAAGCGAGAGCCACTTCTGCCTCCGCTCTGCGCCCATGGCTGCGAAATCCTTGAGCCACGCGGAATCTTCGCCCAGAAATCCACAACCATAAACTGGCGCCGCGAACCGGAAGCGCGGATCCACACCGGAAACAATGTCCGTTAGATAGCCGCCCCAGGAAATCCCAGTGACGCCAATTCGTTTTGGATCCACTTCCGGAAACGAGCGCATCAACGAATGCGCCAGCACCGCGGCGGCAACGGCATGGTAGCTCCACTGATCGGTAACAGGTTCGTCAATCTGAGCAAAACCGCCCCATCCTTCGGGTCCGCCGTGTTCGTGATGCGCCTTCGGCGGCGCCCAGGGCTTGTCGCTGCCGGCACGCTCTGGAAGGTTGCCGCACGTATCGATCGCGATGGCCGCATAGCCGCGTTTGTTCCAAAGCCGCACCCATTCGGCGAAAGCCGTGCCGCCTCCGCCATGAATCAATACCATCGCGGGCAGCTTCTTTCCCACCGGCGCCCCGTAGTAGGCAAAGACGCGCGTCGGTTTGCCTCGCCATGGAACGGATTCGAAATACAGCGCGCGAACGCCCGGTTCCTGGGTCTGCGCTTCATACACTTGGGGAGCCTTTGCAAGCTGATTAAAGTTCCACGGCGACGCGGCAAAGGCCAGGTACGGGGCAAGGAAGAAGATCGCAAGTTTCATGGATACCGCGCGCTATTTCTTCAAACAGGCAAACTCTTCCACAATACTCAGCAAATGCGCCGAGTGCACCGGCTTTGAGATATAAGCGTTCATTCCCGCCGCCAGGCACCCTTCCTTGTCTCCGTTCATCGCATGTGCCGTCATCGCAATAATCGGCAGATTGACCCACCGCGCATCCTTCCGGATCAGCCGCGTCGCCTCCAAGCCATCCAGCACAGGCATCTGCACATCCATTAACACCAGCTGGAACACCTTCTGCTCCAGCGCCTGCAGCGCTTCCTGGCCGTTGCTGGTAATCTGCACCTGGTAGCCGCGTTTCGTCAGGATGGACGATACCATCTTCTGGTTCACCAGATTATCTTCCACTACCAGGATGGAAGCCGGATTTGCCTCGCCATGCGTTGGCCCCGCCGCCCGCGGGGCGGCAGGCATCTCATGCGGCACTGCCTTCACTGGCGGCGCCGATTCATAGGGAAGCATCACCGTGAACTTGCTGCCACGGCCCAACTCACTTTCCACACTGATGTCGCCCCCATGCATCGCCACCAGCACCCGCGTGATGGTCAGCCCCAGTCCGGTTCCGCCGTATTTGCGGTTGATACTGCTGTCGGCCTGGGTGAACTTCTCGAAGATCGATTGGAGTTTGTCAGAGGGAATTCCCATTCCCGTGTCAATCACATCTATCTGAAACATGTTCCACGGAGGCTCGGGCCCCGGCGTGGAACTGGCGCGCAGAACAATGGATCCCTCCAGCGTGAACTTCACCGAGTTGCTCAGCAAGTTCGCCAGAATCTGTCGCAGACGCAGCGGATCTCCCACCACAACATCCGGCAGATCCGGAGCAATCTCCATACTCACGGCAACACCGCGCTGCATGGCCAGCGCCGACTGCGATTTTACTGCCTCTTCCATCAACACCCGCGGACGGAATGGAACCCTGTCCAGCGCCATCCTCCCGGCCTCAATCTTGGAGAGGTCCAAAAGATCGTTCAGCAGCGCCAACAGGGAGTAAGCGCACCCCTGCGCCGTTTCCATCTGGTCCCGCTGTTCGCTAGACAGTGGACTGGTAAGCACCAGATCCATCATGCCCAGAATGCCGTTCATCGGCGTGCGCAGCTCGTGCGACATATTGGCCAGGAATTCGCTCTTTGCCTGGCTCGCCGCCAACGCCTTTTGCATAGCCACTTCCAGCTGCTCAGTCCGCTGCTTGATGCGGTCCTCCAGCATTTCCTGGTTTTGCATCAATTCTTTTTGCGTGGACGCCAGCGCCTCAATCATCTTGTTGAAGCTGTCTCCCAGGAATTCGATCTCGTCGCCGGTGCGGCTGATCTGGATAGGCTCCAAACGGCCCTCCCGCACACTGGTGATTCCGGCCTGAAGCAGTAGGAGAGGACGGGCCAGCAGCCGGATGGTCATTCGTGCAATGGCGCCTGCCACCAATAGCACCACCACAAAGAGCAGCACGCCTTTGGAGACGTTGAAGTTATCTTGCCGGAGATCGTACGACAGGGTAACCGCGACTACCCAAAACACCAGTGACCCGGTGAAAATGGATAGCTTCGAAGCTAACGAACGATAGCTGGGTTTTTTTGCCACAACTTGCCAAACTATTACTATTGGTATCCCCAGTATAGTATCGGTCTTTTCCTGCACAGCATTAGTCCCCGCTTGGTATGCTGATTCACAGTGCCGGAATCGTCAGACCGCCTCAAGATCTCGCTCTGCGGCATCCCCCTGCGAAATCCCATCATTGCTGCTTCCGGAACGTTCGCCTACGGCGTCGAATTCGCCTCGGTGACCGATATTGCGGCAATCGGCGCGTTCGTCGTGAAAGGGATCTCGCGGCGGCCCATGGATGGAAATCCACCTCCCCGGCTCTGGGAAACCGGAGCGGGCATGATGAACTCCATTGGTTTGCAGAATATCGGCGTCGAGGCCTTTGTTCGCGATAAAGTCCCCGCTTTGCGGCGCTTCGACACGCCCTATCTGGTCAACGTGTTCGGTTATGAGCCGGAGGATTACCTGGAGATCGTACGAATTCTGGAAGATACGGATGGTCCGGCCGGCTATGAGTTGAACGTGTCGTGTCCGAATACAAAACACGGCGGCATTTTCTTTTCCAGTGATCCGGATTTATTGAACGAACTAGTTAGCGGGATTACGAAAATAGCCCGCCGCCCGGTGATTGTGAAGCTCTCGCCCAACGTTGCCCGAATTGAGCCTTTGGCGCGTGCCGCGGCGGATGCCGGAGCCAGCGCCCTCTCGCTAGTGAACACGTTTGTAGCGCTTGCCGTAGACGTCCGGACCAGGCGTCCACGCATTGGGGCCGGCTTTGGAGGGCTTTCAGGGCCCGCCATCAAGCCGATTGCGCTGCGCTTTGTCTATGAAGCCGCAAAAGCGGTCAGCATCCCGGTCATCGGACTTGGCGGCATCGCCAATGGCGAAGATGCCGCTGAGTTCCTGATTGCTGGCGCGACGGCGGTGCAAGTGGGCACGGCCAGTTTTTGGGATCCCGGTTCGACGGCCCGGATTGCGCGGGAACTCGACCAATTTCTTAAGGAGGAAAACATCGCCAGCGTGCGAGAACTTACCGCTACGCTGCGGTTCTAGGAAAAACATGAAACAGACCATCGCAACAGAGAGGGCGCCGAAAGCCATCGGGCCGTATTCGCAGGCTGTCGCCCACAACGGGCTGGTATTTCTCAGCGGCCAGATTCCGCTGGACCCGGCCACGAATCAATTGGTGGAAGGCGACATCGCAGCCCAGACCGAGCGCGTGCTTCAGAATCTGGCCGCCGTCCTGGAAGCCGCGGGATCTTCTCTCAAGAAGGTTCTGAAAACAACGGTCTATCTGAAGAACATGGCCGATTTTCCAAAGATGAATGAAGTTTACGCCCGTTACTTCGACGAAAACCCGCCAGCCCGATCCACGGTAGAGGCGGCACGGCTCCCCCGCGACGTACAAGTGGAGATCGACGCCATCGCGATGGAAGGCTAATAGATCGCGTACGGAGTTAAAAAGAGCCGCGCCAAAAACACCGCGGTTTGCCCCCGGGTAATGGAATTCCCCGGACAATATTGCGTCACTGAGCAGCCGGAGGTTATCCCGAAATCTTTCATCTTCTGAATGAACGGAAATTCCGCACTGCCGGCCGCGACGTCCTGAAAATACGGGGTGGGCGTGATACCGAGCCCGGCGTTCGCGGCCAATCTTCCAAACTTTGCGCGAATCAGAAAGATCGCCATCTGTAGCCTGGTCACGTCGGCGCCGGGGCAAAAAAACGCGCCGGATGCCGAACATCCGCTGGTAATCGCCAACTCCCGCAGCTTCTGAATGTACTTGAAGAACGGATGGTTTTGCGGCACGTCGTCAAAGTACGGCAGATTCGGATAGGCGAAATTCTCGTTTCCCAACGTGGCCCGGATCAGCAGGGCAGCCATCTCACCGCGCGATATTCGTTGCTCCGGGCAATATAGCGGCGGAAAAAGAGAGCATCCCTTGGTCAGCCCCGCGGTATGGATCTGGTTTATATATTCCACCGGCGGATAGTCGATGGGGACATCGTTGAATGGCTGCGCGACGATGGTACCCGTTTGCAGAATTTGAATCTGCAGATTCACCGGCGCGCCGCCAAGCAGAACCACAGTCAATGTTCCGGATCGCGGCGTAGGATTGGTGTTCGCGCTAACGGTATAGACGACAGTTCCATTTCCTGTTGAGGCTACAGAGGTCGACGTTTGCTGAATCCAGGCGCTGCTGGAGCCCAGGGCAACCCACGCACACCCGGGATCGGAAGGCTTAACAGACACGCTTCCCGGTCCACCGCCGGCCGCTACAGTTATGTTTTGCGGGGAGAGAGTCAGGTTACACGAAAATGGCTGTGAGAAGACTGGAACCGTCAACGCCAGTCCCATCAGCAAGAGGGAACGCAGGTCGCCCATTTGCTGTACATCATAACAGTTATTGAAACATTTTAACAGAGAAATGTTCTGCCATCCCGGACACAAAAAAAGGAGGCTCCCGATGGGCGCCTCCTTTTCGTGAATCGAGAATCAGCGTTCCTATAGCGCGAACGACTGCGTGGAGAACGATCTGATGAGCAACACGGCGGCCTGGCCACGCGTGAGCGGATTTGACGGGCAAAATGCGGTCGTCGAACAACCGTTGGTGATGCCGGAATCCTTCAGCTTCTGCACGAACGGGAACTGGCTGTCGCCGCCTGCCACATCGCTGAAATAGGGTGTGGTGCTGTTCAATAGTTTGGCGCCGTTAGCCGCACCGTACTTGCCGCGCATCAGGAAAACCGCCGCCTGTCCGCGAGTCACTGTGTCGGTCGGGCAATAAGACGTCGCTGTGCAACCGCTGGTGATGCCCAGTTCCTTCAGCTTCTGCACGTACTTGAAAAGCCCGCTGCTGGCAGGGACGTCGTCAAAATAGGGCGTCGTCACGTAGGGAAAGGTGTCGGTGCCAAGAATCGACAGAATGACGAACTTGGCAATCTGTTCCCGGGTGACGGGGGAATCGGGGCAGTACGTTGTTGCTGAGCATCCGCTGGTGACGCCGTATCCCTTCAACAAATTAATATAGTCGGCAAAAGCCTGCGTGGACGGAACGTCGTCGAAGATCTGCGTGAAAGTCGTCCCCTTCTGCAGGATCTGAATCAGGTAGTTGGTAAACAAGCCCGGAGAAGCGCTGCCGCCCACTACGGTGATTGCGCCCGTTCTCGGTTGGGTTGCGGCCGCGCCGAACGTAAAGCCGTAAAGGATGGTGCCGCTGGTTGTGCTGGCGCCATTTCCAGTATTCAACGTCAGCCAGCCGCTGGGAGATCCCACTCCGGTGAAGGGGCAGGTTCCGAGGCCGGCCACGTTTGCCGCAAAACTACCCGATCCAGCCGAAGCAGGGACCGTGATGTTCTGAGGAACGAAGCTAACGCTGCAAGGTTGGGCGATCGCCGAAATGGCGAAAGGGAGGGTAAGAATCAGGCCCCGGAAGAGGGTCTGTACCGTTTTGGAGGCAAATGTGTTAGGGATCATCGGGTCAACGTAGATATTACCAGCTTCTGAAACACATTGCTAGAAAAATCTAACTCGAAACGTAGGAATCGTAACACCTTACAGAGAAATGGGACTAAAGTACTCTACCAATTTGTAGCCAAGTTAACAAAAGTCCGCACAGCAACGCCGGAAGGGCCCTTTGAGAGGAATGGTTTCGCTTCATCCAGCCATGCAGTGCCCGCTATATCCAGGTGAACCCAGGGTTTATCCTCAGTGAATTCCTTGAGAAACATTGCCGCAGTGACCGCGCCGCCGTATCGGCCCCCGATGTTGGGAAGATCCGCGAAGGCGCACTTCAGGTAATCTTTGTAGTCGTCGTCGAGAGGCATGTGCCACATCCGTTCGCCCTGCGACTTCGCCGCCGACATCACTTTTCCAAGGAACGCCTCATCATTAGTGAACGCTCCCACATGGATGTGTCCCAAGGCAACGCCAATCGCACCGGTGAGCGTGGCAGCATCCACCATGTGAGTGCAGCCCAGCCGCAGGGCATAAGTTATCGCGTCCACCAGGATTAGCCGGCCTTCGGCATCGGTATTCAGGACCTCAATCGTCTTCCCGGAGAGCGAAGTGACGATGTCCCCGGGCCGTTGCGCCCGGCTGCTGACCATGTTTTCGACTGCGGGAATCAGCGCGGTGACGGCCACGTTGGGCTTGAACTGCGCGATGGCCTGCATGGCTCCGATCACGGCGGCGCCGCCAGCCATGTCGTACTTCATTTTCTCCATGCCATCGGACGGCTTGATGGAAACTCCGCCAGTATCGAATGTGACACCCTTACCGATCAAAGCCAAATGGTCAGCGGACTTGGCGGCCGCGGGAACGTAGCGCAGGATGATGAACGCCGGTGGTTCGGCGCTGCCCTGGGAAACTCCCAGCAGCGATCCCATGCCTAACTGGGTCATTCGTTCGCGGTCCAGGATTTCGCAATCCAGTCCGAACGCCGCCGCCATTTGCCGCGCTTCGGAGGCCAATTTCAAGGGAGTTAGCAGGTTGGCCGGCTCATTGACTAACTCTCGGGTGAAGTTTTGCGCTTCCGCCAGAATACGGCCTTGGTCCAGCGCCGGTTGCAGGCTGGCTGGTCCCAAAATACAAAACGAAGCCAATCGCTTCTCTCTCTTCTTGGCATCGGATTTCAGGCGGTCCGGTTCGTAGCTGGCGAGCACGGCCCCTTCCACCGCCGCAGTGATCTGCTCCGGGGTGGCATTTTCCAGTGCTAACGTGATACTGCTGAGTGACTTAGCCTTCAACGCGCGCACTGCGGCCCCGACAACTTTCCGCAGTTCGGTGGTGTTGAATTTCTCCGCCGGACCCGCGCCGACGGCCGCCAGGCGCTTTGCCTTCAATCCGGAAGGGCGGTGTAAAATGGCGATCTCGAACGGTTTGCCGGTGAATTCCTTGCTTTCGCGGAGGTCGTCGAACCAGCCGCCGGTCGCCGCATTCAACGGGTGCGCACCCTGCTGATTCTCGAAGGCCAAGGTCACGACAACGTCGGCCGGGTACTGCTCAATGGGTGTTGCGTCTAATCGGATATCCATATCGCCCTAATCGTAGTTTCTCTTCTGTTGCATGGCCTTGCGGGCTTCATCGTTCTGTTCCTTGGTCCGTTCAGCCTCGCGTTTGTCGTGTACTTTCTTGCCCTTTCCCACCGCGAACTCGCACTTGATCTTTCCATTCTTAAGGTACAGTTTGGTGGGGATTAACGTCAGCCCCTTCTCGCGGATTTTCGCGTGCAGTTTGGTGATTTCCGACCGGTGCAGCAACAGTTTTCGCTTCCGGACCGGCTCATGATTCTCACGGTTGCCATGGGAATACTGGCTGATATGCGCGTTCAGCAGCCACGCCTCATTATCGATCACGTCGGCGTAGGCGTCTTTGAGCTGCACCTTGCCGGATTTGGCGGCCTTTACTTCGGTTCCCGAGAGCGCGATTCCCGCTTCATACTTCTCCAGCAGAGTGTAGTTGTGCCCGGCCGACCGGTTATCGCTCAGGATTTTTATGGGGGCCGCTGGATCTCGCAAGGTTTTCGTCTCAACGCGAACAAACCGCGCTGCGTCAGATGTTTATGTGACAGCTCGGCCAATTTGAGTGTAGCACAAGGCCATTTTCTTCTCCTAAGGTGTGTGTTTTGATACAGTTCAGGAAATTTCTCCTACTATCGATGCTCGTTGCGGCATTACTGATCGCCAAGAACAAGTCCGGCGAGAAATTGATGAAGGAGGGCGGGGAGGCCGAGGCCCGAAAGGAATACGACAAGGCCCTGGAAGCTTATGAAAAAGCTTACACCGCTGATCCGAAAGACCCCGCCTACCAAATGGCCGTGCGGCGAATGCGCTTTCAGGCGGCCACCAGCCACGTCTCGCTAGGTCAAAAGATCCGGGCCGCCGGGAATCTTGAGGACAGCCTGAAAGAGTTCCAGAAGGCGTACGCCACCGATCCGGCGCTGGCAATTGCGGAACAGGAAATCCGCCGCACGAAAGAGATGATCGAGCGGGAAAAGAAGAAACCCGCTGGACCCGGAGCGGCGTCCACGCCGGAAGACCGCGGCCTGACACCGAGCCAGAAGTCCGCCAAGGAGATGGAGGCAAAGTCGGCGAGTATCCTGGCGATTCCCGAATTGAAGCCCATCACCCGCCAGATCAGCACCCTGAAAATGAACAATCAGCCGGTCAAGGTTCTGTACGAGACGGTGGGGAAACTGGCGGGCATCAATGTCGTGTTCGATTCCGAGATCCAGCCGCCGCCGGGCGGCAAGAATACGTTCACCGTGGATCTTTCCAACACTACTCTGGAAGAAGCCCTCGATTACCTGGCCATTCAAACCCGCACTTACTGGAAGCCTCTTTCTGCTAACGCCATATTTATTACCAACGACAACGTTCAGAAGCGCCGGGACTTTGAAGACTATGTAGTCAAGGTTTTCTACATTAAGAACGCCACTCTGCTGCAGGAATTGCAGGAAATCTCCACCACCGTGAGGTCGGTTACGGAAATCCGCCGCGCGTTCACCTACGGTGCGCAGAATGCCATTCTGGTCCGCGGCACCGCCGATCAAGTTGCCTTGGCCGAGAAGCTGATCTTGGATTTGGATAAGCCGAAGGCCGAGGTGGTGGTGGATATTCTGGTAATGCAGGCGAGCCGGACGAGAGCCCGTGACCTGGCTGCGACATTTACCACCGGCGGCGCCGGCGGCATCAATTCACCCATCGGTTTCGGTTCGACCGCCGCCGCGTCCGGTGGAACGGGAACCACTGCGGCTGCGGTGGTCAATAGCCTTCCATTAAACCGCCTGAATAGTATCTCCCTCGGCGATTTCTCCGTTGCTGTTCCTGGCGGGTTGATCCAGGCGCTGTTAACCGACAGCACGACACGAGTGTTGCAACAGCCGCAAGTCCGGGCTGTCGATGGCCAGAAGGCGTCGCTGCGGATCGGCGACAAGGTGCCCTATGCGACCGGTAGTTTCGGCGGAGGCCTGGGCGCCAGTGTCGGCGTCGGCGTCAGTCCGCTGGTTAGTACTCAGTTCAGCTTTGCCGAAGTCGGAGTCAACGTGGATATGGTTCCAAAGATTCATGGCCGCGACGAGGTTTCGCTCCACATTGAACTCGAAATCTCGAATGTCAGTTCCTATGTGAAAATCGGGGACATCTCACAGCCGGTAATCAGCCAGAAGAAGATAGCGCACGATATTCGGATTCGTGAGGGCGAAGTAAGTCTGTTGGGCGGACTGATGCAGGTGCAGGATTCAAAGCTGGTTGCCGGACTTCCATGGCTGGCGAGTTTGCCTATCTTGGGTCCGTTGTTCGGCACTCACCACCAAGATAACAGCGACAGCGAGTTGTTGATTGCGCTGATTCCCCACATTGTGCGCGCGCCGGATTATAGCGACGCTAATTTGCGCGGTGTTTCGGCGGGTACCGATCAGAATGTGAAATTGAACTATGCCCCGCGGCCGGAAGCGCCCGCACCACCGCAGGCTGCAACACCGGCGACGCCACCGCTGGGAACTCCCGCCGCGCCCGCGCCCACGGCGCCTGTTTCCGTGGATCCGGCTCCGGCTGCCCCGGCAGCGGCTGGACCAGTGCGGATTTTCTTCAACCCGCCAAATTTGCAGACGCAGTTGAGCGGAGTGGTAACGGTTGCGCTACAGATTGAGAACGCGGCCGATCTATTCGCTGTGCCGTTGAAGTTGAAGTTCGATCCGAAGATTCTGCGGCTCAGCAGCGTCAAGGAAGGCAATCTGATGGGTGGGGACGGGCAGAAGATCAACTTCACCGAGAACACTTTGAACGATACCGGAGACGCTTCCATTGTCTTGAACCGGACAGCGGGCACAGGCGGGATCAGCGGTTCCGGCGCGTTGGTCAACCTTACTTTCCAGGCGGTGGGTCGCGGAACTTCTACAGTGACGGTAGGCGATCTGACTTTGGTGAATTCCACGTCGAAACCGATTGTGGCCGCACCGCCGGTTTTGAGTGTGGTGGTGCAATAGAGCCGTGATGCCGGGAAAGCGTCGAAATCAGCGCGGGCTGACTTTGGTGGAGTTGATTGTGGCATTCACCATCATGCTGATCCTCACCACGATGGTTGTGCCCATGGCGCGCTATAAGGTGCGCCGGGATCGCGAGCGAGATCTGCGCTACGCATTGCGGGAAATCCGTACGGCGATCGATAAGTACAAGGACATGTCGGATTCAGGACAGCTGCCGCCGGCGAAATTGGGAACCGAAGGCTATCCGGAAACTCTGGAAATGTTGGTGGAGGGTGTGAAGAAAGCCGGCCAGGTAGACCAGAAAATCAAGTTCCTGCGCCGCATTCCCAAAGATCCGTTCACCAATTCCACCGATTGGGGAAAGCGAAGTATGCAGGACGACCCCAAGACCTTGGGCGGTGGCGGGCAAAACGTATTTGATGTATTTACGAAGACTACGGAGAAGGCACGCGATGGCAGCGCATACTCAGATTGGTAAACTAGACCGGCGCCGCCGCGGGTTCACCATCATTGAGTTGATGGTGGTGATGACGATCATCTCGATTCTGGTGTCGTTGGCCGTGCCGTTCTATCAGAAGTCGATCCTGCGGGCGAAAGAGTCGGTTCTACGTAACAACCTCTTTACGATGAGGACGGTGATCGACGAATACACCTACGACAAACAGAAAGCGCCGCAGACTCTTCAGGATCTGGTGAGTGAAGGCTATCTGCGGGTAGTTCCACGGGACCCGGTGACGGATTCCGATTCCAGTTGGAAGATCATCATGGAAGACGCGAGCGGCAGCGTGAATCAGAACGAATCGGGGATCTTCGACGTGCGCAGCGGGTCCAGCAAGATGAGCCTGGATGGAACCGCTTACTCGGAGTGGTGACGGCTGGATTTTTCAGCGCTCGTTATCACCTTCGCGGGTATAGACCTCGCGCGGAAATGTATCTACATTTTCACCACGGCATCTCAGGACGAAAATGCGGTGATGCCCGTCAAGCATTGTGCCGTCCGGTCTTGTCTTGAGACAATGCTCCTGACCAGGAGCGAGGGATTCCTTCAAGCGGCCGGAGGGAAGCTAAACTCCTCAACCCTGCATGACAGCTTTAACAACTCTCTGCGTACAAGCCACCTTCCACCCCAGCTTTACAGCCGACGCCCCTGAGGAGGGGCTTGACGCAAGCGGCAGTAGTCCCCTCGCAATTCGTACTAGGCCGAGAAGCGTCGCGTTGCCTTCACATACGCTTTGCGTGTGTGGTCGCTGTTGATCTACGCAGTGAAGAATTCCGCCGCCCGCCGCGCCGCCTTCGGTGTCGGGGCGAAGAGCCTGGCCGGAGCCAGTTCGACGGCGGGGGAGAGGATGACCTCAGTAGTCACCAGGTTTCTCCCACAGCCGTAGCTTCTTCGGTGAAACCTTCTTGCTGAAGAAGCTCTTTGTAAAGAGTCATGGCCAATTGGGCCCTCTGTTTTATGTCAGGGTGATCGAACAGCTTTCCGTCAAGGCAACGGTCGAAGACGCGAAGGATAAGCCGATGCTGGTCTGCCAGCATTAGAAATTCTTGTTGGACGCGATCTTCCGTCACCCCAAACGAATTATCTGTGCCTCCGTCCAATCGTGAAGTTTGCGCCCATTCATAGCCGAGAAGATGTTCGGGGGTGAAATGGACCGAGAAATCAGAGAGTGTTCCGATCACAGATTGAAGATCCGCGTATAAGGGCTCAGTGAAAGTGGCTTTATACGCAGGGGTGAAGGTTTTGGGTTTCTCCCCGTTCGACCGACTTTCCCAGCGAGTCTTTCGGGTCTCGATGTTTTTCCATTCTTCAAAATTTGAAGCATCCGCTTTCACAGCTAGACACACCTTTGCTGCCTCAATCGCCCGGCGAGTAATGGCGGGGCCGTCTTCGGGTTGTCCACTCGATAGGACCGTGGCCGCCGAAAGTAGCGCCCGGTGACAAATAAGGAAACACATGTGGAGAAAGTTGTCTTGTTCCCCTCCGGTTTTCGGGAAAGGGGCTTTAAGGTAGGCCAAGCGATAGAGCTCGTCCAGGTGATCGACAAGTTGGTACATTGGGCAGCCCCGGTTCGCTTCGAAGAACGTTCGGCCCGCTTCCACAAATGTTTTCCAGTTGACTACGTTGTGAGCCATAGGCCTTGTAGATTACAACTTGGTTGGCGCCTTGGTCTTGAGTTTCATCTTGCCGTCCTTGATTTCCACAATGGGATGAGAGTGCATGACCGTTTCCCATTCAACGTTGAGCGCATAGTCTGTCGATTTGTTCTTCACGATTACGCGCTCTACGAAGTGCGTAGGCTTTGACGCTTTCGATGGTTTCAGTTCCAACGGTGCATCTTCAATGACCCCGGCGAGCTTTTTGCGGAAATCATGCCAAGTCGTGTCGTCCGTACAGAGTTCCGTAGGTAAGCCGACTGATTCGAGCAGCGCGCTCAACTGTTCCCGGAACAACGTCTCGTTGAAAAACGCGACCGCTTCGTCCTCCAGTTTCAGGTCCACGGTACCATTGGCCTTCCGATACATCACTTCGTCGAGCAGCCGTACGATTCTGTCCGCCACTGGCGAGCCGGACAACTTCGTATGGACGACCCAATTCCCGTAAAAGTTCGGTGCCGGATACAGTTCTTTCTTGCCGTCGTGCTCCAACAACTTCCGAATCTCGACAAGAATGTACACTACCTGCATTTCAGTTTCGATGGGCTGTGTCAGTGCTGAGTGCAGTTTCTCAATGATGGAATGGCGCGCCATACCCTACCTCGACAGTGACAATTGCGAATCATCACTTCGTTGTAAATCTTAGACTATTCCCTTTAAACGGCGCATGGAGGAGATAGCTCCCAAAAAGTCGCACCAAGGTCCGACGAACTGGTTCCGCTCCAGGTTCCTTCTGAAAGCATCCAAACTGCACCTTGCTTTATTGACGGTGGGCTCACCCGCTTCAAACATCACCAATTTCACCGGGCTAAGCGAGGCATCCGGGTGCAGCGGAAGCAACGGCGGTTGGCCGTTCATTGATGCGTCGCAGCGCTCCCGGCGAAGTGATTAATCCACTCCAGTTGCTCTTGTGTCTCAGGAACTGATAGCCCGCGCGCGGCGCTTAACTGTCTTACCGCAGTCTCCGGATCGATGCCTTTCCTTAGCAAGAGACAGGCGGCGACAAGTCCGGTACGCCCAATTCCTTGTCGACAGTGGAGGACGACGTTTCTACCGTCCTTGAGTTCGACCTCCAGGTTTTCCAGGGCCTTCGTAAATTCAGCTTCGGAATTCGGTACTTGTCGATCAAGGATTGGATAAGACAGGAATTTCATGCCATGCGCCCGCGCTGCAGCAGCCTCGCGTGCGATGTCCAGATCCCGTTCTTCCTCAGCCGTCAGCAGCGAGAAGACCGTATCTACGCCGCCGCGGCGCCAACTCGCAATCTCGTCCTCAAGCCATTCTCCACCGCGTGGACGAGCTGCGAGGGCCAGCCTTCCCGGCCATGGTCCATCAACCCAATGCAGCTCTGTCCACATCGATTGCTCTACTTCGGTTTATAGGCGATGCAGTCGATCTCAACCTTCATCCGCGCATCGGCGAATTTCGTCTCCACCGTGGTCCGCGCGGGCTTGCTGTCCTCGAAAAACTCCCGGTATACGGCATTCATCGCCTGAAAATCGTTGCCGTCCCTCAGAAATACAGCGCACTTCACCACATCCGCCATCGATGCCCCGCAACCTTCCAGCACGCGCTGGAGGTTGCCGAGCACGACACGCGTCTCATGCTGAATATCGCCGTAGGAAAATTCGTTCGTGGTCTGGTCGATTGGTCCCTGACCGGAGAGATAGAGAAAGTCCCCCGCACGAACTGCAAGTGAATAGGGACTCTTCGGTACAGGAATCCCCGCTGGATTGATACGTTCGATCATAGTTTTATGTCCGTGTCCTATACCGTCTTCTTCGGCCGCGGAGCGCGGCGCACTCTTGGCGGGCGGTTCTCCACATTGCCTTCCGCGGCGCGCTTTCTGGGGCGCGGCGCACGCTTCACAGGCTTCGGCGTAATCGGCGGAGTCGGTGCCACCATGGACGGCTGTCCTTCCACAATCGGTTGCGGCTCGTCAATGTCTTCATCTTCGTCCTGCATCGGCAGCGCTTCCACAGGGGGCGGGGCCGGCGGATAAAACTCGGCGCCCAGGAACACCAGCAGCCCCTTCTCTTCGTCGGGCTCAATGCGGACCACTAGCTTGTCCTGTGCGAAGTTGAGGAACTCGGCGAACTCTTGGAATCCGTAGTTCTTGATATCCAGATTCGGATTCTCGGCCCTGACCCAAGTAGCCAGATCCTCGGCCATGCAGCCTTCCTCTTCCAGTTCCAGGCGATGCGTTTCCAGTACGTCGCGCAGCATGGGCAATAACTCTTCGGGCTTCAATTTCGCGGTTTCCTGCACCAGGGAGCCCTTTCGCTCGATGGTGTAGCGTCCGCCGGTGCCACTGACGTTGACGTAATCGGCTTTCTTCAACTTCTCCACAAAATCAGAGAAGCTGCCCGCTCCATAAGCCCGTTCGCTGAATGCCGAATCCAGTTGCAACATGGTGGATTTCAGCAAGCCAAGCTGTGGCTGCACTGCCCGGCGTTCCAACACCTGCAAAGCGCGTTCCACCAGCGGCATGGCCTGTATCAGGTCCAGCGGCGCGGGGCGTCCCCGCTGTTGTTGCGGCGGACGCGGCGGCCGGTCCCCACTTCCTTGATACTGCTGTGAGCCCTGCTGTGGACCCTGTTGTTGCGGCTGCTGGCTTTGCTGCGTGGGCTGCTGCTGTCTGCCGTCGCTGCGTTTCGGATCGTCCAACAGCGATTCGTAGCTGATGAACTCATGGCAGTTCTGTTGCAGGATGGTGCTGGTAAAGGCCTTCCCGCCGACGACGAAAACGGTCTTCCCGAATTCTCGAAGCTTGTTCACCAGCGGGATAAAGTCGCTGTCGCCGCTAACAATGGCGAATGCATTCACGTGGCTATGAGTGAATGCCATCTCAAGGGCGTCCAGCGCCAGGTTAATGTCGGCGCCGTTCTTGTCGCCGCGCGGGGAAGGAATCCGCTGCACCATCTGGACGGCGCTTTCGGCCATCTGGCGGGTGGCGCCTTCCTGGCGGCCCCAATTCGCGTAGGCGAATTTGGCGACGATGTCGCCCCGTTCCTTTAAAGCGTCCAGCGGAAGCGATACGTCAAACTCGCGCCGCAGCGTAGACTTCACGCCAATCTCAATATTGTCATAATCGACAAAAACCGCTATGTTCAGTTTCTCTTGCATTAAAAGATCTCTCAATGGATATTGGGCCAATCCCGCCTGTGGCGGGCCGTACTTCTCTTACTCACCTACTGGTATTTCTTCAAACCGGACATTCTCATGAATGAATGAGACGATCGAATCCAGCGAAGCGCCCGGTTGAAACACTTCACTCACGCCTAGCTTTTTCAGTTGCGCGGCATCTTCATCCGGGATGATGCCGCCCACCACCACCAACACATCGTCCATCTCCTTTTCATGCAGGAGATCCATAACGCGAGGCACGATGGTGTTGTGCGCTCCAGAGAGTATCGATAATCCTATCACCTGAACATCTTCCTGCAGAGCCGCGTTCACGATCATATCGGGCGTCTGCCGCAGGCCGGTGTAGATGACTTCCATGCCGGCATCGCGCAACGCGCGCGCAATCACCTTGGCTCCCCGGTCGTGTCCATCCAGGCCGGGCTTGGCAACTAGAACTCGGATTCTTCTTTCCATCCGGAAAATTTAGCAATCACTTCTTACATTCACTACAGTACACTTCGTTCCTGATAGGTTCCGAAAACGTCGCGCAGCGCATCGCAGATCTCACCGAGAGTTGCGTAGGCGCGCACTGCATCTAGTATATAGGGCATTGTGTTCCCGTGTGAGGTTGCGCAATCCCGCAGTCCGGTAAGGGCGATGTTCACGGCACTGCCATCCCGCCGCGCGCGCAGATCGCGCAGCTTTTCGGTTTGCGTTGCAGCGGCCTGCTCATTCATGCGCAGGATTTCAATCTGCTCTTTCGAATCCTCCGCAAACGCGTTCACACCCACTATGATTTGCTCGCGCGATTCAATGGCGCGCTGATAGGCGTAGCTGGCGTTCGCAATTTCACTTTGCGGAAAACCGGCGTCGATGGCGGCAATCATTCCGCCCATCGCATCGATTCGTGCGATATACACTCGCGCTTCCGCTTCCATGCGATTGGTCAGGTTCTCCACAAAGTAACTGCCGCCCAGCGGGTCCGGCGTTTCCGTCACTCCTGTTTCGTAGGCCAGAATCTGCTGCGTGCGAAGCGCCAGCGTCACCGCATGTTCACTGGGAAGCGCATAGGCTTCGTCCAGTGAATTCGTATGCAAGGATTGCGTGCCGCCTAGAATTGCGGCCATCGCCTGCAATGCCGTACGCACAATGTTGTTGTTGGGCTGCTGCCAGGTGAGCGAGCACCCGGCGGTCTGCGCATGAAAGCGCAGCTTCCAGCTTCGTTCGTCGCGCGCATGAAAACGGTCGCGCATGATCTCCGCCCACAACTTTCGTGCGGCGCGGTACTTGGCGATCTCCTCAAAAAAATCGTTATGCGCGTTGAAGAAGAAACTGAGCCGTGGGGCAAAATCGTCCACCGCCATGCCGCGTTCCACGGCCCACTCCACGTATTCAATGCCGTCACGCAGCGTGAACGCAAGTTCCTGCACGGCGGTGGATCCGGCTTCGCGAATGTGATAGCCGCTGATGGAGATTGGGTTGAACCGCGGCGTGTGACGGGCGGAGTATTCAATCACATCGGTGACCAGCCGCATGGAGGGGCGCGGCGGATAGATAAACTCCTTCTGCGCGATGTACTCCTTCAGGATGTCATTCTGCAATGTTCCCGATAGTTGCGCCGCGGCGACGCCTTGCTTCCCGGCCGCGGCAATGTACATGGCATAGAGAATCGGCGCCGGAGAATTGATGGTCATGGAGACCGTCACCTTGTCCAGCGGAATCTCCTGGAACAGAATTTCCATGTCTTCCAGCGAAGAAATGGACACGCCGCACTTGCCTGTCTCGCCTACCGATGTCTCGTGGTCCGCGTCGAATCCCATCAGCGTCGGAAGATCGAACGCCACCGATAGTCCGTTCTGCCCTTGGGCCAGCAGGTATCGATAGCGCGCGTTGGTTTCCTCCGGCGAACCGAAGCCGGAAAACTGGCGCATGGTCCAAAGCTTTCCGCGATACATGTCACGGTGAATCCCGCGCGTGTACGGGAACTCGCCGGGGCTGGGGACGGGCGCAGCCGGCAGATCGGCGGGCGTGTATACGGGGGCCACGGGCAGGCCGCTGAGTGTGGTGAATGTCTTGCTGCTCATCCGGTCTTTATTGTAGTAGTTACCGCGAAAGTGGACCGGGTTGTAACCGTACCACCCCCGGATACTCACACGCCTTCCGAACAAGTCCAGACCACACAGGGATTGTTTCGACGTAGAACCGAATGCGCTCGAACTCTGACTTATTCCGAAAGTTAGGTCGAAAGCTTTTCTACTGCCCGTAGCCGTAGTCGCTTTCAGCATCGAGTCAATTTCGGCAGAGGCGTCCTAGTTGACAATGCTGGATCAATGCTGTTTTCACACGATGGATAATCGACGAAAACACTCTCATTATGGAGAAATGGCAGCCGGGGAGTCCTTCACGAGCTGTCACTGCTCCGGAAGGCTTACGCTTTGATGAGTGTGAGATTGCGCAATTGGCTTGGTGTCAATCGGAAGCCTAGTCTCCCGGCGCTGGTTAAGTAAGAAGAATAGAGGGCGTATCGGATTTTGCGAATCGTCGTATTTCGCGCCGGCCGGTATCATTTTAAGGACTCAATCGGCATTCCACATCCGAAGTTGATATGCTGGATAGCCAGATCTTGTAGCCGTCGGAGGAGGCGTATAAGCGGTACGTCCACACGACATGAGCAGGAGATTCGGCGATACAATGCGTCGCTCACCGATGTTGATTTTGCGCAGATCAGACCATCTTCTGAGATCGAGCAGTCTTGCTTCGACGAGGAGGTTCGACGTCGTTCCACCGCGGACCCTGGGCAACCCCTTCCCAAACATCTGAGACTGAGCCCTGTCACGGTATGCGTTAACTTGGGGTTCGGGTTTGGGCCCGAGATAACCTTCGGCATACCGTCTCGCTGCGTCTGTTGCATGGGTTTGGGCGAAGAACCGTTGGTTGCGAGTCAGTCGTCCGGGAGAACTTATACGACGTTGACGTTTCAAATTTGCCGTATTTGCTTGAAACATGTGAAGCAGAAAAAGACGATTGATGCCTGCATGACGTTCGGAGTGATTGTCATCTTTATGTTGACACTAACTCTCCCTGGTCCCTCCGCAGTCATTCTAACAGCGGTGTCAGCGCTGATCGCGTGGGCGGCCTCCCTGGAACTCAACCGACGGAAGCGCCGCCCCGAGTGCTGGTGTTTCGGTAGCCCTGTGAGGCTGTTAGATCGCGGCGGTCGGTTTGAGTTTGCAAACGCAGAGTACGCAGATGCGTTCCGGAAACTAAATCACCTTCACGCCTCGTAGCAGGCCGTTCCGACGAGATGTCTAAAACTTTCGGTTGTTAGTTGGCACATTACGCCCTGGTTGGGCAATGGTTTTCCTTGTCAATATCGAAACTGGCGGGTGCCAGCGGTCTAACTAACATAGGCGTCAGCGCAACCCTTGGTCTGGTGTTAACCTTTCGGAAGCCACCTTTCTCTTGTCAGGGAATTCTCCCCGCCGTGTACTCTTTGCGATGCATGCCTTGAGCGCCGGTTTCGCACGTCGTAACACACGGCGGTTAGTTCCTTCAAAGTTGCCAAAACACACTTCACGAGCTTGACCGGCCCAAACGCTGCGGCATTGTCTCCATCAGGGCTCGCAACACATTGTTGACTGATCCGGCATCCTTGAACACGCTGGCAACATCGGGGTCCAGCACTACCGCCAATGTTCCCGGTTGCGCACGTTCAGCGAATCGATTTGGTTTGGCCTTTGAATAGTCGAGCTGATACTCCGACTCCATATCGCCGGACCTCGTAGGGATTTGCTTAGACTTCGACGTTTTCTTCATAGTCGTCGTGTTCTCGTTTGGTTGCTGTTCGCGCGCTGATTAGGCGGACGCGATCTGGTAGTACCTCTCTGAAGGATATCAGCAATAAGCGTCCCGCTGACGAGTGGCCGACGATGATCTCTCGCAACTCCTCAGTTGAGTGCACCGCGTCATCGAAGATTCGCGCAAGGGGATCACTGAACACCGAGGCCGCCTCCTCGAAGGTTACGCCATGCTTCTTCAGATTCGATGCCGCCTTCCGCGAACCCCACTCAAAAGACAACGCCATAAGTACTTCTCCAGCATACGGCAACAACCCGAGATCACATAGCGCCGAGCCTACAATAGGTACGTGGAAGACAAACCCTACAACGAGCCGCGCCTCGCTCTCAATCGCATCTACACCAAGACGGGAGACAGCGGAGAAACCGGGCTTGTGGGTGGTCAGCGAGTCGGCAAAGACGCGCTACGTATTGATTGCTACGGCACCGTGGACGAATTGAACGCGTTCATCGGAATGGCGTGCTTCACAGCGGAAGAGGCGCAATTGACCAAACTCGCTACGATCCTGAAGCGAGTCCAGCATGAACTTTTCAACCTGGGTTCCATCCTCGCCACTAAGCCTGAGGACGTCCACCCGAAGCAACCCCGCGTGACCAACACCGAAGTGCAGCAGCTGGAGAACGAGATCGATGAAATGAATGGCGGGCTTCCGAAGCTGCGCTCGTTTGTCTTACCCGGCGGCTGCCGCTTGAACACGGAACTGCACGCCTGCCGGACAATCTGCCGGCGCGCCGAACGAATCGCCGTGGCGCTAACCCGGTTAGAAGAAGTGCCTGCCGAGGCCATTCACTATCTGAACCGCTTGAGCGACGCGTTATTTGTCTGGAGCCGCTGGGTGAATCGTGAACTGGCTGTTCCGGAAGTGCTGTGGCAGCCCAATCAGGCCGCCTCAGGAAACAAGTAGCTTCTTTTTCTTGATCACCTTCGGACGCTTCGGCGTGCGCGCCACCAGCTTTTCAGCGAACGCATCATCCACCACTTCGTTCTGTTCGTACTTGTGGCGTTCATTGGTTCCCACCGCCGGACTGGCGCTTTCCGGCCGGGTGACGTAGCGCAGCTTGCGTTTGACCACGTCCAGCAGCGGTTGAATCTGTTCCTGCATGAAGCGCCACGGCCCCATGTTCTTCGGCTCTTCCTGCACCCAATAAAATTCGTTGGCCTTGGGATATTCCAGCAGCGCCGCTTGCAGCGCGCCGCTGGGGAACGGATACATTTGCTCCACCCGCAGGATCGCCACATGATTCGCGTTTGTCTTAGCTCGCCGCTCCTGCAAATCGTAATAGATTTTTCCGGAGCACATCAGCACGCGCTTCACGCCCGCCGCAGCCGCCCCGCTTGTATCGGGAAGCACTTCCTGGAACTTGCCGCTGGTCAGATCCGCTAGGCGTGATACCGCCAGCGGACTGCGCAACAGGCTCTTTGGAGTAAAAATAATCAGCGGTTTGCAAATCGGCTTCCCGTCATCGCCGCCGCGCAATTGACGCCGCAGGATATGGAAATACTGCGCAGGCGTGGTGCAGTTCGCCACCTGCATATTTTCCTGCGCGCACATCTGCAAGAACCGTTCGATGCGAGCGCTGGAATGTTCCGGTCCAAGTCCCTCATAGCCGTGCGGCAGCAACAACACCAGACCGCAAAGTTCGCCCCACTTTTTCTCTGAGGAAGACAGGAACTGATCGATCACGATCTGTGCGCCATTGACGAAATCGCCGAACTGGCCTTCCCACATCACCAGCGAGGTGGGCGTGGTGAGGCTGAAACCGAACTCGAACCCCATGGCCGCGTATTCACTGAGCGAACTGCCCCAAACCTCACAGAGCTGGCCGAATCTCGCAAGTTTCTGCAGCGCCACGTACTTGTGTCCGTCCTCAAAATCGGTCAGTTCCATATGCCGGTTGCTGAACGTTCCGCGCCCTACGTCCTGGCCGCTCAAGCGAACCGAATAACCTTCCGTCAACAGGCTGCCAAATGCCAATGCTTCCCCGGTTGCCCAATCGAACGGCTCATCGGCAAGCACGGCCTTGCGCTTCTCGATAACCGGCTTCAATTTGGGATGAATGTGGAAGTTGGCAGGCAATGTCGAAATCGCTTCGACTACTTGCTCCGCCGTGCTTCGATCGATCGTAGTCCGGTCACTCAGGAACTGCACCGGCGCTTCCGGTTCAAATTGCAAAATCTCCGTCGCAGCGGTGGTCTTGGATAGGTCGAACGCCTCGGAAAGCTTGGCAACGTACGCCTTCTTGCGCGCATCCACACTGGCCTTATCCACCACGCCTTCACTCACCAGGCGGTCAGCATACTTCGCAATCACCGAAACCTGCGCCTTAATCTTTTTGTACATCAAGGGCTGGGTGAAACTGGGGTCGTCGCCTTCGTTATGGCCCAGGCGGCGGTAGCAATTCAGATCGATCACCACGTCGCGATTGAATTGCTGGCGGAAGTCGAACGCAATCCGGCTGACGCGCAACACTGCTTCCGGATCGTCGCCATTCACGTGGAAGATCGGAGCTTGGATCGACCGTGCAATGTCGCTCGAATAAGGTCCGCTGCGGCCGTCCTCGGGTGAAGTGGTAAAACCCACCTGGTTGTTGATAATCAGATGCACCGTGCCACCGGTAAAATAACCGGGCAACTGCGAAATGTTCAGCGTTTCGAAAACCACGCCCTGGCCTGCGAATGCCGCGTCTCCGTGGATCAGAATGGGGATTACCTTGGTGCGCGCACTGTCATGCAGTTCATCCTGCATGGCGCGAACCATGCCTTCCACAACCGGGTCCACTGCTTCCAGATGGCTGGGGTTGAACGCCATGGAAACGCCAATTTTCTTTCCTTCCGTCGATCTTCTCGTCCCGTACGCGCCCAGGTGATACTTCACATCACCGGTGGAATAGCGATTCGCCGTGGCTCCCGGGGCTTCGTCGAAATCGGAGAAAACATCAATCAGCGGCTTATTGCAAATGTTAGCCAGAACCGTCAGCCGGCCGCGATGGGCCATGCCGATCACCGCTTCTTCCGCACCGCCATTGGCCGCGCGTTCCAGCGTTTCATCCAGCATCACCAGCGCGGATTCGCCGCCTTCCACCGAAAAGCGCTTCTTCCCGATATAGCGTTTGTCCAGGAAGTGTTCGAACTCTTCGCCCTCAATCAAGCGATCCAGAATGCGCAAGCGGACGGCGCGTTCCAACGGCTCAGAGTTTAAAGTGGATTCCATGCGGTCACGGAGCCACTCTTTCTGCTCCGGGTACTGAATGTACATGTACTCGCAGGCGACCTTCTCGCAATAGGTCTTCCGCAGGTCCGCAATCACCGCCCGCAGCGTCTTTCCGCCCTGCGAGAGCAGCGGACGCTCCAGATCGGCCTCGGTCAAGCCGTACGTAGCCAGTTCCAGTTCCGGCTGCATTGGGCGGGTGGAACCAAGCGGATCCAGATCCGCAATCAAGTGCCCGCGTACTCGATACGCATTGATCAGGAATGCCGACGCTGCTTCTTTTAAAGCATCGCTGGTGGAAAGCGAGGAAGCCGGCGCGGCTAGCGGCGCCACGGATGTTACAGCCGGAGTTCGCAGTTCCTGCGTGATTCCCAAATCGCTGTAAATTTTTTCGTAGAACCCGCTTTCGCCGTTCAGTAGCGCCTGTAGTTTACCCAGGAACCGGCCGGATTCAGCGCCCTGAATAATGCGGTGATCGTAGGTGCAAGTGATCATCATCACTTTGCTGATTCCGATGTGCGCCTTCATCTCCGCGGTGACGGTTTGATACTCCGCCGGATAATCCATGGCCCCGGTGGCAATAATGGCGCCTTGGCCGGCAACCAGCCGCGGCACCGATCCCAGCGTGCCCACCGTGCCCGGGTTGGTGAGTGAAATGGTGGTGCCCTGGAAATCGGGCATCTGCAGCTTACCGTTGCGTGCGCGGCTCACAATGTCGTCAAACGCGGCCAGAAACTGGCTGAAGTTCATAACTCCGGCATTCTTGATGCTTGGCACCATCAACGACGATGAGCCGTCCTTTGCCTTCACATCAACCGCAATGCCGATGTTCACGTCCTTGTGGATTACCCGGAACAGTTCACCGTTCTGCTCTGTAAAGGAGTGGTTCAGGGAAGGGAACTCGTCCAGCGCCCGTACAATCGCCCAACTGATAATGTGGGTGTAAGAAATCTTGCCTTGACCGGCCGCCGCGCGGCGCTCGTTGATCTGCTGGCGCTTCTCTTCGATCACGCGCACTGGAATCATTCGCTGCGAGGTAGCAGTGGGAACCGTCAGGCTGACGGTCATGTTCTCAGCAATCTTTGCTGCCACTCCGCGGAGGGGCGTCAGTTGATCGGTTCCAGCTGCCTGCGGCGCCACGGGTTTGGCTACCGCTGGCGCCGCTGTCGAGACCGGTGTCGAAACCGGACCAGCTGCAGCTCCAGCGCCATGCCCGTTAGTCCCATTGGGCTTGGCGTGCCCGTTCGTTTCAAACACTCGTTTCCAGGTGTCGTCGACGCTCTTCTTGTCATGGAGGTAATTCCGATAGAGCTCGTCCTGGAGCCAGCTATTGATACCTAACTTCGGTTCGGATTGGTCAGACATGCAATTGTTTAATCGTCAAGGCGCAGGCTGTCCTACACCCCTAAAGTGGTTTACTTCCTAACTTCCATGATACCGAACTGTAGCGTGATCCGTGACCCAGCCCGTTACCTGATCGGTCAAAACGGAAGAGGCTCCACTGGCAGCCAGCGGCGTTCCGTCCAGCAACGCCTTTACGAAATTCTCAATGCACGGAAAATGCAGATTGGCATGGGGCGGCAGTTCCTCGCTGCCTCCTGGAAAAACGATCAGCGGACTGTTCAGCGGCGACAGTTCCAATTCGCCTTCAACGCCCCTGATCCGGAACTCATCCCGCGTCATGCGCGAGTGCCAGCGAGCATCCACAATGCCCCGCACGCCCGACTCATATTCCACCAGCAACGTCGCGTTATCTTCCACGTCATTGCAGTGGACCAGGTTCGAAGTGTATCCGCAGGCTCGCACTGGCGTGCCGAAGAGAAAGTTAAACGCATCAATGCGATGGGATGCAATATCGTACAAACAGCCTCCACCCGCGGTCAAGCGGTGCAGCAGCCACGACCGCGTCCCATCTTCGTCGTTAAACCAGGAATGGCAAGTTGCCTCCGCCACCACCGGCTTCCCGATCACTCCGGCGTCCAGAAGTTCCTTGGCGCGCCGCAGCTTCGGGTACATCCGGCGGTAGTAGGCAATTCCCAGAATCCTATCCGCGTCGTCGGCGGCAGCTTGCATCAGGCAGGCTTCCGCATAATTCATGGCCATTGGTTTTTCGCACAACACGTGCTTGCCGGCGCGCAACGCAAGGATGGTTTGCGGCGCGTGCAGGAAGACCGGGCTGGAGATATAAACCGCGTCGATCACTGGGTCTTTCAACGCATCTTCCAGCGACGTCCACACGCGCGTTCGGTAGGGGACCGCCTTGGCCGGATCGCGAGTCACCACGCCGTACAGCTGGCTGCGTTCTTCTTCCAGAATCGCCGGAATCGCGCGCTTGGTGCTGATGTCTCCGATACCCACTACCAGCCAATTGATCATTTCTTAGGCATCGTACCGCACCGCTCGTTTGGTAGAATGAAGCGATGACCCTCGAAGAGTTAGAAAGGGAGTACGTTTCGCTCCGCCAGCAGGCCGACGCTGTGCGGAGCTATCTTTGACGCGCCTGCCAAAAAAGCCCAGCTAGCCAAGACCGAAGCCGAAATCAGTTCTCCGGATTTCTGGAATCAGCCGGAAAAAAGCCAGAAAATTATGCAGGACCGCAAGCGCCTGGAAGAAGGCATTGCCCAGGAATCGCAGATTGCCACCCAGACCGCGGACCTGGATACCCTGTTTGAACTCATGCGCGAAGGTGAGGATGTTGGCTCCGAAATCGAGCGCGAAATGAAGAGCTCCGCGCAGATATTGGAGAAGCTGCAAACCGGCATGCTGCTCTCCGGCGACAACGACAAAACCAGCGCCATTCTGACCATTCATCCCGGCGCCGGTGGTACCGAAAGCCAGGACTGGGCCGAGATGCTGCTGCGGACTTATCTCCGCTGGGCCGAGCGTAACGGCTATGAGGCTATCGTCACAGATCGTTTGGAAGGCGATGGCGCGGGCATCAAATCCGCCACCATTGAAGTAAACGGTGAGAACGCGTTCGGTCTGTTGCAATCGGAAATCGGCGTGCACCGGTTGGTGCGGATCTCTCCGTTCGATTCGGCGGCCCGGCGGCATACCTCGTTCGCGTCGGTCTTTGTCTATCCGCAGATCGACGACGAGATCAAGATCGATCTGAAACCGGAAGACCTTCGCGTGGATACTTTCCGGGCAGGCGGAGCGGGCGGCCAGCACGTCAACCGTACCGATTCCGCCGTTCGCATGACGCATCTTCCAACGGGCTTGGTGGTGCAGTGCCAGAATGAGCGGTCCCAGCATAAAAACAGGGCCAGTGCGCTGAAACAGATGCGTGCCAAGCTCTACGAATTCGAGCTCGACAAGAAGAAGGATGAAGAGCGGAAGGTAGAAGATTCCAAGCTGGGAATCAACTTCGGCAGTCAGATCCGCAGCTACGTGCTGGCCCCTTACCGCATGATCAAAGACCACCGCACAAAGCTCGCCGTTGGCGATGTGGACCGTGTCCTGGACGGCGATCTGGACGAGTTCATTCACGCCTTCCTGGTTTTCAAGCGTACGGGAAAAACGGCCGGCGACGCGAAAGACGATCTGCCGGATTGATCGAAACAAAGTGATCGGAACAGCATGGTAGATGGGGAAGACCTTCGGCGTGCCGCGGCATTGTTGCGCGCCGGCCGGCTGGTCGCATTTCCCACGGAGACGGTTTACGGCTTGGGCGCTAGCGCTCTGGATGCCGAAGCCGTCGGCCGCATCTTCGCCGCCAAGGGCCGCCCGGACACCAGTCCGCTGATTGTCCACGTCGATTCGGTGGAGATGGCACGGGAACTGGTGACCGAATGGCCGCGCTCCGCCGATGTCCTAGCAGCCCAATTCTGGCCTGGGCCGTTGACCCTGGTTCTTCCGAAGAGAGCACACGTGCCTGATCGCGTGACAGCCGGGTTGGGCACCGTCGGCCTGCGCATCCCGGCCCATCCGCTGGCGCTGGCGTTGCTCCGTGCAGCCGGTATCCCGCTGGCGGCCCCCAGCGCGAATCGTTTCACCGAACTTTCCCCCACCACCGCCGCGCATGTTCGCGCAGCGCTGGGCGACCGCGTGGATCTGGTTCTCGATGGCGGACCCTGTGCCGTGGGAATCGAATCCACCGTCTTATCCTTAGCCGGCGGGGTTCCCCGGCTGCTGCGTCCGGGCATGATCACCCAAGCGCAGATGGAAAGCATCATTGGCCCGATTTTTAGTCCTGCTCCGAGCGAGGGCCCCCACGCAGCTCCGGGAATGCATCCGCAGCACTATCAGCCGAAGACTCCGCTGCTGGTCGGCCCGCCGCTCACGCAAGGCCATGGCGCGTACTTGTGGTGGAGCGAAGCACACACGTCCGCCCGGTCCATCCAGATGCCGGCCGATCCCTCCGCCTATGCTGCTTTGTTGTACGAAACACTACATCGCTTAGACACCGAAGGCTTGGACTATATTGCAGTGGAACCGGTTCCGCCCGGGGTGGAATGGGCAGGCATCCGCGACCGCTTGCACCGTGCCGCCCGCTGAGGTTTGAGAGCCGGAGATCGCGTGTCAATCGGTTGATGGCAAGCACCTCGCGAAGCGCAGGTCTACAGCTCTCCTTCCGATCTAAGCAGATTTCTCCCTTCCGCCAATAGTCCCCAAACGCAACATTCCAGCGGCTATTTTGGTAGAGGTCATCCTGCTCATCTGAGGGTATTTCCATCGTCCTATATAATCGCTGCAATGCCTTCGGACACCCTGGATCGTGCACGCTGGTGGGTTCTGTCGTTGCTATTTATCGCGACGACGATCAATTACCTGGACCGCATCGTCTTCTCCGTGCTGGTCCCGGTGATCCGCGAAGATCTTCATCTCACCACCGAGCAGTACGGTTACATCAACGGCGCTTTCCAGATCGCCTACACGGTTGGATTTCTGGCCATGGGAAAGCTGATCGACAAGTTTGGCACCAGGATCGGCTACGCTTTCGCCATCGCCTGGTGGTCTTTGGCAGCTGGGTTCCACGCTTTTTCCGGCTCCGCTTTGTCTCTCAGTTTCTGGCGCGCCATGCTCGGGTTGGGGGAAGCCGGCAACTTTCCAGCGGCTATCAAATCCGTAGCGGAATGGTTCCCCAAGAAAGATAGAGCTTTCGCCACAGGCATCTTCAACGCAGGTTCGAATGTAGCCTCCATGGTGGGCCCGCCGCTCTTCGTTCTGGCGGCGGTGAAATTCGGTTGGCGTTCCTGCTTTGTCGTCACCGCATCTCTTGGTTTCGCCTGGCTGCTGCTGTGGTGGTTCACTTGCCCCTCGCCTCCGCTGCGCGCCGAGGAGATCTCAGAACCAAAAATCCGTTGGGCTAAAGCGTTCACCTTCCGCGAGACCTGGGGCCTGGCACTGGCCAAATTCTTCACCGACCCCGTCTGGTGGTTCTATCTCTACTGGCTTCCGCCGTATTTGTTTGATGTCCGGCACTTCAACATGCAGGCCATCGGATGGGCGCTACCGGTTATCTATCTCACCGCGGATATCGGCAGCGTGGGTGGCGGCTGGCTTTCGGGCTATTTCATCCGCCGCGGTTGGAGCACGCCAAAGGCGCGCAAAACCACACTTGCCATATTCGCGTGCATGATGCCCATTGCTGCCTTGTCCGTACTGGCCACCAATCCCATCGTTGCCATTGCGTTGGTGTGCGTGGCAACCGCCGCGCATCAAGGCTGGTCGGCAAATCTTTACACCACCGCGTCCGATGTGTTTCCCAACAATGCGGTGGGCTCGGTCACCGGAATTGGAGCCTGTTTCGGCGGCCTCGGCGGCGTGCTTTTCTCTGCGCTCATCCCAGGCTACGTAGTCTCGCATTTCGGATACACGCCCGTTTTCCTCACCATGGGCTGCTTCCACCTGATCGCTCTCTTCTTCCTCAATAAATACATGGGACAAATGAAACCAATCGAAGAACCGGTGGCTGCTTAATGGGAACCGTCCGCTACCGCGTTCTCGGAATGGCCGTCTGCCTGGCCTTCATCACTTATCTTGATCGCGTTTGCATCTCCGTCACCGCGCCTGCCATCATGCGCGATATTGGCCTCACCAAGCTGCAAATGAGCTTCGTGTTCAGCGCCTTCACGGTAGCCTACGGGTTGTTCGAAATCCCTTCCGGCTGGTGGGGAGATAAGGTGGGTACGCGCCGTGTACTGATGCGCATCGTTGTTTGGTGGTCCACCTTTACCATGGCGACGGCTGCTGCGTTCAGTTACGGATCGCTGCTGGTAATCCGGTTTCTATTCGGAATCGGTGAAGCCGGCGCATGGCCGAACGTAGCGAAAACATTTTCGCGATGGTTTCCCGTTTCCGAGCGTGGCACCGCGCAGGGCATCTTCTTCATGGGCGCGCATCTCGGTGGCGGCGTCACGCCGTTTATCGTGGTGGCGCTCACCTCATGGCTGGGCTGGCGCGCGGTGTTCCCTATCTTCGGCGCAGTCGGATTCGTGTGGGCCGCCGCCTGGTACTGGTGGTTCCGTGACGATCCGGCGGAGCACCCGTCCGTGCGCGAGCCCGAACTGTTGCACATTCGCGATGGCCGCATCGCGGTGGTCCGCACCGGCCACTCCGGTATGTGGAATTCCAGCATCCTGTTCCTGTGCCTGATGTACTTCACCCAGACCTACGGCTTCTATTTCTTCATCACCTGGCTGCCCACCTATCTGGAAAAGCAGAAGGGACTTGCGTCAACACAGCTAAGCCTGATGACCGGTCTGCCCATGCTGTTGAGCGTAATTGCCGACCTGACCGGCGGCATTACGACGGATCGTATGACCAGGCGCTTCGGTCTACGCATTGGCCGTTGCGCCGTGGGCGGAGTCTCGCTATTCGCCGCCGGCATATTCGTAATTAGTGGTGCCTATATTTCCAATCCACTGCTCTCCGGCCTGTTAATCGCCATGGCGGGCGCAAGTGCAAACTTCTTGTTAGGCGCCGCGTGGGGAGCGTGCGTGGATATCGCCGGGGACCGTGCCGGGGTAGTTAGTGCCTTCATGAATACGGGCGGGCAGGTGGGCGGAGCGCTCAGTCCGGTAGTATTTGCGCTGCTAACGGAAGGAAAAAGCGATTGGTCGGCACCGCTCTATCTGACCGGCGTTCTCTACATTTTGGGTGCGGCCTGCTGGATCGGAATCCGGCCGGATCGAGCACAGATACCTGAATAATGATTTCGCTCTCCAGAGTGTGTATAATAATCCATAGAGGTACACATCGATGCGCACGAACATCGTGATTGACGATAAATTGATGAAGGACGTTCTAAGCACCACCGGCTTGAAAACCAAGCGCGAGGCAGTAGAGGAGGGTTTGCGGACGGTGCTGCGCCTAGGTAGACAGACGCAGATTCGCAAGCTTCGCGGCAAAGTGAACTGGCAGGGCGATCTTGACGCCATGAGGCGCGATCATTGATTCTGGTCGATTCCAGCACATGGATTGACTACTTCAGGGGCACGATCACGCCTCAGACGGAGATGTTAGACCGGCTGCTTGGCCAGGAACTGTTGGCCGTCGGGGACTTGATTCTCACGGAAGTCCTGCAAGGTTTTAGCAATGAAGGCGACTTCAACGAAGTCAGAAAAATGCTGACTTCGTTGACAGTGGTAGATCTGGGTGGACAGAAAATCGCGATTCAAGCGGCAAAGAACTTCCGGGTGTTGCGCAATCTCGGTGTAACCGTTCGCAAAACCATCGATACCGTGATTGCTACCAACTGCATCGAGAACGGGTATTCCCTGCTGCACAATGACCGGGACTTTCATCCATTTGTCATGCACCTTGGCCTGCGTGTCGTGGTGTGACAGCCGTAACTTGTACGCTGAATTTTCGTGCACTACTCCCTCACGGTCGCGGCTCATACGGCGTTTCCGAGGCGCGACCGTGAGGGGGTGCTGTGCACGAACTCTTGCAAGCAGGTACTAGTTCGTAATATCGTGAGTGGTGCTTTCTTCCCGCACCGGCTGATAGACCTCATAGAAGGCCTTTTGCGCCGGGCTGTCAGCGTAATCCTTAAGCGACTTTTCGCTTTCAAACTCCATCACGACAGCACTCGTGTAGCCCTTCCCCTGCACCTTGATGGACCGGATCCACACGCGCTTGATACCGGGATAAAGCTTGGCGGCAGCTTCCACGCCTCCAATCGCTTTCGCCTTCTGCGCGTCGGTGGTTCCATCTTTCCACTTAATGGTGATGCAATGGATGACGGTCTTCGGCATCTCGGCCGCGAATACCATGCTGGCTGTCAGTAGCGCCATGGCTGCAATCAACTTCTTCATTGTCTTAAGCTCCTTTTTGAAATAACTGGGATTCCCGATTCCGGATACCCGACCATTCCTCGCAAATTACAATCGAGTTGAACGGGTTTCTTGACATGAACTTCAGCCCTACCGGTCCGATCAGAGTCTCCGGATCGACGTTGATCCGGTCTTTCAGGGTAGAGATGTCTTGCGAAGCCGCATATTCCACTCCCCTTATGGAATACGAATAGTAGACAATTCCGTCACTAGCTTCATGTATCGTCGCATCGCCCATCCGGCCGTGCCTGTGTATGGCCAACCGCCGAAGCCGTTCCCGCTCCGCAGGACTCTTCCGCCGGCGCCATACAATCACGATGGCCGCCGCAATCGTGACGGCCGTCACACCAGCTACAAAAGTAAGTTCCTCCGGCGCCCGCATCTAACGGGCTGCGGGCGTTTCGCTGAAAACTTTGCCCCAATCCTTTAAGAACTGCTCCAGACCTTTATCGGTCAGCGGATGGCTGAACAGCGCATCCAAAGTCTTGAACGGCATGGTGCCGATATCCGCACCGGCTTTCGCCGTTTCAATCACGTGATTCGTAGTTCGCAGCGACGCGGCCAGAATCTCAGTCTTGTAGCCGTAGTTCTGGTAGACCTGCACAATATCGTGAATCAACTGCATGCCATCGATGCCGATGTCGTCCAACCGGCCAACGAACGGGCTGATGATGTAAGCCCCGGCCTTCGCCGCAAGCAGTGCCTGCGCCGCGGTGAAACACAGTGTCACATTCAGGCGGATGCCTTCTTTGCTCAAAGTGGAGCAGGCGCGAATGCCATCGCGCGTAAGCGGAACCTTCACCACTACATTTTTGTGGATCTTCGCCAGCAGCCGGCCTTCGCGAATCATGTCTTCGGCGGCGGTACCCACCACTTCGGCGCTCACGTCGCCGTCCACAATCTCACAAATCTTTGCGATCTGTTCTTCAATCGGCCGGCCTTCGCGCGCGATCAGCGTAGGGTTGGTGGTAACGCCGTCGACGATGCCCCAGGCAGCGCCTTTCTTCAACTCGTCTAGGTTTGCTGTATCGAGAAATATTTTCATGAATGACTACCCTCGGATGACTGGATTCCGCAAAATGCCGATGCCTTCGATCTCGACCTGAACCGTATCGCCGGGCTGCATGGGACCGACGCCGGAGGGCGTTCCGGTAGCAATCAGGTCGCCTGGCTCCAAGGTCATAAATTGTGTAACGTACTCAATGATAACATCCACCGGAAAGATCAAATCCGTGATAGGAGCGTCCTGTTTCACCACGCCATTCAGCAGCGTGCGCACCCGGATCTGCGCAAAATCCACCTCATCCCGCGGCGCCACTCGCGGGCCAACGGGACAAAACGTATCGCAACCTTTTCCGCGCGTCCATTGCCCATCGCGCCGTTGCAGATCCCGCGCCGTAACATCGTTCACGCACGTGTAGCCGAAAATGTAACCGAATGCATCGGCGGCCTTCACATGTTTCGCCCGCTTGCCAATGACGACGCCCAACTCGCCTTCGAAGTGGAGATTCTCAGTGATGGCCGGATAGACAATCGGCTCGCCGTTCGCAATCAGCGACGAGGGCGGCTTCAGAAAGATCAGCGGCTCTTTCGGAACTTCGTTTCCCAGTTCCTTGGCATGTTCGACGTAGTTGCGCCCAACGCAGACGATTTTGGATGGTTTGATGTTCATGTAAAAAGGCTCAGCCGTTAGTGTACTGCCGATCCCCTCTGACGGCTAAGAGCCTATCGGCTCGCCGGCGGAATCACGCCATTCATGCGCGCGTATTCCACCATTTGACCGTAGTGGTCGAAGCTGTGCCACAGCAAGATACTAACCGAATCAACCCGAGTTCGTTTTTTCGTTGGTGCGAACGGATCGGCGGTCTCCTGAAGCAGGTTGTCATTGGTCAGCGTGGCAACCGCCTTGTGGGCATACGCAAAGGCGTCCTTGACATACTTGACCACCTCGTCCTTGCTCTTCACGTCGTCAGGGCCATTCTCATCTTTCCCGCCCGCCGACGGATTTTTCTCGCCCAGCAGAGCCGCGGAAACTTCATACAGCACGAAAGCCGCATGCTTGGATTGCAAAGCAAATGTGCGGACCCCCTTAAACGCGCCATTCGTGGGAGCGAAGCCGAATTTATCCGCGGGCATCGCCTCAACCAGCGGAACGAACTCGTGCTCCATATTGCGGAGTTGAGTATCGAATACCCTGCGGGCGGAAGGCGCCTCCGCGGCGGAAAGAGCCGCGGCGAACAGAACGGAACAGAAGAGAGGTCGGAGGAGGGTCATAGCTGCTATTTTATGACGAGGTCCTGATCGATCCAGCGCGCGGATTACGCACTAATAGCCGAAACCATGAAAACCACACCCTGTCTACTCCTCGTCTTCCTTACCGCGTCTTTCGCGCAAACCGTGCCAGACGGAAAACTCACCGTCGCCGGACAGACCACGAAACTGACCCAAGCCTACGCCTATTCGACGAAAGGCTTCTTCGACGAAAAGAAAGATGACACGGTGGTTCTTCTCACCGACCGCGCAATCACCGACGCGCAACTCCGTGACGGCTTCGCCCTGCGCCATCTAGCCGAAGAAGGCAAACTCACTTTTATTCAGGAGACCATCAACGCCGCCGGCCAGATCGTCAACTTTACCGTCGGCAACAAGGCATTCAAAATGTCTCCGTCGGGCGGCTCTACTGAGCATCGTTTTGAGGGCAAGCTTGACAACAAGTCAATCGCCGGAAAGGTGTTCACCAGAGGCTTGCAGGAATCCTTTGGCGGCACGAAATACGAATACAGCGCCACCTTCCAAGCCCCAGTGCAATCGAAGAAGTAGCCTTACCGGTGCGGTTGCAGGATGATCTGCGATTCGGCTCCGAACTTCTTGCAGTCCGAGTAGATTTGCTCCGTCTCTGTGAATCTTCCGTTTTCATTGGGCGCGCTTCGAAGCAGAATGCGGGAAACCAAACGAGGCCCAAAACTGAAATCAAACTCCAGAATCACTGTGCTGCCCGGTCTTAGACTTGCCCAGGGCTTGCGCACCGTAAGCTCTTCCCTCAGGGTAAGCTTGGTGTCCTGGTCCACCCAGGCCAGTAGATCACTGCTGAGACCGCCGTCTGACGTGGTCACCGGCTCAGGTGCATCCACCTGCAATGTTCCCAACACCAGCCACACTCTTCTTCCCCGCAGTTCTTCCGCGCGCAGGATCTTGAATGCGTGTGCGGGCAAAGCAGATTTCAAACCAAAACCGATTCGCCGGTCGTTTGCAGTTTGATCTTTCCGCGGCGTGTTTTTGCGATACTGCAACTCCGCATCCATCCTCTCGTCTTCTTCACTGGCCTGCTTTGCCGGCAACGGTCTTCCAGCAATCGCAATCTTGCGGTAGTAAGGCCGGCCTTCCAGGATCGACGCTTCGTAGGTCTCCCATCCCGTCAGCTTTCTCTTGCGTCCTGCAATAGCAAAGTGCCGGATATCTTCCCTGCCAAGCCAGCTCGCTGCAGCCAGTTGATTGACATCCTCGGCTCGCACGCTTTCCTGCATCAGGCTTGTTGCGTCCGGCGCGCCAGACTCTCCGGGCAAACGGGCGCAAGCAATCAGGCAAACCGATAGCAGTCTCTTCATAGCCCTAAGGCGCAAAAAGATATTCTATCGGGAAGCGGTTACTTCTTCGCGGCCACTTCCAGCAAAGTCTTGTAGATTAGTTCCGTGCCGCTGCGGAGCGATTCAATGCTGACGCGCTCGTCGTTGCCATGCATCCGCGTCAAATCCTCGGCACTGATCGGATAAGGATAGATGCCATACACCGGAATGCCGCGCATCCGCCACGCGAAGGAATCAGTGCCGGCCTGAAACAGATACGGTGTCACCGCCGCTTCCGGATAAACCGCCTTCGATTGTGAAACCAACGCGCGATATAGCTCGTTTTCTTGGGGCGAGGCGGTCATCGTACTCATGCGCTTCATCAAATCGGTCATTCGTGAAGAGGCGCCAACCGCCGCAACGGTCACCTCCACACGGTCGTCCTGGATCACGCGCTTCAGCTCACCGATCAAGTCCTCCACGTTCGTTCCGGGAATGGTGCGGAAATTGATGGTCGCCTGCGCGGAGCCGGGAATCACATTGCCGCGGAAGCCCGCGTTCATCAAGACCGGAGCAATGGTGTTCCGCATGATGGCGTGCAGCAGCGGATCTTTGCCGATCTCAACGTCGGCTGCTTTCACCAATGCCGGATCCGTGCCTTCCGCCAGGTTTCGGAAGTGATCCGACATCGGCGGCTTGCTGGTCTTCGCCAGCGTCAGGAAAAACTCGCGAGTGCTGGGCGTCAACACTGGCTTCGTGTCATAGTCTGCGATCTTCGCCATTGCCTTGCTCAATGTGAAGATCGCGTTGTCCGGTCGCGGCATAGAAGAATGAGTGGACGTTCCGCGCGCCGTCAACAACAGGGAAACTCCGGATTTATCGGCGGTGGAAATGCTGACGTAGCGCACCGTGCCATCCGGATTCTTCATAATCCAGCCCCCTTCGTTCAGCGAAAACTCACAGTCCAGCTTGTCCCAGTGGGATTCGGCCAGCCAGCTGGTGTTGTATTTCCCGCCTTCCTCATCTGCCTCGCTCAGGAAAATGATGTCGCGCGAAAGCGGAATCTTTTTCTTGGCAATCATCATCACCGCTTGCGCAAAAACCGCCAGCCCGCCCTTGAAGTCAATCGCGCCGCGGCCCATGACATAGCCGTCTTTTATCACGCCCGCAAATGGATCCACGCTCCACTTTTCGCGCTCCACTCCCACCACATCGGCATGAGCGGCTATCAGAATCGGTTTCTTGCTGCCATCGCCTCGCAGCCGTGCAATAAAATGCGCCTTGCCGTTCTCCGGCGTCGGGATGATGTCGATTTCAAATCCAAGCGGCCGGAACTTCTCTGCCAGAAACGCCGCCAGCTTTCCTTCCTCGCCCGGAGGGTTGCTGGTGTTGATGCGGATTACTTCCGCAAGCAGCAAGGCGGTATCGTTCGTCTCTGCGCCCGCGGCAACAACGGAGGTCAAGAACGAAGCTGCAACGCACATCAGCGGTAGAACAAATTTCACAGAACTTCTCCGGAAAAAGTTGGAATTGCACGGACGCTGCAACGGGGAGTAGGAATGACGGGATCTGCTAACACCATAGACGACTGCCGCAGGGCCGTCAAGGAAGACCCGAGTTCGGGGTGCGGCGCCCTGGTGACCTTCCAGTGGTCCAAGGCGATCGACAACTCATCGGAAACGCAGGCCTGGGAAATCGGCGACGTGTTGCGCAATACCTATGACCGGTCGAGCGATCGTTCCATCAGCGGCCACGATCTGCCGCGCAGCCTCGTTGCGGCTATCGTATATGAGCTTCCGGTTGGGAAAGGGAAGGCTTTTGGCGGCAGCATGAATAAGATAGCGAATGCCGTTTCGGGCGGCTGGCAAGTATCCACCATCGCCCGTTTCGCCAGCGGTCTTCCGTTGCAGGTCTCGGCTACCAACTCGTTGTCGGTATACGGCTTCAACGTGCTGCGGCCGAACTTTACGAATCTGAAAGATCTGAACGTCAGCAATCAGGGACCGGATCAGTGGTTTAATACATCGGCATCGGTAATCTCCGCGCCCGCTCCGTTCACGCTGGGGAATGCGCCTCGCTGGTTGCCGAACCTCCGCTATGGCGCCATGCAACAGGCCGATGTGTCGCTGCAAAAGAACTTCCACGTCTTCGAGTTCATGAAGGCACAGTTCCGCGCCGAAGCGTTCAACATCGCCAATTCTGTACAGTTCGGACGAGCCAGCACGACGGTGGGGGCATCCGATTTCGGACGCGTGACAGGCTACGCACCGGGTGCGGGACCTAGAAATATTCAACTGGCGCTTCGCCTCGATTTCTAGCGGCGAACGGCGCGACTGGGAGGCGCGGCGTCTACCGCTCATCCATTTCTAACCCGGCCTTCTCTGTTTCCGCCACCGTACGGTGCGGGTCGTGGCAACTGCCGCACCAGAGTTTGCCTGCGCTGGATTGCCGGCACGCGCTCCGGGCGAGCTGTTCAAAGTGGCCGTTCACCGTTGTCGCACGGTCGGCGCCTTCCACGATGAAGACCACCACGGATTCACTCAATTTGTCTCCGGGACGGTACGGCCGCTGCTTGCCTGCGCGGGCAATTTCAACGGCTCCCGGCAGGTGGCAGTGAGCGCAGACGCTGTCCCGCCGCGCCGCATCCAGTTTGGCGGGATTGACAATCGCCGGTCCCCCGGAACGCTTGCCGTCCTTCATGCGCGCAATGTGTTCCTCCCCCGCTCCATGGCAACGTTCACAAGTGACACCGGCATTCAGAAAAGGAAGCGGAGCGTACCCGTTCGTAGTCGCCGCAATTGCCTGCACGCCGCTGGCATGGCAGTTCAGGCACCCCGGTTCCACCTCGCGAACCAGGTTCACGTCTTCGGTTCGTTCGAAGCCCGGCGACAGTCCGCAGCGTGCCGGAACCGAATAATAGGATACCGGCGCCTGAAAGAGGAACCCTTCAATAGACGTCAGGTAGCTTCTGCCCACGGCTCCCGATCCGATGAAGTAATCAAGGCTCCGCCGGCCCTCAATGCCGCCCTAGCGGAAATCACATGACGCCGTATTCAAATGCTTGGAAAGATGATACTGCGAAGTGCCCGCCGGACTGGCGAAGGTGGCATTCTCAAATCTCTTGCTGAATGTTCCGCTGCCCGTAGGTCCGCTGGATTGCGCCATTCCGGTAGCGGAGTAACTCTGAAAGATTTTGGCATGGCACGGTGCACAGGCCAGATTGTTGAGCGCAAGCCCACGCACCGTACCCATCAATAAAACGATGACAGCAAGAAACAACACAGATCCATCATGTTCCCGCTGCGCAAAGCTTTCTATGCCGGCGCCGCTGCGCGCCGCCGCCGTCCGCTGATCAGATAGATCGCCGCACGCAACTCCAACAGCGGATCATCCGAAGGATCGATTCCATCCACTCGCGGGATGGGGTCGAAAATAATGTGTTTCTGTTGCTGAGCGTCGTCGGAAACCGGCTCCGTCAAAACCACCTTACCCAGCTCGAGCACAGTCCGGTTCTCCGGCCAGTGGACCGTGGCATCGTCCACGATATCGCCATCGTTCGCCAACTGAGCCATAATATGGAACGCTACCGGGCCTTTGCCAACTCTTTCCGCGATTTCATCAAACAGGAAATTCGCACTCTTGCCCGCGGCTGCGGCATCGTCCAAATGCTGGTTGCCGGCTTCGGGTACTATCCGGTAGCGTCCGTATCTCCTGACACCGCTTTCACTCGTGAAGCGCACGGCCGTGACACCGAAATACGATTCCCTGGCGAAGCTGGACGGGGCCGGCTTAGGCGTCTGCACAAATGCCAGCGCCTTTGGATGGGTACCCAGGAACTGTTCGATGGGAGATGGAGAAGGTGAGGCCGGCCCGCTGGACGCCGCTGCCCGCAAAAATTCCAGGAACTCGGCTCCTGTGCGGGTTGGAAATCCATCCGTCGAATGACTGATGATATCGGTGTGGATGCGTTCGGCAAGGTGGAACCGGATGGCAAGTCCGCGCGGATTAGCATTGGGATCGGTATCGGGAATCGACGGCAGGCCAGTCGAGTCTGAAAAGCGCACCGTTACCGGAGTGGACTGCCGATGGATGTGCGGGGCCCGTGTAAGTGACGCTGCACCGGGCGAAGGCGTGAATGTTCCCGTCAGCATGGCGCCTTTGGCATGCGCTGGCCGAAAGCCGGGATGCGCTCCAAACATGGTCTCAAATTGGCGAATCAGATCTTCGCCGAGGGCGATAAGCTTCTCGTCATTGGGAAGCGGCATTGTAGATTCTTCCTATGAATTAATTTACTATCCTGCTGAGTGCCGGCCTCAGCGTCCAGGAGCGGCGGGCACGCCAGCGAGAATTCCGTTCAAGCGAGGCGCAATCTCCAACATAGAGACCTCCTCTGTCTTTCCCGCCCGAATGCCAGGTCCCCCCAGCAGTAACACCGAACGGTATTCAGGGTGGCCCAGCCATAGGCCGTGTACTCCTCTCTCATGCGGTTTCCCGTAGCGGCTCTCCAGTGGCTTCACGGAAAACAGAAAGTCGGGGGCCGGTTCGTAGACCGCTACCGGCTCTGCGGCGCTTGGTATAAATCGATTCCACTCTTCTCTGGGGATCCGGCGGCCAATTCCGTTTGCCGCATCTTTGCCCAACTGTTCCAGCTCGGCTGCCTCCGCGGCGGTATTCGCTGAGATCAACCCGGGGTGAAATGTTTCCTGCCTTCGGGTGGACTTCTTGTCCACCGCCACAAACCATGGTCGGCGACGAGCCCGAATACCGTCTCGGGCGGTAGCGCGGCAAGGATCCGGCCAATCAACTCATCGGTGTATTCCAGAATCGCGTTGGACGCAGCGGAGAAAGGTCCCGTATCGTGCTCCTCGGCGTCCAGGTCCACCAAATGCACGGCTAGAAAGTCCGGCTGCTTGCGTTCCATCAGAAACAGCGCCGCCAGCGTGCGCGTGCGGTCGTCCATCCATTGCTGCGCGAAGGAAGGGAAGGCCGCCGCAATTTCTTCCACCAGCCCGGCGGTCGCGTACTTGCGAATAGCCCCCAGGTCCATCGCGCCGCCTTGCCGCTTTTCGAAATACTCGGGCAGGTTCCAGGTCACCGGGGCGTTCACCGTCACCGGCCCGTTGATCGCCGCGGAGGTCAAGCCTTTCCGGCGCAGGCTGCCGTGCATCGACGGTGGCACGCCGGTAGGCAGCGTAGTGTGTGCTGGCCGGGTAATTGCCGGAACTTCGCCCACCACACGCTCGCCCATTCGCTTTCACGCAGCAAGCGCCGCAGGTGGGGGATCTTCAGTCCCAATTTGTTCCGGTTTCGCAGATATGACATCCACTGACACCAGCACCACGCGCGTCTTCGGTTGTGCCGCCAAAGCGGAGACCAACATGAGCGTGGAGACCAGGAAAAGAGCTGCGCTTAGCAACCGCTTTACGTTGGAAATCATGGGGAAGAAGTACCACGCCTCCGTTACATTATTAGGCATTGTCCAGCGACCGGTTTCCCACGGCCGCCGGCACCCAACGCATTAGAACCTCCTCCAGATCCTCGCAGCGAAATGGCTTAGTAAGGTAGTCGTTCATTCCCGCCCCGGTACATCGTTCCCGCTCCTCGCTAAGCGCGTTCGCGGTGCAGGCGATGATCGGCATAGTAACCCCCAGCATCCGCAACTGCCGAGTCGCCGAGTAACCATCCAACACGGGCATCTGGCAATCCATCAGTATCAGATCGACGTCGCCCGCCAAGCCGGCCCGAACCGCCTGCTCTCCGTCCTCGACATGGGTGACATGGCAGCCGCAGCGTTCCAACATCCGGCGCGTGATAAACGCATTCGTGGCATTGTCTTCGGCCACCAGAACGTGCAAGCCGGAGATCGAAGCATTGTCGGCCGGCCGTGCGATCTGAGTTGTTGGCGGCAGCAGCGTTTGCGGCAGCGGAATCGTCAGGACGAAATCCGCTCCCTCTCCGGCAATACTGTTTACATTGATTTTGCCCCCCATCGCTACCACCAGCCGCAGGCAGATGGAAAGCCCCAATCCCGTGCCCCCGAACCGCCGGGTAACCGACGCATCGGCCTGTGAAAACATATCGAACAGCCGCGGCATGTGTTCTTTGGGAATACCTGGCCCGGTATCGGCCACCGAGATCCGGACCACGCCGTCGCTCCACCGGACCTCCACCCGAACTCCACCGGCGGGAGTGAATTTGACCGCATTGGAAACCAGGTTCGAAATCACCTGCCGCAATCGCCCGGGGTCGCCCAGTAGCGCCCGCGGTACGGAATCATCAATTGCAACGGTTAGCGTCAAACACTTTTGCTCAATCACCGGCCGGAACAGCTTCGTTGTCTGTTCCACTAACTCGCGCAAATCGAAGGCGATGGATTCCAACGCGATTTTGCCAACTTCCAGTTTGGAAAAATCAAGAATATCGTTCACGATCGCCATCAGCGATTCGCCCGAAGAATTCACCGTGCGCACCATCGCCGTTTGTTCGGTGTTCAGTCCGGTGGCCTCCAGCAGAGACAGCATTCCGATCACTCCGTTCATCGGTGTCCGAATCTCGTGGCTCATCGTTGCCAGAAAATCCGACTTGGCATTTGCGGCATCCTTGGCCATCTGGATAGCGGCTTCCAGCTCAACTGTGCGCACTTGCACGCGCTGCTCCAATTCGGAATTTCGATTGACTAGCGCGCGATGCCGCCACAGAAAGACACCGCCGGTCAGTAGAAAAAGTCCTAGCGCCGATGCAATGCGGAACGGCCAGGTCTCCCAGTAGAATGCGGCAACTTCAATGGGCAACTTGATCTCTTCGACGGAGGAACTGTTAGCCACTCGTACACGGAAACTGTACTTGCCTGCTCTTAGATCTGTGTAGGTGGCGCCCGTTTCCGCCCCCGCCTCGAACCAGTGTTGATCGAAGCCCTCCAGCATGTAGCTGAATCGGAAGTTCCTGCTTAACGCCAGATTTACGGCTTCGTAGTGCAGTTCCAGCCGTTCGGTCCGGGCCGGAATCCCCAGTACGGCTGTCAGCTTCACAGGGTTTCCGTTCACCTCTATCGCCCGGATTGCCAACTTCCCAGTAAGACGCGGTTCGCCCGCCAACCGTGCGGGATCGAAATAGATCAGGCCTCCCAGAGAAGGGAAGTAGATGCGGCCATTGGTAGCCAAAAGTCCTTTCTGGTCCCAGGCAATCCCAAAATTCAGACTCGGCAGTCCCTCTGTATTCGCATAACGCTGTTCCTGCGGTTCGGTAGCCCGTCCTTGCAAATATCGCAGCAAACCGTCTCGCTCTACCTGTAGAATTCCGTTCCGGGTGGATAGCCAATAGCGGCCTCGGCCATCGTCAATCGAACGGAATATCCAGTCGCTCTCCGAGTACGGAATGGCGTTTAGAAACTTATTCTGCTTCGGATCAAATCCCCACAAACCCCGGCTGCTGCCAAGCAGGAAAAGGCCTGAGGCGTCCTCCGTCATGTCCATCCAGCTCAGGCCAGCCACCGGTTTCTCCATCTTCATAAGGGCAACCCGCCCACCGCGCAGCCGCATCATTCCCCTGGCGATAGACAACATCCATACCGTTCCGTCCTTAACCTCCTTAATAGCGCGCAGCCGAGGAGCGTCGTATTCCGCCAATACCCTCAGTCCGGACTCCACTTCGTAGGTCGCAACCACCAGCCTTTCCCCATCGCCCAGATAGTAGCGGCCCGACGGGCCACGGTATAGCAGCCTCACCGCCTTTCTCCGCTTGTCGATGGATATTAACTTTTCCGGCTCACCAGCTGGTTGCCGCAGTAGACCTTCGTTCGTGGCGAACATCAGATCGCCGCCAGGAAGCTTGAGAATGCTTTGCACCCTAAGATTCCGTCTGTGATGAAATCTCTTCAGTGCCCCAGACTTTCCTATTCGGTAGACACCGTCGGTGGACCCAACCCATAGCTGTCCGCTGTCGTCTTCGGTGACGCTGAGGGACTGTAAGTCCATCATCCCTGCTTTTTCGTTGTACCTCTCGAATAGGCGCTCCGATATCCGGACGACACCACCCCACTTTCTTCCGACCCAGATATTTCCGCGGCCATCTTCAAGCAGTGTCGCCACTTCATCTCGCTCGTCGGTCTCCCAAATCGCCAAACACTCCGTCGTTGCGCCAGCTATCCGGCAGACTCCCATGTTTCCGCCTGTCCACAGAGCTCCGTGTTTATCCCGCAGAAGGATTGTCAGGGATCGCTGCAGCGCCGGCTCCGCTCCGCCAGCGGGAAGCACCACGTTATTCTCCCAGTGAAGCAGGCCCGCGGTTGAGCCAATCCATAAACCTCCGTTCCCGTCGGGCTGTATCTTTTCCATCACCAGCTGAGATACGCCAGCTTGCAAACCCATCGGCAGCGCTTCCCATTGCCCAGCGCGAATCCGGTACAAGGCGTCCCCAAGCAGGGCAAAGACCTCGCCATTCACCCCCAGACAGGCACTACGAATCCGGCCACGGCGCGGCGGTCCAACAACCGTGGGTACCGGCAGTCCCACCTGTCCCGTCAATTTGCTGTCGTATAGCAGCAGGATGTCCGAGCGGACCAACATCACCCGGCCCGCTTGATCGCTTTCCAGGCTGAGCACATTCTCAGTTCCTGGCAGCTCGACTGCCGGTCGCTCGATCGTAAAGCGCGAACCAAGAAAGGTTCCAAATCGATCTAACCGCGCCACGGCGAGACGGCCGGACACGGTTACTGCCCACACCTGATCAACGCCCGCCTGCACCACGCCTACGATGTCCCTCTCCGAACCAAACACAATTCCGTCGAGGACCTGCACCGGGACCGCTCCATCAAACCGCAGCAATCCATTGTGCGTTGCCACCCACAAATAGCCATCCGAACTCTGCGCGAACGCGGTAACCGACTCCTCAGGGAACCCACGCGCCACCGCCCACCGCTGCAGATTTGCCTCCCGCAATGGACGATCTAAAGGCAGACCGAAACAAACCAGCGTACTGATGCTGCCAAGGAACAGCAAAACCCTCATGCATGGCTTATCGGCACTGGGCGCATGAGTCTGAAGATTGCGGGAATAACACAGGGTCTCGACCGGATCTGGCTAATACAAGTTGAGAGTGAACCGAGGAGGCGAAATGCCGTTATTGCAGGGAAAGAAAGTCTTGATTACAGGAGCGTCGTCCGGCATTGGCCAGGCTATCGCGGTGCGCTTTGCGCGCGAAGGCGCCGACGTCGCCATCAACTATCGCAGTGGCGCTGACCAGGCGGAAGTCACCAGACAGATGGCCCGCCAGGCGCGCACCAATGGAACCGGCCGGGAGCTTCTTGTCCAAGCCGATGTTTCGAATGAAGAACAGGTGAAGAGCATGTTCGCCAAAGTGATCGAACAATTCGGATCGATCGACGTTCTGGTGAATAACGCGGGCATTCAGAAGCCGTGTCCTAGCCACGAGATTGAGGCCGCCGACTTCGACCGCATCATCGCCGTGAATCTGCGCGGCCCGTTCCTGTGCGCGCGCGAAGCCATCCGGCATTTTCTCCCGCGCGGCGGCGGCGTCATCCTGAACAATTCCAGCGTTCATGAGATCATTCCCAAGCCGAAGTACTTGAGCTACTCCATCAGTAAAGGGGGTATGGAGAACCTCACCAAGTCCCTGGCGCTGGAGTATGCAGGCAATGGGATCCGCGTTAACGCCGTCGGCCCCGGCGCCGTCGTAACCCCTATCAATAAAGCGTGGATAGACAACCCGAAGGCGCGCGGCGAGGTGGAGAGCCACATTCCCATGGCGCGTGCGGCGGCTGCCGACGAGATCGCCTCGGTATTCGCCTTTCTCGCCTCGGATCAGGCTTCGTATGTCACCGGCCAGACCATATTCGCCTGCGGAGGCCTCACGCTCTACCCGGAATTCCGTGTAGCTTGGTCTTCAGGAGAATAAGATGAATCTCGATAACAAAGTGGTACTGATTACCGGCGCCAAAGGCGGCCTGGGAAACTTTGTGACCCATGCCTTTCTGGAAGCCGGCGCCCGCGTGATTGGCGTTTCCCGGTCGATTCAGGACGCAGACTTTCCTCATCCCCACTTCTCGGCGGCGCAAGCGGAGCTTTCGAGTGCGAACCAGGCACGCGAGCTGATCGCGAAGTTTACCCGAATCGATGCCGTGGTTCATCTGGTCGGTACTTTTGCCGGAGGGCAGACCGTGGCTGAGACTGACGACGCTACGTTTGAGAAGATGTTCAGCACCAATTTCAAGTCGGCGCTTTATTTGATTCAGGCCGTTGTGCCGCTGATGCGCGAAGCCGGCGCCGGTCACATTCTGGCCATCGGCAGCCGCGCAGCGCTGGAACCGCAGCCAGCTATCGGAGCGTACGCTGCCTCCAAGGCTGCGCTGCTGGCACTCATCCGCACCGTCGCACTCGAGAACAACGACAAGAAAATCTCCGCGAATATCGTTCTCCCGGCCACCATGGACACGCCTGCAAATCGCTCAGCCATGCCACAGGCGGATTACTCCAAATGGGTACAGCCGGCCGAAGTCGCAAACCTGCTGGTCCATTTAGCCGCCAGCCAACCGGGGCAAATTAGTGGCACTGCAATTCCGATCTACGGCGGGGAACTCTAGGCGATGATCGCCGTCAGATTCCTGATGGCATATGCCGCTTTCGGTTTGCTGTTCGCCGTTGTCTTCGTAGCCACCGGTGTTGGCCGTATAGACCATGCGGCGGCGAGGTCCAGCCTTGGATTCCGGTTGATGATTCTTCCGGGCGCTGCCGCTTTATGGCCGCTGCTTTTGTTTCGTTGGATCGGTATACGTCAATGACACGTCCCATGCGCCGGGCTCACGGCTGGATCTGGATAACGCTCGCCCTGCTGCTCCCGGCAGTGTGGATTGCGGCACTCGGCGCCCGCAGGCCAACCACGCCGCGGAATTGGAGCGTGTCCTGGGAGAAGCTTCGATGAGTGTCGAATACCAGGCGATCGGCTGGAATCGTCAAAAGCGAATCTACGACGGCGTTCTAGCGGCTTTCGTGTTCGCCTACCTCGCTATTTTCCTCGGTGCCGGCGCGGTGGTCCATCCAAACGCTACCGCGGAAACACTTCTCATCCGCGCGTTCGGCACGCTGGCGCTGCTGCTGCTTCACGTAATCCTTTGTATCGGACCACTGTGTAGATTGGACCGCCGGTTCCTCCCGCTGCTCTATAACCGGCGGCACCTGGGCGTCACCATGTTTCTCTTCGCCTTGGCGCACGGGCTCTTTTCGCTGATCCAATTTCACGCTCTGGGCAATCTGAATCCGCTGGTCAGTCTCTTTGTCAGCGGCCCATTCCAAGTCTTTGGATTCTTCGCCCTGCTGATCCTCTTTGTGATGGCCGCCACCAGCCACGATTTCTGGCTGCACAACCTCTCAGCGCCGGTCTGGAAGTGCATTCACATGATGGTCTACGCCGCCTACGCGCTATTGATCGCCCACGTCAGCCTGGGCGCATTGCAATCGGAAACAAGCCCGCTGCTCGCGTCTATGTTGGGGCTCGGGATCGCGGTAGTCGTTTCGTTGCAACTCGCGGCTGCGCTCAAGGAACGGCGTCTGGATCGGGAACGGACAGACGCCCTGGCGGATGGTTTCGTCGAGGTTGGGGAAACGCAAAGTATTCCGCAGGACCGCGCCAAGGTGGTCACGCTTTCCGGTGAGCGCGTGGCCGTGTTCCGCTACGGCGGCAAGGTCTCCGCCATCTCAAATGTTTGCCGTCATCAGAACGGTCCGCTTGGGGAAGGCCGCATTATCGACGGGTGCGTTACCTGCCCCTGGCACGGCTATCAATACCTGCCGGACTCGGGTGCCTCACCGCCGCCGTTTACTGAAAAGGTGCCTACGTTTCAAACAAAGATCGTTGGCGCCAAAGTCTTCGTACATCCCTGCGCGCATCCGCCGGGTACGCGGTTGGAGCCCTCCGTCTTATGACAGACGATGCGGAATTCTATATCGGGTATTTGCCGCGGGCTCCCCGGAACATCGGCCGATTTGTAGTGCGCATCGTCGCGGCGCTCTGCGCCTTCGGCGCGGCCGCTGCCATTCTGTTGGTACTCTCTCAATCGCCCTTCGCCGCCAGCACTTTCGAATATCAGCAGTATCGCGAATACACCGGCACCATCGAAGCGTGGCCGTATCCCATCTTGTTAAGCAAGGGCCACAGCTTCCTTCTTGTCGCGCCCGGCAAACATGGCTTCACAGGAAACTCCACCAACGTCCGGCTCAAGGGCGCACTCATCCACAGAGAGGGTGTGGAAATGCTTGAGGTGCTGCCAGAGTCGGTAGTGCAAATTGCGGCCGCCAATGGAACGGCTGATGCCACGGTGAGCCTGGGACAAGTGACTCTCTCGGGAGAAATTGTGGACAGCAAGTGCTACCTCGGTGTGATGAATCCCGGTCAAGGCAAAGTTCACCGGGACTGCGCCGTTCGCTGCATCAGCGGAGGGGTTCCTCCGGCTTTCGTGGTTTATGACGCGTCTGGTCAATCCAGAACCATCCTGCTCACCGGCGCCGGCCGCGAGGTCCTGGACTACGTTGCCAAGCCGGTTCAGATTCGCGGCAGTTTACTGCGCAAGGGCTCCGTCTACGTTTTGCAAACGACTCTCCAGGGCATCCACCTCACGGAATAAACCGCACGGCACGCCGGATAGTACAGGCAGTGCCGACCACTGCTCTCACCTCCGCCGCCATTGCAGACACTTACTCCATACTGCAATCGCAAGAATTAGCCAAGCCGATTTCGGAGCGATTGCTGGACCATCTCGAAGTCAAATACAACCTCGCCGCGCGCGACCTGGATCGTATCCCCCGCAAGGGCCCGGCGCTTGTCGTTTCGAATCATCCATTCGGCATTCTGGAAGGCGCGGTGCTGGCGACGGCTATGTTACGTCTTCGTCCGGATGTACGATTCCTGGCGAACAGCTTGCTGGCGGTGATTCCGGAGCTGCGCGATCTGGTGATCCCCGTCGATCCCGACGGTTCAACGTCCGCCAACCCGGCGGCCCTGCGCAGAGCGCTGGAGTTTCTTAGGGGCGGGGGACTGCTGATTGTCTTTCCCGCAGGCGAGGTGTCCCATTTCCATTGGCGTCAAGCCTCCATCACAGACCGCGCTTGGAGCCCCACCATCGCCAGAATGATTCAGATCATGGTGCGCCGGGGAATACCCGTGCCGGTATTTCCGGTCTTCATCGGCGGCGCCAATAGCCTGCTGTTTCAGGCCGCGGGCATGGTTCATGCAAAGTTGCGGACGGCGTTGCTCGCCCGCGAACTGCTGAACAAGCGCCGCACCACCGTGGATGTGCGCATTGGCAGCCCAATCGACGGCCAGAAGCTGATGGGGATCCCGAGCGACGAAGAGCGAATTCAGTATCTGCGCTGGCGGACCTATTTGCTGGCCAACCGAAGCCCGTTCAAAGCGAACACCCGAGTTCGTGCCGCCACACGTCCGCGCAAAAACTTGGAGCCCGTCGCACCCGCGGCCGATGCCCTGCGGATGATTCACGAGGTATCCTTACTCCGGCCCGATGAGTGCCTGGCAAAATCGGGCGACCTCAAAGTCTACCTCGCCCATGCGCAGCGAATTCCCGCCGTGCTGCAAGAGATTGGACGCTTGCGGGAGATCACGTTTCGCGCCGTGGGCGAGGGTACAGGAAAGGCACGCGACCTTGATTCCTTCGACGTTCACTATCTTCACCTATTCGTCTGGCACTCCGTGAATCACGAAGTCGTAGGCGCCTACCGTCTGGGCACAGTGGATGGCCCGCTGTACACCGCGTCGCTCTTTCAATACGGCCGCGCGTTTCTCGAAAGACTCGGACCGGCAGTTGAGCTAGGCCGGTCTTTCATTCGCGCCGAATATCAGAAGGGCTTCACGCCCTTACTGTTGCTCTGGAAAGGGATCGGCAAATTCATTGCCAGGAACCCGCGGTACAAGACACTCTTTGGACCGGTGAGTATCAGCAACCAATATCAGTCGATATCCCGCGAGTTGATGGTCTCCTTCCTGGAACGCCACGCATCGCTGCGGGGATGGAGAGAGCTGATCACGAACCGCATTCCCTTCCGGAGTAAGCACGCGGGCCAGATGCTCCAGCCCAATGTGCCCAGCAACGTGTTCGGACTGGAGGAACTGTCCGTTGTTGTCTCCGACCTGGAACCGAATCACGCCGGAGTGCCGGTGTTGCTGCGCCAGTATCTGCGTCTTGGCGGCAAGCTGTTGGGGTTCAACGTGGACCCCGAATTTTCAGATGCCTTGGATGGGCTGATCCTCGTGGATCTAACCCAGACGGAACCAAAACTACTTGAGCGCTACCTCGGCAAGAACGAGGCCGCTCAATTTCTCGCCTTTCAGGAGACTCGGCAATATGCCACACAGTAGAGCATTCACAATTACCAGCTGGCTGCTGCGGGGAACCGTGGCCGTCATTCTGTTGCAAACCCTTTTCTTCAAATTCACCGGAGCGAAGGAATCGGTCTACATCTTCTCGACACTCGGATTGGAGCCCTGGGGCCGGATTGGCTCCGGCGTTGCCGAGTTGATCGCCGCCATCCTGGTGCTCTTGCCGAGTACCCTGATTTTCGGCGCAGCCTTGTCGCTGGCGGTCATCAGCGGCGCCATCGCCGGGCACCTAACGAAGTTGGGGATTGCGCTGCCGGCCGTGGGCGATCATGGCGAGCTCTTCGCTCTCGCTGTCATCGTTTTCGTTTGCTCGGCGGCCGTTCTGATTTTGCACCGGCGGGAGCTTCCGTTCCAGACACAATCTGATTAGCTCCACCACCCGCATCGGTCTCGCTCCTGCCTCGCAGTTCCTCGCTCCAATCTCAAATGCAAGGGCCCACTGCCGGAACATCACGCGGTAGGCCTCCCACACGCTCACCGCAGGGTCGTAGACGTGCGTGGCTTCGGAAGAAACTCCGTTCAATTCAATCACTCGGAACTCGCCGTTCCGCAAAGCTTCCAACGATGGAGTACGAACGTCGTAGCGGCCGAAGTAGAAGCCGGCATATGCTTTGCTGACGCGGTCGACGGCTTCTTCCAAAGCCGGTGTGCGGTACTGCCCGCCGTCCAGAAAGACGGCGCCGCGGCAATGGGATCCGAGTTCCACCAGTTGGACGCGCTCTCCGCAAGCGGGCACGCTGTCCATTGGCGCCTTGCAGGATTGTCGGTAAATGGATGCCATGCAGACCGCGCGGGAATCGCGCAGGGTTAGCTCGGCCAGAGTGCTACGGCCGTCGCCTTCCAGCGACGGGAATTGTTTGAGCGTAATCGAGAAGATGGCGCCGCGGGGTTTGTCTGGAAGCCGGTAGTAGAACAGACCAAATTCCATCCCACCGATGTATCGCTGGATGATGGTGTCACCGGATGCAGCGTCCAGATAGGACCGCAACTCTTCCCGCGACCGGATCACGGCGACGCCCGCTCCACGCTCACCGACATCGGGTTTGAGAACCACCGGAAACTCCAATGCGTGATCCTTCATGAATTGTTCCGCGTGCTGCATCTTCTCTGAAGAGAGTAATGCAAACTCCGCCACCGCACCGTGTTCACCGCTCAGCCGGGTAAGTATGTCCGACTTCGATTCGCCCACCAATCCGCCGCCCGGAATGCCGGGGTTTGCCGCGGTGAAGAGGGTGATTGACCGATGCTTGATCGCCAGCAAGAGAAAGTACGGAATCAGTGGAAGATAGGCAAGCCAAGACGGCCAAAACTCCCAGCGAACGATGCGCCGCAGAGATCCGATCAGACGCCGGCGCCTCGAGGAACTAATCGATCGCAGACCCAGCACCATTGCCGCCACAGCGCCTACTAGAAGACTCGAATTGCTGCTTTTGAGGAACCGATCGCCGAACAGCACCGTTGCGCCGACCAGCAAGGGCGTCCATACCGTTGCCGCCAGAAGCAGGTATGCGGCGAACTGCCAGAAGCGGCCGCGAAGAAAGCCAGCTGCTAGGTACGTCGGAAGCCGCAGGCCCGGTGTGAAACGGCTGAGAAAAATGACGACGGAACCCCGAGCCGCCAACCACGTTCCGGCGCTGGCCAGCTTGTCCGCTGGTACCCAATGCGACACGGAACGTCCGAACAACCGGCCAGTTAGAAACAGGAGCAGATCTCCGCAGAAGATTCCAGTCAGGCAAGCCAGGGTGCCGGCGAAGAAGCCAAGGTGGCCCTGGGAGACCAGTACGCCGGTAGCAATGCAAGTCAGGTCTTCACTGGCAAAGGTGGCTAGAGCAATGAGCAGTAATTGTAAGGGCATGGGATTCGAGTCCGTCGTAGTAGAAGTCAATCTGCGCATCCGACACTTTCACCCTGCTGAAGCTGACGGTCCTGGCATCAGGCCGCTGCATGAATGTGGAATACGCGTCTGGCGCCTGACCAACGCTGTAGTGGAAAGCGTTGAGCACCGTGGCGTCCAGCTTCCCGAGGCGCTGCACAAGCCGTTCGAATTCCAGCCGGCGCCGGGCACAGACTTCGCGTGTGTCGAATGACGAAGAAGTCAGTGGTACGCAGCGATCGCCATCGAGTACGACCGAGAGTTGAACGCCATCCCACTCCAGAACGGCGGCGGGCCGATGGGGCTCCAGGGCAACGATCGTGAAGGGAGCGTATACCGAAAGGTCGTTGTTCGACGCTCGCTCCGCGGCATCGTCGACAGAGTGTGATGTCATCAGGTCCAGCAGCAACAGCCCCCGGCTTCTGTGGCTAGCGGCGCGAGATCCATTCCCGTTCAGCAGGCAGACGGACACGCCGAACTGGTTCGCACCAATCCACGATCCTCCGAAATCTCCATCGGCGGGCGCGATGAATCGCACGCCATCCCGTGTCCCGATTCGTGGTGGAGTGGCCTGCGCGCGAGTTCTTTTCTCATCCCGGTTGCAGAACAACTGGTATCCATCGCCGTCATGCACCCAACTCACCGTGCACATCAGGCGGCCGCTTTTCTGGCCAGGTGACGCAAGGTGGACGGCGCCATCCCGAAGTCAGGATTTACCGCGAGGCCATGCGCCCTAAGTGTCATCGCGATCAAGGCAAAGTGGTGGATGGTATGGCTGCTGAGCACTTGGAGTTCGCGTCCCACCGAAGATGGCAGGTAGCCAAATTCTTCCATCCGCACGCCGACAGCGGAGTCGCGTCGGAGGTTCAAGGTTGTCTCCAGGCGACGGATAATCGAACAGATCTTTCCTGTAGCGGCCGAACGGCTGTTCTCCACCATCTCGTCCCGTTTCCGCGCGTCGTAGTCGATGCGCCCTGTAACGAGGCCATCCAGGAAGCATTCATAGAACTCCAGAATGTGCCGCAGGTGGCCTCCCACGCGATGAGGCGCCAATGCATGCGGCGACGTGCTGAAGGTTGCGTCGTCAATCGATTGAACAATGGCAAGCGCCTGCCGCAGCCAGGTTATGTTGACTTCCACCAGGACGGCCTGCCGGATATACAGTGTGTTGTTTTCCATCGCGGTCTATGGCAGGGATATCCGTTCGGCCCCGCGATTTATTCCCGGGAATAACCGGCTGCCGGGAAGCATTATGAGTGCAACCATGCACACTTTCCCTTCTTTCCTTAGACGCCATTGGCCGGAATACTTGATGGAGGCCGCGGGGCTTGCTACTTTCATGTTCACCGCATGCGCTTTCGGGGTGCTGCTGGGGCATCCGGGGTCTCCGTTGCACCAGGCAATTGGCAGCGACCTTCTGCGGCGGTCGGTGATGGGCGTCGCCATGGGGACCACGGCCATCGGCCTTGTCTACTCTCCCTGGGGGCAGCGTTCCGGAGCTCACCTGAATCCGGCGCTGACATTCTCCTACTGTCTGTTGGGAAAGGTGGAGCGCTGGGATGCTTTCTTCTACATCTCCGCTCAGTTTCTTGGCGGTGTTAGCGGTGTTCTGATTGCCGACTTCCTGATTGGCTTTCCGCTGCGTCACTCGGCGGTGAACTACGTCGTCACGGTGCCCGGACCACGCGGACCGAGCGCCGCGTTTTGGGCCGAGGCCGTCATCTCTCTGATCATGATGTTGACAGTGCTGGCCGTGTCCAATTCGAAGCGGCTGCATCGCTGGACTCCACTCTTCGCGGGCTTCCTGATTGCACTTTATATTACGGTGGAATCGCCCATTTCCGGAATGAGCATGAATCCGGCGCGAACCTTCAGCTCGGCATTTCCGGCGCAGGACTGGACGTCAATCTGGATCTACTTCACGGCACCGCTACTGGGAATGTTGGCGGCGGGTCAAATCTATCTCTTGCGGCATGGCGCGCAAGGAATCTTTTGCGCCAAACTTCATCACTCGAACAGCGCGCGCTGTATCTTCCGCTGTAATTTCGCAGCACTCAGGAGCATCTCCAATGAATCACTCTGACGTCATCATCATCGGCACCGGCGCCGGCGGTGGAACCCTCTTACACAAATTGGCTGAGACCGGCAAACGGATTCTCATTCTGGAACGCGGTGACTACGTAAGGCGCGAGAAGGACAACTGGAACACTCGTGCCGTTAACGTGGAAGGGAAGTATCAGACCAAAGAAGTCTGGCACGACCGTGACGGCCATCCGCTGCACCCGCATACGAACTACTGCGTGGGCGGAAACACCAAGTTCTATGGCGCCGCTTTGTTTCGCCTGCGCAAGGAAGACTTTGGCGAGATTCACCACTACGGCGGCCTCTCGCCTGCGTGGCCCATCTCCTACGATGACCTTGAGCCCTACTACGCGAAGGCGGAAGCACTGCACCATGTTCATGGAAATCGCGGGGAAGACCCTACCGAGCCAAATGCCTGCTGCGCCTACCCGCACCCGGCCGTCAGCCACGAACCGCGGATGCAAGCGCTGAGTGACGACTTCGCCCGCTTGGGTTTGAAGCCGTTTCATACACCGCTGGGCGTGATGTTGGACGAGCGCGATCCGCGCAAGAGCAAGTGCATCCGCTGCGGCACCTGCGATGGTTTTCCTTGCCCGGTGTATGCCAAGGCCGATGCGCAGGTGTGCTCAGTGGACCCGGCGCTGGCCATGCGGAACGTTACGCTGCTGACGAACGCGATGGTGGAGCGGCTGGAAACCAGTGCATCGGGTAGGGAAGTTTCGAAGGTGATTGTGAGGCGGGACGGAGTGCGCGAGGAGTGTTCGGCCGCCATCGTGGTGGTCTCCTGCGGCGCCATCAATTCCGCGGCCCTGCTGCTGCGCTCGGCGAATGAGCGGCATCCGAATGGGCTGGCCAATGGATCCGATGTGGTGGGCCGCCACTACTGTAGTGTCTGCGAATTGGGTGGACACTACCGGAAACCTCTCCTTTACAGTCGCGGCTCGGAAACTACTGTTGCAGCAACGAGTCCGAGACCGAGCCGCGCGCGTGAGCAAGCCGTTTCTTGTGTCCAGCTATTTGTCGGACAGTACACTACATGGGCTATATCAATTCGGTGCTGATGGCTCTCTCCAAGTGTCCGAATCCGACGGTGTTTCAGGAGACGCTCTCGATCAACGATTTCTACTTCGGAGCACCCGAGTGGGAGTATCCGATGGGCCACATCTCCTTCGTTGGAAAGTTGGATGGCGAGACGCTGAAAGCTGGCGCGCCGGCCATTGCGCCCGGTTTCACGCTGGACCTGATGGCGAACCACTCACTGGACTTCTGGCTCACCTCGGAAGACTTACCCGATCCGGACAATCGAGTGACCCTTGACCGCGAAGGCAACATTGTCCTCTCCTACCAATTGGCTAACGAAGAGGGCCACAACCGGCTGATTGCCAAGTTGAAGCATCTGTTGCAACAGCAGTCGGCTTGCGCGGTTCATGGCCACGGATGCCATCAAGGGTTGTTCGCGCGCAATCTGTTTCTGGGGCAGCGCATCCCGCTGGCCGGCGTGGCGCATCAGAACGGAACCATCCGTTTTGGACACGATCCCAAGACATCCGCTCTGGACATCCATTGCAAAGCGCATGAGTTGGACAATCTTTATGTCGTGGATGGCAGTTTCTTCCCGTCTAGCGCGGCGGTGAATCCTGCCCTCACCATCATGGCTAATGCACTCCGTGTTGGCGACCATTTGATTGAGAGGCTCCATTAATGTTGCGTCGAACATTTCTCACGTTTCTTGTTTTGGCTGGCGCGATTGCTGCTTCGGAGCGCAAGTCGCTGGTCTCAGCCCTGGATTCCATCGGGCTTACCGTCTCCGATCTCGACCGCTCTGTCGAATTCTATTCTCAGGTGCTGTCCTTTGAAAAGGTCTCCGAAGTGGAGTTGGATGGCGCCGCCTACGAACATCTACAAGGCGTCTTTGGGTTGCGTACGCGAACCGCTCGTACGCGCCTGGGTGATGAGTTCATTGAACTGACGGAATACCTGGCGCCGAAAGGGCGTCCGGCGCCTGTAGACGCCCGCAGCAACGACCGTTGGTTCCAACATGTCGCGATCATCGTAAGCGATATGGACAGCGCCTATGGCGTGCTGCGGGACCATAAAGTGCAGCACGCCTCGACTGGGCCGCAGCTACTGCCGGAGTGGAACAAGAACGCCGCCGGCATCCGTGCTTTCTACTTTCGCGACCCGGACGGGCACCCGCTGGAGATCCTGGCATTTCCGGCAGGCAAAGGAAATGCGAAGTGGCACAAGACTGCCGAAAAGCTGTTTCTGGGAATAGACCACACGGCCATTGTGATTACAGAAACAGAGAAAAGCTTAGCGTTCTACCGCGACATTCTCGGTCTGCAAGTGGTTGGGGAGAGCGAGAATTACGGGCCTGAACAGGAGCGGCTGAACAACGTTTTTGGAGCCCGGCTGCACATCACCGCATTACGCGCGGCTTCCGGCCCCGGCATCGAGTTTCTGGAGTATCTCGCTCCCGGGGATGGCCGTCCCTATCCGCCAGATGAACGATCGAACGATCTGCTTCACTGGCAAACCAAGTTTTCCGGTATTGGCGTGTTGGAAGCCGCGCAGGATTTCCGGAAGTTCCGGTCAGCCCTCATCTCGACCGGCGTTGTGGAGTTGCCGGATGCGAAGGCGAAGCTCCGGAAGTCGATTATCGTTCGCGATCCGGATGGCCACGCCGTGCAGATCGTGGAAGAGTAGTTCCACCAAAATCACAAGGAGAATTTCTATGAGACTTATGAATCGTATGATGTCCGTTTTCGCGCTGGGTGCTTTGTTTATTGCCGCCAGCGTCACATTCGCCGCCAGCAACAGTGACGTTCACAGCACCGCCACCTTCCGAGGGCCGAAGGCCAACACCGGAACCGCGATGCACACCTACGAGAACGGCAAGAGTATACTGCGCGTCTCCGCCGATTTCAAGGTGCCTGACACGCCGGCGCCGACGTGGCGCGTGGTGGATTCCAATGGCAACATTTATACGCTGGATGCGTTTAAGATCAAGGGCGGCGAGAAGCGCCAGGTTATGGTGCCGTCTTACATCCCAAACGTTGTGAAGGTGCAAGTGTACTGTGCGTTTGCGGAAGTGCTGTTGGGCGAGACCAGCTTTTCCTCGCCGGTTAAATAGCTGTTCCTTTCTCCCCGGTGTTTTTCGAAACAAAGCCAATCCGGCTTCCTGCGAAGTCGGCCCTTCATTCCGGTGAACTTTACGAAACAGAGCCAAATCCCGAGACGGAACAACGCCAATTTGTGACCGTCATCCCGCTACTGGGGTGATGGCACGACTTGCATTATCTTAGCTGGGGTGCGGCGGTACAGAAATTGTGCTGTTTTGTTCGGTTCGGCAATCAATTGGCCGCTGATGCACGCCGATTAACGCGGATGAAAAAGAACGGAACTGCCTGGTTCCGTTCTTTTGGATGAAGTTCTTATTTGACGGCGTTCAGGCTGCGCGCCGTTCGCTGGCGGCTTCCGGGAGTGCCGCTACCTTTACGTTGCGCGCAAAGCCGATCCGTTTCAGGAAGTTGATCTGGATCCAGGTGATGTCCAACTCATACCAGGCCAGCCCATGCCGGGCCGAGGTGGGATGGGCGTGATGGTTATTGTGCCAGCCTTCCCCGAAGGTCAGAATGGCAACCCACCAGTTATTGCGGGATTGATCTTTGGTCTCAAACCGGCGCGCGCCCCACATGTGCGTGGCGGAATTTACCAGCCAGGTCGCGTGCAATCCGACCACTACGCGCAGGAAGATGCCCCAGTAGACCATCGGCCAGCCGCCAACAGCGAGCAAAATCAGACCTAATATGACTAGCGGCACATAGTGATATTGGTTCAACAGGACGTAGAACGGATCCTTTCCCAGATCGGGCGCGTAGCGGGCCATGGCCTGCGTATCGTTATGCTTGGCGTCGCCGAACATAATCCAACCCATATGGGCCCAGAAACCGCCTTCTGTTGGAGAGTGCGGGTCGCCTTCCTGATCGGAATTTTGATGGTGAACCCGGTGCGTGGCGACCCAAAAAATGGGTCCGCCTTCCAGTGTGAGGGTGCCGCAGACAGCCAGAAAGTACTCAAAAAAACGGGGCACCTTATAGGAACGGTGGGTGTGCAGGCGATGGTATCCCATCCCTATGCCAAAGCCAATCGCGATCCAGTACAGAACCGCCGTGACAGCCAGCCGTGTCCAACTGAAATTGAATAGCGCCGCGATCGCGCCGATGTGAAAGATCACCAGCACAATCGAAGTTATCCAACTGACTTTGCTGTATCTGTTCGCCTTAACCGTTTTAAGTGCCACCCAAAACTCCTTAAGATTGCGATGCCGTACCTATCTCTACGACCAGACTATCAAGCTATTGACGGTCCATTTGTAAGAGTTATGTAATTGCTTTCGTTGAGAAGCCCCGCAAATGAGGGCGTGCACGGGCACCGATGAGGGTAAGTACTTACATCCATACGTTTTCCACGGGAACGCCTTGTTTGCAGAGGTCGCAGGAAGCTTTGTCCTTATAGTACAGGCCGTTTAGCTTGGCAAGGTAGTAGAACGGTAGCGGCGCGAAGTCCGGGGGGTCCGGTGTCGGTTGGTAGACCATTACTGCCAATCCGACTACTTCGGCGCCCTTGGATTCCACCAGCCGCTTCAATTCCGTGAGTTTGTTGCCGGTGCGAAAGATGTCGTCCACCAATAACACTTTCTCGCCTGCCACCTGTTCCAGATATTGCCGGAACCGCATCGGCTGACTTGGATCTTCGCGTTCGGCCCAATAAACCTGGCGCGCGCGTAGAGCCTCGCACATCCCGTAGGCTACGGGAAGCCCACCCGTGGCCGGCGCCACCACGGATAGTTCAGGAATGATGGCCCGCAACTCCGCATTGGCACGGATCAACCGGCTTAGGCCCACGCTCAACGTCTTGGCGTGCTGAAAATAGCGCATGGCCAACGCCACCGCCAGATATTCTTCCGAATGCAGTCCGTTTGGATAGGCGAAGTGTCCCTTGCGAAGCGCGCCGGTCTGTTTCAGCAATTCCACCACATCTTCCTGCGATGGCACCAGGTTCATTCAGTGAGCTCCTTTGCCCAGCAGTACCTGCGGAATGGTCCGCAGAATGATCTTCCAGTCCAATGCCAGCGACCAGGTGTCGATGTACTGCATATCCAACTTCATCCACGTCTCAAAGTCCAGGTTATCGCGCCCGGAGATGGCCCACAAACACGTCAGTCCCGGGCGCATGCGCAAACGGCGGCGCTGCCAGCGTTTGTAGTGCTCCACTTCCTGCGGAACCGCCGGGCGCGGGCCCACCAGAGCCATATCGCCGCGAATCACGTTCCATAACTGCGGCCACTCGTCAATCGAAAACTTACGGATGTAGCGGCCCACCTGCGTGAGCCTCGGATCGTCTGGAATCTTGAACGCGGTTTCCTTTTGATTCAAGTGTTGCAGCGAGGCCTTCATCTCTTCCGCGCCATCGCACATGGAACGGAACTTGTAGAACACGAATCGCCGGCCGTTTAAGCCGCACCGCTCCTGGCGGAAAATGGCGGGGCCCCGCGAAGTGAGCCGGATCAACATGGCGATGACAAGCATAACCGGCAGCAGCAACAGCAGAGCCGCGGCTGCCAGAATCACATCGATCGCCCGCTTCACCAGCAGCCGGACTTCATCATGGGGCGCGGCGGAGAACGTCAACAACGGCGCCGACCCCAGACGGTCCAGATAGATCTCGCTATTGACGTGCGGGAAGAAATCTACCGCCACCCGCGTGCGCACGCCTTCCTCATCGCACAGCAAAAAGCACTCTTCCAGGTCGGCCAGACGGTGGCTGTCCACCGCGAAGATGATCTCGTCGATGACACGCCGGCGCAGCAGTTCGTTCAGGGAAGACAGCGCAAGAACTTCATAGGGCCGACTTAGCTGCACTGGCGGACCCTCCTCATCCGCCAGGAAGCCTACCAGGCGGATGCCGTATTTCGCCGATTGTTCCAGCGATTCGCCCAGCTTTCTGGCGCGGTCCCCCAAACCCACCACCATCACGTAATGGGGCGAGGCGAATTCTCTGCGTACCACGCCTATCAGGCTGCCGGCTTTCCAGCGGAAAAGGCACAGGAATATCCAGCTGTAGGCGCCGAACAGCACCAGAAACGCGCGGCTGAGGTCCAGGCGCAGGAAGTATTCCAGCACCAGCACGGCCACAAATCCCACCGCGCATTGGCGGAAAGTATCGCGAAGGATAATGCGGGGATGGGCGGAATCCAGCTTGTCATAGACGTCCAGCCAGTAGCCAAGGACCACCCACGCTACTACCGATGCGCCTAGCAGCAGTGCCTTTACAGGTCGTTGCAGGTAGAAGTCGTGCTCAAGAAACGGAAGTAGACGCCGCGTCTGGTAGGCGGCCTCAAAGGCAAGAGCCGTTACCAATACATCCGATAGACCGAAAAGAAGCCGTGCTTTCCGATGATGTCTGCTGAACACGTTCCGGTATCAGCATAGCAAGGGAAGTGCCCGTTGCGCCGCTGAAGCTAGCGAAACCACTGTTCTTTGGCGCGCCTCGGGTCTGCGTTGTCCGGTGTCTGGTGATGGATGCCGCGCACACTATCCAGATGCGAAGCGCAGTCGAAGCCCAGGTCGACGTAGGGTTTGGGATCGAAATAATCCACTGATTTCAGTGCGGGATTCAAGTTGAGGTTTTGCCGATGTGCTTCTAAATCAAGTACTACGTTCACCGAGTGCAAATGGAACCCGTTTCGATTCGGCAGTATTTGCCGTCAATCCCGCTGGATGCAAGCAGATGTGGTGCGGAAAGACCCTTTCGGCATCGGCTGCGCGGCTCGGTTTTGGGCCATGAGGAGTAGACAAGTTCCGCGACGGCTATGCCTTCCTCTGTTGGACCCATTGCGTACAGTCAAACATGCCCTGATTGTCGACAAGTTGCCAGGGTGGTGAAAGGCGTAACACGGCAACTGAAGGGGCACTCCGATTCATGCGATGCTAACGGCAATGAACAGTTACCGCGCAATCGCTATCGGCGCGATCGGCGCGGTTGGCTCGGCGCTGGTCCAGGAACTGCTGCAATCCCAAAGTTGCAGCGCAGTGGTGGTGTTGAGCCGCAGACGTATCCCGGAATCCGGCGCGAAGCTGCGACAGTATATTTAGGCGACTCATAGGAGAATGAAAATTCGTCGAAGAGAACGCCGTCGTGCCAGAGCCGTGCAACTCGCGGGCGCGAGAAAGGCTTTGCGGCAACTCAAAATTGACTCGGAGGAAGCTCTTCTACGCTTTTGCCGGAACAAGCAACAGAGCAGCCACGATAGATACCGGGCTTGTTTTGTCTTAGGCTCGCTTCTCGGACGACAAGCTGTACCTTTTCTACTGGAACTTGCCGCCGATGAGGAAAGCGGCGTCGTAGTCGGAGCTGTGGATGCTTTAGCAATGATTCGAACCCGGTGTGCCACACGCCCCCTTATGAGCATACTTAGGAACTCAAAGAATGCATCTCATCGTCAGGCGGCGATTGTTGGATTAGGAATGCTCGAAGATACACGAGCGGAGCGTCTAGTCTCTCGTGCGCTATTAACGGAGACTTGTGCCCAAACTAAAGTGTACGCCGCTGGGGCGCTCGGGGGGGTAAATCAAGGCCGCCGATTTCGGGGCCGCGAAACGGTTAAGGCATTGATGCATGCACTGCCAGATCCGTCGCCTTCGGTCAGGTGGGAAGTGCTCAATGTCTTAGGTGGGATTCGCGATTTGAAGCGGGAAGAGCTGGACGAAATACGAAAGTATCTATCCGACGAAGCAACAGTTCCAGGTCTTCTGCCTGCCGAAGAGGCTGGAGTCGGCTTTGCGGCCCAAAGGGCACTCAACAGTTGGACCGGAAAACATCGCAGGCCGGCCTAGAATGAGTGTTTACTCATGGGACCAACATGAACTGGCTTGGGCATACCCGCGAGCTAAATCGCGCTCAACTGTGCCAGCGTGACCTGGCTGGATAAATCCAGATTGGACCCCGGACTGGTGGCCAGGTAAATTCCCGCGTTCCGGACGTCGATCAACTCGTGCTCGATGTAGTGGAACGGCGCGATCGGCTCGCCTTGCAACAGCCGCAGCACCAGGCTGATTAACCCGCGGCCATAGCGCTCCGGGAAGAATGCCACCGTTCCGATGAACGGCGATCCCGGTCGCACCACTTCGCGAACCGCATCCGCTTCTCCGTCGTGGCCCACCACCGCGGAACCGAGCGCTAATCCTGCCTGCCGTAGAGCGTCCACTGCCCCCAGTGCACTTTCGTCGCTGGCGGCTGCCACCAGAATGCGGCGCAAATGCGGACGGTCCCGCAGAATGGCTTCGGTGATGGCGCGCGAGGCCTCCCGAATGCCTCTGCCGTCCACACGGACAACGCGGTCCGCGGGAAATGGCCCGGCGGTGCTTTCCAGGCCACGCAAGACTCCGGTCATCCGCGATTGCGTCGCCATCCCGCCTTGCGGAATGTCGAGCAACAGCAGCAGTTCCGCCGGATCCTGCCAGCGTGTTTTGGCAAATTCAGCCAGGGCCACGCCGGCCGTCCAACCGGCGCGGTAGTTATCGGCGCCAAAATAAACCGCGCCCGGTTGCGGAATGTGGACGGCGATGGTGGGGATGCCGGCGGTGGCAAAGATGTCGGCTATGACGGGCGCAGCGTCTTCATGGCGCTGAAATTCAATGGCGACATCCACCCCTTCGGCTACCAGATCCTGGGCATTTTCGATGGCAATTCTGGGGTCGCGCTGATTGTCTTTGACGATCAGTTCCATTCCCGCCGCGGTGGCGGCCACGCGCAGACTCTGGGAGATGGTAACCGCGAACGGCAATTCGCCACTGAGAGTGCCGAATCCCAGTCTGATCTTGCGCCGCACCGGACTTAAGCGATATTTCTTACCGGTCTGTGTCAGATAGCGGCGATGGACCAAGGAATAGAGAATTCGGAAGGCGGTGGTATGCGCGACACCAGTGCGCGTGCGGATTTGTTCCAGCGTGAGTTCGTCCTGTGGCGTGCGGAAGGCTTCCAAAACATCCAGCGTCCGGGAAGCGATCGGCACGTAGTACTTCCCAAATTTCGTGGTCACTTGAGTTTCCCGCCGCTTGTCATAGGATCACTAAAAGCGAAGAAAGAACAAAATTCAATAGAGAACTTCGCGTTTTGGAATTTACTCTCCGACAAAATGCAGCGCGAGGCTTCGCCGTGCGGGCATTGCGCGATGTTCGAATACGTACAATCCCTGCCAGATGCCTAACGCCATTTTTCCGTCCATCACTGGAATGGAAAGGTGCACCTGCGTCAACGCGGCGCGGATGTGGGCGGGCATGTCGTCGGGACCTTCCGCGGTGTGGCGGTATAAACGGTTATCCTCAGGCGCGAGACGGCTGAAGAAATCGTTCAGGTCCAGGATCACGTCGGGGTCGGCGTTCTCCTGAATGGTGAGCGAGGCCGAGGTGTGCTGAATGAAAATGGTTAGCAGTCCGGTCGAAACCGAGAGGCCATGGAGCCATCTGGAAACTTCGCGCGTGAAATCGTAGAGGCCCTTGCCGCGGGTCGAAATGGCCAGCGAGTGGGTGAATTGCCTCATGGATTTCGACAGCTACTATTCCACCGTGACTATTCCACTGTCACGCTCTTGGCCAGGTTGCGCGGCTGATCGACATCGCAGCCTAAGCGGATGGCGATGTGATAGGCCAGCAGCTGGAGCGGAACAATTTCCAGCAGCGGCAGCAGCAGTTCGTTCGCCGAGGGAATGGTGATCACGTGGTCGGCCGTCTTCACCACTTCGTCGTCACCCTCGCAGGCCACGGCAATGACAAATCCGCCGCGGGCCTTCACTTCCTGAATGTTCGAGAGCGTCTTCTCATAACGCACGCGGCTTTCCTCACTGGAGGGGTCGCGCGTGGCGATCACCACGACGGGCAGATTCTCGTCGATCAACGCATTTGGCCCGTGCTTCATCTCACCGGCCGGATAGCCTTCGGCGTGAATGTAGGAGATCTCCTTCAACTTCAGCGCGCCTTCCAGCGCCATGGGGAAGTGGATGCCGCGGCCGAGGAAGAGAAAATCCTTGGCACGGGAAAGCACGCGCACCAGATCGTCGTAGTTGCCCTCCGCGGAAAGCACCGTCTCCAGTTTTCCCGGAATGTGCAGGATCTCCTGCACCAGCATCTTCGATTCTTCTTCCTTCAAGGTTTCGCGGGCCTGGCCCAGATACATGGCCAGAATGAAAAGCGCGGTCAATTGGGAGGTAAAGGCTTTTGTGGAAGCCACGCCGATTTCCGGCCCGGCATGGGTTAGCAGCGTTCCCGCGGCCTCTCGGGTGATCATGGACCCCACCACGTTGCAGATGGCGAGCGTTTTCGAGCCCTTGGATTTTGCCTCGCGCTGCGCCGCCAGGGTATCCGCGGTTTCGCCCGATTGCGAGATCACCACGGTCAGCATATTCGAGTTGATAATGGGATCGCGGTAGCGGAATTCACTGCCGTAATCCACTTCCACCGGAATCCGGGCCAACTTCTCAATCATGAATTTGCCGGCCAGCGCGGCATGCCAGCTGGTGCCGCAAGCGATGATCTTGATCTGTTGAAACTCCTTGAACTGTTTTGGGGTGATATCCATCTCGTCCAGGAATATCCGCCCGCTCTCCTGGCCCACGCGCCCCAGCAGCGTATCGCGCACGGCCCGCGGCTGCTCAAAAATCTCCTTGAGCATGAAGTGCTTGTAACCGCCCTTTTCCGCCATGATGGGATCCCACAAGATGTGCGAAACCTGGCGCTTGATGGCGCGGCCGTTGAAGTCGGTAAGATGGACTCCTTCCGCGGTAAGAACCGCCATGTCGCCATCGGCCAGGAAGAACATATCCCGGGTGTGGCTGAGGATTGCGGGCACGTCCGAGGCGACGAAGTATTCCCCATCGCCCAGGCCGATCACTGCGGGGGGGCCTAATCGGGCAGCAACGATCTTGTTCGGGTCCGACTTGGCAATGATCGCCAGGGCGAAGACTCCGGTTAGCTGCTTGACTGCAATGCGCACTGCCTCTTCCAGGTTCCCGGTATAATGCTTTTCCACTAAGTGGGCAATCACTTCGGTATCTGTTTCTGTCAGAAAGACGTGGCCCTCCTTCTGCAGTTGGGCCTTCAGAGAGAGGTAGTTTTCGACAATCCCGTTGTGGACCACCACGATATCGCCTTTGCAATCGCGGTGCGGATGGGCATTCTCCTCGGTTGGCCGCCCGTGGGTCGCCCAACGCGTGTGACCGATGCCGTAGGAGCCAACCATTGGATTGGTCCGGATAACTTCTTCGAGGTTGCGCAGCTTCCCTGAGGCGCGCCGCACGCAAAGCTCACCATCCGATACCACTGCGATGCCCGCCGAGTCGTAGCCGCGATATTCCAATCGGCGCAAGCCATCCAGAACAATGGGCACCGCTTGTTGCGACCCGATATAGCCAACGATTCCACACATAGTCTACCCTCCCAGTGCTCAGCCTCTGAATTGTCAGTCAATAAATACTACCTGGTAATCCTCAATGACGGGATTGGCCAGTACATCCCTTGCAATTTGTTCAATCTCGGCTGCCGCGCCTGCCGGGTCTGTACCCGGCGCCAGGGAAATCTCGAAATACTTGCCTTGACGGACGCTGGCAATAGAGGTGTGGCCTAGTCCGGCCAGTGCACCACGGATAGTCTGCCCTTGGGGGTCGAGGACGGTCGGCTTAAGAGATACGTAGACGCGAGCTTTCATGGGATTCCCCATTGTAAACCGGGCTTCTGCTTTGTGCGAGATAACATTTCCCTGTTGTTTTGTTCCGGGGCATGATACAAGAGATACAAGGCAAGATTAAACAAGAAATACAAGGCAAGATCGGGGAAGTTGGAGCCGCCGGAGGGATCATCGTAAAAATCTGTGTGCTGGCGAGCAGCAGCTCGGGCAATTCCACGTTCATCGGGACCGAGAACACTCGCATTCTTATCGACGCGGGTTTGAGCAAGCGGGAGATTTTTGCACGACTGGCCGCCATAGGCGAGTCGCCCAAGGATCTGGATGCGGTAGTGATTTCGCACGAACATAGCGACCACGTCTGCGGCCTGATTCCGATTCTGCGCGAACTGGAAATCCCGGTCTATCTGAGTACGCTTACCGCTCCCGCCATCGCCTGGGGCGAATTCGACCGCAAGAAGCTGGAGACATTTCAAGCCGGCGAGCGGATTTCGATTGGCGAAATGGAGATCGACACCTTCACCATTCCTCACGACGCCATCGACCCGGTCGCGTTTTGTGTTCGCACCCATGGCGTTAAGATCGGCATCGTAACCGATTTAGGTTATATCCCGGAGTCGATTCAAGTGCATTTGCGTGGCGTGAATTTCCTGCTGCTGGAATCGAATCACGATCTGGAGATGCTGAAAGTGGGTCCCTATCCGTGGTCCGTCAAGCAGCGGGTGATGGGACGGAAGGGCCATTTGTCGAACGATGCCGTCTCCGATTACATCTGCGACGGCATGGATTCGAGCGTGGATACGTTAGTGCTAGGCCATTTGAGCCCACACAACAATTACCCCGCCACGGTGGAATTGGTGGCTTCCCAGGCGCTGGCACAACGGTCGTTATGCACGCGGCTGGTGGTTTCGGAACCCAAGCAACAGTCGGCGGTATTCGCTTATTAGCTTGCTCTTATTAGCTTGCCGTGGGGTTTGATCCGCGTTCATCCGCGTGCATCGGCGGCTAAAGAATTGGCCGCCGATGCACGCGGATGAACGCCGATTATAGGTTCTGTCCAGCTATTTTCCCGGACGCTGCGCTAAATCACACTGATAGACTGGAACTACAATGATTCCCCGCTATACGCGGCCCGCCATGGGCCACATTTGGAGTGATGAGAATAAGTACCAGTCGTGGTTGGCGGTAGAGCTTGCTGCCTCGGAGGCGCTGGCGGAACTGGGAGAGGTACCGGCTGAGGCGGCCAAGGCGCTAAGGACCCACGCGCGGGTGGATGTGGCGCGGATTCAAGGGATTGAGCGTGAGGTGAAGCACGACGTCATCGCATTTACTACAGCCGTAGCAGAATCGATGGCTGCAGCGGGTGCCGCGGAATCGTCCCGGTGGTTCCATTACGGTTTAACTTCTAATGATGTAGTAGATACAGCGCAGGCGCTCCAGATTAAAGCAGCCTCGGCGCTGATTCACCAGGAATTGAGCCGGTTGACGGAGATCCTGAAGCGCCGGGCGGTGGAATTCCAGCACACAGTGCAGATTGGCCGGACCCACGGAGTCCACGCGGAACCGATCACATTTGGGCTTAAGCTGGCGCTGTGGTATGACGAAATGCGCCGTAACATCCGGCGGTTTGACGCGGCGGCGGAGGACTTGAGGGTAGGGAAGACCTCCGGTGCGGTGGGCACATTCGCCCACATCGGACCTGCGGCTGAAGACTTGATCTGTGCCAAACTGGGATTACAGGCAGCCCCCATTTCCTCGCAGGTTCTGTCGCGCGATTTGCATGCGGCCTATGTCTCTTCGCTCGGGCTGATCACGGCGACGCTTGACAAAATCGCGCTTGAAATCAGGCACTTGCAGAGGACCGAAGTGCGTGAGGCGGAAGAACCGTTTGCCGCCGGCCAGAAAGGATCGTCGGCGATGCCGCACAAAAGGAACCCGGTTACCTGCGAACAGATCTGCGGCTTGGCCCGCGTGGTGCGCGCGAATGTCCAGGCGGCATTTGAAAACATCGCGCTGTGGCACGAACGGGATATCTCGCACTCTTCAGTGGAGCGTGTCATACTACCCGATTCCACCATTTTGACTGATTATCTGCTGGCCAAGACGTCCTGGCTGATCGATGGATTGCAGGTGAACGCGGAACGGATGCGGCGAAATCTGGACTCGACGCAAGGATTAGTGTTCTCGGGTCAACTTCTACTCGATTTGTCCGCCGCCGGGATGTTGCGAGAGGCGGCTTACAAAACGGTACAAACGAAGGCGATGCAGGCGTGGAAAGAGGAATCGGATTTTCGGAAAGCGATTTCCCAGGACACGGAAGTGCTGTCTTATCTTTCGCCTGAAAAGATTGCCCAGAGTTTCTCGCTCGACCGGCAACTTCGGAATGTGGACGCGATCTTCGCGCGTGTCTTCCAGTTAGGTTGATATTGGTTCTGTTCTGTAATTCAGGGTTGCGGTCTGGAACGAATCATTCGAAACGCAGACGCGCCTAGAAAGAAGAGCCCGAATGTCATGGCGATTCCGATGTCTTCCCGGCTGGGCGATGCTGTATTCAGAGTCAGATGCCCTGGCCAGTAGCGGTCTCGAAATCCAGCGAGCAGAAATACGGCTCCGGTAACAGCGAGGCAGATGGTAATTCGCGTTTGTCCGCTCATGGAAATTTGAACGCTGAAATCAAGCTACCCGATTTTGACCATTGCCGCAACTTGAGCACTGTACTATGAGTGTAGGTTTCATACCCCGCAAAATGGTGGCTCGTTTTTGACCACTTTGCGTTATGATGAGAAAGTGAGCGGTGAAGCAACGGCCTGCTCCGAACTCTTCGGGAGAGCACCCAATGATCAAAACTTCGCGCGGTGCCAGCCTCGATCTAGCCAGGGTGCTAGTCGTCGACGACGACCCAACATCTCGACTTACGCTTCAGACTGTTTTGGAAGCGGGCGGTTATCATGTGGACGCCGCAGCCACCGCCGCCGAAGCAGTTGGCAAACTGGATCGGGAAGAATACGAGCTTGTTCTCAGTGACTTACAGATGGAATCGCCGGAAGCGGGGCTGAAGGTGATTGCTCACGCCAAGATGATGGATTACAAGCCTGCCACGGCGATTGTAACCACCTATCACAACAACGTCATGCGGCAATCGAACTCTGAGCGGTCCGTTTTGGTGGAACCGGAAGATGTTCCTGGATTGCTGGCCAAAGTCGCCAATCTGATCGCCAGCCGGGTGAATCGCCGCTTAAACCGGCAGCTGAAGCACTCCGGCAATTGAAGCTTCGAATTCGTCGAGCGCGCCCTTGAAGAAGTGGTCATCGGCTTCCACCCAAATTAACCGTTTCGGCTCCGGCAACCGGTCGAACAGCGCCTGAAATTCCGGCATCGGTCCAAATTGGTCGTTGGTGCTGTGGATGAAAATACGATCTTTGGTGCAATCTTCCAGATACGAACGATCGGCATAGACCGTGGGAAAACCCACCGCAATCACGCGGTCGACGTCCGGTAGCGCGCATCCCAGCCGCAGGACGATCCGCGAACCGAAAGAGAATCCAGCCAGCAAGTAGGGAAGATGAGGATAGCGCTCGCGGAGCCAGGTAAGCGCGGCGCGGGCATCTTCCAGTTCCCCATTGCCATGGTCGTAGCTACCTTCGCTGAGATTTACGCCGCGGTAGTTGAAGCGGAGCACCACGCATCCGCTATGGCGAAGGCCGCGCGCCATGCGGTAGACCACCTTGTTGTGCATGGTGCCGCCGTGGCGCGGGTGCGGATGGCAGACCAGAGCGGCGTATCGGGGCTCCTGGTCCTCCGGCTCTTCGAGCAGCGCCTCCAGTTTCCCGGCGGGCCCATCGAGCATCAGACTTTCAATCCGGCGGGGCATTCAGGCGGGAATCAATTCGTGCGGTAGTTGATAAACTGCATGTCGATCCCGAGATCGAAGCCATTCAGCAACTTGATAATCTCTTGCAGGGAGTCGCGATCCTTGCCGCTGACGCGCACCAGATCGCCTTGAATGGAGGCCTGCACCTTCTTCTTACTATCCTTGATAATCTTGACGATTTCCTTGGCCTTTTCGATGGCGATCCCCTGTGCCAGGGTAATCTCCTGTCGAACGGTGGCCCCCGAGGCGGGCTGCAGCGGGCCGTAGGTGAGCGCCTTTAACGAGATGCCCCGCTTGACCAGTTTTTGCTGCAGGATCTCAGTGACTGCCTTCAACTTGAACTCATCAATACTGGCGAGGGTGATCTTGTGATCCTTCTCATTGAGCGCAATAGAGGATTTCGAATTCTTGAGATCGAAGCGGGTCAGCAGTTCTTTGTCGGCCTGTTGGATGGCGTTGATCACTTCAGGCATTTCCACTTTCGAGACTATATCGAAGCTGTTGTCAGGCATTGGTTAATGACCTAATGCTACCAGAACACGCTCAGTAATCTCGTCAATCATTTTAGGAAGCGAGGCTTCGAGGGCCAGAGTGACGGCGGCGCGGACTCTTTCCGCCTCCAGGGTAGGGGCGGCGGAAGAAACGGGAATTCCCAGCGGTTCCGCTACAACGCGCACCGGTACTGCCGCGGTGGGCACCAGAACCAAGGAAACCAGCGACTGCTGCTTTTCCGCCACGGGCGGGAAGAATTCCACTGGGGCCGATCTTTCCGCCCGGGCCGCGCTGGCGGCCGCGATGAGCGGACGCACCATCTCAAGCACCACCGAAGACTCAAACGGCTTCTTGAGAACGCCATCGCACCTAACCACCGCAGCCTGCGCCTCATCGAAGGGTTCCAGCATGCCAGCCGTCAGGATGACCCGGACGTGCTGGTAGCGAAGCTGCTTTTTCACTTCCTGACAGATTTCGTAGCCGGACCGGCTGGGCAGAGACACGTCGGCAAGCACTAAATCGGGATCCACGTCGGCCAGGCGCATCAGAGCCGTGTTGCCGTCTGTCACGGTAACCACTTCGAACCCTTCCTCGCGAAGAATACGTTCACCCATGCGCTGGGCGTGCGGACTATCGTCGGCGAGAAGAATGCGGCTCATACAGTGTCAGCATAGCGAAACTACTGGCTGGCGGTCTTCTTCTTTTTCGTCTTCTTTTGCGATCCCTGCTTCGATGAATCCCGATTGGTGGGAAGCGGCGCGGCCGATGAAACTGCAGCGGCCGGCTGCGCGGCGCCTGCCTCGCCTTCGGGCTTGGCCGCGGCATCTTTGGCTGCCGGGTCGGCCGCAGTGGGGGCGGCGGCTGCATCCGGGGTGGCCGCGGGCGGATTCTGCCGGGCGTCGGGCTTGGTTTCGAGCAAGGTCGGGTCGGTAATGGGAGCCACGGTTACATCGCCTGAGAACCCGGTAGCGCCGGTAGCGGCCGGCACCGGCACGCTGGCGGGTACCGTGGGACGGAGGCTGGTCATCGCCGGGGTGCCGGACTTGGCCGCCTGCCTGACATCGGGACCACGCTTCAGTGGGCCTAAAGCTTTCGAAGTCATTCCCGTTTTGGTCTGATTCTCATTCTCATACTTCATACGGGCGTAGGCCACTGGGTCCGCCTCGGGAATGGGTATTTCCAGGGTCTGCAATCGCTTCTTTGCATCGTCCACATACGGGCTGAGCGGGTACTCGCGAACCACCCGGGCAAACGCCTCGCCGCTCTTCTGGCGAAACCGGGTGCCCATTTTCGAGTACGAATCACCCAACAGCATGTTGGCTTCGTCGGCGTTGCTGTAGAGGGGGTATTGATCGGTCAGTGCCTGCAGCCGGTTGGCGGCGGCGGGATTGCTGCCCTTGGTGTGATAAAACGTCCCGCGGCGCATTTCGCCTTCGGCAATCACTTCCTGAATTTCCCGAAGCCGCTGTTGCGCCTCCGGAGCGAATTTGCTGTTGGGGAACTGCACCAGCATGTTACGGCATTCGTCCTCCGCACGCAGGGCGTGGAGCATGTCGCGGTCGGCCTTTTCCATCTGGCGGTAATGAATCATGCAGACTTTCTGCTGCGCTTCGGCCGATTCCTCCAGAGTGGGGTAGAACAGGATGAAGTCTTTATACTCGGCTTCTGCCTGGGCCAAGCCGTGCGTGCCGCCTTCGCGGAACCAGCTGTCGGCGTAGGCCAGTTTCGCCTTCGCCAGGTATTCACTGGTGTCGTAGGTGTTCATCAACGTTTGCAAGGTAAGGCGCGCCACTTCATAGCGGCTGCGCTCCATGTCGTTAATGGCTTTGTCGAACAGCACTTTGTCAGGCTGCTGGGTATCCTTGGTAATGGGGTTCTCGTATTTCTTGCGTTTGAATCCGCAGGAACTAATGAGCGCACAGAGAACCGAAAGCGCGAGGAGACGGAGAAGCCAGTTTTTGTGATGAAGCATGATCTATCTTTACCTTTATAAGTGTACAACCTGATTCGAACTACACATGGACCGATTCGGCGCTCTTGGCAATCTGTTGCATCCGCGTCACGGTTGTTGCCGGATCGTCACTATGGAAAACGCTGGAACCGGCCACGACCCAGTCGCAACCCGCTCGAATGACGTCGCCGAGGTTCTCTAGATTGATTCCGCCATCGATTTCGATTGGGAGTAGCAATCCTAGTGCCTTGCGGCGCCTATCCAACGCACGAATCTTATTCAATGCATTTGGAATGAACTTCTGCGCCTCAAAACCGGGGTTGACACTCATGATGAGGACATAGTCTACGATTTCGATTACATCGTCCAGCGTCTGGATGGGCGTGGCTGGATTCAGGACGACACCAGCCTTGGCACCCTCGCTCTGTATCATGCGGATGGTGCGGTCGAGGTGCCGGCAGGCCTCCTGATGAACGGAGATGTGATCCGCGCCCGCTTCAATGAAAATGGGCGCATACTTATCGGGATCTTCAATCATCAGGTGCACATCCAAAGTCAGCTTGGTGATCTTGCGAATTGACTTTAGCACTGGTGGTCCCAAGGTCAGGTTCGGGACAAAGTGCCCGTCCATCACATCGACGTGTAGCATGCGGATTCCGGTATGTTCTACCCGGGCGATCTCCGCGGCCAGATGGGCGAAGTCCGCGGACAGGATGGATGGAATGATTTCAGCCATTTGCGGCTTCCCCTACTCTTCAATGCGGATTCAACTTGATGTTATCACAGCGGCGAAAAATCCATCTCCCGGATCGATCCCCGGGGTTCGGCGGCGGGTTTCCACAACCTTGTACTTTCCCGCGGTCTCCGCCACCACTCGAGCGACGACATCCTCATTCTCCTGGCGCTCCAGCGAACAGGTGGAATAAACCAACCTGCCGTTAGGGCCGAGAGCGAGGAGCGCTTGATGAAGCAGCAGTGTCTGTTTTTCATGCAACTCCAAAAGATCCGTTATCTGGATGCGCCAGCGGATCTCCGGGTTTCGCGATAGCGTCCCGGTGCCGGAACAGGGCGCGTCCAGCAAGATGCGATCAAAAGCGCGGTTGAACGGCAGCGGTTGGGTTGCGTCCAGCACTACTCTGGGACAGCCCGCCATCTGTCGCAGGCGGTGCAGGTGTATGTCGCACGCGATGGCCCGGACGCCGGATTCCAGGGCCTGGAGAGTTTTGTTGCCTGGGGCGGCGCAAAGATCCAGTAAGGTCTGTCCGGGTTCGAGGTTGAGAAGCGGGACGATGGATTGCGAGCCGATATCCTGTAGCCGGACATTGCTGGTGTC
>JBBRNO010000016.1:0-79158 GCA_038230275.1 Bryobacterales bacterium
GAACTGCTTGTGAATCGAAAAATCCACGACGGCGATGCCGGGCAGCCGGATGTTGTTGGTCCGCGGAGCGTTGCCGAAGCGGCCATTGGGCGGAGCGGTGAAAGCTGCGGTGTTGAACCATTTCTTCCACGTCCGCTGATCCGCCGGCAGATTGCCGTTTTGTCCCGGCACCACGTCCGCGCGCGAACCGATCCCAGTTTCCGTGGTGTCCAGTCCATAAGCGATCGGAGCCGGGAAAACCGGCATCTGGGCGATGGCAAACAGCACCAGTCCAATAAGAATTGTAATAGTCCTGAACTTAGTGCGTAGAGCACTAAAGAACACGCACATGGTGGCTCCCTGAAGACTAACTGAACGTTGCCCTTACCGATAAACTTAGGCCAGAGATCGTAGGCTTGCAAGTGATTTCGTAGCCCATTCGCGGTGTTTTAAAAACAAGTTCAAAAGAGAATTAGACTACCCCGTAAGATCGTGCACCCATCGCTCCGCCCCCTGCTAGACTGTCGGTAGGCTTTCATTCCTCCTACTTCTCACTTCAAAGGTTCCCTTACAAAAAATGCTTTGTGCTGGTATTGTTGGTCTGCCAAATGTTGGCAAGAGTACACTCTTCAACGCGGTTACGCAAACGCGGAAAGCGATGGCTGCCAATTATCGCTTTTGTACCATCGAACCCAACCAGGGAATCGTGACGGTTCCGGACGAACGCCTTGAGGTGCTGGCGAAAATCAGCCGCACCCAGAAAATAATCCCCTCCGTGTTTGAATTTGTCGATATTGCCGGCCTGGTGAAAGGGGCCAGCCAAGGCGAAGGATTGGGGAACCAGTTTCTGGGTCATATCCGCGAAGTGGATGCGATCGTCCAAGTGGTTCGTTGTTTTGAGAATTCCGACATTGAACACGTAATGGATTCAGTGGATCCCATCCGCGATATTGAGGTGGTCAACACCGAACTGGTTCTAGCCGATCTGGACAGCATACAGAAGCGGCGTAAACGGCAGCAAAAAGTGGCTAAAGCGGGCGACAAAGCGGCGCAGGCGGAACTGGATTTGCTGGATCGGCTGGAACCCCATTTCGATCAGGGAAAGCACGCGGTCACGTTGGAAGTGACGCCGGAAGAGGCAGCCCTGATGAAACTGCTTTTCCTGTTGACGGCCAAGCCGACTCTGTTTGCCTGCAATGTGGCGGAAGACGATCTGGCCAACCCCGATGCGAATCCGTGGGTGCAGAAGGTGAAAGCCTATGCGGCGGAGCATTTGGGAACCATCGCCGTGGTGGTTTCGGCCGAGATTGAATCCGAACTTTGCGCGCTTCCCCCCGATGAACGCGCGGAATATCTTGCCGGGTTAGGCGTGGATCAATCCGGCGCGGGAACGCTAGTTAAGCAGGCTTACTACCTTTTGGGCCTGCGGACGTACTTGACGACGGGCGAGAAAGAGACGCGCGCATGGACCATCCGTGCCGGAGACAAAGCGCCACAGGCGGCCGGAGTGATTCACTCCGACTTCGAGAAGAGTTTTATTTCGGCGGAAACCATTGCCTACGATGATCTGGTCTCGTGCGGCAGCTTTGGCAAAGCCCGGGAACAGGGCAAGCTGCGAACCGAGGGTAAAGAGTATGTCGTGCAGGACGGCGACATTATGGATTTCAAGACCTTTCTCTAGCGGCTATTGAAGGTGTTGCAGGCCGATACCTTGCCCTCTTCCAGGCCTCGACGGAACCAATTCACGCGCTGGGCGGAGGATCCGTGGGTGAACGATTCGGGGCTAACGCTGCGTCCAGCCATCCGCTGCAGCCGGTCGTCTCCTACCGCGGCCGCGGCCTTCAATCCAGATTCCACATCAGCGGCGTCAATGATTTTTCTTTGCTCGGTGGAGTTGGCCCAAACTCCGGCAAAGCAATCCGCCTGCAATTCGAGTTTCACAGACAAAGGATTTACTTCGCGGGGATTGCTTTCCTGCAGACGCCGGACCTTTCCCTCGATTCCAAGGATCTTTTGCAGGTGATGTCCAATTTCGTGGGCCAGCACGTAGGCTTGCGCGAACTCACCGGGAGCCCCGAAACGCTGCTTCAGTTCGTCGAAGAAGCCCAGATCGACGTAGACTTTTTCATCTTCGGGGCAATAAAACGGTCCCGTCGCCGATTCGGCCGCGCCGCAACCGGATTGCGTATAGTCGCGGAAGAGCACCAGTTTCGCGTGCCGGTAGGAAGCGCCAGACTGAGGCAGCAAGTGCTCCCAGTTCCGCTGCACATCATCAAGGACAAAAGACACGAACTGCACTTCTCGCTTTTCGCCCGCCGAACGTGCGGGGTCGGAGGTGGTTTCGATCCGCCGGGACGGCTGCTGCGCTCCCCCAGAGAACATGGAGAAGAAGTCCTGCTTAAAGATGACGCTGAGCACGACGAGAATGAGGGTGCCGCCGATTCCCAGCGAACCGCCCCCAAATCCGCCGAAACTGGCACCGCCTCCGCCGCCGCTGCTATCGCGCCGGTCCTCGATGTCTTCGCTGATGTCACCTGGCGTCCATTGCATGCAATTTCCTCCTCGCTGGTATTATCCCGCGTTTGTCGACGAGGTTGGACGCGGTTTTAAGGGCAAATAGGACACTCGATACAGTGGAACCAGGATTACACCGTGTTCCCTTCGTGCACGGTTTGTGTCATATCGGACACGATGGGCCGAAATGAACCAACATGCCACTTGGTACTAACGGAGTTCCGGCAGAAACGTAAGTATAACATTCTGAAGTAAGTGTTAGTAATCAGTCAAGATATAATACCCCCATCTGAGGGGACTGTATACTCCAAGTAAGGGTGTCTAAGATCCGGGCTAAGTGATGTAGTATTTACCTAGAGATGTCATGTTAGCTTTCTGCGCAGCCGTTGTGAGAACAGAGCAGGCGGCCAGCCGACATAGGGACGAATGGATGATAACCAACTTGAAATCAGACGGCGTGCCGGCAATACCGCATTCCCAGATACCGCAAGTGCAGACGACCTGGTGCTCGGAAGTGGATTGGACGGCGTTGCTGCTGCGCGTTCAAAACCGCGAACGTGCTGCGGTTGATGAACTCTACACTGTGATTTCGCGAGGAATTCTCTTTCTGCTGCGCCGCCGACTGCCGATAGAAGAATCCAAAGACCGCTTGCACGAAGTATTTCTGATCTTAATCGATGCTATTCAGGGGGGACGCGTTGTGGATCCACGCGCGTTCCCTGGGTACGCAGTCACCGTCGCCAAGCGCCAGGCGTGGTCGCAAATTCGGGTCCGTTCCGGCCCGGAGTGCAGTTGTGATGAAGGTGTGATGGAGCGCGTATTTGCAGATAACAAGGACGATCCCTATCGGATACTAGCGGAAGCCGAGCAGCATACTCTGGTTAACCGGGCATTGAGTTTGCTTCACCCCCGGCAGCGCGAAGTCCTTCGGCGGTTCTACGTTTTCGAGGAATCGAAAGAAGAGATCTGTGCTTCGATGAATTTGACGGAAACCCAGTTCCGGTTGTTGAAGTCGAGAGCGAAGGCGCGGTTTGGAGAGGTGGGCCGCGATTCGCTCATGCGTAGGCCAGCTGCGAGACAGTTAGCCCTTGGGATACGGAAAGCGGTTGCAAAAGGCGTCGCTTAGGTCCTATGAGCTGCCGTCTATTATGATAGACGCGGAGGACCATCCATGAAAAATAAATCGGTCTTGCTGGCGTTAACCATGCTGGCTTGCGCCACGCATCTGAGTGCGCAAAGAGTGCAAACCTTCCGGGCGAATATCACCGGGGGCGGTGGTGACGGCGGGAAGTGCACCATCGAGGTGGAAGTCGACGACACGGCTGAAGTTGAGGTGTCCGGAGTGGAAGGACGACTCCGGACATTGTCCGGCAATCCTTCAAACTGGCGGAGGTTTCAGTGCACATCGCCGCTTCCCCGCAATCCGGCGGACTTCCGATTTCGCGGAATCGACGGCCGTGGAAGAGTGGAACTGATCGCCGATCCCCGTAACAGCGGTGGACGTGCGGTGGTCCGAATCCAGGATTCAAAAGGCGGGCGCGAAGGTTACACCTTCGATCTGGAATGGCGCGGCGGCGGAGGCGGCTATCAGGGTGGCGGTTACCCCGGTGGGGCCTATCCGGGTGGAGGTGGCGGAAGGCAATTCGCGATAGCGGAAGCCATGGATGTGTGCAGGAACGCAGTGCGGGAGAGGGCCCGGCGGGATTTTGGCGTCAGGGACCTGGAGTTTCGCAACATCAACCGGGACGATAATCCTGGCAGGAATGATTGGATTGTAGGCAATTTCGATGGCAGGGGTGGCGGCAATCGGGATCGCTACAGCTTTGCGTGCTCAGTGGATTTCAGAAGTGGAAACGTCCGCTCAGTAGACGTTCGACGCCGCTAGTGGAGTGTCCGCGAATTGGGTGGACACTACCGGAAAAGGCTCCTTTTCAGTCGCGGCTCGGAAACTACTGTTGCAGCAACGAGCCCTAGACCGAGCCGCGCGCGTGAGCAAGCCGTTTCTTGTGTCCAGTTATTTGTCGGACAGTACCCTAGCTGCATGGCGGCACGGTAGAATCGCTGCAGACCTTTATGCGAAGACGGATTGTTGCGGTTCTGATTTTTGCCCTTCTTCTGGCGGTTGCCTATGTTGCCGCCCAGACGTCCCAGTTAGAAACCTTCCGGCAAATGTCGATAGCGGCGGAAACCAAGGGGTTAGCCGAACCGTTTCGGGGTATCTCCACAAACGGCGCGGTGCAGCCCGGGCTGTATTCGCTGCGCTCGACTGGGGTTTCTACCGAACCGGTGCGCCGGGCCGCTAGCGCTTTCCTCGCCGCTCTGGACCCAGCCAAACGCAAACGAACGACATTTCCGGTGGACGATGTGGAATGGCGGAAATGGATGAATCAGGATTTCTACGTGCGGCAAGGGGTCAGTTTTCAGGAGATGTCCGAATCCGAACGGGAAGCGGCTTTCGGTCTGATGCGGGCGTCGCTAAGCGCGAAAGGCCTCCAGCTTTCACGCGACATCATGAAGCTGAATTACACTCTGGGCGAGTTGAACAACAACAATTTCCTTCGCTACGGGGAGTGGTTGTATTGGATTACGGTGATGGGGGAGCCATCCAAAGATAAGCCTTGGGGTTGGCAATTGGACGGCCATCATCTGATCGTTAACTACTTTGTGCTGGGAGATCAGGTGGTGATGTCTCCCGTATTTGTCGGATCCGAGCCGGTGATCGCAACCTCCGGCAAGTATAAAGGAACCGCTATTCTGCAAGCTGAGCAAAGTCTGGGATTAAAGATGGTTCAGGCGCTGGACGAGGGGCAGCGCAAAAAAGCAATTCTGGAAGTTTCCAAGACCGGCAACAATAACCTGGCTGAAGCATTTAAGGACAACCTTGTTCTGGATTATGCGGGTGTCCCGGCGCGTGAACTGGACACTGCCCTGCAGCAGCAATTATTGACGTTGATTGACGAGTATGTGCGGAACATGGACGATGGCCACGCGCGGGTGAAGATGGAAGAAGTACGCAGCCACATCGCGGAGACTTACTTCGCCTGGATTGGCGGCACAACGGAGCAAAGCGTCTATTATTATCGGATCCACAGTCCGGTGATTCTGATTGAATTCGATCATCAGCGGCCGGTTGGGTTACGGCACCTGTCGGCGAATCCGCAACTGCCGGATCATGAGCATATCCATGCGGTGTTTCGTACGCCCAACGGAAACGACTACGGGAAAGACCTGCTGCGGCAGCACTATCTCCAGCATCCACACTAGCGGACGTCAGCTTCCGCGTTCTGGCCACCAAAATATCGCCGGAAAGTCCATAAGTGGCAGCAATGTCAACCGGATGCCCCACGTTCGCGGCTCTGCTATCAATTCCTGCAAGGGGCTCCATAAAAACAATCGATAGGGAAAAGTGACGCCAGAGCTTCAGAAATGAGTGTTGTATCATTCATAATCAGAGATTAGTCAACGATCACGCGAGGTGAACAGCCGGCTCCACGTTTCCCGGCCTGTTCTCCGAGAGTCGGGATTTTGGCTACGGCTAGATCAAGGAGACGAATGGACAACCAACTACAAAACCGCTTAAGCCTTCCGTACGCGGAATTGGAAGAGCTCAATCTGAAAGCCAAGGAGCAGCGCAAGAAGCGGGTTCCTATCGGACAGATCCAGGAAGAGCGACTCAAGTACCTGACCGATGAAAAGCGGATCAAGGCCGTGACGTTGATGTTCAGCGACCTGGAAGGCCGCTTGCACATGCTGGACTACGACAAGAAGTTTCTAGTGAAGAGCTGGGACAACTTGACGTTTGACGGATCTTCGATTCGCGGGTTTACCGCACAAAAAGAGAGCGACCTACGGCTTGGTATCGATTGGAATGCGTTCTATTGGGTCCCTTCGGATATCTTCGGCACCGGAAAGGTATTGGTCTTTGGCGAGGTAATCGACAAAGATGGCAGCCTCTACAGCGGAGATCTTCGCGCGGTTCTGAAAGACTACGCGCAGAAGCAATACGCGGCGAATGGCTATACGCTGAACGCGGCGAACGAAATCGAGGGCTTCCTGTTCAAAGGCGTGGACGCTGAAAAACACTACACCGAACTCAGCGGATTTGAGTATGTGAACACCGGCGGCTATTATCACTCGTTGCCGGGCGACCCGCTGCGGACGTTCATCGACGCCGCCGCGGAAGTACAGCGGGCGATGGGCTTTGAGAACGAGAAAGATCACCCGGAAGTGGCGCCGTCGCAGTTTGAGATCAACTACACCTATTCCGACGCAGTTTCCGCCGCCGATCAGATCCAGCTGTATAAACTGATTTGCCGCCAGATTGCCACCAAGATGGGCATGAGCGTCAGCTTCTTGCCGAAGCCTGTGGTGGGCGTCAACGGAAGTGGCATGCACACCAACGTGTCCGTGATGAAAGACGGCCAGAACATCTTCTGGGATCCGAAGGGCGTCGAGAAGATGAGTCCGTTCGCGTGGGATTTCGTGGACCGGATTCTTACCCACGGAAACGACATCTGCCTGCTGCTGAACGCCAGCGTCAACGCTTATCGCCGGCTGGACCCGCACTTTGAAGCTCCAAACCAAATCAAAGCATCGGCGACGGACCGCGGATCCATGGTTCGGATTCCGATTGGGAACGAGAAGAGCGCCCGCGTGGAAGTGCGGTCGGTTGGACCGGACGCCAGTCCGTATATGACGCTCTTGTCGGTGTTCAAGACCGGGCTGGACGGCAACATCGCGGACATCGAAAATCTGCGAAATGCGCCGCGCTACCTGCCGGACAACATCTACGACGCGCTGACCAATTTCCGCGCCGCCGAATGGACCACCACGCTATTGGGTGAAGATGTAAAGGGCCGCTATGCCGATCTTAAACAGGCTTCGGCGGATCGTTGCGCACGGCAACTGGGGACCATCGTGAAATCCCCGGAAGTGCTGTTCCATCACGAAGTTTACAATCAGTTCCTCTGGAACCGCTTCTAGCAATTACGGGCCCCGGTGGCAATCGCCGGGGCCGCCTGCCCGCCTTTTGATCTTGCTGTCCACTATGAAAAATCCCGCTGCCGGCTGTTGAGCGTGGCTTTCGCTCAACAGAATCCCTTCGCTTGTTGAAATAGGGCAAAGCTGTCGAGGGGGGAGATCCATTGGCCTGAGTAAAAATGAATCTCGGGTCAGTGATTATTTCTTCAGCTTATAAACTTGCTACCAGTGCGTGAACGGGCTGCCGAGAGATACGACCGTTTCCGTTCTGAATTTCATTCCAAACTTTGCCGATACTGATGCGCCTGAGCCGTGCCGGAGTTCTAACAGACCTCGCAAGCCGGCTTCAGCCAAAATTCGACTGCCTGGCGTAAGATCCGCGTCCTGTAGCAGGCCGGTGCTTGATTGCGGAAAAAGTCGTTCTGAATTTTGGCTTTGAACTCTTTTAACCAGGCGCTAGTTTCAAACGACGGGCGGCGCACGGACTTGGTTTACGGAATCTGCATACAGGCGAAGTAACCCTCAAACAATACTTCGTGATCTTGTTCTTCCCAAACCGGCTTGAGGGATTCCGCGCACCAGAATCTGATTTCCCCGATCGGCACGCCGTTCCGGGCCGCGAACGCCACGTTGGTTTCCGTCAGCACGTATTCCAGGTAGAAGCCGGGATTGAGCTTCAGGCCGATTTCGAAATCTTCGGAGTTTACGAGGCGAAACCCCGAGTCAAGGCCGCTGAGTATTCTTGGATCGAGAGGGCGGGCTTCATTCGGTGGGGAGGGGAAGCGGGAAGAGAAGGCGGAGTACCACTCGTCGAGCGTTTGCGAATGGCGAAATCGCCGGCCGGGGCTGAAGTCGTACACCACCAGCAATCCGCCGGGTGCAAGAACGCGCGCGGCTTCCGGAAAGAAGAGATCGAGATTCGTGTAATTCAAGGAACCAGCGGCGGTGATCAGATCGACCGCGCCATCGCAAAGGGGAAGAGCCTCGGCGGTGGCAACGAGAAAGCTTGCGCCTGGAACGACAGAGGGGCCCCGGCGTGCCATCGCCTCGGCAGGCTCGAGTCCAATGCAATGGTGGACGAAGCCCGACAGCGCCCTGGTGGACACGCCAGCACCACAACCTACATCCAAGACGCGGTGGAAAATAGCTGGCGGATTCAATTTGCCACGAACTCGCGCCATGACTTGTTCGTGCACAGGGGGGCGCGCGGTGGCGTAGCCCCCGGCCATCTCGTCTGTTGAGAATGGATTCGTCATGAGGAAGTATCCATGGTAAACCGGACCGCCGTCAGCCCGCAGGTTAGAATTTGAAAGTGCTGCGCACCATCAACGCTACCCGTTACGTAACACCGCTCCGCGAAGGCGGTTCGCTGCCCGCGATTGTGGAAGCGGATGATTTCGGTCTCTACGTTCTCAAGTTTCGCGGCGCCGGGCAGGGCCCACTGGCATTGGTGGCGGAGCTGATTGCGGGAGAGATCGGCCGTGCGCTAGGACTGAAAGTGCCCGAAATCGTGCTGATGAATGTAGATGTGTCGCTCGGTCGCAATGAGCCGGACTACGAGATTCGCGAACTGCTGCGCGCCAGCGTGGGATTGAACCTCGCGCTCGACTATCTACCTGGATCCATCATGTTCGATCCGGCTGCGCGCCAGGTGGTGGATCCGCAGGTTGCGTCCGGCGCGGTTTGGTTTGACGCCTTCCTCACAAACGTGGACCGTACCGCGCGGAATCCGAATTTGCTGTGGTGGCACAAAACGTTGTACCTCATCGATCATGGCGCCAGTCTCTATTTTCATCACAACTGGCAAGATCTGGAGAAGATGGCGCTCACGGCGTTTCCTGCGATTCGCGAACATGTTTTGCTGCCATCGGCGTCTGGCCTTGTCGAGGTGGACGCGGTGTTTCGCGCGCGGCTCAATCAGGAGATCTTTACGGGCGTTCTGAGTCAGGTTCCAGACGAATGGCTTATTGCCGAGTCTGGCGTTTCCGGGCCGGAGGGCAAGCGCGAGGCCTACGTGGAATATTTGTCACGGCGGCTGAATGCGGGATCAGCGTTTCTTGAGGAGGCTGTGCGTGCCCGCGCTACACTCCTTTGATTTTGCCATCATCCGGGTGGTGCCGCGCGTAGAGCGTGAGGAATTCGTCAATGCCGGTGTCATCGTATTCTGTCTGGGGCAGAAGTTTCTGCAAGCACGGGTCCATGTGGACCCGGTTCGGCTAAAAGCACTGTGGCCGGAGATGGACATGGACCTGGTGCGGCAACATCTGGAGGCATTTCCGAAAATATGCGCAGGCGACCCAGCGGCCGGACCGATCGCCAGGTTGACGGCTCGCGAGCGGTTTCATTGGCTGGTGGCTCCGCGCAGCACTATGATTCAGATCTCTCCGGTGCACAGCGGGCTTTGTGAATCGCCCGAAGCGGTGCTGCAAGAAGTGTTCCGGCAAATGGTCTTGTTATAAATTTACGGCTTCTTGCCGCGAAAACGGCGGACTACGGTGGGATAGAATTCGCGCGCCAGATTAATGCCCGCTACCTGCCCGTACCAGATCAGATAATTCAGTCCGACGTTGTTCCAACCCTGCCAGCTGGGCGGCGCCCACGCCAGTGGAATGCTGGAGGCGCCGGCGCTGCCGAGGAACATCGACGCGGAAAAGTGCTGGCTTCCGGCGCCATTCCTGGAAACATAAGGAGAGGCGATGACGTGCCCCAGCCTTGAACCCAAGCCTGCGGTTTTGGAGCGGAAGTACCTGTTGTCCTCGTGCAGCAGCGCCGATACTCCGAAGGTGATGGTGTTGCCCACCAGCGTTCCGCCGTAACCGCTGGCGGCTCTTATGCCGTAGGCACCCCAGCCTTGGCCCCACTCTTTCGGGCTACTGAGGCCTTGGCTGATGGCCGCGCCGGAGGCCGCGCCCAGTGCAGACAGCGGTGAAAACGTTTGCGAGGCGTAGTGATTGAATCGTTGCTTCGGCGTGATTGGAGTCCATGGTTCCGGCGCAGGCTGGGGCAGAAGTTTCAGCACGCCAGGCAAGCCGGTTGAATCAAGAGTGGCATCTTGAGCGGCGCAATTGCCTGCGGCAATCAGAAGGAATAGAGGCAGTTGGATGAAGTTAGAAAGAGGCGGCAATCAGTTCCATCTCCAATCCTCCAATCATAGCGCTGACTGTCCGCGAAGATTAACAGAGCATGAACCCAGTACCCAATCCAACTCAGGCCGCGTTCCTGTTAATAGGAGGCGTAGATCATGAACAACGCCATCATATTCACGGTTTTATCTCTCGCCGTGGCCAGCGAAACGCTATTTGCGCAACCGCGGTTTTCGGTCGGCGTCCAGATTGGCGGTCCAGCTCCGCAATACTACGGTCAAGCTCAGCAGGGTTACGAACAGGCGCCGGATTACGCACCAGAGCAGGAGTATGAGCCAGCCCAGGACTACGCGTATGGCGCTTATGATTCCGCGCCTCAGTACGACTACCAACCGCCGTGCCCTGGACCGGGTTACTTGTGGACTTCCGGTTCCTGGTATCCGTCCGGAGGACGCCGGCTCTGGCGAGCCGGCTTTTGGGCTCCTTCGGGCTATCGAGGCTATTCCGGCGGATCGGTTCGATACAGTCCTCGGTACGACGGCCCCGGTTATTCTCGCGGCTATCAGCAACGCGGCGGGTATGAGGGCGGATCCGAGAACAATTTCAGCGGCAACACGCGGAACTTCAGCCGCGAGAACACCCGGGCGTACAACTCCAATAACATCCGCGGCTACAGTTCCAATAACAATCGCGACTTCAACTCGGGCACCTACCGCGCCTACAGTGCCAATAACAATGGCGGCTACAACTCGGGTACCAGCCGCGCCTACAGTCCCAATAGTAATGGCGGCGGCCAAAACTCTAACAACAGCCGCAACTCCCGCGACAATTCCCGCGACAACTCCCGCGGCGAACACCGGCGCTAAGTTCGCCACCGTTGTTGCTGGCTGCGGAAACATCCGGCCGCGGCCAGCTAAGATAATCATTGGACGCCTACGCCTCCTTTCGCTCCCGCGACTATCGTTTCCTGCTGGCGGGCAGCTTTCTTTCCAGTTTTGGCTTACAGATGTTGTCCGTGGCCGTCAGTTGGGATCTGTACATCACTACCCGCTCGGCCATCGCTCTGGGTAACGTCGGCTTGGTGCAGGTAACTCCTTTTCTGCTGTTCGCGCTGTTCGCTGGCCATTTTGCAGACCGCCATGACCGGCGGCGTATCATGCTCCTAACGCAGCTGCTACTGCTGAGTGCCTGCGTCTTGCTGGTTCTGAATTCCGGCTCCGTTCCCATCATTTACGGATGCCTGTTCCTGACCGCGACTGCGCGTACGTTTCAAGGCCCCGCGCGGATGGCCGTTCTTCCCCAGGTAGTTCCGGCTGACACCCTGCGCAACGCCATCACCTGGAACAGCAGCGCCAATGAAATCGCCAGCGTCGGCGGCCCGGCTGTTGCGGGAATTCTGCTGGCTGCCGCGGGAAGCCGCACCGTCTACCTTGTTCAGATCGGGTGCGCCATACTGACTCTTGCCTGTTTCTATTCGCTCCGCATTCGTGCCGACGGCGCGCGCGAAGTTTCCACGCCCACCGGCAAGTCCGTCCTCGAAGGAGTGCGTTTTGTATGGAGAGACAAGCTGATACTCTCGGCGATGTCGCTCGATCTGTTCTCGGTTCTATTCGGCGGTGCAACGGCGCTGCTTCCCATCTACGCTGTCGAAATCCTGCACACAGGGGCTCGTGGTCTGGGCTGGCTGCGCGCTGCTCCGTCGATCGGCGCCGTCGCCATGGCGCTGACGCAAACGCACTTTTTGCGCGTTCACCACGCCGGACGGGCGCTGCTGTGGTCGGTTGCCGGCTTCGGTGCGGCCACCGTCGCCTTCGGGTTGTCACGCTCGCTGCTGCTGTCGTTCGTGATGCTGGTCATCACCGGCGCACTGGACAACATCAGTGTGGTGCTGCGCAACTCGCTGGTCCAAACGGCCACGCCAGACCGGCTTCGTGGCCGTGTGCTGGCCGTCAATAACATTTTCATCAGCTGCTCCAATCAACTGGGTGCGGTGGAATCGGGTTGGACCGCCGCCTGGTTCGGCCCAGTGCCCAGCGTGGTTGCGGGTGGCATGGCAACGCTGTTGATCGTGGCCGCGTTCGCTTCTCAATCGAGTGCCTTGCGCAAGTGGCGGCAATAGACGCATGGTCTAATATCGGTCATGTGGGTGCTTTTCTTCCTTGCCGTCCTGACGGCCTCGGCACAGCAGTTGGGCCGGGTGGTGGATTCGGTAAAATGCGATGCGGACCCGTTGCAGTCCTACGCGCTGTACGTGCCTTCGCGCTACACTCCGGCGCGTTCCTGGCCGGTGATCTTCGCCTTTGACCCGCGAGCCCGTGGGCGGGTTCCGGTTGAAATCTACCAGGCTGCCGCGGAGAAATTCGGATATATCGTGGCTGGGTCCAACAATTCGCAGAACGGATCGTGGGCGGTGAGCACGGCTGCTGCGCAGGCGATGACGAATGACGTGATCCAAAACTATCAGGTGGACCGCAAACGCCTCTACACCGCTGGAATGTCCGGCGGTGCGCGGGTGGCTCTTGGCGTCGCCCTCAATTCGAATCTGATAGCGGGAGTGATTGCGTCCAGCGCCGGATATCCCGATTCCAAACCGCGTAAGACCCTGCCATTCGCATTGTTTGGTACGGCCGGGACGGAAGACTTCAACCTGCTGGAAATGCGCGAATTGGATCGGCCGTTGACCACGGCTCATCGCGTTACCGTGTTTGAAGGCGGACACGTCTGGTTGTCCAGCGCGCTTGCCACCGAAGCCGTGGAATGGATGGAGCTGCAGGCCATGAAATCGGACCGCAAGCCGCGCGATGCGGCTTGGATTGAGCAGGTATATCTGAGTCGTACCGCTGCCTGCGATGCGAAATCCGGGAAGGAATTGCTGCTGGCGCTGGAGGCAATGGCAGCCGACTTTGAAGGCTTACGAGACGTCTCAGGATTGGAGTCGCGTGCCGCGGTTTTGCGTCGTGACAAGCAAGTGCGCGACGCTTTGAAGAAAGATCGCGCCGAGGAAGAGAGCGAGCAGCGGCAAACCGGCGAAATTCTTAACCTGGAGCGTCAACTCCTCTCCACCGAGGAGAAGCAAACCGCCCTCAATCAGCTTCGAGCACGTTGGAAGAGAATCGCTTCCACAGCTAACGCTGCTGAAGATTCGACGGAAAGGCGCATGGCTCGACGCATTCTGCGCGGCCTGATGATGGGGTCTGGGGATCGGGTAAAAGATGCGGAGTATCGCGCCATGCTGGCAGAATTTCGGCCGGCAAATTCGCGACAGTAAGTTAACTTATCGAACGGGGGCCGTTGCTACTGGCGTGCTGCCGTTGATGGTGCTGCAGCCAAGCCGGTTAATGCCGTCAAACGCGGCCACTTTATAGCATTCGGCCAGCGTGGGGTAGTTGAACACCGTATTCACAAAGTAATCCACCTTGCCGCCGAATGCCAGCACTGCCTGGCCAATGTGCACCAACTCACTGGACCCTTCGCCGATAATGTGGACACCCAACAAGTCTCGCGATTCGGCGTGGAAAATCAGCTTGAGCAGTCCGGTAGTATCTCCGATGATCTGGCCGCGCGCAATCTCGCGATAGTGGGCCTTGCCGATTTCGTACGACACTCCATCGTGCGTTAATTCTTCTTCATTGCGGCCCACGGTGGAGATTTCCGGAATCGTATAAATTCCATAGGGGAAGAGCTCGGGCACCGATTTCGCTTCTACGTGAAAAGCGTGGCAGGCGGCCAAACGGCCTTGCTCCATGGATGTGGAGGCCAGGCTGGGGAAGCCGATCAAATCTCCCACGGCGTAAATGTTCGGGGTATTCGTCTGGTAATTCTGATTGACTCGAAGCCGGCCGCGGTCGTCAGCAACAATGCCGGCCGCTTCCAGATTCAGCCGGGTGGTATTTCCGGTTCGGCCGATGCTGTATAACGCCTTGTCGGTGACAACTTGCTTTCCGCTGGCCAGGTGAATCCGAACGCGGTCGCCGTGTTCGTCGTGTACGGGCTCAATGGTACTTACCTCTTCGCAGAGCCGCAGCGTCACGCGATTCTCACGAAGCTGATAGGCGAGCGCGTCTACGATCTCCGCATCGATAAACGGCAGTAATCTGGGGCGCTTGTCGATCAACGTCACCCGCACGCCCAAGGCGGCAAACATACAGGCGTATTCGCAGCCGATGACGCCCGCGCCCACAACCGTCAAAGTGCGCGGCAGGCAATCGAGTTTCAAAATATCGTCGCTGGTCAAGATCCGGCGATGATCGAACGGGATGTGCGGGTCCATCGTCGCCTCGGTTCCGGTGGCAATTACGATGGTGTCTCCGGTGATCAGGCGCTGTCCTCTGTCGTGCTCATCCACCAGGTCCAGTTTCAGTGTGTGGGCATCGACAAAGGAAGCCGTGGCGGACAGCAGGTCGATGTGATTGCGGGTGAGTTGGTGCCGCGTGACATCGATTTCATGACGGATCACCTGATCGGTCCGCAGCATCAGGTCTTCGATGGTGATGTTTTGTTTGACGGTGTAGGAGGCGCCGTAGAAAGATCTTTCGCGGAAGCCGGAAAGGTCGAGCACCGCCTCCCGGAAGGTCTTACTGGGAATGGTGCCGGTGTTGACGCTGACGCCGCCGACGACGGATTTCCGTTCTACCAGTGCGACACGCTTATCTAACTTCGCCCCTTGAATGGCCGCGCGTTGTCCGGCCGGGCCCGACCCGATCACAATCAGGTCATAGTCAAAATCAGGCATGGACTATTGTATCCGCAGTTGGTTGGTTTTCACCGTCGAAAAGTGTGTCTAAATCGTTAACGGTCCACCAGATGCAGGCCCTTGTGAATCGCATACAGCGCGAGCTCAAGCCGATCGGAAACGCCCAGTTTGTCGAAGATATTGTGGAGATGGTTTTTCACCGTCTGCTCGCTGATGAACATCTTCTCGGCCATTTCCTTGTTCTTGTAGCCCTGCGCCACCAATCCAACAATCTCGCGCTCGCGTGTGCTGAGCGGCGAACGTTCGCGCGTTTTGCCGCCAGCACCGCCGATTACGTCTCCAGGCGCGGCGAACTGGCGCATTACGGCCGCTGTGGTGTGCGAATCCAGCCAAATTTCACCGGCGTACACTTTGCGAATGCTCTTGATAATGAGTTCCGGAGCGGTCTGCTTCAACACGATACCCGAGCAGCCAAGCTTCATCGCCTGGACAAATTCATTCTTGTCTTCAGAAGCAGTCAGAATGATGATCTTGGCCTTCTTATTGAACTGCTGCAGCGCCTGCAGAGCGGAAAGCCCATCCAGGTTCGGCATTCGAAGATCCAAAATAACCACGTCTGGTTCTGTATCCTGAACCACTTGCAACACTTCACGTCCGTCGCTGGCTTCGCCGACAACGACGATATCGTCTTCAAGCATGAGCAGCTTGCGCAGTCCGTCCCTGACGATGGGATGATCATCCGCTAGTACTACTCGAATTATCGGGGGCTTGGCGTCTCCCGTGCCGGGTGAGTCACCGACGTTCGCTGCAGGATCTACGGCGTTGTTCATACTGGATTGATTCTAATAGCTACCTAGTACTTAAACAAGGATTGTATCACTTAAGTACCAAAACTGATTCATCTTACTTTCGTCTAAGGTTTTTGGACTATCGTAGGAACTACGCTGGTTACCTTAGTCCTAAGGTCTGCGGAGGCTTTGAACTTCGGGTCTGGTCCTGCCGAACCTTCGTTTCAGGCAGGGTTTGCGGGAATAAATGATGGCTTCGATGGTATATCTATTGCAGAGGATACTCTTGCGTCCAATCATACTGCTTTTCTTTCTGGGTGCCGTCGCGGGCGCCCAGTCGGGTAGCCGAGGCCCAGATGTGGGTGCCACGATCCCACGATTTTCCGCGCCAGACCAAAACGGGGTGTCCCGGACCCTGGATCAGGTGAAGGAGCCGAAGGGCACCATGATCGTATTTTACCGATCGGCGGACTGGTGACCGTTCTGTAAAAGTCAGCTCGTGGAGCTGAACGAGAGTAGAGAAACCCTCCGCAAGGCCGGGTTGGGATTGGTGGCGATCAGTTTTGACAGCGTTGCCGTCTTGTCGAACTTTGCCAAACGGAAGGGGATCGAGTTTCCGCTGCTTTCCGACCCGGACTCCAAGATCATTCGGGATTTCGGCATTTTGAACGATTCCGTGGCGAAGGACAATCCCTTCTATGGGATTCCGCATCCGGTAACCTACATTGTCGATCCGAAGGGTGTGGTGATTTCCCGGACGTTCGACGAGGATTACAAGCAGCGCTTCACGGTGGGAAATATCCTGACAGAGAAGCTGGACGTGCGCACCGGTGCCGCGGAATCGCAAGTTGAGACGAAGCATCTGAAGGTCACGGCGTCGTCCTCCAATGCCAAGGTCCGGCCAGGGGAGAGAATCCGATTGATTCTGGACGTCGAGTTGAAGCCGGGAATGCATGTGTATGCGCCCGGTGTGGAGGGCTATATCCCAATCGACTGGAAGATGACGGATTCCGCCGCGGTTCGACCGTCGCCGGCGGCCTATCCGCCGTCGCGGAAACTGCGTCTGGAAGCGATTCAGGAAACGGTGGATGTCTATGCCGGACGATTTAAACTGCAGCGGGAAGTTCTGATTGCGCCGCAGGCGAATGTGGAGCAAGTGGTAAAGGCAGGCGAGCCGCTGGTGATTGAGGGCACGCTCCGTTACCAGGCTTGTGACGACCGGATGTGCTATCTGCCGCAAAATGTCCCGCTCAAATGGACGTTGCAGTATGAACCGCATGACCGCACGCGCGTTCCCGTGGAGATACAGCGGCGGGTGCGGTAGGCGGGACTGTTATAATCGCCGTCACTGGAGAATCAAGATGAAATGTTTGTGGATGGCGCTGATTGGCGCTGCTGCTGCGACACTGGCCGTTGGGGCCGATCTGCCGGGCTTCCGGCTGTGGAGCAACACGGAACTTAAGGGCTACGAGAAATCGCTGGCCGGCAAGGTGGACAAGGCGAAGATCGCATCTGAGGCATTCGGTGCGCTGGGCAACAATGCCAAGGCGCAGATTTCGCACCGTGAGGGCAATGGGGAAGCCGAAGTCCACGAGATGGTGCAGGATTTCTTTGTGGTGCAGAGCGGGGAAGCGACGCTGGTGGTGGGCGGACAGGTGGTGAGCCCGCACCAATCGGCTCCGAACGAGTTGCGGGGCCCTTCGATTAAGGGTGGCGAGAGCAAGAAGTTGAGCGCGGGCGATATTGTGTGTATTCCGGCGAAGATGCCGCATCAACTGCAGGTGGCCGACGGGAAACAGTTCACTTATTTCGTTATCAAGGTGACCAAGTAGCGCCTAGTGGGCGGTGGCTTCAGTGGGCTAAGGGATCATGGGCGAAGGCAAGAATTGACCGTCGCCCTTTTCATTCCGTACAATGGAGTCAGGAACGCGGGAGTAACTCAATGGTAGAGTCACAGCCTTCCAAGCTGTTGGTTGCCAGTTCGATCCTGGTCTCCCGCTCCAAAGTTTAAAGCCGTTCAAACGCCTTGCTCAGTTTACTGAGCGTCTCCTTAACATCAGCTTCGGTGTGCGCCGCCGACACGTACATGCGGCCGTCGGGCACCAGAATGACTCCCTCTTCCATGGCGGCATAGAGGAATTTCTGCAGCCGTTCCCGGTTGTCGTCGAACCCATCGCGGTAGGTAGCCAATGCAGCCCGATCGGTGAAGTGTAAGTAGAATGCAGTGCCGAAGCCGGTAACTTGCAACGGAATCTTGTGCGCGGCCGCCAGGCTTCGGATGCCGGCCATCAGCTTGTCTCCCATACTATTGGCGTGGCGCAACGCAGCACCGCCATTGCGCGAGAGTGCGTCAAGACAGACATCGGCGCCGGCCAGCGAAAAAGGGTTGCCGTTGAATGTTCCGCCGAACACTACTCCTCCGGTGAACATCATTTCCATGATGGCGGCGCGTCCCGCCACTACGCTCAACGGCACTCCACCGCCCACGGCCTTGCCAAACGTGGCCAGATCCGGCTTGACTCCGAAATGCGTTTGGGCTCCACCCGGTTCGATGCGGAATCCGGTGATCACTTCGTCGAATATCAACAGCGCCCCGTACCGATCGGCCAGCTTTCTGACACCGGCCAGATAGCCGGGATTCGGCATCAGGCAACCGCTGTTGCAGAGCACCGGCTCCATCATGATGGCCGCCACCAGGCCTTTGTGCGCGGCCAGAATCTGATCCAGAATCTCGAGATCGTTCCAGGGCGCAACCACCGTATTCTCAAGCACATTCACCACTTGGCCTTTGGAGCCCAGCACGCTGTGCGGCGTTTCGCGCTCGCCCACTTCGCCGGATTGCGGCTTATAGCTGACCAGAGCCGAATCCATCCAGCCGTGGTAGTGGCCTTCAAATTTCAGAATCAGCGGACGTCCGGTGAACGCGCGTGCCAACCGGTGTACCAGTTGGACCGCCTCACTGCCGCTGGAAGTAAAAGCAATCAGCTCCGCGCACGGAACCAAAGACTTTATTTTTTCAGCGACGACGTATTCCAACTCGTGCTGCGCGCCGTAGCTCAGCGGTTTCTCCACCTCTTTGCGCAGCCGCTCCACCATTGCCGGATGGCAGTAACCCAGGATCATCGGACCCCAGGCGAGCTGGTAATCGATATACTCGTTCCCATCCACGTCGCGAAGCCGGGCTCCGCTTCCGCTTTCGAAAAACAGCGGCACGGGCGCCTTAGCGCGAAAAGGGCTGCTGACTCCGCCTGCCAGTGAGCGGCGTGAGCGTTCCAGCATCTGCCGGGATCGATCCCATTTTGTTTTCAAAGACATCTCCTATGAATAAAGGCTCATTGAAAATCATAGCGGACAAATGAGCCTGAAGCTGATATTTTAAAGCTCGACCCTTGCGAGCTAACTTCTCATGAAAATTGCCATCGCTTCCATACTGCAGGAAAGTAACACCTTCTCTCCTGTCCATACTCGATATGAAGATTTTTCTCCCGTCTACGGACCGCAGGTTCTCCTTCGCCATGAAGGGAAATTGACTGAGATGGGTGGGTTCATCGACGTGCTGCGGCGCGCGCGGGCCACTATTCTGCCCGTTTGCGCCGCCTGGGCCATCACGGCAAATCGCCTGGAGCGGGCCGGCTTTGAAAAGTTGGCGAGCCGGTTCACCGAGGAACTGCAAGCGGTGCAGGCTGACGCGTTGCTGCTGGCGATGCATGGGGCGCAGACTGCCGAAGGCGAAGACGACGTAGAAGGTGAACTGTTAGCCAGGGCACGGGCAATCCTAGGGCCTGAACGGCCGATTGTGGTGACGCTGGATTTGCACGCCAACATCACGCGGGAAATGGTGCAGGTTGCGGACGCGATTGTCGGGCACCACACCTACCCGCACATCGACATGTTCGAGACTGGACGAAAAGCCGCGGAACTGCTGCTGAAGATTCAGCGCGGCGATGTGAAGCCTACGATGGCATTCCGGAAGCTTCCGCTGATTGTGCCCGCGGAGAATTGTCAGACGTCCAGCGGACCCATGCACAAGTTGATGCGAGCGGCAGAGGCTTTGGAGGCGGACGGGAAGGCGGAGGCCGTGTCCATTTTTCCGGTTCAGCCGTGGATGGATATCGAGGAGATGGGCTGTGCCGTTGTCTCCGTAACGAACAACCATGCGAAGCGCGCGCAACGCCAGGCGGATGGATTGGCGCGCCGTCTTTGGGATAACAGAAGCGCGTACGGCGTGAAGCTGACTCCGGTGCCGGATGCGATCGCGGCAGCGATGAAGGTGAAGGACGGACTGGTAGTGTTGGCCGAATCGTCCGACAGCACCGGTTCCGGCTCCCCTGGCGATAGCACCGGCGTTCTGAAGCATCTGGTGAAAGCACCGTTGACGCGTCCGGCGGCGATATTCCTGGTGGATCCTGCCGCGGTGGCTCAAGCGGTAGAAGCAGGGCCGGGCGCCACCCTGACGATGAAAATCGGCGGCGCGTTCGATAAGAAGCACTCCAAGCCGGTGAAAGTGACGGCCTACGTCAGGCTAATTTCGGATGGCCGATGGATCGCTCGGGCGCGAGGATACAATACCGGCATCACGACCTGCATGGGCCGAAGCGCCGTATTGGAAGTCGGCCAGGTGCAGATCCTGATTGCCGAACGGTCCGCGATGACGGTGGATCCGGCACTGTTTCAGAGCCACGGAATCGACCCTGTGCATTGTCAGATCGTTGTTGTGAAATCGCCCAATGGATTCCGTGCCGCCTACGAACCCATCGCCAAAGTTATTTTCCTGGTGGACACTCCGGGTGTCAGCACCGCTAATTTGAAGACGTTGCCCTTCCGGCGCGTACCGCGCCCTATTTACCCTTTGGACCCGGATACACCACTCCCGGAAGGTTTGTGAACGTACGGTTCTCCATTAAAGTGATGGCGCTGTTGATCAAGATGCTCTGCTACACGGATCGTGTTTGTCTGGTCAGGGCGGGTTCGGATGCGCGCAAAGCCTTCGGGCTGGATCAGGCGCAGATGGGCCTGGTCTATAGCATCTTCAGCCTCTCGTACTTTCTTGGCCAAACACCGTGGGGAATGTTGGCCGACCGCCAGGGATCGCGAGGTTTGATCAGCTTCGCCGTGGCGGGCTGGTCCGCGTTCAGCGCCATCACGGTGCTGGTTTTGCCCCCTTCTTTGATGGGCTGGGTTTTGAAACAATCGAACGATTGGGATTCCGTTCTAATGTTAAGTGTGGGTACAACCTCCGTGGCGGCTTTTCTTTGGTTGTTCGTCAATCCGCGGGCCGCTAAGGCAGGTCATGCGGCGTAGCTGGCTCATTGATTGCCTTGCCATCTTTCTTCTGACGTCAATCCTCATCTGGCCGTTGTTCAAGACCATCTATTTGGACCGGTGGGGATCTATCGAAAGCACATTTATCGCGGACGGCCGCATGCAGCTAGCGAACCTTCCCCATCGCAACTGGCAGCCACTGTGGTATTGCGGCACCCGCGCCGATTACGTTTATCCCCCTGCACTGCGTTACGGCACGGCAATCATCGCTAAGGTGTTGAGCACCAGCCCCGCCCACGCCTATCACATCTACATCGCCTTCTTTTATGCGCTTGGAATTGTGGGGATCTACATTTTGGTGCGGGTTGGGAATGGTTCGCGCGGGTTTGCATGGCTGGCCGCGGCGGCCGCGGCAATTCTGTCGCCGAATTTTCTGCTGACGTCGAGATTTCGAGTAGACAGCCTATACCGGGCACCACAAAGGTTGCACGTTCTGATTGATTGGGGCGAGGGACCGCATATCTCAGCGCTTTCTGTGTTGCCTCTGGTATTCGCGGCCGCGATTCTCGCGGTTCGCCGGAACAACCCGGCATGGCTTGGCGCGGCAGCGGTGGCGGCGGCAATCGTGGTCACCAACAATTTTTATGGCTTGACGGCGCTGGCTATTTTGTTTCCCATTCTCGCCTGGGTGAGCTTCGCGGTTCAGCCGAACCGGCGGGTTTTGCTGTCTTTCGGAGCAATCGCCGCATTGGCTTATGGATTAACTGCGTGGTGGCTGGTGCCCTCTTATTTGAGGGTGACTTCGCGGAATCTAAAGCTGGTGGCCGAACCTGGTAACTTGTGGTCGTTCGTCATCCTGATCGTTCTATTAGCCGCCTATCTTGCCATTACCTTTAAGCTGGCCCCGGCCGTCAAATCGACATACCCTCTCTTCGTTTGGAGCGGCTTTCTCTTTTTGAGCTTGTATGTGCTGGGCCGCATGTTCTCGCATTTCCAGGTCGCCGGAGACGCCATCCGATTGGTCCCCGAGTTCGATCTGTTCTTTATCCTCGCTGCGGTCGAACTTCTGCGGTGGCTCTGGAATCGGCCGGCCGGCAAGCTACCTGCCTGGTTGTTACGCGCGGCCGTCGCCCTGGTCATCATAACGGCGTTCTGGTCGGGCATCCGCTATGTAAAGCGCTCGCACAGATTATTCCCGCAAGATTATGCCTGGAGTGAACGGGTTGAATATCGAACGGCGAATTGGATGCACCAAAATGCGCCGGGGCAACGCGCGCTGGCTACCGGCTCTATTCGTTTCTGGTACGACGTTTGGCACGATCTTCCGCAGATGGACGGTGGCTCGCAGCAGGGACTTCTGAACCCAAACATTGTTACCGCGCAGTATCGGATTCTACGCGGCAATGACATGAAACTGACAAGGCTTTGGCTCACCGCGCTCGCCGTGGACATCGCCATCATCCCTGAAAAAATGTCCAAGGAGTTTTACCACGACCTCAGCGAGGAGATCGCAGCCATGTGGCGAAAAGAATTTCCCATTCTGAGGGACGATGGGGAAGGCAACATCTTTTATCGCATCGAGAGACGATCTTCTGGGATTGCTCGTATTGTGGGGACAAAAGGAATCAGCAACCTTCCAGCGATTCCCGCCGAGGGTGAGCAATCCGCTCTCGAAGCATATGTCGCTGCGATTGAGGCCGAACTTCCTGCCGGCGACGCGAATGGCAGACTCCGCATGACGCGGCCGAATACCGATGCGATCAACATCGACGTAACGCTAAGCCAAGGCGAGTCAGTACTGGTTCAGGAAAATTACGATTCTGCCTGGCGGGCCTACAGTGACGGGCGTTTGGTAAACATTGAAAGGGACCCAATTGGATTCATGGTGGTGCACTTGCCTTCCGGCAACCATTCCTTGGCCATTTTGTTCGAACCAACGTTAGAGAGTTATATCGGCCGCATCCTATCCTGCATTTCGCTTATCATCGTCCTGATGCTTGTGGTTGCTGGATACAGGCGCTCAAGTGTACAATTGGGCGCATCCATACGATGAGCCTAAGTGTGGATTTCGAAAATCAGCCAGTACTTCGCGCCCGAAGACTACGTGTTTGAGTTGGCAGCGAAGAATTCAGCGCGATTGGGACAGTTGAGAATCCGTTTCATCGGCGGAACGAAGGATGTTTCCATGCCGGACGCCGAAGCTCTGCACGCGCTGCTGCTGAAACTGGCGATCCCGCACGAATAGGAATGCCTGCTGGACGCGCCGCACAATACCAAGGTGTATTATGATCGGGCTGGCGTGCACGGGTTTCAATTCAGGCAATTGGGTTTGTTCGTGCGCGCTAAGATTGCGTTTGTGATGTGCCAAGCGACGGATCCATATGCCCCGATACGCCGATCTTGAAATTGCTCTCCGCAAACGGGGTGAACGTTCCTATGCGGTGAGCTTTCGCTTCAACGGCCCGGATGACGAAGCCGAGCAGCGGTTTGGGACCGACCCGGCGATCGCAGTCGATCCCGCTTCCATCCGCGATCTGGATCCCGACGAATACGGACGCAAACTGAACGCCGCCTTTTTCACTCCCGAAGTCAGCGCGGCCTTTGGCCAGTTCCGCACAGCCGCCCAACAGCAATCTTCCACGCTGCGCGTCCGGCTCTCCATTGAACCGAGTGCACCCGAACTGCACGCAGTTCACTGGGAAACCCTTCGCGATCCAGCCGTCCCCGACGCGCCGCTTTTCATGGGCGAACAAATTATCGTCTCCCGATTCCTGGCTAGCGGCCAGGACTGGCGGCCCATTCGATTGCGTCCTAAAGCAGACCTCACGGCCCTGGTGGTGATCGCCAATCCGCGGAATTTGGGTTCGTACAAGCTGGCTCCCGTCGACGTTGCCGGCGAACTTGCCAACGCGCAGCAGGCGATGGGCGGCATTCAAGTTACGGCGTTAGCGCCCGGAGGCCCCGTCCCGCTGAACGACATTGCAGCCAAGTTGCGCGAAGGCTTCGACATTCTGTATCTGGTGTGTCACGGAACACTGGACGGCGAAGAGCCATACCTGTGTATCGATGATGGCGATCTGCCAGTGGCGGGCACCGAACTGGTGCAGCGCATCCGGGAAATGGATCAACGCCCACGCCTGGTAGTGTTGGCGTCTTGCCAGAGTGCCGGAAACGGAGGCGTCGGGCTGGCTGGTCTAGGCCCGCGACTGGCCGAAGCAGGCGTACCCGCCGTGGTGGCCATGCAAGGCAATATTTTCATGAACACTGCCAGTGTGTTCATGAAGCGCTTCTTCACCGAACTGCTGGTGGACGGACAGATTGATAGGGCGATGTCTGTCGCGCGGGGCGAAGTCCGCACGCAAGACGACTACTGGATGCCGGTGCTTTTCATGCGGCTGCGCAGTGGACGCATCTGGTATGTGCCGGGCTTCGACAGTCAGAAAGGGGAATTCGAGCAGTGGGGATCCATCTGCCGCTTCGTGAAGAACGGAGAATGCGTGCCCATCCTCGGCCCCGACGTGGCGGAGGATTTCTTTGGCGCCTCGCGCGCGCTGGCCACGGAACTGGCTCGAGAAACCAACTTCCCGCTGGATTCACACGACCAGACCGACCTGGCCAAGGTGGCCCAATACATTCTGACGCAGAACTCGGAAAAAGACGTGCGCGGCAAAGTGATCGATGAAAGCATTCAGCAGTTGGAGCACGCGGGCGAACGGATGCTGGGCAAGTCCGTGAAGGACATGAACCCGCTGGATCTGATGCAGGCGATGGTGACGGAAACGGTCAGAAACGATAAGGATCACGATCCGCTCAAGATCGTAGCCGGCCTGAACGCTAAAGTCTTTGTCAATGCCTGTTGCGATTCCCTTTTAGAGTTGTTTCTCAGCCAGACGATGGTGAACGGCAAGGTGAAACAACCCATCCCGCTGATCACCGAATGGCGAGACGAAAGACGTGATGATCAAAGCAAACCGGAATTCATGGGCGATACCACGGTGGAGCGGCCGTACGTCTACTACGTTTTCGGCAAAATCCAAAACGAATCCACCTGGGTGCTGACCGAGGATGATTTCTTCGACTACCTCATCCGCACCACGCGCTACCAGTTGATGCCGCCGGTTGTAGGGGACGCGCTGGTTACCGGGTCGCTGCTGTTTCTTGGCTTCGCCCTTGATGATTGGAAGTTTCGCGTGCTGTTCCGCCTGATTCTGGCCAAGGGTGGAAAGCAGCTGCTGCAGGGCTACAATCACGTTGGCGTGCAGGTGGACCCGGGCGAAACCACCATAGCCAATGCCAGACGCGCGAAAAAGTATCTGGAACGCTATTTTTTCAATTCGAAGATCGATATCTACTGGGGGACGGCTGGAGACTTCCTGCGGGAGTTGCAGGTCCAACTCGAAAAGACGCCGGCAGCAGCCTCCGCTGGTGCCAGCAGGCGGATATAGGGGATGGCCGACAACCCCGCGGGACGGAATCCGTATGTGGGCCCCCGGCCCTTTGAAGTGGGGCAGCCGCTATTTGGCCGCGATCGGGAAGTGGCGGAACTGCGATACCTGCTGACGTCCGAACGAATTGTGCTTCTCTATTCGCCATCGGGCGCGGGTAAAAGTTCACTGGTGCAGGCCGGCTTGATCCCCAGACTGCAGCAGCGGTTTGAGGTCTGGGGTCCCATTCGCGTAAATCATCCGCCACCGGCCGGAGTGGAAAACCGTTACGTCTGGAGTACGATTGCCGGACTCGAGAGATCGGACTCGCACGGGCAGTTGTCTTTGATCGACTACATCTCGCAGCGTACTTTTGAGCGCAATCCGCTGATTATCTTCGATCAGTTCGAAGAGGTCTTGCGCGTGGACCCGGTGGACCTTGCGGTGAAGCGCGTTTTCTTTGAGCAACTGGGCGAGGTGCTGCACAATCCGAAAATCTGGGCGCTATTCGTGTTGCGCGAGGACTATCTGGCGCCGCTAGACCCCTACGCCCGGCTGATCCCAACTCATCTGCAGAATCGCTATCGCATCGACCGGCTCACGCGCGAGATGGCGGTGGAATCCATCGTGAAGCCAAGTGAAAATACTCCACGCAAGTATGCCGCCGGAGTAGTGGCCACCCTGGTTGAGAATCTGGCCAAAGTGAAGGTGCAGCAGTTGGACGGATCCTTCCGCGAAGAAATCGGCGGGTATGTGGAGCCGCTTCAGCTTCAGGTTGTCTGCTTCGATCTTTGGGATCGAATGCGGCCTGACGATCTTAGCGTCGATCCGGAAGACATAGGCGATGTCGACGACGCGTTGCGGAGTTATTACCAGAAGTCGATTCAGAAAGTGGCGGGAGGCAACCAAGCTACCGAGCGGGCTATTCGGGATTGGTTTCAGGAGCGGCTGATCACCGCCGATGGCGTCCGCAACCAAGTGATGCAGGATGAGAGCCAAAGCGGCGGCCTTGACAACGCGCTGGTGCAACGTTTAGTAGATACGTATCTGGTGCGCGCCGAACCGCGAGGCGGCGTCACCTGGTATGAACTTGCTCACGACCGGTTGGTGAAGCCTGTTCGGGATTGCAATCAGTCCTGGGCCGATGAACATCTCAGCAATTTGCAGAAGAGCGCTGCACTGTGGAAGTCGCAGGACAGGCCAAAGGGACTGTTGCTTGAGGGCGCTGTTCTGGATGAGGCTAAGCAATGGGCACAGCTCAACAAAGCGTCGATCAAGTCCATTGAGCAGGAGATGTTGGACGAGTCCGAACACCGGCAGGAAGAGATCCGGCGTGCTATGGAATCGGTACGGCGGGAGCGGGAACAGTCCGACAAGATTCGCCGGGCTGGCATCGGCGCCGGAGTTTTGGCGGTGATTGCTTTGATCGCATTCCTGTTTTCCGCTTATGAATGGAGGGCGGCACGAAACGCGCAGGATCTGGCGGAGAAAGCGCAGAAGCGAGCAGAAGACGCGGAGCGGGCGGTAGCGGGACTTGCCCAAAGCGCCTTTGATTCGCAAGCCGTGGCGATTTCTACGGCGCCTCCACCGCCCATTTCCGCACAAGATCCAAAATTGCAGGGAGCCCGGGTCGTCTATCTGCAGATCCGCCGGGATTCGCCGCAGCAGAGCGCGGCCGCGACTCAGATGAAACAGGATTTGGAGAAGACCGGCCAGTTCAAAGTTCCCGGCATTGAGGCGCTGGTGGTGGGACCGCGAAGTTTGGAGGTCCGCTACTTTCGCAAGGTGGATGCGGAAACGGCCGCGGCCATAGCCGCAATCGTCAAGTCGCCGGATCCCATTTACATTGACCGCTATGAAAATTCCAATTCCGCCAAAGTTCCCACCCATTTCGAAATCTGGTTCGGGCCGGCAGTCAATCCGGGCGTTCAGTTTACGTTGGAAGAACTTTTGCGAAGGATCAACGCGAACAGCCAGGAAGAGCGATTGGCGGCACTGGCTCAACTGGTGGACCGTTACCATTCCTCGCCGGCGGCAATTTCGTCAGTACTGAAACTACTGGAAGACCCACAAGCCAGCAACATAGCTGCGCCCGGAATGATCAACGCCTTCTACTTTCTGAATTCCGCGGATGCCGGCGTCTGGACGTTGGAGCAGAAACAGCTGGCAACGAAGGCAATTGCTAGCGCTAGGCAACATTTTCCTAACGGAGCACAGCTAAAGCAGAAAATCGATGTCTTCGAAAAGACACTGTCTTACCAACAGAGCAAATGACCGATGCACTCGTCTTCAACGGGATTGATGCGGACACGGGAGGCTACGCGCTTCCTCCGATGTCCGCCATGGACCTGGCCAAGATTGCCGCCCAAACCGAGTTCGATCCTGAGCACTTGAAGGAACTCAAATGGCGCAGCCAGCAACTGGAGAATCCGCACTTCGCGCCCATTGAAGGGGTCGACCCGAAGAACCTCGCGCAAAGCGGCTGGGGAGTTATATTCGCTCACAATGCCGATCCGGCTATTCGGGATGCGCTTAAGCCGCTGCTGGACCTGCGCCGCGCGCAAGCGTCGAAGAGCAAGGAAACCCGCTATCGCGAGTTCATCGGGCCGCAGGGCTTCTGGTCGCCGGACGAAACAAAGCCGGACTTTTTGGATCGCCATGGAGCGGGCGGCGGGGGCGCTGTAGATCCGGACCAACTGCCCTATTACCTGCTGATTGCCGGTAGCCCGGAAGCGATACCGTTTCCCTTTCAATACCAGTTGGATGTGCAATACGCGGTCGGCCGGTTACACTTCGACCACATTGAAGACTACGCCCGCTACGCCCAAAGCGTGGTGGAAGCGGAAAGCGGCAATCTGACGTTAGCCAGGCGCGCGGCCTTTTTCGGAGTTGCCAATCCTGATGACCAAGCCACCACAATGAGCGCGGGCAGTCTGGTGGGGCCTCTTGCCCAATGGATTGCCGCGGACCAGCCTTCCTGGAAAGTAGACACCATCCTCGCTGGGGACGCGACCAAAGCGGGCCTGGCGCAATTGCTGGGCGGTAGTCAAACTCCTGCGCTCTTGTTCACCGCCAGCCACGGCATGTGTTTCCAGAACGGCGATCCGCGACAAATCGGCAACCAGGGCGCGTTGCTGTGTCAGGATTGGCCAGGTCCTCAGGAGTGGAAGCAACCGATCCCACCTGAGTTCTACTTCGGAGGCGACGATCTGGCAGGCGACGCTCAACTGCGCGGGATGATCGCATTTCACTTCGCTTGCTTCGGAGGCGGAACACCGCAGCTGGACGATTTCGTGGCGGCGGGATTGGACCAACCGAAGACAATTGCCCCGCGCCCATTCATCGGGCACCTGCCGCAAAGAATGTTATCCCACCCCAAGGGCGGGGCACTGGCGGCTATTGCGCATGTAGATCGGGCTTGGGGCTACTCCTTCCAATCGAAGCGCGACACCCAACTGCGAGTCTTCCAAAGTACCGTCAAGCGCTTGATGGAAGGTCATCCCGTAGGTTCGGCGCTAGAGTACTTTAACAATCGCTACTCTGAACTCGCTTCAGACCTGGTCACGATGTTGCGGGGAATCAGGCTAGGCAGGACGGCGGATGAATATGCGGTGTCGTCGCTGTGGACGTGCAGCAACGACGCCCGCAACTATGTGGTTCTGGGAGACCCAGCCGTACGGCTGCCTGTATCCGCAAGCCCATAATTGACTACCATGAGATCCTGTCGAAGATCGTGCGCAGGCGCTTTCCCTTTTCCGGATTGATCCACTCGATAAAGGCCACCCGCCCGCCAAGGTGGGATGGAAAATCGGCATGGGCGTCACGGTTCTGGCTCTGCGGACCCAAACGAAGGCAATTTGTGAGAATTGCCTTCAGCCGGTCAAAGTCGGCGCGGATGACGTTCACGCTGTGGTTAACTACCACACCAGCCAGATATTGGCGCACGCCCTGGTGCATGATCCGCGTCTTGCGGTGATTCACGGGGAAGCCTTCGTCCATCAGCACAGCTGCGGCGTGAATTGAGAATCGCTCCACGCAGCGGTTGAATTCATCGCCGCCGGAGATTGCCAGATCGTCGGCATACCGGGTGTATTGGGCGCCGGCGGATTTCGCCAGGCCCGCGAGACGGCAATCGATGCGATAGGCACACAAATTAGCAAGTGCCGGGGACGTGGGCGCGCCTTGCGGCAGATGGGGCCGCGCATAGAGGTCTCGCATTTCCTTATGCGTTTGCTTGTTCCATACCGCCGCTGGCACCGCATTAGTGCAAATTCCGCCGATCAGATCGGCAACCGCTTCGGGATAACCCAGTGTGCGAAAGATCGCTTGAATTCTGGCGCCTCCGATGGATGGAAAGAAGTCCCGCAGGTCCATTCGCAAGACCACGCGCTGCCCGGTGTGAGGCGCGGCGAACGTCTTGATAGACCGGGCTTTCACAAATCCGTGGACGACGGAAGGAGGCGGAATTTTCTCCAGCACTTGCGTCAGAATCCGCCGTTGCATTTCTTTCAGCCTCGGCTTCGGCGCTTCAATCAACCGTACGCTGCCCGGACCTTTTGCCAGTACCCGATAGTGATAATGCTGAACCTTGGGGCCGGCTTCTCTGCTATAACGCGGGCCTTTCAGACCGGCGAACCACGCCAGTTCGGCAAGGGTGACTTGCAACCAAGCAGCCAACGCTGCGGCGGTTTCGATCGCCGGAAGGACCCACGCCTCCGCAGCTGGAACGGGCAACATCCGTTGTGGATCGGTAACCCACTGTTCCACCGCGAATGAGTGGAAATGTCTGGTCCACGCCCGCGCGAATTCCGGATCTGCCTGAATGAATCGAACCACGTCGCGGTGCCGGGGCCGCGCGCGGCCAGCGTGAACCTCGACGAAACTTAGGGCAACCGGCCGCACCCAAGGCCACGGCCTGCCCAACGTTTTCTCAACACGGGCAACAATCTGCTCCACGCCCGGTTCACCGGCAAGAAAGGCGCGGGCAATCGCGGTTAGAAGCGGCGGCTGCGGCATAACGGCAAACGGCGGAATGCTCCAACGAGTCTGACCCTGCGTGAGCTATTCTGCGTACAGCGCAGGGAGGCTCACGCGACGAAATCTCAGTTCTTCACGTTCCCCTGGGGTAACCCCAGAGAGGCCGAACCGAGCCCAAAGAGCCCGATCAAAGCCAAGCTTGGAACATTCCACCGCCAAACGCATGATAGCAGTCCGCGGATGGAGGCCGGTCTAAACAAATTCAGCTACTGCTTCTGGGGCGAATCCCTGTGTACAAGAGCCGTGCGCCGGTGTAGGATGGGCGCAGAGGAGTACCACGTGCGCCTTAGTACTATTTCTTTACTTCTAATCATTTCGACGGCCTATGGCCAGAATCCGGCGGTCACTGTGAACGTGGATGCGGCGCTGGACCGGAAGCCGATCAATCCGAAAATTTACGGAATTGCCTTTGGAACCACGGCGGCGCTGGCGGATTTGAACGCACCGTTGAACCGCTACGGCGGAAACAGCACTACGCGCTACAACTGGCAGCAGAACGCGGATAACCGCGCACAAGACTGGTATTTCGAAAGTATCGGCGATACCAGCGCAGTGGCGGGCGAGCGGGGCGACACCTTCATCGCCGGCACGCGGGCCGGCGGCGCCGAACCGATGATCACCATTCCAATGATCGACTGGGTGGCCAAGGTGGGCGCCAACCGCACGAAGCTGGCGAGTTTTTCGCAGGCCAAATATGGGGCGCAAACGGGCAACGACTGGCAATGGTACGCGGATGCCGGAAACGGCGTCCTGAAGAGTACGAATCAGAATGTGGCGGGCAACGATCCGAACGACGCCAACGTGCCGAACTCGGCGTTGGTGCAGGATGGGTGGGTGCAGCATCTGGTGTCGCGATGGGGCCTGTCTACAACGGGCGGCCTGAAGTATTACATCATGGATAACGAGCATTCCTTATGGCATTCCACTCATCGCGATGTTCATCCGGTAGGAGCGAAGATGGCTGAGGTTCGCGACAAGATGCTGGCGTACGCGGCCGCGGTGAAGGGCCGGGATGCGGCGGCGCTGGTGGTGGGGCCGGAGGAGTGGGGCTGGAGCGGTTACACGCTGAGCGGGTACGACCAGCAGTATGGTTCGCTGCATGGCTGGAGCAACCTGCCGGATCGCGTGGCGAACGCAAATTGGGACTATCTGCCATGGCTGTTGAATCAATTGAAGGGCAGCGCCGTGGCCAACGGGCAGAAGCCGCTGGACGTATTCAGTGTGCATTACTATCCGCAGGGCGGGGAGTTTGGCAACGACACTTCCACGGCAATGCAGTTGCGGCGGAACCGGTCCACCCGATCGCTCTGGGATCCGGCGTATGTGGACGAGACGTGGATCGCCGACAAAGTGAAGCTGATTCCCCGGCTGCGCGGCTGGGTGGATTCCTACTACTGGCCAGGAACGCCCATCGCCATTACCGAATATAACTGGGGCGCGGAAGGCCACGTGAATGGAGCCACCACGCAGGCTGATATTTATGGGATTTTCGGACGAGAGGGCTTGGACATGGCCGCGCGCTGGACTACACCGGACTCCTCCACGCCGACGTATAAGGCGATGAAGTTGTATCGCAATTACGATGGTAACAAGTCGGGATTCGGGGATACCAGTGTGCGCACCGTTGCGCCAAATCCGGACAATGTCAGTGCGTTTGCTGCGCTGCGGTCAACCGACAATGCGCTGACGGTGATGGTGATCAATAAGTACTTGAGCGGGAGCACGCCGGTGACCGTGAACCTGGCGAATTTCAGTGGCAACGGAAGCGGCCAGGTGTGGCAATTGACGGCAGCGAACACGATCACACGGTTGGCGGAAGCAGCCTACAGCGGGCCGGCTTTGAATTTGACGGTCCCGGCCCAGAGCATCACTCTATTGGTGCTGCCAGCCGGAAGTACACCGGTCAACCGGCCTCCGCTGGCTTCCTTTACCGCTACCCCTGGGACTGGAACGGCTCCGGTGACTGTGGCTTTCGATGCCAGCGGGTCTTCCGATCCGGACGGCACCATCGCTTCCTACGCCTGGAAGTTCGGCGATGGCGGGACCGGCACGGGCAAGACAAATACACACACCTACACTGGCCCTGGGACGTTCACAGCCGTGCTGACGGTAACCGACAACGGAGGCGCAACGGCTGCTCTGTCCAAGACGATTGGCGTTACGGCGGTGACGGTTCCAACCGCGCCGGCCAATCTGGCGGCAACGGCGGGGACAGGGTTCGCCGTGTTGACCTGGATTGACAGGTCTTCGAACGAGTCGGGTTTTTACATTGAGCGCGCGCTGAGCACGTCCAACACGTGGACGCGGATCGCAACCGCCGCCGCCAATACGGTTACCTATCGAAATACGGTGGCGGCGGGCCGGTACAAGTATCGGGTGCAAGGCTTCAACGCCGCGGGGGTATCGACGTATTCGAATACGGTAACGATCCGGGTGCGATAGAAACGTTCCCCTTCAAGTCCCGGCACTTTTGACCGATATGCACTTCATGCACGAGACGCGTGCGGTCTCAGAAGGGGAACGGATTGAAGCGGTTGATTCCAGTTTTGTTTCTGGCTGCCTCCTTCGCTTTCGCGGAAGAGCGCGACGCAGCGAGCCCGGCGTATATACGCAGTGAGTCACAGGCGAAGCACAAACGGCCGGCGACGATCCCTTTTCCGCCAGAGAATGCGTTTAGCCAGGAACGGGAGTTGCTGGGCCGGACGCTTTTCTTCGATCCGCGCCTTTCCGGTGCACGAAATACTTCCTGCGCCACTTGCCACAATCCAGGCTTGGCCTGGACGGACGGACTGGAACGGTCCATCGGCAAAGATGGAAAGGAGTTGAGCCGCCGAACGCCCACAATCCTGAATGTGGCCTGGTCCGACCTGTTGTTTTGGGATGGACGTGCGGAAACTTTGGAAGAGCAAGGATTGGGCCCGTTGCGATCTCCCGATGAAATGAATCTGCCGTTAGGACAGATCGAGTCGCGCATCTTATCGATTCCAGGGTATAGGCCGCTCTTTGAGAAAGCCTATCCCGGCGAACCTGTGAGTGATCGCGTGGTTACCAAGGCGATTGCCACGTTCGAACGGACTCTTATTTCCGGTACGGCCCCTTTTGACCAATGGATTGGCGGCGATGAGACGGCTATTTCCACGGACGCCCAACGAGGCTTCGACCTTTTCCAAACCAGGGCGGGTTGTGCGAAATGCCACATCGGTTGGAACTTCACCGACGACGGATTTCACGACACGGGTGTGAGCGGACTGGATAAGGGCCGGGGCGTCTGGCTGCCGCTGGAAGCCATGCAGCACGCCTTCAAGACTCCAGGATTGCGTGAAATCGATATCCGAGGGCCGTATATGCACGACGGATCCGAAGCAACATTGGAAGCTGTCGTTGAATTCTACGACTCGGGCGGCCGGGAACGGCGTCCAAGCCTGTCGCCGGAAGTGGCTCCGCTGCATCTCACGGCCGGCCAGAAGCACGATTTGGTTGCGTTTTTGCACACGCTGACGGGCGCTGTGCCAGCGGTGCAGTATCCGGCACTACCGCACTAAGGACGGAGGAGGAACGAGATGCGCAAGATAGCAAAATGGGCGGCGATCGGGGCGGCCGCGGCGATTGCCGGGACCGCCGCCAGCAACTATCCCATCGTTCAGAAAAACCGCTTATTTTCGCAAAAAGAGATCGCGCTGCACACAGGAGAATCCATCCAGTTCCAAAATGCGGACGAGGTGACACACAACGTTTTCTCAGTCACCCCGGGAATGGAGTTTGAGATCCGGCGCCAGTTACCTGGAGCAAGCTCGACGATCGTATTTTCCAGGGAAGGCACAGCGGAGGTCCGCTGCTCGATCCACCCGAAAATGAAACTTTTCGTCCATGTAAGCAAATGATCGCGCACTAGACCGGTTAGCGAGATGAGAAACCCCATTCCAGTTTCGGTGAAGTTGCACTCCATGCTGCTCCCCGTGCTGGCAATGAGCTTTACTGCGATCTTAGTTACTTGGCAAAGTCTGAGCGTCAACTCCACGGAATTGATCCGTGCGCTGCAGTTGAAGGAACTCGCGTCGCGATCGCTGATGTTGGTGATCACGCAAAGTGACGCCACGAAATCGATGATTCTGGATCCGGACAGCGCGATCAGCGGTAGGCGAAAGATAGCAGCGTATGACGCGAATCTGGCGCTGCTGCGGGACATCGCCCTGATGACAGAGTCAGAGCAGACACTAGCGACAATCCGCAAACTGACCTGGCTTGACGACAACGAACTACAACCGGTGGACACGCTGCTTCTGGAAGCGCTGCTGGATGGGCATCCGCTACTGGCCAGGAAGCTTTACTCCGAAAAATATGAACCGTCCAGATCTCGTTATGAGACATTGGTGCGCCAACTGGGCATCCAGGCTGACCAGCAGGCGGCCGCGGCGGCACGGTCGTTACAGGACAAAAATCGAGCCTCGCTTCGAGCCATCTGCTTAGCTCTGGGCGTGGGAACTCTGGTAGTGGCCACGATTCTGATCTTGCTGACCAAGTCAGTGACGATGCAATTGCAGGCCGAGATCAATGCCCGCCGGAAAACCATGGATGACTTGGCGGCAGCGCGAGATCAGGCGCTGGAGGCGGCGAGCATCAAATCCAGTTTTCTGGCGAACATGAGTCACGAGATCCGCACGCCGATGAACGGACTGTTGGGCTTGACGGAACTGGTGCTCGATACCGATCTCGATCACGAACAGCGCGAGAGTCTGGAAACTGCGCTGCATTGTGGACAAGGCCTGTTGGAACTTCTGAACAATATCCTGGACCTGTCGAAAATCGAGGCGGGCAAGCTGACCAATGAATCAATCGACTTCGATCTCATTCAGGAAGCGCAGCGCACCATTGTGATTTTTGGCACCCAGGCAAAGGCTCACGGTGTCGAGCTGAAATGGGAGGCACAGCAAAGCTTCCCGTGTTTCATTCGAGCGGACGCGGCGAAAATCCGGCAGGTGATGTTCAATCTGGTGGGAAATGCCATCAAATTTACGGCGGCGGGAAAAGTGGTGCTCAGCATTGAATGGAATGGCGGGGATACGAGCCCGCCGGTCGCGCGTATAGTTGTAACCGACACAGGGATTGGGATGGCCGAGCAGGTACGCGGCCGTCTGTTTGAACCATTTACCCAGGGAGACAACTCAACCACCAGACAATATGGAGGTACCGGATTAGGATTGGCGATTTGCAAGCGCTTGGTTGAGTCGATGGGAGGGATGATCGGACTGAACAGCGAACTGGGAAAAGGCAGTTCTTTTTGGTTTACCATTCCATTTCAAACCGCCAATGCTATCCAGATTGCGGACGCAGGAACCCACCCCGCCGGACCTAGAGTGATTTCCAGCGATAGGGCCCGGCCGCACATTCTGGTTGCCGAGGACAACAGGATCAATCAGCGGGTGCTCCGCAGTTTTCTGGACAAACTGGAGTGTGATTCCGAATTTGTGGATTCGGGTATCGGCGCGCTTGCCGCGCTCAACCGATCGCGTTTCGATCTGATTCTGATGGATTGCCAGATGCCGGAAATGGACGGGTATGCCGCGACGGCCGAAATACGGACTCGCGAGGACCGTTTGCAGCTACGCCGCATGCCCATCATCGCGCTTACCGCGCACGCCTTGGCGGAAGACAGGGAGCGGTGCCTGAGTTGCGGCATGGACGATTTCCTGACGAAACCGGTAGGGGGCGAGCAGATCGCGCGGGTGCTGGCAACGTGGCTGCCGGTCGAATGCGAAGCTGTGGCCGGCAGCGTGACCATTTGACTCTCTATTTCGAAATATTACGCTGGGCCAGCCATTCTTTCAATCTGTCGGGCCAGCCCATCACGGGTGCGGGCGCCTCTTTCGTCGGTCTGAGCGCAAACCCATGACCGCCGTACGAATAAATATGCATTTCCGCCGGGATTCGGTTGGCTTCCAACTCCAGATAGAACTTCACCGTAGGTTCTACATGAGATCGGTCGTCGTCGGCGCAGACCAGGAAGACCGGCGGCGCGTCTTTCGGAATAGGAAATAGCGGAGCGGCGTCGGGTTTCATGGCGCCAGGCCGATACCATGGGTAGACCAAGACGTTGAAATCCGGGCGGGAGCTGACGCGTTCGATCGGGTCTTCCGAATCCGGTTTACCGGCGTCGAATTTGGTTTCGATCATGCCCGCAACTTCGCCTCCAGCCGAGAAACCGGCGAAGCCAATGCGGGCCGCGTCCAGGTTCCATTCCTTGGCGTGGCTTCGCGTCAAGCGTACCGCGCGCGCGGCGTCGTCGTAGACTTCATTCGGCAGCGTGTACTTCGAACCAGGGGCTTTGGCGAGCCGGTACTTCAGCACGATGGCGGCAATTCCATTAGAGTTCAACCAGTCGGCAAACTCCCAGCCTTCCTTCTCAATCACCAGTTGTGTGTGGCCACCGCCGGGCGCCACAATCATCGCCGCTCCGGTGGCCTTCTCCTTGGGAGGAAGAAATACGTAGACCGACGGATAGTGGGTTACGGTGTAGTTGCCGGGCCAGGCGCTGTACTTCGGATTGACCGAGGGCTTGGAAACCTCCGCCGCGGTGATCCCTTCAGAACCCGGAACGCCTTTCGGCCACAGCTTTATCTCTTCGCCGCGTTCGGTGGAGAATGCGGCGCTCGCAAAGAGCAGACAACCGCAGATTATTTTGGACGTTATTAATGACATGGTGACGGAGCCTATCATACTGGGTAAATCGATCCCATGGAACAGACTGCGCGACCCTGGCGGATGGCCGCAATCTGGCTGGCAGCCCTCGGCCCGTTTTTCTTCTTAACTTATAGCTTCGCCGGATGGGTAACCAGCCAGCGGGCTTCGGTGCCTTTCTTCGCGTTCGAATGGGAACGGTCCATTCCCTTTCTGCCGTGGACCATCGTGCCTTACTGGTCCACCGATCTGCTGTATGCCGCGTCCCTGTTCATCTGCCGCACCCGCCGCGAACTGACAATGCACGTCAGGCGTTTGCTGACGGCGCAGATTCTCTCCGTGTGGGTATTCCTACTGTTCCCGCTGCGATTCTCGTTCGCGCGCCCTATAGCGGATGGATTTTTCGGCTGGCTCTTCAATCTGCTGGCTGGATTCGATCCGCCGTTCAATGAAGCACCTTCGTTGCATGTCGGCTTGACGGTAATCTTGTGGGCGCGGTATTCGGCGCACCTTCGCGGCACGGCGTTGTGGTTGATGCGCTGCTGGCTGGTGTTGGCGTCAGTCTCCACGCTCACCACCTACCAGCATCACTTCATTGATCTGCCCGCTGGGATGGCGGTGGGCTTTCTGGTGATACTACTTTTCCCACAGCAGCCACTGTCAGTCGATGCGCAACGGCGAAGGATGAGTGCTGCCTATCTGACCGGTTCGCTGATCGTCGCATCCGTGGCGTTTCGATTCGGTGGCCCGGGCTGGCTGCTCTTGTGGCCCGCATTGGCGCTGCTGACAGTAAGCGGAATCTACTGGACGGCCGATGCCTCCGGATTCCGCAAGAGCAAAGGAAAGATCGGTCAGCCAATGCGGCTGTTGCTGAGTCCGTATTTGACCGCGGCACGCTTGAACTCCCTCTGGTGGACGCGGCGGGTTGCTGCTCAGGAGTTTTCAAGCGGCGTCTGGATCGGAGGGGTTCCCCAAGCGCAGGGGATGCCGTCGATCGTAGATTTGACCGCTGAGTTGTCCTATGAAGGAGCCGGCGAGAACTATCGCGGCGTGCCGATGCTGGATCTGCTGGTGCCCACCGTGGCGCAACTGGATGCCGCCGTATCGGCGATCCATGAATTGAGCGGGAGCCGGCCCACACTCGTCTGTTGCGCGCTTGGCTATTCGCGCAGCGCCACGGCTGCAGTCGCCTGGATGGTGGCCAGCCAGACATCGGAATCCGTGGATGCCGCCATCTTGCGCCTGCTGCAGATTCGCCCACAGGTGCGCTTAAGTGAAGCCCACAGGGTCCGGCTGACAGAATGGGCGGCGCTCAGGAAATGATGTCGCGAATCACTTTGCCATGGACATCGGTGAGCCGGAAATCGCGGCCACTGTAGCGGTAGGTAAGACGGGTGTGGTCCAGGCCCAGAAGATGCAGCAGCGTGGCATTCACATCGTGCGGATGGACCGGGTTTTCTGCCGCGCGATAGCCGAAGTCATCGGTGGCGCCATAGACAGTGCCGCCCTTGATGCCGCCACCAGCCAGCGCGATGCTATAACCGTAGGAGTTGTGATCGCGGCCAAAGTGGACCTTGGTGGTGGAGCCGTTCTCCACCGCCGGTGTGCGGCCGAACTCGGTACCGAACACGACCAGCGTGTCGCGAAGCATGTCGCGGTCCTTCAAGTCTTCAATTAGGGATGCGATGCCCGGATCCGTCTTGGATGCCAGCCGCTTGTGGACCATGATGTCTTCGTGACTATCCCAAGGCTGCGAATTGCCGTGGTAAACCTGCACCATGCGCACCCCGCGCTCCACCAACCGCCGGGCCAGCAGGCAGCTGCGGCCAAACTCGTTGTCGCCATATCGCGCTAGCGTCTCCGGCTTTTCCTTGCGGATGTCAAATGCGTCCGGGGCTTCGGTCTGCATGCGGAACGCGGTCTCCATCGCCTCAATCGAAGCCTCCAGTTGCGTGTCTCCGGAACGGGCTGCCAGGTGGTCCCGGTTGAGAGCGGCAAGAAGGTCCACCTGCCGGCGTTGCGATTGTGGCGATTCCAGCGCCTTCACATTGCGAATCAATTTGAACGGATCCGCTTCTGTGTTCTTGAGGAAAGTTCCTTGAAAAACCGCGGGCAGAAAGGCGGACGACCATAGTGGGGAACCGACTACCGGCATCCCTGGGCAGAGCACGACAAAGCCCGGCAGATTGCGGCTTTCCGATCCCAACCCGTACATCAGCCAGCTGCCCAAGCTGGGGCGGCCGGGTTGGATGGCGCCGGTGTTGAACATGAACAGTGACGGTTCATGGTTCGGCACTTCGGTCCACATGGAGCGGATGACGCAGAACTCATCGATCAGTCCGCCGACGCGCGGAAACAGTTCGGAGACTTCAGTGCCGCTCTGACCGCCTTTGTGGAAGGCGAATGGAGAGGCGAACAGATTACCGGTAGACCGCTCCGTCTTGGGCGCACCACCGGGCATAGCTTGCCCGTTGTACTTTGCCAGCATCGGCTTCGGATCGAGCGTATCCACGTGGGACATGCCGCCGTTCATCACCAGATAAATAATGCGCTTTGCCTTCGCCGTAAAATGGGTTGGCTTGGGCGCAAGCGGGTTGGCCTCAGCTTGCAACAATTGACTCAGCGCCAACATGCCGAAGCCGCCTGCCATGCGCTCCAGTGCCTGGCGGCGCGTCCAACGCGGGTGAATCGCACTAGGAATGTTGGTGGATTTAGTCGACATAGGCAAACTCATTGGAACTCAGCAGCACCTTCGCGTATTGATTCCAGCGGGTGTCGCCGGCTCCTTTCAAGAAGGCGCGTCCCAGCAGACGTTCCTGCTCAGTGGGTGGGCGCTGGAATAGCAACTGGTAGGCGGCGTCGATGCCCTTGTCCCCGCGCCGCTTACGAATGCGTTTTGCCAGGGCCGCTGAACGCTCCGCCACGGTATCCGAGTTCAGGAAAAACAGCTTCTGCAGGGGGACGTTCGTCACTACTCTTTGTTCACAGGTAACAGCGGCGGCAGGCAGATCGAATAGCGATACCGTTTCATCCTGCTGGAAACGGCTGGTCTTGGCGTAAAGCGTCCGGCGATGAAACGCCGCCGACAGCACTTTCGATTCGCCGCCAACGGTAGGATCAAGCTCTCCGGAAACCGCCAGCATGGCATCCAGAAGCGATTCGGCTTCCAGCCGCCTGCGGTTTTGACGCCAGAGGTAACGGTTATCGGGGTCTATTTTCTCGTTCGCCGCATTGGACACGGAAGACCGCTGGTAGGCGTCCGACAGCACGATCTCGCGGATCATTTCCTTTACCGAGAAGTTGCGTTCCACCAATCGGGCCGCCAGGAATTCGAGCAATTCCGGAATGGCCGGACGGTCACCTACGCGGCCGAAATTGGACGGAGTGCGCACCAAGCCCTGACCGAAGAGCACCAGCCAGATGCGGTTTACGGCAACGCGTGCGGCCAACGGATGATGCGCAACCGTGTCAGCCAGTTGAGCCCGGCCACTGCCTTGATTAAACGGAATCGTCTTGCCTCCGGACAGGATCACCGGGAATTGACGTGGCACCACTTCACCCAGAGCTTCCGGGTTACCGCGAAGATTGAGGTTCAGGTCCTGCGGCTCAAACTCGGCCGCGCCTTGCAAGTACGGATACTGCGGCGGGAGCGCTTTCTTCAGATCGTCGAAGCTCTTCTTCAGGCGAGCGTATTCAGGCTGCACGCCGGCGTCCAACAGCTCCGCGGTCAGCTCTGCGTCGAACTTCAAAGGCGCCGTCTTTTCCCCGAAGGTACGATTGTAGGCGACGAAGCGGTCTCGCTCCAGAGACTTCGATGGAATATACGCGCCGGGATTGAAGTCTTCTTCCGACCGGTAGCCCCCCGGCAAGACGATGCTGCGGAGGACCTTTGGCTGTGTGGACTTCGCGGCCTCCACGGATTTGCGGTTCTCTTCATCCAGAGCTTTTTTCTCGGCCAGAATTTCCAACAGCAGCCGCTGGAAAGCTTCCGCTTCGGCTGCCGTTTTCTGGCCTTGAAACCATCGATTCAGGAACGGGTGGGACTCTTCCGGCTTAGCCAGATAGGTCTTCCAGCGCTCCAGCACTTTGGCATTCAGATTCGCAGCGGGGCTGACGGTGCTGGTCATATACACAGCAATCCGCGGGGCGAATCGTTCGGCTTGCAGGCTGGACTGCTCATCTACAAACTTGTTCAGCGCCTTTTCCGCGGCGTCTACTTCCGCTTTCCGCGCCTTCCACGCCGCCACTTCCGCCTCGCTCACCAGCGGATATTCTTTGTACGCTGTACTGGCAAAAACACCGGCCAGCGCATAGTAGTCTTTAGCCGTGAATGGATCGTACTTGTGATCGTGACAGCGGGCGCAGGCTACCGTGACGCCAAGCATGCCGCGGGTCACCATGTCCACGCGGTCGTGACGTTCGTCGGCACGCGATTGCGGTGGCTGCGCGATCCCGTAATACCACGGTCCAAGGCCCAGCAGTCCGGTGGCCGGTAGCAGGGATGTATCGTTCATCAGGTCGCCGGCCAGTTGCGCCTTGAGAAATCGATCGTACGGTATGTCCTGATTGAAGGCCTGCACCACCCAGTCCCGGTAGCGCCAGGCGTTTGCGTAGGGCTGGACGGCGGTGCCGCTGAAATCGTCCTCGCCATAGCGGGCAACATCCAGCCAGTGGCGTCCCCATTTCTCACCGAAGTGGGGAGAGGCCAGAAGTTTTGTGACCACCTGCGCGAGCCACTCTGGCGTACCATCTTCGAACGCCGCCGCGAACTCTTTTTCGCTTGGGGGCAAGCCGGTTAGGTCCAAATAGATCCGCCGGATCAGCGTCCGTTTATCGGCACGCTTGTTGCCGGGAAGCGATTTGGCGAGCTGGGCATTGGAGATCAATCCATCGATCGTCTGGCCCGGCAGATTGGAGCGTAGCGGCTGGAAAGACCAATGCGTTGCATTTTCGTTCCATGGGGCGCCTTCTTTGATCCACGCTTCCAGCGTCTGCAATTCTTCGGCGTCCAGTTTGGCTCCTGGCGGCATCGGCGTCACGCCCGGCTGTGTGCGGTTCACCGCTTGCATCATCCTGCTGGCTACCGCGTCGCCCGGGATAATAGCAGCGCCCGACTTACCGCCCTTGAGAAGGGCTTGGCGGGAATCTAGGCGCAGTCCGCCCATTGCCGATTGCGCGTGACACGCCCAGCACCGGGACGCAAGCACTTTACGCGCCGCCTCTTCGGTGGAAGCTTGAATCGTGAATGCCGAGAGAAGGGCTAACAGAACCGGCGGCCAACGCATTTTCAAAACCTCTTGCCTATGGTTTCGATTTTACGTCAGGTCTGGCGTCGGGCACGAAGCCGTCGCGATTCGGCATCTTCACTTGCAAGATGGACTTCTCATTCAGCTCCAGGTTTTCCGCGATCACGCCGCTCTTGAAAAGCAGAAACGCCGAAACCGCGTAGACGTCGTCGATAGGGAGCGTTCGCGGATTATCGTAGGGCATCGCGCGGCGCACGTAGTCGATGAGCGTTGTTGGGTAGGGCCAATAGCTTCCCACCGTCTTCAAAGGCTTGTCCGCTTTCAGGGTGCCCACACCGCCCACGAGTGCGGGATATTGCCCGGCACGCCCTTCTGCATTGTCATTGTGGCAAACCGCGCACTTGTCTTTGTAGACGCTCTTGCCGCGCACGGCGTCCCCCTTGCCTACAGGCAGACCCGCGCCCGAGGGAAGCACGGTCAGATCCTTGGCTTTGATTTCGGCATCGGTTGCCGGACGGCCAACGTTCTGGGCGTGGGCCAGTGTACAGAATAGGAGTGCCGCAGCCGCTCTATACATGGGTCACGCTTCCGTCTTCCTTCACATGCCAGGTCTTGATCGCGTTGCAATGGTAAGTGCTCTTAAAGCCACGCACGGCGTTTAACGCTTCTAAAGTTGGCTGCGTGTAACCCGTCTCATCAGTGCAGCGGGATTGCAGAACCGCGGCCTTGCCCGTCCATTGCCAGGGCATGCGGAATCGTGTGACCGCCTTTGAAAGCACGGGATCCTGCAGTTCGGCGTCGGTCCAGGTCTGGCCGTTATCAGCCGAGATCTCTACGCGCTTGATCTTTCCTTTGCCTGACCACGCAAAGCCGGTGACCTCATACGGACCGGGACCGAAAGCTAACTTCTGTCCGCCCGCGGGCCGCGTAATAATCGACTTCGCCTCCATCACAAAGGTGAACATTTGCGCCTTGCCGTCCGGCATCAGGTCCGTGTAGTGTGCCGTCTCATCCCGGGTCATGGCGGGTTGATCCACGACATGCAACCGGTGCAGCCACTTGACATTAATGTTGCCTTCCCAGCCGGGAACCACCAGTCGCACCGGGTAACCTTGCTCCGGGCGGACGGGTTCCCCATTTTGTGCATAGGCCACCAGGATATCGTCGAGCGCCTTTTCAATGGGGATGCTGCGCGCCATCAGGCAAGCGTCGGCGCCTTCGGCCACAACCCACTTCGCTTCCGGTTTGAGACGCGCCGCTTTCAGAAGAGTGGAAAGGGGAACGCCGGTCCATTCGCTGCAGCTCAGCAGACCGGCGGATTTCTGTGGATCCGCCTGCGGGCTGCCGGCCATCTCGCCGCCGCTGTTGCCGGCACATTCAATGAAGTAGATGCGGGAGACGGACGGGAAACGGCGCAGATCGTCCATGCTAAAGACCATCGGCTGTTCCACCAGGCCGTGCAGCAGAATCTCATGCTTGGCGCGATCAATGTTTGGCACCCCGGCGTGATGCCGCTCGAAGTGCAGGGAAGACGGGGTAATGATGCCGTCCAGATCCTGCAATGGGGTCCGTGTGGCGCCGGTGCCGGGCGTAATGGATTCCCTTACGTCGCGGGCTGCTTTCTCTAGTGGCGATCGTTCCCCGTAGGCGCGCACTCCGGCCCCGATCTCGCTGGGCACGGTCTTCTTGCAAGCGCTCAACCCGGCAAGGCCCGCGCCCAGGGCCAGGAATTTGCGACGGTTCTGTTTAGGTGCTTTCATCGAATTGCAAGCATCGTAGCACAACCGCCATCCCTGTCCGATGCTTTACTCGGATGGCCCTGGTGTCTGCGGTGTACTGGCGGGCAGCTTGGGCGGGTTGATGTAACCCGTTGGCAGCGGACCCGTCAATGTATGCAACCAGGCGATGATCGACTGCACTTCAGCATCCTGCAAATCAATCCCAAGTTGGTGCTTACCCATCAGGCGCACCGCTTCTTCCAATAATCCTACCCGGCCGTCGTGAAAATACGGCCCGGTCTTCTCCACGTTCCGCAGCGAAGGCACCTTGAAGATCAATCTATCGGTGTCGGCTTTCGTTACTTCGTAGCGTCCCTGGTCGGATGTCCCCGGCCACGGAACGCTTGCTCCCAATTTCTGGAATGACGTTCCACCCACGGTGGAGCCGCTGTGACAAGTGGTGCATCCGGCGTGTCGAACGGTCATCCAACCGCGCATTTCCTCCGCCGTGATCGCACTGTGATCGCCGGCAACAAATTTGTCCCACCGCGAAGGCGTGCTCAGCTTCCGTTCAAACACGCCGATCGCCTTGGCCATGTTGTCGAAGGTCACTGCATCCGATTCCCCAGGAAAAGCAAGTTGGAAGGCGGCTACGTAGCCGGGCATGGACTTCAGCACACGAACCACGGAATCGCCGGAGGGCATCGCCATCTCCACCGGATTCAGTACGGGTCCCTTGGCCTGCGCCTCTACGTCCGCCGCGCGTCCATCCCAGAATTGGACGAAATGCGCCGCTGCGTTGTATACAGTTGGAGAGTTGCGATTTCCCTGTTGGCCACCCTGTCCTGTGGAAACACGTTTTCCATCGGCCCCGTAATTTCCTAGTGGGTGGCAACTGTTGCAGGAGATAGTCTGGCTTTTCGATAGCCGTGCGTCGAAGTACAACATCCGGCCCAGATCTATCTTTGCAGGGGTAATGGGATTGGCGCCGGATGGGAACTCCATAGCTATCGGCGACGGCATCATGCGCATCATTCCAGGTCCGTGCTGAGCGAATGCTGACACAGCACTCAGCATCGCCGTAACCATAATCTTTTTCATCTGAAGCCCCCCTGGCGAAATCCAGTAAGGAAGAGTGCACGCCAGAAGCCAAACCAAACGTGGGTAACACAGGCGGGTTGCCGGGCTCGCGCTATAGGGTTGCGCAATCCGGCTGCGCGATATGCCCCAGATATTGCTAAGCCGGAGCCTTCATATCGCTTGACGTCCCGCCAGCCGCCGGAACGTAACACTTTGACGTGTAGTCCATTACCATCCGGTCGGCGCTGAATCTCCAACCCAGCGTGCGGATGGTTCGCTTCATGCGCTTGATCCAGCCGCGCGGAAGGCCGTCGTGATCGCGTTGGTAGTAGAGAGGTATTACTTCGTCGCGAAGCGTCCGGTACAGGTCGTCTCCGTCGCGGGTGTCGTGAACGTCCATGTTCGAATGGGTGCGCCCGGTGCCGATCGAAAATCCATTCAGACCATCGTAGGCTTCGGCCCACCAGCCGTCCAATACCGACAGATTTAAGCCGCCATTCAGAACCACTTTCTGCCCGCTGGTTCCGGACGCCTCCAGCGGCCGTCTCGGATTGTTAAGCCAAACGTCTACGCCCTGCACAAAATGCCGTCCGACGTTGATATCGTAGTCCTCCACAAACACGAACTTATCTGAGAACTGGCGATCCCGCATTAACATGGCGATCTGTTGCAGCACCCGCTTTCCAGGCTCATCGCGAGGATGCGCTTTGCCGGCGAAGACAAACTGCACCGGGCGCTTGGGATCGTTCACCATCGTCGCCAGTCTTTCGATATCCGCCAGAATCAAATTGGCTCGCTTGTAGGTAGCGAAGCGGCGCGCGAAACCGATGGTCAGGGCATCATGGCTCAGTACCCGCCCTAGCCGCTGTAACATCTCTCCGTTTTCTCGGCGGCGTTCGGTCTGTTCAATCGCCCGGCGGCGCACGAATTCGATCAGCCGCGACTTCAGGCTGAGATGGGTTTCCCAAAGCTCTCCATCGTCCACGTCCTCAATCCCTTCCCAGATGCTGGTGTGGCCGCTGTGTTCGTGCCAACCCGCGCCCAGGTGCCGGTCATAAAGACGGAACATCTGCGGTGCCAGCCAGGAGGGCACATGGACACCATTGGTGATGTGGCCAATGGGAACCGCCTCTTCCGATTTGCCGGGAAACAGTCCCGTCCACATCGCACGCGATACTTCACCGTGCAAGGCGGAAACTGCGTTCGCGCGGCGCGAGAGTTTCAGGCCCAGGACGGTCATACAGAACTGTTCATGGTGGTTTCCCGGGATTTCACGACCCAAGTCCATAAGGCGGTCGCGGGAGAGTCCGAGTTCGTCCCGCAGCGGCCCGAGATGTTCTTCAATGGTGTCGCCATCAAACCGGTCATGGCCGGCGGGAACCGGCGTGTGGGTGGTGAACACTACCTCGCGGGCAACGCGCGGCACGGCCTGATCGAAGCTGACTCCCTCTTCTTCCATGCGGCTGCGAATGGCCTCCAGCACGGCAAAGCCGCTGTGTCCTTCATTCATGTGCAGCACGCCCGGGGTGATGCCCATGGCGCGCAGAGCTCGAAAGCCGCCGATGCCAAGCAGCAGTTCCTGGCGAATGCGGATTCGCGAATCTCCACCATACAGGCGCGACGTCAATTCGCGGTCTTCCGGTGCGTTGCCCTCCACGTTCGAATCGAGTAGAAACAGATCGCAGCGGCCAACCTTTACACGCCAGACCTTGGCACGGATGGACCCGCCGCGGGTGTGAATCTGTACCGTCACCGGTTTTCCGTCGGTCCCGATGGCGGATTCCATTGGCAACTGATTCACGTCCGTCCGCAGATATTCCTCGTGTTGCCAGCCGCCTTGGTCCAGCCGCTGCAGGAAGTAACCTTGCCCGTAGAACAGACCCACGCCAATGAGTGGAATATCCAGGTCGGATGCGCTCTTGATATGATCTCCGGCCAGAACACCCAAGCCGCCGGAATAGACAGGGATGGACTCATGCAAGCCAAACTCGGCGGAGAAATAGGCAACTGGCCGTGGCCGCAGAACGCCCGCGTTCACCGCCCCCCAGGTGCCGTCGGCCTGCAAATATTCCTGCTGCCGCCGGTAGGCATAGTTGATGCGGCTGTGCAGCACCAGTTCGGTGGCGCGGCGTTCCATCTCCGGCAGCGAAATCTCAGAAAGCAGGGAAATCGGATTGTTGTTCAATTGGCGGAAACGCACCGGGTCCAGGTCGCGAAACAGGCTGATGCTGTCGTTGTCCCAGCTCCACCAGAGATTTCGCGCCAACGCCCAGAGCCTCTCCTGTGCGGGTGCGATGAATCGGTCGAGCGTGCGTGCTTCACTGACTACGGGCGCCACCTGAGCGGCCGCTTCGGTCAGCATCCGGACTTCCCCTTCCGTAAATAACCGCGCGTCTCTGGTCTGTACGACCAGCACTCCTTGCAGAACTCCACGATCGATTAGCGGGACACCGAGGAACGATTGATAGTTTTCTTCCCCCGCCTCCCCGAAATACTTGAAGCGCGGGTGGTTTTTCACCTGCTCCACGTTGATGGGCCTGACTTGCTCGGCGACCAATCCCGCCAGGCCTTCGTTGAGTGCCAAGCGGAGTGTGCCGATGCACTGGCTACGGAGTCCGAGAGTGGCCGCCAGCACGAGATTTGCCCGATCAGGTTCCAGCAGGTAAGCGGAGCAAACGTCGGTCCGGAAACGGCGCGCGATCAGTGCGACGACGTTCATGAGCGTTTCCGCTGGTTTGCCGCCTTCCGCCGCGAGGTCACCAATCTCTTCGAGGGTCAAGACGTAACTATCGTCCAACGGGCTGGCGCTTGGGCTCATGCTGAAAACTCCTCATCGATTGAGAACTGCTTCTGATCTAACGTCGGGGTTAGTGTGCGACAAGACGAAAAAAAGGTTCGGCCGGTGACAGTTAGCCGCGAACCCGGGCGCTAAAGCTAAGAGAGCAATTACTCCGTAGTGTATGCTCATCGGCGGCCATCCGCAATTGATTCCTTCTATGGGATCAATCAAAAGATTAGCTAAGGAATTCTGCACTGGAACGGCTGCCGCCAGCGGCTCCGATCCTGTCAGAATAGAACCGGGACGCCATGAATCGCAGCGTGACGATAACCGGGACGGTTGCAGCGGCGCTTTTGCTGATTGCGATCTCCGGGCTGGCGCAACGGGGAGGGCGTTTTCAGGAGCGCGAAGATGACGATGCTCCCTTGCCTGTCCGAGCCGCTGAATTTCATTTTCTGCGCCTGGAATATACCGACCTTCCGCAGTTCCACCGGCGATGGGGATATTCGTCGCGCGATGGAATGGGAAGCGGTTGGTGGAACGTGGATTGGCCCGCGGCGGAGAATCATTTCACCGTGGGCATTCAGCGTTTGACGCGGGTGGACACCGGCGATCCGCGGCATTTGCGGCTCACCGACGATAGAATCTTCGACTACCCGTGGATCTACGCGACGCAGGCTGGATGGTGGGGGCTTACAGACGCGGAGACGGCGCGCTTGCGCGAGTATTTGCTGCGCGGCGGATTCCTGGTGGTGGATGACTTTTGGGGACCGGAACAATGGGAAGTGTTCCGCCAAACCATGGCCAGGGTGTTTCCAGAGCAGCTGATTACCGATATTGGCGAGAAAGATTCGGTGATGCACGTCCTGTACGACATCGAGCAGAAGGATTTGACGTTTATTCCCGGATCGCGGCATTTGCGGCGCGGGCCTGACGGAACAGCCCAGATCGTGCAGCCCCCCGGCAGCAAGCCTGCCTGGCGGGCGATGTATGACGACAAAAACCGCATGGTGGTGGCGGTGAACTTCAACACCGATGTGGCGGATGCCTGGGAGTTTGCCGACGTCCCTTACTATCCCGCCGCGATGACCACGCTCGCATACCGATATGGAATCAACTACGTTGTCTATTCGATGACCCATTAGCAGTAGCCGTTCGCCAAACCGTGGAGACTTCCGGGCTGGAGCCAATCGGCGATCATGACTTCCGATGGGCGAGTTCTTCCGCGCGTGCGGAAGAACGGCAAATCATTTCCTGTCAACGCCCGCCGGAAACGTCAATAATCGTTCCCGTGATATAGGAGGCTTCGTCGGAAAGCAGCCAGAGTATTGCCGCGGCAACCTCTTCGGGCTGGCCGCCGCGCTTCATCGGGACCAACGCCTTCACACGATCCACACGGGCCGGCTCGCCACCTTTTGCGTGCAACTCCGTGTAGATGAACCCCGGTCTAACAGCGTTGACACGAATACCTTCTTCCGCCACTTCCTTCGCCAGGCCCATCGTCAATGTGTCAACAGCGCCTTTGCTCGCGGCGTAGTCGACGTATTCGCCCGGGGCTCCCGATCGCGCTGCGCCTGAAGATACGTTGACGATCGCGCCGCCGCTTCCGCCGTGCCGCGTGGACATTCGCCGCACCGCTTCGCGCGCACAAAGGAACGGCCCAATCACGTTCACAGCCAGAATTCTCTGCAGCCGCGCCTCGTCCATTTCATCTACTCGCATTTGACGCTCAAGCGTCGCCGCGTTGTTCACTAACGCTGTTAAAGGACCTAATCGTTGGGCTACTCCTTCAAATAGAGCGACCACCTCCCGTTCCGAACGGACGTCAGCTTGAATCGCGGTTGCCTTGCCGCCCTCGTTCTGAATAGCGTCGACCACGCGCGCGGCTGCATCGTGCGCCTGTACGTAACTGATGCCTACAGAATAACCGCGGCGCGCCGCGAGAAGGGCCGTGGCGGCGCCGATCCCGCGGCTGCCTCCGGTGACAACCAAGACCTTATCGCAGGACATCTACTAAAGGCTTCCCGGCCTTCTCCACCGCTCCGGAATAATCTTCACCCAGCAAAGCTGCCAGTGTGGCGGCAATCTGGCTCTGCGTCACTGGTGTGGTTGTCGAGCGCTCCCCCAGCGCCCTGGTATCCGGGCCAAGAAACGCCATCCAGATGTATTTGGAATCGGGTATCTTCACGCCGTGGCTTTTCCATTCCACAGGGGCTTCACCGCGTCCGTGGTCGGTGGAAAAGACGAGTGTCGTCTTGCCCTTGTATTGAGGTATGGATTGAACCGTGTCCCACAGCACCTTGAGATAGGCGTCCACGCGGTGGGCTGAGTTCAAATACTCGCCATAGTTGCCGCCGTGCGCCCAATCGTCGGTCTCTCCCAAGGAAAGGTACAGCACGCGAGGTTTCCGTTCCTTCAGGTATTCCAGCGCGGTGTGGAATGGCAACGAATCGAAGGCTTCATCGGCCCATACGCGGGGCGCCTCGGCCTTCAGTTGATTCAGCAGTTCCATCCTTGGAGTGATTGACGACGCGATGAACGGATCGTACCCGGCGTTCACCGGAAACCCGGCCCGTGCGGCGTTGAAGATGTACGGGAACACGTCCCAGGCCCCAAATGCAGCCACTTTGTTCCGAAATGCCGGCTTCTGGTGTAGCCATTCCATCACGGTCACATTCGGATTCAGAATCTTGTCGTTACTGGTGATTCCCGGATCGGGAAATCCGCATAAACTCTCACTGTAGCCGGGATAAGAAAAGTTTTTCCCGTTGGTGACCGATGCCTCGGATTTGAGCTCGCGATTTCCATAGATTTGGCCCTTTTCTGCAATCGTTCCCCACAGGAAAGGCATGAGCGCCCCGCGTCGCGCCGCCGGCGTCTCCCGCCAGTAGGCTGCCTTGATCGCGTCTACGCTCGAGTCGCCGACATTCTTCTTCATGAGTAGGGACTCTTCGGCGCCGGTGAAGACTTCCTGCACGCGAAATCCATCGGTCATCACGAATATAATGTTCTCGGTCTTGTGCGCTGCAGGTGGTGCTGCCCAGAGGAATAATGCCGCGGAACTGAACAGCAACAGACGGAAGACGGCCGGGTGCAAGGGGATCATTACCTCCAGTCTGAGAAACAGACTAGCGGTATCCTACCACGCCGCCGCAGTACTCGAATCAGATCCCGCTGGGGACCGGAGCGTAGTCGTATTGTGTGGTAAACGAGCCATACCGCGATTCCGAGTTGCGTTGCTTGCGGACCTGGCCCCGCGTTCGATTGTGCGTTTTCGACCTGGAAGCATCGCCTTCCACCATCGTCTGGTAAGGCTGGCTCCGCGACTCAAACGCGGAACCCGAACACCCGTCATTGCCAGACTGCATTCTGGAAACCTGCTGCGGTGCGGAGGTCTTGAACATCCTGAGTTCCAGATCCGCTCCGGCAGAGAGCCCGGCAGACAACAGGACGCTAACCGAAAGCTGGAGGAGGCGAAGGCGGAATTGAGTGTTCATGACTTCTCAATAGTAAACGATGGTGGGACTAATTTACCAGGACTTTAATCACTTAGTACTGGAACCTTAGATCGCAAAGCAATCACCCTTCTTTAATCTTCCGTGACATCCATTCCGCCATTTCCGCCTGCGCTGGGCTGCTGGTGGCGGTCAATCCTTCAATTGTGCCGGCGCGATCCGGGGCCGTGCGGTTCTGGCTGAGTTTCCACTTGCCCTCGAGCCGCTCTATGGGAATTTCGATGCCTACGATCCCCTTCAGCATGTCGCGAATGAAGCTGGCTGGAGCGTCGTCGACGGACCACCGGTCGGCGAACGCAGCCTCGTGCGCGTTGGTAAGCTTGCGCAGGTGAGCCTCCAACAAATCAGGATCGTCAAAAGTGGCCAGAGTACCGTGGGCGTGAACCACGGCATAGTTGTAGGTGGGCACCACTTGGCCCGTCTCCAGTTTGGAAGGATACCAGGATGGCGTAATGTAAGCCGATGGCCCTTGAAAAATGGCGAGAGCCTGGACGTTTGACAGCGAATCCTTCCACTGGCGGTTGGCTTTCGATAGGTGTCCGCGCAGGGTTCCCAAGGGCCCTGGCCCTGGTTCGACGATTAGCGGGACATGGTTGGCGAGCAGTCCGTCGGCCCCCAGCGTGACTAGCGCCGCCAAGCTGTGCTGACCGATCAAGCCGTGCAGAATATCGATGCGCTCCTCGCGGAAATGGGGCGGAATATACAAACAGTATCTCCGTCAGTTACCGCGCTTGACCCAGTCCATCTTGTAGTAGAGCGCTTTCTCCATCAGGTTCACGTGGGCGCGATATCCCGCCGGATCAACAAAGGGATTCGGCCCGCCCTTGCCCAGTTTGGCGTACTTTTCCGCCAAGCCGTAGAACTTCCCGTGGGAGGCTAGAAAGATATCGCAGGGCAGGGACTTCAGCAGCTCAAAGGTTCGCATGAAATCCGGCAGCATCTCCGGGTAAGGCTTGTAGTCGAATAGTTGGTGCGCGTCGTTCACATTGGCGCTTCCCAAAATCACAACTTCTTGGGTCTTTCCATCCTCTTGCACTTGCATCGTATAGGTGGTGTTTCCCTTGGTGTGCCCAGCCGTCAGATGCGCCACCAGTCGGTTTCCGCCGAGGGTGACCTCATCTTTGTCATACAGAATCCGGTTGACCTTTACCGGAGGAAAAGCCATGCGCGTGCCTTTGGCACCACTTTCCATCACATCCGCATCCTTGTCCATCACCATCACCTGCGCACCGGTGAACTCCTTCACCCGCGCCGTGCCTGCGCAATGATCGCCATGAGCATGACTGATCAATACAATCTTGATGTCCTGGAAGCGGAAACCTAGCTTTTCCACGCTCTTTTGGATCAGCGGCACCGAATCGTCAAAGTTCGGATTGATCAGGATATGCCCCTGGTCTGAAGTGATCAGAAAGGAGGCGTAGCCCGCGGTTCCAACGTAATACAAGTTCCCCACCACTTTGTGCGCCGGGTAAGACTGGTTGTCCACTTCCCTGGTGTGAACTTCCGCTTCCCAAGGGAGTAGGATGGGCGGCAGGGACTCCGTGGGTATCCTGGGTGGGGCTAGTTGCGCCAACAGAGGAAGAGCAATTGCAATGAGGATGAGTGAAGGGCGCATGTCTGGATGGTTGAGAGTATATCACCGGCTAAATTGGCACGCCGGCCTCCGGCTTCGTTATAGTCGATGGCGTCAAACTGCACCATCTGGAACAAGCGGAAGGGCGACGAGTTGTAGTCCCTACCGCAATTCGGGCGAATCGCGAACTATCTGGCCCCGCTGGCAGATTCGGTCACATGCCGATTCGCCGTGCTTCCCGCGTGGCAGGCAGAATCGGAATAGCCTCCATCTGCTCATGACGCGGACAGACATCCTGGTAGAGGAGATCAGGGCCCTCCTCGACACCCTGAAAATCGGGCGAGTATTGCCATCTCCGGCCGTGACAAGGACACGCGAAAGTGGGCCGGAGCGACGGCGCGCAACTTATCTGGTCTAGGTGAAGTATCCACGTGAAGTATCCACGTGAAGCATCCACGTTTCCCCTGCAGGGCGAGAAACTTTGGCTGCCACAGCCGTACTTCCCAAGGTCGACGTGACGTAGGTCCTGAACTGTCAGCCTAGCCGGCGGAACTCACGCCGAACCCTAGCGTGCAGAGCCAAGGTAGAGCGCCAGGTTGGCGTTTTCCGTGGCCAAGGAGTTCCGGAAATGGAAATCTTCGGCGTCTTGCGATCACCTGGTGGCATCCGAACCTCAGCAGTCCCGTGTTGTCTTTTAGAACCCCAAGTCGTAGCATTTAAGAAGCGTGCGCGTTCCTCTGGCACAGTCCGGGCCCGAAGCGGAATCAGGCGGGATTCCCGATAAGCTTTACTTCCGAATCGGGGATGTCAGCCGTCTGGCGGGAGTGCCGCCTTATGTCCTGCGGTATTGGGAAACGGAATTCCCTACTATCGCACCGAAGAAATCAGGAACCGGGCATCGTCTGTACCGCCGCAAAGACGTTGAAATGGTTCTGGAAATCAAGCGGCTGCTCTATGATAAGCGCTTTACTATTGAGGGAGCGCGGAGGGCTCTCGCCCCTAAGTCAAGGGCGCCTGTTCAAAAGGTACCTGCGTCGAAAGCCGCTCAAGGGGACCTGTTTCCCGCAGCCTCTCCAGATCTGACCGGAATTCGCAGCGAGCTCGCCGCCATCCTCAAACTGCTGCGGTAATTTCCTTTCCTGAATCTTCCTCCTTGGACGATAAGTTACCCATAGGAGTTAATCGTCATGATTCGCCTCACACGGATCAATCGGCAACCGATCGTCCTCAATTCCGATTTGCTGGAACATCTGGAAGCGACTCCGGATACGGTGATCACGATGACGTCTGGACAGAAGATGGTCGTGCTGGAGAGTACGGAGGAAGTTATAAAGAGAATCATTGAATTCCGGCGAGCCCTGATCGAAAACCGATCAAAGTGCGAGTATTCGGAATAGCCTTGAATGAAAACTAAAACAAAACCTGACCTTGCGACGATTGGAGGCATCGTCTTGGCGATGGGTGGAATTCTCGGCGGATTACTGCTGGAAGGCGGCTCCATCCTGGACATCGCTCAATTCACTGCAGCTCTCATTGTGGTGGGCGGCACATTGGGCGCGGTGATGATCACAACACCAATGGGCGTGCTGATCCGGGCCTGCAAAAGGCTGCTCTCGGTTTTTCTCTACACGCCTGCGTCGCCCGGGGTCATCTCGGAAGAGATCATCGGTTACGCGACGAAGGCAAGAAAGAATGGCATAGTTTCGCTGGAACATGATGCGTTGGCCATCGAGGATCCATTCTTGCGGAAGGCGCTGAACCTCGCCGTGGACGGCGCTGACCTGCAGGAAATTCGCAGCATGATGGAACTTGAAATCATGATGGAAGAGCACCACGTGGAGGCGGAAGCCAAGGTGTTTGAAAGCGCCGGGGGATATTCGCCGACCATCGGAATCATCGGCGCGGTGATGGGCCTTATTCAGGTCATGAAGCATCTGGCGAATATCGATGAAGTGGGGCACGGCATTGCAGTTGCATTCGTTGCAACGGTCTACGGCGTGGCGTTGTCGAATATATTCTTTCTTCCCATGGCCAGCAAAATCAAGGCTCGCGCGCACGAGGAAACCGAGCGGCGCGAGTTGATTCTGGAGGGTGTGGTCGGCATTGTGGAGGGGTTGAATCCCAAGCTGATCCGCACAAAACTAGAGATCTACGCCAGGAATGAGCCCGCGAAAAAGGGAAGCGACGCGGAATTGGCGTCTCCTTCGGAGACGGCGGCTTGAGAAAGCAAAAACGACAACCGGCACACGAAAATCATGAGCGCTGGCTCGTGTCCTACGCGGACTTCATCACACTCTTGTTCGCCTTTTTCGTCGTGATGTTCGCCTCCAGCCAAGCGGATAAGTCCAAGGCGAAGCAAATGTCGGAATCGGTGAAAAGCGCTTTTGAAGAGGGGCACATTTCCGCAGCGGTTGCCTCGATTCTGGGTGGAACGGTGGACGACAAAGGCAAGGGAAACGCCCAAATGAAGGGCGCGGGCGGCGAGAAGAAAGTACCGCCGCCGGTTGTCCCGCACAAAGAGATCCAGGAAAAGCTGGTTGAATTGATGCCGTCGCTGCAACGCCTGACAATGGATTTGAAAAAGGAGATCGCCGCCGGCAAGATTCAGTTGACTCTGGAGCAGCGTGGACTCGTAATCAGTCTGAAACAAGCCGCTTTCTTTCCGTCCGGGGAAGATGGTGTTGCAAACGATTCGTATGCCAGCATCGAAAAAGTGGCGGAGGTGATCAAGAAAATGCCAAATCCGGTCCGCCTGGAGGGGCACACCGACGCCGTCCCGATCCACAATTCGCGATACCGCAGCAACTGGGAGCTTTCAGCGGCCAGAAGCATCGCCATGCTGGAGATTCTGGATACTCGTTTCGGGATTCCGCGGACCCAGATGGCGATCTCAGGCTACGCCGAATCGAAGCCAATTGCGTCGAACGAAAGCGAAGAAGGGCGTGCGCAGAATCGCCGGGTGGATATCCTAATTATGAACGAGCGGGGCGCGCAGGGCGAGCCGGGACGTACCCAATAGCAGCAAATCCCCAGCAATTTCGCACCGTTTTCGCGCTACTTCAGCGTCTCAAGCACCAACTTGGCGGCACTCTGGCCCGCGGCTTTCTTGGAAGCCCCTTCGCCGCGCGCCGAAAACGCCGATCCCACACGAACCTCAACCACGAAAGTTTTCGCGTGCTCCGGACCGTTTTCCTGGGCGATAATATACCGCGGCTGCGGCAGACTTAATACCTGCGCCCGTTCCTGCAGAGCGGTTTTGTAGTCTGACACGCGGTCTTCTTCACTACTGTCCTTGAGATCCCACTCACCTACTAATTTGCCAACAATGAATTCGCGGGCCACATCCATGCCGCCGTCCAGATAGATGGCCGCGATCACGGCTTCCAACGCATTGGCGAGCAATGCCCGTTTTTCCCTGCCGCCGCTCATCTCTTCTCCGCGGCCTAAGTGCAGAAAAGCCCCCAGATCCATTGCCTGTGCCACCAAATGAAGATGGGCAGCACTCACCAGGCGCGCTTTCAGCTTCGACAGGCGCCCTTCGGGGTAAAGGGGGTAGCGGCGGATGAGACACTCGCTGACGACGAAGCCAAGGATCGAGTCGCCCAGGAATTCCAGTTGTTCGTTGTCGATCAGTCCAGCCTCGCCGGCCGGCTTCTTTTCAAAACAGAGCGACTTGTGCGTCAGTGCGCGAATCAGCAATTCCCGGTTCGCAAACGGGCGGCCCAAGCTCGCTTCCAGAACTTGCAGATCCGCGGGCATTATTTGCGGGCGGGTTACGGCTTCTTTACTTCCACTTGCGGCGGCGGAGCCGTGCCCGCAGTGGCCGGCTTCACCGTGCCAGACTTCAGCTTCATCGCGTTCATTTTTTCACTAGTTGCCACCTGCTTGATCTGTGGGTTGAGATCGGGCATGGCCATCAACTTGTCCAGCACAGGAAGCGCCGAGTCCGGTTTGCCACTCAAGTTATAAGCGGCGGCCAGCCGAACCATGGTTGCCTGATCCGGCGCCGGGGCAACGTCCGTGCTGGTTTTGAACTCGCTAGCAGCCACGTCGTACTTCTTGCGGACCATCGCGGCCAGCCCGAGTGCCTCATGAGCCTGTGCCAGATAATCCTTCTTCGCCACCTCCCATTGCTCATCGGTGATTTCGGGACGAGGCTTCACCGAGGTGTTGATCAGTTCAATGGACTGGCGCGCATACTTCTCAGACCGTTGCAGCTTCTCTTCTTTATCGAGATCGAACTCACGGGTCTTCTGCGCAATGCCGCTGGCCAGCATTAGCATGGCCGGGTAATTCTGCGGATCGGCTTCAATAGTGCGTTCGGAATAGATCACCATCTTTTCGAAATCATTCATTTGCTGCGCCGATGCGGCTGCTACCTGCAAGGCAAAAGCCTTAAATTCGGTGTCGGCAAATTTGGTTAGAAGGTTTTCTGCGGCGGCGATGCGCGCGGCTGGCTCGGCGGCACTGGAGATCGCGTTAATCGCATCCACTTCTTTCTGCGATTTCGGCTTCGGCTGTTTGGCCGGCTTCTGTGCGAATGCGAGGCCGGCAGTCAGCACCAGGGCGCCCGCGGCTCTCAATAGGAAACGACTTTTCATAAAAGCTCCATTTCTGTTATTTCGGAAATTTGTTTTTCAAGCCCTGTTCTGCAGCCTGCCGTGCTCCGGCCGAAGCCTCTTTTACCGCCAGGGCAGCCTGATAATGCTGGACCGCCTGCTCCCGCTCGCCTGAAAGCTCTGAGAGCCGGCCAAGGTATACCTCGGTCCAAGCCCGTGTCTGCGAATCCGGCGTCAACTCCAGTGTCTTATGAAAGAGCTTTTCCGCCAACTCCGGATCTCGTTGCAGTGCTGCGATCCGGGCAAGACCATAATACGTCCTCGCGTGGATCGTTTTGTCTTCTGTCTGCTGCAACACCTTGCGGAACGCCTCGCCCGCCTGATTGTACTTTTTGTCCGAGTAGAATTGCTCGGCCGTCTCGAGTGATTTTGCCGCCGGCGATAAAGGAGCGGGCGGGGGCGCCACCGAAAGAGGTTCCGCCATTTTCCGTTCCGGCCTGCTAGTGGCGAATCGCACCGTCTCCAAACGGCTGGTTTCTTTCTTCAGGTCAATGGCCGCAATCATGTCGGGGAAATAGAGCCGCATCGCCACTTCCTGCTTCTCGTAGGCGGGGAGCGCCTCGGCGAAATACGGAGTCAGTACAAAGCCCTCTTCCAACGCTTGCTTCACCATCGCCTGCCGCGTTTCCACCGAGCCCCGGAATAAGCGGCTCTCGATCGCCTTAATAAGCGATTCAACAGTGAGCAGCAGGAAATCTGCTTTGTAGTTCTCATCGAGAATGGGCGAACCCAGCGCAAAATCTTCCAGGCTCCGTTTCTTATTGACGCCCGCGGAAAACTTAGTCGCCAACGGGTCCATCAGATAGTGCAAGTATGCGTGACGGATCTCGTCGGTCTGCGGTTCCGGGGCGGGCGTTAAGACAATATAATATTCGTCGCCGTAGCTCCTGGTCTGAATCTGGCCCGGCCGTCCCAGCAGATCGAGATACACCTGAAAATGCCGGCCCATGTACCCGCTGGTAGGATTGCGCACGTACCCGGTGGTCTCAAAAATGGTCCGGCTGACTGGTTCGTGGTAACGGACCAGGGTCTGATCCAGCATTGGCTGCGCCTTCAACCACAGGCTTCCAATCCCCGCGTCGGCGTAAAAACGCACCATCAACTTGTCGAACCCTTCCAATGCAACCACATCCGGCGGCACTTCCCCCACCTGGAACTTCGATTTGAATTCGGGCGGATCGGATATCGATAGGGCAAAGGATACGTATTGGGCCAGATCGGCGGCAAAGGATTGTTTCTGATGCGTGGTAACAAAGTTCGCCAATTCGGAAACAACTTGCAGGTTCTTGCCCGCCAGTTGCTGTTGCACCATTTGGCCTACAGGGGACACAGAACCATGAGCTGCGAAACCCGCGGCCTGCAGCGCAGCCATTACCGAGAAAAGCGCGGGATTCCCATCAAGCTGGTTCTCACCCGCGGCTAAGATGCGGGACGCACCAGCGAGCACTAGAGCCAGTAGAAAGAAGATACGAGTGTACAAGACGGTCGGGGTATCCGTCTTCAGTTTAGCTTACTTCTTTGAGGTAAACACCGTAAATTCGACGCCGCCGGCGATGGCCCGGCCGGGCATGGAAACCCCATAGATTTCCTGATAGACGGTATCCGTGACGTTGGTCAATTGCAGGAAGGGGTGAAAGCGCCCGCGTGTGCTGGCCACGTACAAATCCACAACGCCGTAGGGATCGCGGCCATATCGCTCCACCACACCGGCGCGGGCCCGGGCCAGGATACGGCCCGGCAGAAAACCCTGCCAACCGGCTAATCCGGAGTGTATGGGGTAGTTGAACGAGTATTTTGAGAATGCCCCGGCCAGGTCGCTCTGTGCCCCATGCAAACCCGTATACTGCAACTCGAGGACGCTCCCTGGGCGGAGTTCCTGCTTGAGCGATGCCTCCACGCCGGTAAAGGCGATGTGCTGGAAATTGGTCGCGCGCCAGATGTCCGCCGGCGAATAACGAACGTAGTCGATGCCGTCCGTTTCGTTGCGCCGGAAAACCGTGATTTCCGCTTTCAGACTCGGGCGGATCGTCCAGTCGGCGCCTCCCTCATAACTCCAGGCCTTTTCTGGACGCAGGTTGGGGGAACCCACGTTCGCCGGGTCGTGGTAATAAAGATCGGTGTAACTGGGCAGCCGGAAGGCGCGGCTGACGCCCGCTCTCAACTTGACGCTGGACGAGAGCCAATAGCCGCCGCTAACCGATGGGCTCAGTTGACTTTGCGCCTTACCGTACACCTCTTCCCGCAAACCGGCGTTGAAGGAGAATCGTTTCAATGCCCGCGCGTCCCACGCCCGCACATCCAATGCCCGTATATCCAAAGATACGTAACCGGCAGCCCGCGCACGGTGGTGATAGCCGAGGTTATTACTATCGATGGAATCCCGATAGCCCTCCACGCCGTAGTGCATCGTGACATTTCGCGCTAACGCGTCGCTGCGCCGCAACGCGCCTTGAAATCCTTCCACGGCGTGGCGGTTCGTGAAGACTTCGGGTCGATCCCGGTACAGAACGAAGAGGTCGGTGTGGCGGCGGTAAGCGAAGGACGCTTCGGTCTTCTCACCCAGGCTCTGCCGGATCGAAGTAAACCAGGTGCGGGTCCGCTCCCAGGAATTGTAGTTGCCATAAAATTGATCGGCTCCAAAGGGCCGGTCGTTATTCGCCAAGGTGATATCGGTGGCGCCCAGTGCTGTCAGCAGATGGGTGTTCGAGGCCAGCGAAAGATTGCGGTAGTCGCGGTCGGCCTGAAAGCCGGACGAAAAGTCACGCGAGAAGCTGAGTTGTTCGGTCAGAGATTTTCCCGCAAAAGCGATCACGCCTCGCTGCTGATTGACACCGAAGTTACCTGCCGCGACGCGTAATCGCAGCTCGGATGCTTCCGGCGCGCGAGTGATGAAATTCACCACACCGCCCACGGCATCGGATCCGTAGCGAATGGAGCCGGAGCCCTTAAGGATTTCGACCGTTTCAATGGATTCCAGCGGCACGGGAACGTCCAGATTGTGATGGCCCGACTGAGCGTCATTGAGCCGCAAGCCATTCAACAGAATCAGCGTCTGACCAAAACCGCCGCCCCGTATCGTCAAGTCCGATTGCAGTCCGCCGGGGGCTCGCTGCCGGAGGTCGAGAGAAGAGTCCAGGCGCAGGAAATCGGCAAACGTGTTGGAGACAAGTTCCAGATTCTTAACGTTGATGGAGCGAACGGCGCGATCGGCCTCTTCCAGCGGAATGGGCTCAAAATACCCGGTGACCACCACCACTTCCACTTTGGGCGGCGGGGCAGTTGGTTGCGCGGGCAAGAACGCGGCGACACCAAGAAATACGGCCAGGCCAAGAAACAATCTACTCAACCGGAGCCTATTCCAGCGTCGAAGGCAGGATGGAAGTATCCGACCCTTTCGCTTTTCCTTTTTTCGTCTTGCCCTCGTCTCCACTTTCTGCCTTCAAGGCAGCTTTCGCTCTGCGTGCGTCTCGCGCTTTCAGTGTTCTTCGCAGCGCGTCCGCGGTCGCATTTTGGAACAACGGATCGGTTTCGGGGGTCATCAGCGTCCACAATCCATAAGCACCGATGACGGTGCCGAACGGAACATTCAAAACGTTGATAGCGGAAACGATAATCAACATCACCCGCGCCCAGTCCTGTAGTAGACGCACGAAGTACCCGGCCAGAACGCACGGAGCCGCGATCAGCAATTGGAAGGCAACCAGAATCACGGCGATTAGCCCGACTATGTCTTCATTGAAGGCGGCGTAGACCCCGTTAAAGCCGCCGAATCGAATCAGAATAACGACGGAGGCGATGGCGCCGACAATGCCATACAACATATTCAGGATGCCGAGAATTCTGACGTGTCTATCCATTATTTCGTGGGTGCGATCAATCCGTGGTACTTCAAACGTACGCTTACTAGCCTAGCCGATTTCGCCGAGATCCGCACCGCTCCATCTCTTCTCTCATCGCCGCAGAGTCCTCCAGTGTGATAACCACGCGGTAAAGGTACGCAGAATTGCGAATGTGAAGACCGGGGCATAGATCAACCAGCGAAATGGTGAGGACCCAACCCATTCCCCCAGATTGAGCCAGCCGATTAGAACCGAGTAGCTGAGCGGCATAAGAGCGCACCACAACAACAGCGGCGTCATGGGATAAAACACCAACAACGGCGCGAACCAGGTGAGATACCAGGGGTGGCAGTTGGCGGAGATTAGCAGCACAGTAGTCATCGACCAGAGCGCAGCCTTCTCCAGCGGGCGTACGAATCGAGCAATCCCAATGATTGCGGCTGCAATCAGCGCCGTGGAGGTGTACTTCGCTTGATATAAGTCGCCGCCGGAATACCATAGAATCGCTCCGAACAGGCTGTCGTTGTTACGCCACCCCCCAACGAATCCGCTCAGGAACTGGGCATTTTCGGTCACGTTGCCTATGTACGGCAACGCGAACAAACCGAAAATCGGGAAGAGAATCAGCCACTGATACCAACGTGATTTACCGCCTCCGGGAGAGAGAATGAATGCCGGAAACAAAAATATCGGCCAAATCTTTGCCGCCACCGCCATGGAGAGCGATGCAAAGGCCCACATCCAGCGGTTCCGCGCCGCCATCAACAATGCCAGAGTGACGCAGAAGATTGCGATGGCATCGTTGTGGCCGGTGCCCCAGAACTCTACTATCGGCAGCGGCGACCACGCGTAAATGAGAACCAGGTTTAACGGCATCCGATGCTGCCGCAGAAGCAATACTAGAACGCCGATAATGCCAAGGTCGAACAGCGCGGGAGGCAGCTTAAACCAAAACACCTGTACGAATGGATCCAACGTAAAGTGCTGTAACAGAATGTAGGTGACCCACTCGGACTGTTCCACGAAGGGGCCGTAGGCGCTTTTGAAATCTTTCGAGCCCACCTTCGGAAAAGTGGCATCCTGAACGGACGCCCATTGTACGTCGGCCGGCCTGATTTGGTACGGATCACCCCCGGCCGCCTGTATTTTCCCCTCCCACCGATAGCGGTAGGCGTCATCCGATAATGCCGGGTAAAGAGGCCAGACGGTGAGGCGAAACACAATCGCCGCTATCAGTACAAACCGCAGCGAAATCGCCGGAGTGTCAGATGAAAGAGATTTCAGGATCAAATAGACAGAAACGAGATATAATACATGGGTCAGGATGATGAGGGTGATGGCCTCTACTACTTTGCTGCCTAAGTCGGCCAGCGGGTGCAGGAGTAGCAGCAACGCCTCAATCAGGACGGCAGCGATGATATACGGAACTTGTATTGCGCGCGCCCCCATTGCACTTTATCCCCTGAGTCGAGGGCCGATATTCGACCCGTGAAGACCAGCCCATGGTAACAACTCTTATCCCGATAGCGTTCATTTCTGCCAGCCAGCGGCTGGACCAGGCAATGACCTCCTTGTCTGACAAGACTTTTTCCGGGATTCATACGCTGAGCTGGTTCGACTGGGCCATCTTGATACCATACTTTTCGGTATTGATCGTCCTTTCTTTCTATGGTTTGCATCGCTATGAGATGATCCGGGGCTATCTTAAGCACAAGAAAAAAATGGCATTGGTTTCGCCTGTGCGGTTCGACGAACTGCCCCAAGTCACTATCCAGCTTCCCCTCTACAACGAAAAGTATGTGGTGGAGCGATTGATTGAAGAAACGCTGAAGATCGAGTATCCCCGGCACCTGTTTCAAATTCAGGTGCTGGACGATTCCACCGATGAAACCCATCCCTTCACGGAAGCTTTAGTGGCGCAGTATCAGGCACTTGGGCATCCAATCGTATACAAGCACCGCACCAACCGCCATGGTTACAAAGCGGGTGCGCTGCAGCAGGGACTGGAAACGGCAACGGGCGAATTTGTGGCAGTATTTGACGCCGACTTCCTGCCGCCCGCAGATTTCCTCATGCGCGCCATCCATCCTTTCGCCGATCCCAAGGTCGGTGTGGTGCAGACGCGCTGGACCTACCTGAACCGTCACTACAACGTTCTGACTGAAGTGGAGGCAATGCTTCTGGACGGGCATTTCGTGCTGGAACATGGAGCGCGAGCCGGAGAAGGGCTGTTCTTCAACTTTAACGGCACCGCGGGCATTCTCCGCCGCGCGATGATCGACGATGCCGGCGGATGGCAGCACGACACGCTGACCGAAGATTCGGATTTGAGTTACCGGGCGCAGGTCAGAGGTTGGAAGTTCGTGTACATTCCCGGAATCGAGTGTCCGTCGGAACTGCCTGTGGATATGAACGGCTTCCAGATTCAGCAGTCGCGATGGTCGAAGGGGTTGACGCAGGTTGCCCTGAAACTGCTGCCGGGGATTCTGAAAGCGGATTTGCCTCGGCGCGTCAAAGTAGAAGCGATCGCCCATTTGACGCCGAACATCTCCTATCCGCTGATGATCATTGTTTCCGCGCTGATGTTGCCGGTGATGATCGTCCGGTTCTATATGGGCTGGTTGCAGATGGTGTTGATCGACATGCCGCTGATTATCGCGTCGTTCTGGTCGATCACCGCTTTCTACATGCTGGCGCATCGGGAACTCTATCCCAGGACATGGAGGCGCGCGATTTTTCTGATTCCGGCGCTTATGGCAGCCGGCGTCGCGCTCACGCTGAATAACACCAAGGCCGTGATGGAAGCGCTCTGCGGGGTGCAGACCGCGTTTGCCAGAACGCCAAAGTATGCCATTGGCGAACATAAGATGAAGCTTGAAAACGTGAAGTACAAGAGTCGCACGGGCTGGCTTCCTTACGTCGAAATCCTGTTCGGTTCCTACTTTCTATTCATGATCGTCTTCGCCATTGACAGCATGAACTACCTGGCAATTCCGTTCCTGCTGCTCTTCGTTTCGGGCTATTTCTGGGCCGCCTTCACCAAGCTCTACGCAGACTGGCAGGGCCGCCTGCAATGGCACCGGCAGCGCCGTCTGGAACTGGAGCAATCGGTCAGCTAGAACGGGTACTCCAATAATTCGGAGTTACAATGGGTTTTGGCATTGCGAACGTTGTCCATTGCGCTATTCGGCGTTTGCTACGGCATTTCCGCTGCTCCTGCCCCTCCACTGGTTTGTCCAGCGGGCGGCCCTATCGGAAGCGTAGACCTCCGGGTTTCTTCGCCGCGTTCCAAGGGTGAGCCGCTCCCATTGCGGACCATCAATCGCCTGGAAGAAGGCGACACTCTTCTTTACCGTCCAATTCTGCATGCCACCGAAGCCAGAGAAGGAGAAGTGGCTCTTGTCTTGGTTCCTGCCCAAAAGACCCCGTCTCAGGATAATCTGATCATCCTCGATCCAAAGCCAGCCAATCAGGCGCAGACTTGGAACGTGCCGATCCGCGTTGCGGTGGTGGCCTTCGTCTACGGTCCGGCCGGCCTGAACCGCAAGAAGGTGAAGAACTTTCTGGCCCGCGACGAGGAACTGGTTTCACAACTGGCGGACTACGCCGAGAAAACGGCGCAAACCGAGGCCTTGATCGCAGCGCTATCCTCTCCAAATTCCTCGGCTGCCAGCATGCAATCGGCTTTGTCGGGATTTTCCTCGCAGTACGGGCTGAGCGTGCAACTGGATAAGAACGCTCCGGCCGAGCAGCAGGCAATGGCTTTGTTTCGTACTTTGAACCCTGCCATCGCGAGCTACGATCCGATCAGCCCGCAAAGAACGCAACAATACAGTCAAACGGCGCGCTTGGCGACGTCGGTGGCGGCGCTCTTCTTTGGTAGCCCCGTGGGCCTGGCGGCTGGCGGGACGGCCATGTTGATGGAGATGCGTTCGCTGGCGTTCCCCAAAGCCGAATTCCGTTCCTCCTTCGCCCAAGCGCTGCCGCAGGATGGCCTGGGATTGTGCGGACGCCGCGATCCGGCAGCCCCTCATACCAAGGTCGCCTATCTTTGGGCGTCCAGGGTGCCCAATAGCGGTCCGCCGCAGTTGTCGGTTGAGAAATTGAACTCGGTGGCGCTTGCCGTAAAATCGCCCGTGCAGGTGAGTGCGCCGGATGCCGACTGGAAGTTCGTCGACCGGGCACACAACTGGGCCTTGCAGCCGGATAGCGGAAAGCGCATTCCGATTCGTGTTCAAAAGCTGGGCGATTCCAAGCAGCTGGAACTCGATACGGGCAGCGCGGTGAAACCTGGAACTTACCGGTTGGTGGCGGATTGGGACTGGGATCAGTTCACGGTGAAGGGCCAAATTGAGGTCAGGCCGCTGAGTGACTTGAACCCAGCCAAGTTGACAGCCTCGTCCCAAGACTTGCTGGTTGCCCGAACGGGCAAGGTGCCGCTCACGCTGGAAGGAACGGACTTCGAATTCGTCACGAAAGTCGATATCGAGAAGGTCAACGACAAATTCGGCTCGCCGATGCCCATTCCCTTCGTCCTGCCGCAAGGACTACGGAAGGGGCCGCAAGATCGAATGGACATTCAAGTGAACACGATCGATCTGGACCCTGGCCAGTATGTTCTTCGGATCTCGCAGGTGGACGGGAAGACGCATCCGGTCAGCCTGAAGATTCTACCGGCGCCCCCACGGATCGACAATTTCCCGGTAGTTTTGAACAAGGGCACATCGTTTGTGAAGTTCCAACTGAAAGGCCAACGGCTGGACCTGCTGAACCGGCTGGAACTGGCGCGAGGCACAGCGGAATTGGGACCGCCATCAGCGGATCAGACCGAGCGCCGTTTGACACTGCACATGGCCGCGAACATCGACGCCGGCACCGGGCTGGCGGCGAAGGCCTTCATCCGCGACCGTAGTGAGCCACTTACCTTTGCCGACGCAGTGCGGATCGTAGGGCCGCGGCCTCGTGTGAAGGAATCCAAGATCAGTACTCCTCCGGGCCAGGATGTGGAATTAGAAAGTGGCGAGCTGCCCGGCGGAGCCTACCTCAGCGCGATGCTGCGGGTTGAGCATCTACAATCCAACAGCGTAGTGAAACTGGATTGCCAGGATCAGGGCGGCACCGCACTCAATCTGCGGCTTGGTGAGCGTGCGGGACCGGTGAGTCTACAACAGCTCGCTCCGGACCAGGTGTTCCTATCCTTCGATACCGGAGTGTGGTTGAACGGCTGCGCGCTGCAAGCTACGGTCACCAATGGTAGCGAAGGAGAGTCTGACCCGCATCCGATGGGCCGGATTGTGCGTATACCCAGAATAGAGAGCTTTGATTTGGCGCCAGAGGATACGAAGACGGGACAGATGCTGGCTTTGCTGACTGGGCAGAATCTGGAGACGATCGAAAAGACCGGCTGGGGTTCGGAAGAGGCGGAGCCTGTGGAAGGATTGCCGCTTCCAGTGCCCGGCGAGGGACAGAAGCAAAGTCTGCAAGTACGCCTACCGCCGGTATCGGAACCAAAGTCAGTGTTGTTTGTCTGGTTGCGCGGTGAGGGCAAAGCTCGCAGCATCAAAGTACCGGAGAGGCCCGGATTGACTCCGGGAAGTAAGAGCCGGTAGAAGGAGGCGAAATGTCGCAGATTGACGAAAATACGGTCGACGTGAAATACATTCAACAAGCCGACCCTAGGACCTGCTGGAATGCAGGCTACAAGATGATGTTGAACTATAAGGGTGGCGCCGGTTGGGAACCAAGGGCGGATGGCTTGCCAAATGACACGGAGATGCGCGACCGTGGGATTTACGATTCCGAGTTCGCCACCTGCCGCAACGCATTGGGGCTCAGTTCTTCGGTTTACACCGGTTTCAAAACCGCCAGCGCGATCAACGACAAGATTACGATGTACGGACCTATCTGGTGCTCGGGCTTCTGGGCCGACGGACACAAGCACGTCATTGTGCTTTGTGGCGTTCGCGAAGGGTATTTTTCCAGTGCCGAGGTCTTAGTGAATGATCCGGGCCGCGGTCTGGCCGGAGCACAGGGACGGAGTGCCTGGTGGTCACTCGGGCGCTTTGCGAACCACCTCAATCCGGTTTCGTACGCCTGCCAGCACTGGGCATAGCAGACGTCACCGGCCCGGTGCCGGGAATTGCCGTTTCGCGTCGTCTAAGACCAGCACCCAATCGCTGCCAAATCCTTCCGAAGGCGGCACGAATTCATGCGTGCCCTGGTTCGGCATGGTTTCCATCTCAATCGAGGTGCCATCCCGCGGGCTATACCAATAGGCTTTTACGTGATCGCCAGATATTTTCCCCAGCTTCGCGGTGAACTTGCGCCCCTGCGCACTGTATATGAACAGGTATCCGTCACCGCGGGTCGCGGAAATGTAATCTGAGCCTTCCAGAGCATTCTCCACAAGCGACTGGTCCGGCACGCGGGAGAGAAATGGCCGGGATTCGATCAATGCTCGAACGAGCTGCATCTGTGCCGCGCCAGGTCTATGAATGGCTTCGGTCCAAACAAACAGGGGACCATTCACCGGCTTTCGGCCGGGCTGTTGGTAGAACTGCCACATCGCATGATTCCCGTAGGTGTGACCAAATGCGCCGGAGAAGACATCCCAATAAGCGCGTTGCCGGATATGTGCGTCGAAGGAATAGCCATTGTCCTTGGAGCGGAACGCCAGCGGGTGGTCCTCGTAAAGAGGTTCTCCGTCCATCACCGGTTTTACGGGCGTGCGTTCATAGTCCTTCGTGATTCTTGCCCAGGGCTGTGAAATGGGCGCCAGTCCGTGGCCGGTCTGGTGCATGTTGAAGTCAAGCCACGCATCGTCATGGAACCACGCTGACGACGATCCCCCGCCGCGCGGGTGGAAACTCATCAGGACCGCATCGTAATCTTCCTTTCCCGATACCCCGATTGCGATGCCTTTGGCCATCGCGCGCCAGATATCCTCCACACCGTCCGCTGAACGGTCGCCGCCCAACAGCCAGATGATCCCCTTTTTGCCATAACGCTTGCCCAGAAACTCGCCGTAGCTCTGCGCGTTCTGCACGGTGAAGACCGGCATATCATTGCGGCCTTTCGTTACCCACGCTCCCCATGTCGGCAACAGCGCGACGTAGATGCCGCGTTGGTTCGCCTGGTCCACGGCGTAATCGACGTGATCCCAATAGTCGTACTCCGCAGGCTTGTTCGGATTCGATCCAGACGTGATGGCGGGCTTCGCGGGGTCCCGGTCAATTAGCGGAAGGGAGCCGTAGGCATTCGGATCGGTCAAGCCGCCGAACTCGGCCAGCGCAACGGCTTGGATCACGTTGAACCGTTGTTTTGCTCTGATATCCAGGTATTCCAGAATCTGCTTCCGGTTCAACCGGTGAAACAATTCCCAAGCCGTGTCCGCCAGGTAGAAGAACGGCTTCCCATCGGCCTGCACCAGAAATCGCTGGTTGGGACTGACCTTCAATTGCGGAAGCGGCCGCGGCTTCTCTGCCGCATGGACTACCAGACAAATGAAGGCGCACAGCACGGCGTTCCTGATGGAAATTCGCATAGCTAACAGTATGGTGGATGTTATAGTCAGAAGCACACGGAGCGGTGCTCTGCCGCTCGGGAAACGAATGCGTCAATCCAAATCGCTGTTGCGTTCTGTGCGTTTGCGCAGATCCAGGCGGATGAACAGCCGCTGCTGCTGCGCTCGAATACGCAATTGGTTCAGGTGAACGTGGTGGTTCACAACAAGAAAAGCGACCCCGTTGCGGATCTGGCCAAGGACGACTTCAGTCTCAGTGAGCGGGGCAAAGCGCAGGCCAACGCGATGGAAGATGCCAAGGTGACTTATACTCTCGGCTATTATCCCGCCGGCGAAGAGGACAACAAGTTCCGCGAAATCAAAGTCAAAGTGAATCGCGCCGGTGTCACCGCCCGGTATCGCAATGGATAGTTTCCCGCACGCGAGCTACAGCAGGACGTGAGTTCGCGAAAAGTCCAATTGGCCAGCGCCGCATGGAGTCCTTTGGACGCCACCGCGGTCACGCTATTCGCCCTCATAGACGTTGTAAATGACCCTGTGGCCAGCACCGTCGGAGTGGTAGCGCAGGTTGACGCAAGCACTCTCCATTTGGAGCAGAAGGCTGACAAATGGGTAGGAATCGTTGATCTTATCTTCGTGCAAAAAGACGAACAGGGCCGCCAATTGGACGGCGGAATTACGGATTCTGTCAGCCTGAATCTGCCGCAGGATTCGTATAAAAAGATTTTGGAAAAGGGCCTGATCTACCAGCGAAGTTTTCAGAAACAAGCTAGCGCCGCGAATATGCGGATCGCCGTTTGAGACGTCAGCATGGGTTCGGCCGGGTCCATTTACTGTCCCGTTCAGCCGGCTGGCGAATTGATCGCTCTGCCCGCCGTGGATGCTATATTCAGAGGCGCGCTGAGTGGAACACACATATGTATCTAGCCGACCTGACCTGGCCCGCAGTGGGCGCACTCAACAAGAACATTCCCGTCGTCATTCCGGTGGCGGCGGTGGAGCAGCACGGCCGTCACTTGCCCGTCTACACAGACAGCATTCTGTTGGGTGAGGTGGTGCGCCGGGTAGAGCACGCGTTGGGAGACAATGCGTTGTTCACGCCGCTGCAGTGGCTTGGGAATTCCCACCATCATACTGATTATCCGGGCACCCTCTCGGCATCGCCACGGCTCTATCTGGATCTTCTGCGCGACCTGGCGGAGAACATCCTGGCGCACGGGTTCACGCGGCTTGTATTTCTGAATGGGCATGGCGGCAATGTCACTCCTGGAAAGCAAGCAGTCTTCGAATTGCGCCAGAAATATCGCGAGCGCAAGGACCTGCTGTTGCTGTTCGCCACCTATTGGGATTTTTCAAAACCGCACGAGGATCTGCCGGGGCTGGCGCAGAACGAGATGGGTCATGCGTGCGAGTGGGAAACTTCCATGATTCTGCGCGCGACCCCTCACTTGGTGAAAGGCGATGTCACGCATTTGGAAACGGAGCCCTTTGGATTCGGCTTCGGCAATGCCTACCGCGGCTGGGTCACCCAAGACCGTACGAAAACCGGCCACATCGGATCGCCGCAACATGCATCGGCGGAAAAAGGCGAGCAGCTCTTCGCCACTTTCTCGACCGGGGTGGAACGCTTCCTGCGCCAAGTGGAACAGTGGGATGGCAAAAGTTGGCAGTAAGCGGAAGAGCGCGGTGGAAATGGTGGGTCTGCGCGCTGCTGCTGTTCGCCAGTTCCATTAACTACATGGACCGCATGACGCTGGCCAGCGTCTCCAAGCGGATCATCACTGAGTTCTCGCTGTCCAAAGAGAACTACGGCACGATAGAGCAGTATTTCGGCTACTCGTTCGCATGTGGAGCCATCCTGTTTGGCTTCATCGTCGATCGTGTCAGTGCGCGCTGGCTCTATCCGCTGGTGCTCTTGTTCTGGTCGGCGGCAGGACTATTGACCGGGTTCGCCGGAGGTGACGGTGTCGCCGGAAGTGCGCTGGCGGCTATCTGGCACCCTTTTGAAAGCGTGATGGGCGCCGGCTCGGCATTCGGAAGCCTGCTGCTTTGCCGCACCATGCTCGGTCTGTTCGAAGCAGGGCACTGGCCCTGCGCTCTTCAAACAACGCAGCGTTTACTCGAACCCAAAGATTGGGCGCTGGGGAACAGCATCTTGCAGAGTGGGACTTCCATTGGCGCAATCGCGACTCCGCTGTTCGTCGGCGCCATGCTTTCCAACGCCAAGGGCAGCTGGCGTCTTCCATTCATACTCATTGGCGCCATGGGACTGGTTTGGGTGGTGGCATGGATTGTGACGATGCGCGGCAGAAGCCTGGCAGCGCCGGAAGCGGTGGAAGAGGTGAAAGTGCCATGGACGAAATCGCTGGGTAGCGTGTTGAGGGACCATCGTTTCTGGCTGTTGATTGTGGTGGTATCGTGCATCAACGGCACATGGACTGTCTTTCGAGTCTGGTTACCGCTGGTATTTCAAGACCCAACGGGCCTGGCCTTTACGGAAGCGCAGACACTGGGACGAATTCTGCCAGCCTATTACATCATGACGGATGTGGGCTGCTTGCTTGCCGGCGCGGCAACGGTTTGGCTGCACCGCCGTGGCTCGACGGTATTGAATTCGCGCCGCGTTGTTTTCACGGTCTGCGCGCTGATAATGATGCTGGGAATGTTCGTTCCCGGATTGAGCCGCGGCCAGTGGATGATTCCCGGATTGTCCGCGCGCCAGGCGGCTACCGGCTTGATGATGCTGGTGGCGGCGGGCAGCCTGGGCGTATTCCCCTGCTATTACTCATTCACGCAGGAATTGTCGAAGCAGCACGTGGGCTTGGTCACGGGAATCCTGTCGTTCTTTGCCTGGGTGGTGCCGTCCAGTCTTCAGCGGCCGCTAGGCGCGCATATCGACCAGACCGGCTCATACGACATCGCTTTTCAAGTGGGGGCCTGGCCGGCGATTGTTGCGGCAGTGCTACTTTGGATATTCTGGGATTGGCGACATGAGACTCATCAATCTTAAAGACCCGGTGTTTGTCCGTTGGTCCGACCCGGAGCCTTCGCACTTCGCGCTACTTGCTGCCGCGTCGATCGATACCGTGCTGCTCGAGCGGGTTGATGCAGTTTTCGAAGCGGCCGCCCGCGACGCAAAACTCTCCACGTCGAGGGAGTTCGATACGCCGCCCACGCTCACACGCGGAATGTGGCCAGGCACTCGCCGGGCACCCGGAAGTGACAATCCCGATAACGAGGTCGCCAGCGCCAGCCGCGAACCGTGGATCGACGCGAACGGTCACGTGGTCGCCTTCGAACGCGCTTTGCACCCGGACGCGCCAGTTTTACTAGGTTACCGGCCCGATGATCGCATCATCCCTTTTGACACGCTTGAGCTCGCGCTGGCTGAAGCTCGCGTGCATGGCGGCAATTTCATCCTCACCCTGCAGCCGCGCTTTCGGGCGGAACTGCTCGCGGGCACTCCAGCCGCGCGCGCCGCATGGGATTCCCTGGGCCAGACTATCCGCTTCCTGAAACAGCATCGCGATCTGCTGGGCCGTCCCGCGCTCCCCATTATCACCGCGGTTGTCGAGCCAGGCATGCCCACTGCGGAAATTGCAAACTTGCTGCACCGCCGCGGCGCCAGCCCTTTACTTGTCTCCGGGCAGCAAATCCCTAAGAGTGGAGTGAAAGCGCTGGTGGCGGCCGGAATGAAGCAGGTGCCGGCCTCGGCCTTCGCCTACGCCGCCTCTGGTGGCAAGGTAATCATTGACACGCCCGCACCGGCTGCCGCGAAGCTAGATAAGCGGGAACAGGATCGCGACTTCTTGTCGTTGGGGACGGGCCGCATCATCGCGTATCACAAACGCATCGCCGACCCCAGCGAGTTTGCGCTCGATGTCATCGACGTGATCAATCATCGTCAACGCGCGGTGCGGCTTTGGAATGCGATGTCATGCATCCCGCTGGCAACGGCCGGCCCGGCTCCGGGCGAATTGCTGTTGCATGTTCTACAGTACGGAAACGGCGAGTCCACGGAATTGCAGGCTCGCGTACAAGGCCACTTTTCGCGCGCCGTTATGCTAACGCCGGGCGCGTCCCCGAAATCGTTACAGACCGCGCGCCGCGGCTCCACTACCGAAGTTTTTATGCCCACCCCGCGCCGCCTGGCCATCATCCACTTCTCAGGAGCGTTAGGATAAGAGAGCAAAGCCATGGATATTACTCGCCGCAATTTACTGAGTCTGGCAGCCGCCGCCGCTACCGCCCCCATTCGTATGGCAGGCGCAAGATTGCCGAAGCCGCAATTCGCAGTGCACCCCTTTGTGGAAGCCAATCCCAAAGCCGTCTTTCTGAAACGCACCAATGTGCCACACAAGATGGATGAGGCGGCGAAGCTGCGCGAGGGGCTTACCTTCGCGCGCGATGTATTCGTACCGGTTGAGACGGCCGGCATACCAATCACCCATCGTGTGATTTTAAAACCCAACTTCACCAGCGTCCGCAACCAGCGGCCCAATGAAGAGAACTGGGGCACCGGTACCGACCCGCAATTCTATGAAGGCATCATTATGGGCCTGAAGGAATTGGGGCTGAAGCGTTTTCACTTCCTGGAAGCTAATAATTTTTTCTCGTGGAACTACCGCGGTCTGGCCGATATCAACGACCGCCACGGCGTCGAAATGAATGAACCCGAACGCCGCGAGCGCAACTTCCGCGACGGCTTTGAAATGTCGTGGACGAAGGTGCCAGACCCTGTGGTCTACACGCGGATTCCACACTACGCTCCGATCAATGAGCCCGATACCTGGTTGCTGAACATCGCCAAATGGAAATCACACGGCATGTGTATGACGCTCTCCACCAAGAACGTACAGGGCTTGGTGGTGAAGCCGTACGTACGTTTCTGTCCGGGATGGAAGATGGTTACCGGAGCGCCCGCATTCATGCAGCCGGACATCCACGGCAAAGTGGAAGACCGCGTCAATCGCTACTTCGAAAATCACCGCCGCCTGGGCTACGCGCGATACGACAGCCCAGCGAATCTGAGTCCGATGAATCAGGAAATCTGGGCGCATAAAACTTGCGATAACACGCAAGTGCTTAACCCCGGATTGAACATCATTGAAGGCATCTATGGCCGCGATGGCGATGGCTTCGGAGTAGGCCAGGACCATCTCACCAATCTGGTGATGTTCGGCAAGGACCGGTTGCGGCTCGACATGATTGGTATGTATCTTGGCGGCCATGAACCGGGCAATGTCAACCTGTTCCGCATCGCCAAGGAACGCGGGATGCTGGATACGTTCAATCCGTGGGAAGTGCCGGTGTATGAGTGGGTCGCGGGTCAACCGGTGCGCCGCAAACTGAGCGATTTCGCGCGTACACCGATGAAGACCTACTATCTGCAGAAGAACGGCGAGCCGGAGTATCACCTGGTAAACGAGCGCTTCGACTACGACAGAGTGAAAGTGTGAAAGCCTTACTGCTACTCGCATTCTGCGCCGTACAAGCGATTGCGATCGAACGCCCCGGTATGGAATTCAAAGTGTTCCAGTTCCCCGCCGGGCAAATCCCGCGCATCGATGGGAAAACCGATGACTGGGCCATGGTCCCGGAAAGCTATTCCATCGGCATGGATCAATTGAAAGACACGGTCAACAACGTCCCCATGGACAGGAAAGACCTCGACGTCAAAGTGAAAGTAGGTTGGGTGAAGGGGCTCAACAGGCTTTATTTCCTATACGAAGCCTACGACAATTATTGGGATTTCAAGAGCACCGATCTGCACAACGACATCTTTGAACTTGTGGTGGATGGCGACCTGTCCGGCGGGCCGTTCATCAAACATTTGCATCCGGTGAAGACGTACGATCCGAACGAAGCGCACTTCACATTCCATGGCGTTCACGCGCAGAACTATCACATCTTCACGCCCGCCGAGGGCAAAGACTGGACCATGGTGTGGGGCTGTGCGCCATGGATCAAGAACCTGCCCTACGCCAACGCGGCCTACAACTACAACTTCAAGCATGGCGAGAGCGGCAAGCTGATACTGGAGTTTTTCATCACGCCATTCGATTATGCGGCGTATGAAGGCCCGCAGCGATCCGTGGAGTCGAAACTTTCGGAGAACAAAGTCATCGGAATGTCTTGGGCGGTGCTGGATTACGATGACGAGAACGCCAAGACGTATCGTGGATTCTGGAATCTTTCGCACAAGACTTCGATGTATGGAAATGCATCGGACCTGGTAGCCTTCCGGCTGATGCCAATAGAGGCTGCGTTGCGTAAGCCAGTGGAGGCAGACTGGTCGTTCCAGATCGTGGACATGGAGAGGCGGCTTGTCTCTTTCAAAGACGAGTCGTACGGCCCGATTACATCGTGGAAGTGGGAGTTCGGTGACGGCAAGACGTCTACAGACCGGCATCCCATTCATCAATACGAAAAGGCCGGTGAGTACGTGGTGACGTTATACATTGATGGGCCGAAGGGCCCTTCCCGCAGGGCGAAAGTATGGGACGTCGTTTTACGCTAAGACGTCTAACCATAGGGCTCCTGGTTCTACTGAGCCAGGCCTATGGCCAGACAGGCGACCCCTCGGAGTTCTTCGAGAAGCAAGTCCGTCCCATTCTTGCGAACCGCTGCCAGGGTTGCCACAATCCGAAGACGGGAAAAGCGGGACTCGACCTCACCAGTTCCAGCGGTTTTCATAGGGGTGCGGATACAGGACCTATCGTTGTGCCCGGCGACGTGGAAAACAGCCGCATTCTGCAAGTGGCGGGGTATGGTGAGCGCATCAAAATGCCGCCCACAGGCAGAATTAGCGAGGAAGAGTTCGGGGTTCTACGCGAGTGGGTGAAGATGGGTGCACCCTGGCCTGCAACCCCCAATGAAGCCGCGGCTTCCGGCGTCACCAAGAAGAAAGGCTACTCCCAGGCGCAGAAGGACTTCTGGTCCTTCCGCGCGCTACACCAACCGCCACCGCCCGCAGTCAAAGCAGAGGCATGGGTTCGTTCCCCCATTGATCGATTTGTTCTGGCGACGCTGGAAGCAAATCAACTCACGCCCGCACCAGCCGCCGACCCGCTTACTCTAATCCGCCGCGTCACGTTGGATCTCACCGGTCTGCCGCCATCGGAAGCCGAAGTCCGCGCCTTTCTCGCTGACCCGTCGCCGAACGCCTTCGCCATGTTGGTGGACCGGCTGATGGCCTCACCCAGATACGGCGAGAAATGGGGCCGCCACTGGCTGGATGTAGCTCGCTATGCCGATTCCACCGGGGCCGATGAGGATTACCGCTACCCGCACGCTTGGCGCTACCGCGACTACGTGATCGATGCGTTTAATCACGACGTACCCTTCGACCGGTTCATGCGCGAACAGATTGCCGGAGACATGCTGCCGCCCCCTGCCGGACAGAACGTCAACACGGCCGGCATTGTGGCTACCGGGTTCCTGGCGCTCGGCCCCAAACTGGTGGCTGAACAAGATAAGGTGAAAATGTTCTACGACATTGTGGACGAACAGATCGATGTCGCTGGCAAAGCCTTCTTAGGGCTCACCATTTCCTGTGCCCGTTGTCACGATCACAAGTTCGACCCCATCTCAACGAAGGACTACTATTCTCTGGCCTCAATTTTCGCCAGCACCAAACAGCTGTCGCAGATTGAAGGCACCGTGTCAAAGCTCTATTTCGCGCCTCTTGTCGCCAAAGACGTCGCCGCGGAATACGAAGCGCATCAGAAGAGGCTGGCCGATAAGCAGAAGGAAATCGATGCTGTCATCAGTATAGAGGCCACGCGTTATCGCGATCAATGGTCGCCTCAGATGGCGAAATACATGATGGCCGCGCGGCGCGTGTACCAAGACGGAGAGCCAAAAGACGCGTCGCTCAAAGACACCATGCTGCAGCGGTGGGTGGATTATTTGAAGCCAACCAAGGAGCGCCGTCCGCATTTGGAGCCCTGGTACAAGGCGGATGCCGGGACGGCGCAGGAAGTTGCGACGCAATACCAGCGTGACTTCACTGCCGAAGCGTTACGGCGGTCGAAAGCACAGGCAGAGTTTCGCATTCGATCGGAGGAAGCACGTGCCCGTGGCGAAAAGCCTCCGCTGCCACTAAAGTTCCTGGCGGGGGAAAATCGCTTCTACACTGAAGTGGCCGCGGGTAAAGGTCCGTTAACCCTGCCTGCGAAAGAACCTGAGAAAGTCTACACAGAAGCGGCCCGGAAGAAGATCGACGCTTTGAAGGCCGACCTTCAGAAGATCAAGGACGCCGCACCGCCTGAGCCGCCGTTCGCCTGCGCCGTAGCGGAAGATCAGCCGGTGGAGCAGCGTGTCTTTCTGCGCGGCAACCCGGATTCAAAGGGCGATGCAGTCAGCAAGCGATTTCCCACCGTTCTCGCCGGCGAAGGACAGGCACCCATCAGCCAGGGCAGCGGCCGCATGGAACTGGCAAACTGGCTGGCGGATGCGCGCAATCCCTTGCCGGCACGAGTGATGGCCAATCGAATCTGGCAAGGGCATTTTGGCCAGGGCTTGGTTCGCACGCCCAACAACTTTGGAATCGCCGGCGAACGGCCCAGCCACCCTGAATTGCTGGATTGGCTGGCGGCGGAGTTCATCCGCCAGGGTTGGTCCATCAAGAAAATGCACCGGCTGATTCTGCTTTCGAATACCTATCAGATGAGCGCCGACGCCACGCCGGCGAAGCGTGAGAAAGATCCCGACGACCGGCTTCTCTCGCGGTTCGCCATCCGCAGAAAGACGGTGGAGGAGATTCGCGATTCTCTGCTGTTGCTGGACGGCAGCCTCGATTTGACCATGGGCGGTTCCCTGCAAAAGGGCGAAGGCACGGACAATGAATTCAGCGATGGCCGCAAGAGCATTCACCCGGATGATTCCAACCGGCGCACCGTGTACCTTGCTCTGCGGCGTTCGAACTTGGCGACACTGTTCACTCTGTACGATTTCGGCGATGCGACCACCAGCACGGAATATCGATCGCAAACCAACGTCGCTCCGCAAGCGCTATACATGATGAACAGCAAGTTCGTTACTGACCGTTCGCGCGGTGTGGCCAAGCAGCTACTGCAACAGGATCTGACCGACGAACGCCGAGTGAGCCGGGCCTGGATGAACATTCTGGGCCGCGAACCCAAACCCGATGAGATCCGCGCCGCCTTGCAGTACATCGCCGCGTTTCCAGCCAAGCCTGCAAACGACGAGGGACGCGTGCTCGCCTGGACCAGCTTCTGCCGCTCGCTTGTCGCGTCAAACGATTTCATCTACGTCTATTGAGGAGACCCATGCCGCAGCCTTTCCAACCTTCGCGCCGTCACATTTTGCGCCGTTCCGCGTGTGGTTTCGGAATGCTGGGACTGTCTTCTCTCCTCAGTGCCGCTGAAGCTTCAGACCCGCTGGCGCCGAAGCAGCCGCACTTTCCAGCGAAAGCAAAGCGCGTCATATTTCTGTTCATGCACGGTGGCCCGTCCCACCTGGATACGTTCGATCCAAAGCCCAGGCTGATCAAGGATCATGGCAAGCCGCTGCCCTTCAAACGTCCGCTGACGTTTGCTGAAGGCAGCACTGGTAACTTGCTGAAGTCGCCCTGGGAGTTTAAGAAATACGGCCAGAGCGGTCTCGAAATCAGCGACCTGTTTCCCAACGTGGCCAAGCACGCGGACGATTTGTGCATCATCCGCTCCATGGTTGGGGACAGTGTTGCGCACGGCGGCGCCACGCTGCAACTGCACACCGGATCGAACACGTTCACGCGGCCTAGCATGGGCTCGTGGGTGATTTACGGCCTGGGCACGGAGAATCAAAATCTGCCGGCTTACATCAC
>JBBRNO010000017.1:0-76098 GCA_038230275.1 Bryobacterales bacterium
CGGCGGATGCGTTCACGGCTTGATTGATATGGTCTGATCTGTGGGCATCAGCGTGTATCAGCGGCTAAAGAATTGGCCGCCGATGCACGCTGATGCACGCGGATAACAGAGTTTCTAGATTTCGCTTAGGGCGGCGATCCGGGCTCCTTTCCGCCGCAAGGTTGGGGGGGCACGAGAAGAAATTTGTTGTGACTCCACATGACTCCGTTTCACGATGTCGCGCCGTGCTCTGGGCCTACTGCTAGCAGCAGGGCGTTGAGGACCGGTGTTACTGCTTTAGCGATCCGGTCGTCGTTGATGTCGCCGGGGACTTTTTCTCCGTGAAAGATATTACAGCGGATCTGGTAGAGTACGCTCTTGAGTTGTTGGAGCTTGGAGGTGTCGTTGAATCGGACCTTGGAGCTTTCATCGTCCAGCACAGGGGCCATGGCGGCGGTGTCCTGCTTTTTTACCTTTGCCATGTTGACGACGTAATATTCTCCGGGCTTTTTTTGGAGTGACTGCTGGAGGTGGCCAACGAGCTGTTGGAATCCCGGCTGGAGGAGCAACTCGAGGTAGTGTTTGGCGTGCTGATCTGCGAATGCGTCGAAGATATGGTCTTCCGTGTACCGTTCAGTGATGTCGATCTTGATTGCGCCGGGAGTGTCGAGGACGATCGTAACTTTGTTATTGGTGCGTTGGATTGTTCCGGTCACAGGTTGTTCTGCGGTCGTGAGACCGGGGAGAGGCTTGAGTTTTCTGAGGTCGGCTCGTTCGCGGTTGGCTTGTTTATAGTAGTGCGCGTAGCAGTATGCGTTAAACGCAATCCAGAGCGCAATAAATCGGGTGTACTCGTCTGTTGGCTGCTGGTCAGCAAGGCGCATCCACGACTCGATTAGGCGGTTTTGCTTGTCGTCAAGCATAGTAAGTGAGATAGCCTCCGTTGCTTGCATTGCGTTCGGCTCACATTCTGCCACGGCTGGGAGAACCGGTTGGAGTGGCGTCTTTTGTAAGGAATGTAGTGAGTCGGTGGGCCGGGGCGTTAAGGCGACGACCTGGTGACGACGTTCTGGCGGTCGATTTCGCGCATCCTGAACACGCCTATTGGTTGGACTCGCCCCGTCACATGCCGGACTGGTGTTATTACAGGCTGCTGACTTCCCCGTACCTACACCGGGGGGCCAGGGGCTTGTGCCAGGATGCCTGCGTTCGTAAGTTTCATCAGTGCTAACTTTCCAGCCGCCGATGGACGCCGATCAACGCCGATGGTTGCCGCATGTGCCGCCCTCCAAAAATTCTTTTGTGGCCGTCCACTGTTCCGGTGCACGTGCGTAAAATAGCGATTGGGTCCCGTGCGGGTTGCGGGACTGACTGCGGAGTGGAGGAGTATGAAAATCTCAATGGGTAGCTGGGCCTTCTCGTTCGGCTCCTACTCGGATCATCCGATTCCTTTCGAGCAGACCGTGGCGCGCCTTTCGAGTGCCGGCTATGACGGTATTGAAATCTGCGGGTTTCCGCCACATGTCACTTTGGATCGGTATCGAACCTCGGAATCGCGCGCGGAGTTGATGGAATTTCTGAAGGCCAATCAGCTGGGCGTCTCCGGTTATGCCGCCGATCTCAGTTCGGTGAATCCAGTAACGGCGGGAAACAAGCAACGCTACCTGGAAATGTTCGAACGGTGCGTGGAAATGTGCGCGGACATAGGGAGTCCGGCGATTCGGGTGGACTCGGCTGCGGCGCCGGGTTCGATCCCCGATAGCGACTATAAGCCGGCCTTCGCCCGCTTGGCCAATGTATGGCGCGATGCTGCCGCGATCGCCGAAAAATACGGCATCCGGCTGGTGTGGGAGTTTGAACCTGGGTTTGCGTTTAACAAGCCGTCGGAGGTGCTGGAACTGCATGATCGAGTGAATCACAGTAACTTCCACATCATGTTTGACACGTCGCACGCGTATATGTGCGGTGTGGTCAGTGCGAGACAACACGGGCCGAAGGAGACGCTGGAAGGCGGAGTCCGCGAGTTCCTGCAACTGTTGAAGGGCCGAATCGGCGCCATTCATCTGATTGATTCCGACGGCACGCTTCACGCGGACGATACCAGCACGCATCGCCCATTTGGGGAAGGTCTGGTGGATTTCAAGGGCATCACTCCACACTTGCTGGCGGTTCCGAATATAGAATGGTGGTGCGTCGATCTTTGCTTCTGGCCGGGGTCCTGGGAGTTGGTGGAGCCGAGCCTCGCCTTTGTGGAGGACTTGCTCAACCGGAACGCCGCTGGCCAGGGCGCTATAATTCACAATTCGAGAGAGTCCAAACATTAGGAAAGGGTCAATTGTAAAAAGTCTATGAGAAAAAAAGTCACAGTTGTGGGCGCCGGAAATGTGGGCGCCAATTGCGCTCTGCGCATTGCGGAGAAGGAACTGGCGGATGTGGTGCTGGTGGATGTGGTGGAGGGCGTGCCTCAGGGCAAAGCGCTCGACCTGCTGGAATCGGGTCCGGTGGAAGGCTATGACGTCAGTATCACGGGCGTCAACAGCTATGAAACCACGGCCAATTCCGATATCGTGGTGATCACCGCCGGATTTCCGCGCAAGCCGGGAATGAGCCGCGACGATCTTCTGGTGGCCAACTACGAGGTGGTTCGCACGGCCACCGAACAGGCGGTGAAGTATTCCCCGAACTGCATCCTGATTCTGGTTACCAATCCGCTGGATGCCATGTGCTGGACGGCGCAGCAGGTTTCCCAGTTCAGCAAGAACCGGGTAATCGGCATGGCCGGCGTGCTGGACACGGCCCGCTTCCGTACGTTCATCGCGGAAGAGTTGGGCGTCTCCTTTGAAAATGTGACGGCGATGGTGCTGGGCGGCCATGGAGACACCATGGTGCCGCTGGTTCGGCTTTCGAGTGTGTCCGGAATTCCGCTTACGGAACTGATGGACCAGGCTACCATTGCGCGGCTGGTGCAGCGGGCGCGGGACGGCGGCGCTGAGATTGTGAAGTACCTGAAAACGGGCAGCGCGTATTACGCTCCATCGGCGGCGACGGTGGAGATGGTGGAATCGATTCTGAAAGACAAGAAAAAAGTTTTGCCGTGCGCCGCGCTACTTGAAGGGGAGTACGGTGTTAATGGTCTGTTCGTGGGTGTGCCGGTAAAATTAGGTGCGCGCGGCATCGAGAAGATCTATACTATTCAACTCAGCCCCGAAGAGCAGGCGATGCTGGATAAGAGTGCCGCCGCCGTCAAGGAACTGATTGACGTACTGAAGCAGAAGACTGGTGCGTAATTCAATCTGGCAAGTAAAGAGGACAAGAAAATGACAGCTGAAACCGTGCAGATCGTCGCAGGCGTGCTTCTGGTGCTTTGCGTTGGCGTGATTATTCTCCGGCGCAAGAGCAAGAAGAAGAGTTCCTCGGAAGAAGAATTCTAAGCGGGTGGTTCGCCCCGTTTGATTTGCCAGACGTACGCTAGAAACTTATTCCTGTAAACTGATGCCGCCCAGTAAGAAAATTGAAGTTCCGACGATCAACCCGAAGTACGCAAAATACAAGCTCCGGATAGGTCCCTCCACCATTCACCGGTGGGGGGTCTATGCGGAGGAGCCGATTCCGCCGGGCCGGAAGATTATCGAATATACGGGCGAGCGCATCAATCGCCGCGAGACGAAACGGCGTTCCGAAGGGCCGCTGCATTACATGTTCACGCTGGACAGCTATTGGACGCTGGACGGAACGGTGGGCGGAAGCGGCGCTGAGTACATCAACCACTGCTGCGATCCCAATGTCTATGCCTGGGTGACGCAGGGCCACATCCTTTACATGGGCAAGCGGCTGATTGCGAAGGGCGAAGAGCTGACGCTGGATTACCACTTTGCGAAGAACGTGGAAAAGGTGATTTGCAAATGCGGCGCCAAGGCGTGCCGCGGCACTATCAATTTGAAATAGGGTTATTAATTTGAAGTAGGGCTATCAATTTGAAGCAGCGAAGGCCGGAGTGGGTCCGGCCGGATTTGTTTAGGAACCGGCTCTCGAAAACAGCGACTTAAAGCCGCCAGTCAGAGAAGAAGACTTTTTGTCGCCGGACTTATCCCGTTTGACGCAAATCTTGTCTGCAAGCGCCGCCAGGCTTTTCGCCGCCGCGCACCCCGCTGGAAGCGGCTTCCCTTCCATCTGCGACCGCTGCACGGCCTCGTAGTCGGCGGGGATTACCTGGAATACTTCGGTCTGGAGGGCGCTGCTGATTACATCGCTGTTCAGTCCGATCTCTCGTTCATAACGATTGACCACGACGCGGATCTTCGATGGTTCGATGCGATGCTGCTCAAACCAGGCGAGGGCGCGCTGGGCCGATTGCAGGGCCGGCAGTTCATTGGTGGTGACCAGTATGAGTTCGTCGCAAAGGTAGGCTACGGAAAGATTCCAGTTGGTATACGAATTGCCGCAATCGACGATGATCGTTTCATAGGAAGCCTGGGCGTAATCGAGAATGGGGCTGGCGTCGATCAAGTCATCGAGCCCATCCATCAAATTTTCGGGAGAAAGAAGTACATCGATGCCCTGGTGCACGCTAACCATTTGCTTCCAGAGGTCCACGTCGAGGCTGGACTTCCGGCTGAGGACATCCATAAAGCTATAGCCGGATTTGAGCTTCAGCAGGAAGGAAATGGTACCGGTTAACGGATCCAGGTCGGCGAGAAGTATCTTCTTGGAACCCAGCCGCTTGCTTTGAAACGCCAGATTACAGGCAATGGTGGTTGCCCCGCACGCGCCTTTGGCCGGGAAGACGGCGATGGTTTTGGCGCCGCCGCTACGGGCCGACGGGGGTGGAATCTGCCGCGCCACTTTTTCCACGGCGGCGTCGATCTGGTCGCTGGTGAACGGGCGGATCAGAAAGTCCGCGGCACCCTGGCGCAGGCATCGCAAGATCAGATCGGGATTGTTACCGGGCAGCAAGGCAACCATAGGAAGCCCGGGGTTGAGAGTTTGCAATTCCGTCGCGGTGGCAAGCGCCATCTCCAAATTGGTGGAGAAATCGAGAAAACAAAGTTTGGGGTCGACGTTTTTTATCAGGTCCATTAATGGACGGCGCGTAGGATAATCCTGAACAACGTGGACGGGCGCGAGCGGCAGACCGTAGGCGAGAATCGGCGCTAACTCACTGGCCATGCTCTTGTTAGGGCAAATGACCAGTGTTTTGTAATACCTTGCGTCGATGATCGGCATAGTAAGTTGAAGCTATCTCCAGCACCGTCGCTCTAGTCTGCACATCGGCGGCATACATAGAAAACTTGAGAGTAGTTCCTCTCGATTTTCACTCAATCATTGCAACTGCTCGCCGATATGACTTTCAGAAGCTGGACCACAGCGCGTCGCTGCACAGGCGCTTGATCCGAGACCAGAAGCTTCGATTGCGTTACTACCAGTCTATATGATGACCGAGACCCAGAAAAAATCGACGATCGCGATTTGCGAAACGCAGCCGGTGACGGCTGAAGGAATTCGCATGTTGCTGAGCGGGTGCGAGGAACTACAGTTTTCGATGGCGGTATCCACACTTGCTGCGGCGTTGGATGCCGTTCTGACCCACAAACCGGATATCGTGATCCTGGACAAGGCCTTTGGTGTCCAGGCAATCTTTGAATGGCTCTCGTCGGCGCGGGAATCGCGATCGTCCACAGCATGCATTGTTTGGGGAAATTCAATTTCTGAGGCTGAGGCGTTGCGATTTTTCCAAATCGGCGCGCGCGGTATCGTGCGGAAGACAGCGGAATTGGGGACGTTATTGAACTGCCTTCGGGCGGTACGGGCGGGAACCACTTGGATGGAGGATGCCGTATTTCGGGAAGCAGCGCGGCCGGACCGCTATCCCCGTTCGGAGTTGACGCCCCGTGAGCAGCAAGTGATGGAACTGGTGGAGCAGGGGCTCAAGAACAAAGAAATTGGACGGGAGCTGGGAATTCGGCCCGGGACCGTCAAGATCCATCTGAAGCACATTTTTGAGAAAACCGGGGTTCGCGGCCGGTATGGGCTGGCGCTGTCGGGGCTGAAGGATCGCGGTGTGTTTCCGATGCTGGCTGTCTAATAAAAAAAGCTTAGTAAAAAAGCTTCGCCGGCACTTGGAAGAATTTGGCTAGCTCTCTAGCCTGACCTCTGGAAATTGGCCGCTTGCCCGTGAGAACTTCGCGGGCAAGATTGCTGTTACCGAACACATGTTCCACATCGGTCAATTGTAGTTGCCGCGCTTGCAGCAATCGCTGCAGCGTTTGGTAGGGTTCGGGAGGGTTTTTGACGTAGGTTGGCTCGTCCTCTCCTTCGTCCTCCTCTTGCCCAGCCTCATACGCTTCTATCAGAAAGACGAGCAGGGAAAGCAGTTTGACTTCTTCCGGAGCCAGGCCGATGCCTTTCTCCATCAGGCTTTCGGCCTCGTTCAGCAGGCGTTCGTGTTCATGCGGGCTGTCAATGATACAGGGGCGCGCCGCCACCAGCAATGCAGCGTAGCGTTCTTCGATGCTCGTTTGGTGATCTGGCTGGTCAGTATCCAACTTATCCCGGTCTAACTATCTTACTGGGTCCATCCATAATCGGTCTATTCATAATAGGATACGCCGTCACTTCCCGTCGGGTTTCATTACCGCCAAATATTCCAGATTACGGTAGAGTTGGCGGTCGTCGAGTCCGAACCCGACCACGAAGCGGTCGTCGATCTCAAAGCAACGGAACTCCACGGGCACCTGCACAATGCGACGGGTTGTGCGGTCCAGCAGTGTACAGATAGACAGGGAGTTTGGTCCGCGTCCGGCCAGGTTTTGCAGCAAGTAGCGAGTGGTGAATCCGGTGTCCACGATGTCTTCGATCAGCAGAACGTCTTCGCCCTCAATGCTGTCGTCCAGATCTTTGGCGATGCGCACCAGACCGGGCGCCGACTTCTGATTTCCGAAGCTGGAGATGGCCAGGAAGTCGATTTTAACCGGGATGTCAATTTCCCTGGCAAGCGCGGTGAGGAAAAACACGGAGCCCTTGAGTACGGCGATCAGCTTCAGTTCGCGGCCCCAATACTTGGCGCTGATCTCCGCGGCGACGGCTTTTACGCGTTCCCGAATTTGCTCCGCGGTGAACAGTACGCGGTCGATGTGCGGTGGAATCAGCTTACTCATATGCTCACTGGCCGCTCGGCGAGGCCGTACTTAAAGATCAGATTCTGGAAGTCTTTCTGATAGAACACTTGGATATTGATGTGAGGGTAAATGGTTCGCAACAGTTTGACCTTGCGGTTTTTCTTAGTTACGTGGGCTTGTTTCATGGTGGTCAACTCCACGTATAGATCTACTTCGGGCAGGTAAAAATCGGGTGTGAAGCTTTCGAGGGGCTTGCCGTCTTTTCCCCATTGCACGGGAAAGCTGCGCGGCTCATATTCCCAGGCGATGCGATAGAAGTCCAGCAGATTGGCAAAGATTTCCTCGCTGGGATGCATGAAGGCGGCGCGCTTGATGCTCATTTTTCCTGGGGGCACGATTCCGTAGCGGGCCAACTGGAGACGGAGCTGAAACTGCACTTGCGCTTCGGTGCTCGCCGGTAGCAAGCCTTGGTCGACCAACCCCATGGAAGCGACGACGCTCTCGATGACGGATGCCATTCGCTCGCAATCCAGGAACTCTTCGTTCAGGCTGACGTCGAAGTCCGAGAGGCGGGCGACGGACCGCCCGAACTTCCGTTTGCGGTCCGCTTTCTCGTCCTCGTCGAGTTTGTGTAACAGGTCGAGTGCCGCGGGGCGTTCAATCTGGAAATCGATCATGAGGGAACCGGCGCGGCGGGAATCCGGAGCGGTGATCTGGACGCGCAAGGCTCCGGGAAGATTCTTGAATAGCACCTCTGAACCATGGGCTGCCGCGACTACATGGTGATCCACCGCGATGCGCGCCAGCATGGAGGCGACGACGTGGCGATAGGCGCGGTCGGGAATGGGAAATTCCGCGCCAAATTCGGCATCCATCATGGCGCGGAGGCGGCTTTCGGTGATCAGTTCGAAGCGTAAACGTTGGGCGCAAATCCGGGCGACCTCTTCCGTTCGGCATCCTGGGGCGCCGGAAAGAGTGATCAATGCCATCGCATGTTATCGTACCAAGATGCTTGAACGTGACGCCCCGCATGTCCGGCGTGCAACGGCCGCCGATGCTGAGGCAATTCTGCAACTGGTGGATGCGTTGGCCGACTATGAGAGCCTGGCGCGCCCGTCGGGGGAAGCCAAGCAGCGTCTGGTAGCCGACTTGAACCGGCGATATGATGCCTGGCTTGCGGAGGTGGACGGCAAACCGGCCGGTTACGCTTTTGCGTTTGAAACCTACTCCAGCTTTCTGGCGCTGCCGACGCTGTATCTGGAAGACCTGTTTGTCCTACCCGAATACCGCAGCCGGAAGGCAGGGCTGGCACTGTTCAGCGAAGTGTGCGACGAAGCTAAGCGCAGGGGGTGTGGGCGGATGGAGTGGACGGTGTTGGACTGGAACGAGCTGGCGATCCAGTTCTACCAGCGCGCCGGGGCAGTATACATGAAGGAGTGGCACCTTTACCGCATTGTGCTTTGACCGAACCAAACCAGGCCGACGCCGATCAGCAGCATTGCCACGTAGCGGTGGAGGCGCGGAACTCGCCGCGTGAGTAACCAGAGAATCAGGATGAGCGTGAGTTCGGTGGAGACGACTCCGGCCATCACGTACGCGGCGCGATATTCGCTGCTGCGGATAAATAAGGCGAAGTACATGCCATGGAAGATTCCGAGAATGGCCGCGACGGCCCAGCGGTGGCCGGCGGTGGGCAGAAGCAAGATTTCCACGGCCAAGTAGGCGACGGTGAGGCCCATGGCGGCCTCTATGAAGCGAGGGGATGGATTCCAGCGGATGAGGCAGGCGATTCCCTCGCCCAGCAGAAAAGCGGCGGTGAGCAAACCCAGTTCCTTCCAAGAGCGCGACGCTAACGCCAGGGCGAACAGGAACAGTAGACCGGCCACGGCGGTTGCGGCGCGCAACGCCCCGGCGAAGATTTCATTGATGGCGGTTTCGAGCGCGGTGAGCGGGCGGAAGCGCAGCGAGGCTTTCTCGAACGACACGTCGAAAATCGCCTGGTCCTGCTTTCCATCGCGAGAGGCGCGCAGCAGATGGACGTGGTTCGGAACGGTAATGCGTGCCAGATGGCATTCCACGTCGAGGGTGTCTACCGGAGCTGGGAATTCATACGTTGCGTCGCAAACGAACATGCCATCGGCAGGGCTATCGTGACAGGACTTTTCGATCAGCTTTGCGTCGCGGCCGCCGCTGGAGAAGTGCAGGCTTTCGAATAATTGGCGGGGTGGGTCCTGCAGGTGAGTGATCTCATAGGCAGGCATTCGCAGTTGATAGGTGGCGCGGCTGCCCTGGATTTGCATGTCGCCATTGCTCATGCTGATGGTGTGGGCGAAGAGCGGCGCGGTCCATAGAATTACCCACCACTTCATACTTGGATTTTGCCTTTCTTAAACCGCACCAGGATTACGCGCATGATAGCGAGGAACGGTACCGAGAGAAACATGCCCCAGATTCCACCGACTTCCTCGCCGGCGAGAACACCGAAGATTACCAGCAACGGATGCAGTTCCACGCCTTCACTCATGAGATGGGGAGAAAGGATGTAGTCCTGAAAGATGCGGTAGACCGCCAGGAAGATGAGTATCCACAAAACGTGCGGGAAGCCGCTGAATGCCGCCACCAGCAGGATTATCACAGAGGCTGTGAGAGGGCCCACGACGGGAATGAATTCGAGCATCGCACCCAGCACCGCGAGCAGCGCCGAGTAGGGCACGCGGAACACTTCCATGAAGATGAGGTAACTCCAGAACGTTGCGCCGGAAAGCAGGACCAGGGCACGGATGTACTTGCCGAGTAACATGTGCAGGTCGTCCAGCACCTCTTCCAGCGCGTCATGCCTGGGGCTGGTGTAGAAGTAGCTGAGCAAGTTGTGACGCATCTGCCGCGCATCCTTCAAAAAGAAGAAGCTGAGTACGGGTACCAGCACGAAGAAGAGGGCGCCGCCTGCCAGGGTGGCGACCTTGAGGCCGAAATTTTGCAGCATGGGGACGATTTGTTGGGCGCTGTTTTCCGTTTGAGCGCGGATGGCAACGATGATACGCGCGCGGTAGGGTTCCAGCCAGCCGGGGAGCGGTTGGCTCTCCAGGGTCTGACTCTTAATGAGTTCCGGCAGTCGCGTCAGCAAAGCCGATGCCTGGTCGGAAAGTTTCGATCCGAACGAAATGCCGCCGAGGATCAGAGCGGAAATCAGCACGGCATAGACGGCGGCGAGTGACAACCCGGGTGGAACACCGGGCGGTGTCCGGCTGTCCAAAAATTCCACCACCGGAGCGAGCAGGTAGGCGAAGAAGATGGCCAGGATGAACAGCAGGATGGCGCCGCGGGCGGTGTAGCTCATCCATGCGACAAGCGCGATGAGCAAGATGGTCCAGGTAATGTGCGCCGCGCGGTTATCGATACCAAGCATCTCCAGCTAGCATAGCCGACACAGTAAACTAAGAGCGGATGAAGCAACAAGTAGAGCAGCTTCAGGAATTGGAAGACCGTCTGCGGATGGGCGGCGGCGCGGCGAAGATCGACAAGCAGCATCGGGATGGGAAGCTGACGGCGCGGGAACGCATCGGCAAGCTGATCGATCACGGGTCCATGTTTCTGGAAGTGGGACTACTGATTGCCTGGGACCGCTACGACGGGCAAGCGCCGGGTGCGGGCGTGGTTACGGGGCTGGCGCGTATTGAAGGGCGGCCGTGCGTGATTGTGGCCAACGATGCCACGGTGAAGGCCGGGGCCTGGTGGCCCGAGACGATCACGAAAATACTGCGGGCGCAAGAGATTGCCATGCGCAACCGGCTGCCGATTGTGTATCTGGTGGATTCGGCCGGCGTCAACCTGCCGCTGCAGGACGGCATCTTTCCCGGGCAGTATGGCGCATCCCGCATCTTCTACTACAATTCGCTGATGCGGCATAAGCTGCGCGTTCCGCAGATTGCGGCGGTAATGGGGCCGTGCATCGCGGGTGGAGCGTACCTGCCGGCGCTTAGCGATGTGATCATCATGGTGGAGAAGACCAGCTTCATGGGGCTGGGCGGACCGAACCTGGTGAAGGGCGCGGTGGGACAGGTGATTGACGCGGAGTCACTGGGCGGCGCGGCGATGCATACGCGCATCAGCGGCGTGGCGCACTTGCTGGCGAAGGACGATGCCGATTGTCTGGCTCTGATCCGGCAGCAGTTTCGTACGATTCCCGAAGCGGCGCCGAAGCTTCATGCGGGTGCGCCGTCGAAATCCGCCGAGGGTCTTTATGACGTGCTGCCGGCCGATCACAGGGCGCCTTACGAAGTCACCGAGATTCTGGATCGCATCTTCGATGCGGAAGATTACCTAGAGTTTCAACCGGGACATGCGCCGGAGATGCTGTGCGCCAGTGCGCGGCTGGCGGGGCATCCGGTGGCGATCATTGCCAACCGGCGCGGCTTTTTGCGAACTCCCGAGGGTCCGCGAATCGGCGGCATTGTTTATACGGAATCGGCGCGCAAGGTGGCGTACTTTGTGGATAACGCCGAACGCCACGGTACGCCGATCTTTTACATTCAGGACGTATCCGGCTTTATGGTGGGCGGCGAAGCGGAAAGTGAAGGCATTATCCGGGCTGGAGCGCAAATGGTGGAAACGATGGCCTGCGCGACGGTGCCGAAGATTGTGCTCACTACCAATCATGCAAGCGGCGCGGGTTACTATGCGATGGCCGCGCAGGGCTTCGATCCGCACTTCGCCTTCGCCTGGCCTACGGCACGCATCGGTGTGATGGAAGGGGAATCGGCGGTGAAGGCCGTCCATGGTCCGGAGCTGGAAAAGCTGCAGAAAGAGGGCAAGGCGGTGCCGGAAGAGTTGCAGCGCAGGATCGACCAGACGCGAGCCGATTACGACCGCTGGCTGGATGCGAAGTTCGCCGCTGCGCGCGGCCATGTGGATGCATTGATCGATCCGCTGAGTACGCGCCGGGTTCTGACGTTCGCCCTGGAGGTGAGCATGTATTCGAAAAAGCCCAGCGAACATCTGGTGCTGGAGACGCTATGATCCGCATTGCCAATGGGCAGGGATTCTGGGGCGACTGGCTGGAAGCGCCGGTGCGCCTGGTGGAGCAGGGGCCGATCGATTATTTGATTCTGGACTATCTGGCGGAGATCACGATGTCCATTCTGCAGAAGCAGAAGAGGGACGATCCGAAGCTGGGGTACGCGCGGGACTTTCCGGTGTTGATTGGACGGGTGGCGAAGCTGCTGAAAGAGCGCGGCGTCAAGGTGATTGCGAATGCGGGCGGGGTGAATCCGTTTGCGTGCGCGCAGGAAGTCCGGCGGCTGGCTCCGGCGTTGCAGGTGGCGGTAGTGACGGGCGACGATATCTACAGCCGGATCGATGACATGCTGGCACGGGGCATCGCGATGAAGAGCATGGACAGCGGCGAGCCGTTGTCCACGATCCGCGATCAGATTTTGAGCGCCAACGCTTACATCGGTGCGTTTCCGCTGGTGGACGCGCTGGCGACTGGAGCCGACGTCATCATCGCCGGCCGTTGCACCGACACCGCGCTGGCGCTGGCGCCGATGATTCACCGCTTCGGATGGAAGGCCACGGACTACAACCTGATGGCTGCCGGGACCATTGCCGGACACATTGTGGAATGCGGCGCGCAGTGCACGGGTGGCAACTGCCAGGTGGACTGGCAGAGCATTCCGGATATGGCCAACGTGGGATACCCGATTATTGAGGCCGAGCCGGACGGTTCGTTTGTGATCACCAAGCATCGCGGCACGGGCGGCCGCGTGCACAGCGACGTGGTGAAGGAACAACTGCTCTATGAGCTGGGCGATCCGAAGAACTACATCACTCCGGATTGCGTGGCCGATTTCACCAGCATCAAGCTGGAAGACGTGGGCCCCGACCGCGTGCGCGTGTCCGGAATTCGCGGCGGCCCGCGCACGGAGACGCTAAAAGTTTCCATCAGCTACTCTTCGGGATGGAAAGCCCTTGGCACGCTGGTCTACAGTTGGCCGCAAGCGCTGGAGAAGGCGCAAGCGGCCGATGCCATTGTGCGCGAGCGATTGCGCGGGTTGGGCCTGAGCTACGACGAGATTTTCTCCGAGTATTTCGGCTATAACGCCTGTCACGGCCCGGCGGCGCATCCTCCGGCGGATCCGCCTGAGATTCAACTGCGCATTGGGGTTCGCGGCCCGGACCGTAAAGCCGTGGACCGTTTTACGCGGGAGTTGATTCCGCTGGTGCTGAATGGCCCGCCGACGGCCACAGGCTTCGGAGATGGACGCCCGCCGGTGCGCGAAGTGGTAGCCTATTGGCCTGCTCTGGTGCCGCGCACGGAAATCGAAACCCGGGTAGAGGTGGTGGAATGAAGATCCCGTTGTCTCAAATTGCCCATGGCCGTTCGGGCGACAAAGGCGACACGTCGAACATCGGCATCATCGCCTACCAGGAACGCCACTATCCGATACTGGTGCGCGAAGTGACGCCGGAACGTGTGAAGAAGCACTTCGGCGAACTGGTGAAGGGAGTGGTGAACCGCTATGAACTGCCCAATCTGGGTGCGCTCAACTTCTTGCTATACGAGGCGCTGGGCGGCGGCGGGACGCTGACCTTTCGCGTGGATGCGCAGGGGAAGACGATGAGTGCCGCGCTACTGCGCATGGAGATCGACGTTGACCAGCGAGAGCTTGACAGTTAGCCACGAGGGGCGCGTGTTGCGCCTGACCTTGAACCGGCCGGAGAAGCGGAATGCCTTGAGCATCGATCTTTGCCATGCGCTGGCCTGCGCCTTCGATGAAGCGTTGAAGGACCCGAACGTGGGCGCGATTTTGATTGACGCGAATGGACCCGTGTTCTCGGCCGGAATGGATCTGGATGAAGTGCTGCACGCCGATGCGGCTCCGCGCACCTACATCCATGAGAAGCTTTTTACGATTGGCGCCCGCAGCAACAAACCGATTGTGGCCGCGGTGCAAGGTCCGGCATTGGGTGGGGGACTGGGACTGGTGGCGAACGCGCACGTCGCCATCGCTGCCCAGGGATGCACGTTCGGGTTGACTGAGATTCGGATTGCCATGTGGCCGTTCGTGATCTTTCGCTCCATTAAGACCGCGGTGGGAGAGCGGCGCGCGGTGGAACTGAGTCTGACGGGGCGCATCTTTAATACGCCGGAGGCGCTGCAATGGGGCATCATCCATGAAGTGGCACCGGCGGTGGAGCTGGATGACCGAGCCACGGCCATCGCCACACAACTGGCGGAGTCGAGTTCGCACACCATCGCGGAGGGTTTGGATTTCGTTCATGTCACGCGTGATGCCAACGCGCTTTCCTTCGGGAAGCTGGCGGCCGAGTATCGGGGTCGAGTTTTCGAGAGCGGGGACTTTGTGGAGGGAGTGACGGCCTTCCATGAGAAGCGTAAGCCCCGCTGGCATTCGGCGAAATAATGCTACGCGCGATCTTGCTGCTGCTGGTGGCGATTGCCGCGCGGGCAGAGAACGTGAAAGTGACCGGGCTGAAACAGCCGGTGGAAATTCTGCGCGACCGCTGGGGTGTTCCGCACATCTACGCGAAAAATACGGACGATCTATTTCTCGCCAACGGATATATCAACGCGCGTGACCGGCTATTCCAACTCGACATGTGGCGGCGCATGGGAACTGGCAAGCTGGCGGAGGTGCTGGGCCCGCAATTGGTTCCGCGTGACAGAATGGCCCGGCTGTTTCATTTCCGTGGCGATTGGAATGCGGAGTGGCAGAGCTATTCGCCGGATGCGCGGCAGATTATCACCGCATTTACGAACGGCATCAATGCGTACATCCAGTCGTTGCACGGTGTGCGCGGCATGGAGTTTCGCGCCGCCGGATATGACCCCGGATTATGGGCTCCGGAGGATTGCCTGGCGCGCGTGGCGGGGCTGGCGATCAGCCGTAACGTGGCTCAGGAAGTGGCGCGCGCGCAGCAGGTTTCGCAGTACGGCTTGAGTGCAATGCTTGAGAACGATCTGCTGTTTCCCAAGCCGAATGTGACGATGCCCCCCGGGGTGAACCTGGCGGAGATCGGCTACGAAGTGATTCGGGAGTTCGCCGGCCTGATGACGACGCCGGCATTCGGTCAGGGCAGCAACAACTGGGCGGTGGACGGCACCCGGACGACATCGGGCAAGCCGCTGTTGGCCTCCGATCCGCACCGCCCGCTCGCTGTGCCCTCGCTGCGAAAGACGGTCCATCTGGTGGCGCCGGGTTGGAACGTGATTGGCGCCGGGGAGCCCGCACTGCCGGGCATCGCGCTGGGTCATAACGAGAACATCGCGTTTGGATTCACAATCACGGGCACGGATCAGCAGGATCTCTATGTGGAGAAGTTGAATCCCAAAAATCCCGACGAGTATTGGGTTCATGGGGCGTGGAAGGCGGTTGAGATTGAGAGACCGAAGATTGCGGTGAAGGGGACGAGCCCGCGCGAAGTAGAGCTGCGATTTACGATCCACGGTCCGATTATTTACGAGGACCGCGCTCATCAGCGGGCGTATGCCTTGCGCTGGGTGGGTACGGAAGCGGGTGGCGCTGCGTATTTGGGGATGCTTTCGGGGGCTCGTGCAAAGAACTGGGCCGAGTTTCGGACGGCGCTCTCCCGTTTCAAAGTTCCGTCGGAGAACATGGTCTATGCCGATACCGCGGGCAACATTGGATTCGTGGTGGCTGGTGCGGCTCCGGTGCGCAAGAACTGGACCGGACTGCTGCCGGCGCCGGGCGGTGGCGAGTTTGAATGGAGCGGCTACATTCCAGCGGACCAGATGCCGACTTCGTTCAATCCGGTAAAGCATTTTCTCGCGTCCGCGAACAACAATATCCTGCCGGCCGGGTACGACAAGATTCTGACCTATGAGTGGGGACTGCCGTTTCGCGTGCAGCGGGTAGAAGAATTGCTTTCCGGGGCGAAGAAGTTTGGGGTGCCTGATTTTGAGGCGATGCAGCAGGACGTGCTGTCGGTTCCGGCGCGGCGGTTTCAAGCTGTCTTGCGGAAGTGGAAGCCTGGGCCGGGCGTGCAGATGGCGGCGGTGCAGCGGATTTTAAATTGGGACGCAAGGCTGACGGCCGACTCTGTGGCTGCGCTGATCTACGAGATGTGGTTATCGAAGTTGACTGTGGCCTTTGCGCCGGTTACGAACGTGGAATTACTGTTGCGGAAGATGGAATCGCCGGCGAACAGCGCGGTGCTGGGTTCCACACTGGATGAGGCGACGGCGGAGATGACGCGATTTCTTGGGCCAAACATGGACGCATGGCAGTGGGCGCGGGCGAGTCAGATTCAGTTTCGGCATGCGCTAGGTAACCGGCAGTGGGACCGTGGGCCGATGGCGCGGCCTGGCGATCCGCATACGATCAATGCCTCGGCTGGAGGCCGGGCGCAGCCGAGCGGCGCGTCGTATAGGCAAGTTATCGATTTGGCGGATTGGGACCGGTCGACGATGACGAATGTTCCCGGGGAGTCTGGGGATCCTGAAAGTCCGCATTACAGCGATCTGCTGAGCGATTGGGCCGCTGGGCGGTATCACCCGATGCCGTTTACGCGGAAGGCGGTGGAGGCGGCGAGTACGGAGCGGATCTTGTTGACGCCATGAAGACGCTGATCAGCGGCACTGAAGGTTCGGTTGAACAGTTCCACCGCTCCGATTTCTCGACGAACGGATGGACCGATTCGAGAACCGGAAGCTGACGGACAGGGAACGCTTTAGCTTCCCCATGGACGGGATCGTCGGCATCATACTACCGTTCGATCAACTGACCGGAGATGCAGGCGCGCCTAGGTAAGTAGCTTGAGCGGATAAAAGAGCGCACTAATAAATCTCCCTAATAGATTGAAAACAAATTACATAGCTGACATGAAATGATTAGAGTCAGAGGATTGACTCTAGTTGAATCGCACGTTAAGCTGGCTTATGCAGGTAATCTCGCAAGACGACATAATTCAGCGAATCAACCTGGAGAACCCCTGGTGGACTGGAGGAACCCCGAGCATAGGTTCCTTATTCCGAGCGTGGAAGCCACGTGCGTACTTCGACCTCTTTTTTCCTCTAGTTAAAGCAAGATCCATTCGGAGAGCTATCGTTTTAATGGGTCCGAGACGCGTCGGCAAGACCGTCATGATCCTTCACGCGATACAATCCCTTTTAGACGAAGGGACACCCCCTCGATCGATTTGTTATATATCAGTCGATCATCCGATTTATAACGGTCTCAGCATGGATAAGTTGCTGGCGTTTTACGCACAGGCGAGCGGGGTAGATTACAGATCTGAACGAATCTACATATTTTTCGATGAGGTTCAATATCTTAAAAACTGGGAGGTTCACCTAAAGGTCGTAGTCGATACTTACTCCAATGTAAAAGCGATAGCCTCGGGTTCCGCCGCCGCCGCCCTGCGGTTGAAGAGTGAAGAGTCTGGGGCAGGCCGCTTCACTGACTTCCTTCTCCCTCCGCTCACGTTTTACGAGTACTTGCATTTGCTTGACAAAACAGATCTCTTGGATCCGCCACCAATCCGAGCCCGGTATAAGCAAGAGTATTTCTCAGCACAAAACATCGACTTGCTCAATGAGCAGTTTCTATACTATCTTAATTTCGGCGGCTATCCGGAAGTGATTTTTTCTCCGGCAATTCAGGCTGATCCCGCCCGATTCATCAAGAGTGATATTATCGATAAAGTCTTATTAAGGGATCTCCCTAGCTTGTACGGCATTGGCGACATCCAAGAACTGAACTACCTCTTCACTACACTAGCCTTCAACACAGCGAACGAGATTTCACTGGGCGAACTATCTCAAAACTCGGGAGTGGCTAAAAATACCATAAAACGATACATAGAGTACCTTGAGGCCGCGTTCTTGATAAAGGTGGTTCATCGGGTAGACCACAGCGCAAAGCGATTTCACCGCGCCAATTTTTTTAAGGTATATTTGACCAATCCATCAATGCGGGCGGCCTTGTTTTCTCCCGTAAAGCCAGATGACAGTGCCGTTCCGTACCTGGCGGAGACCGCCATATTTGCACAGTGGTTCCACAGTGACAACACACTACATTACGCACGTTGGCACGATGGCGAAGTAGACATGGTGATGCTGGGGAGCAAACAGAAGCCAATGTGGGCTGTTGAGGTTAAATGGTCGGATCGGGCTTGCACCGATCACAAAGAACTTGAAAACATAATTAGCTTCTGCCAGACGAACCGGTTGGGCGATACCCTAGTCACATCTAAGACCAAGACCGTTACGATCAAGGTCGAGAACCTCACTATCCGCTTCATACCAGCTAGCGTGTATTGCTACACGGTGGGCTATAACATTATTCACAGGAGAAAGACCCTCACCCTGTCTCAACAGCTTGAACTAAATCAAGATGATGAGGAAAGGCCCGATGAGGAATAATTTGCACTGAAACCGCTACCGCCAGCGCTGACCGCACCGGCCAACACGGAAGTCGAAGGCATCAGCAACGCTCTGAACGTGGTACTTGCTCCATTGTGCGCGCCCACCAGAGCGCTGATTTCGCACTCCTTTCCGATTGGGTCTTTCGGACGTGGGGGCCGGCGATTGCGCTAAGCCGCAAAACGCGCAACCGGATGAAAGTGGCGCTGGTGGCGACCTTACCTAACTAGCATCTTTAGGGCAACCCTGCACATCATATAAGCTATGCCCCAAGGTTCAGAGCGCTTTAAGAAGCTGCTCCCAGACATCATGGAACTAGTGCGGCCCCGTCGCGGGCTGCTGGCCATTGGCTTCGTGCTGATGGTGATCAATCGCGTGAGTGGGCTGGTGCTGCCTGCGTCCACCAAATTTCTGATCGACGACATAATCGGTAAGCGGCACACGGAGATGCTGAATCCGCTGATTCTGGCGGTGGTTTCGGCGACGGTCATTCAAGGCGCGACGTCGTTCTCTTTGACGCAATTGCTGTCGAAGGCGGGCCAGCGGCTGATTGCCGAATTGCGGCAGAAAGTGCAACGGCACATCGGCCGGCTGCCTGTTTCCTATTACGATTCGAACAAGACGGGGGCCCTGGTGTCGCGCATCATGAGCGACGTGGAAGGCGTGCGGAACCTGATTGGCACGGGGTTGGTGGAACTGCTGGGCGGGTTGCTGACGGCGGCGATTGCGCTGGTGGTGCTGCTTCGCATCAGCCCGTTGATGACCGGACTTTCGGCGGCGTTTGTGATCGGGTTCGGACTGACGCTGCGGAAGGCGTTTGCGGCCATTCGTCCGATCTTCAAAGAGCGCGGCAAGATCAGCGCGGAAGTGACCGGGCGGCTTACCGAATCGCTGGGCGGTGTGCGAGTGATCAAGGGCTACCATGCCGAGGCTCGCGAGGAAGCCGTGTTCGCGGCCGGTGTGAAGCGGCTTCTCGACAACGTGTTGAAGTCGATGACCAGCATGTCGCTGATGAGCCTTTCCGCTACGCTGCTGATGGGTGTGGTGGGCTCCATCGTGATGTACATTGGGGCGCGGCAGATTCTGGCGGGCACTTTGACGCTGGGCGGTTTCGTTACCTTCACGGCGTTCCTGGCGTTTCTGGTCGCGCCGGTTTTCCAGATTGTGCAGATCGGAACGCAACTCACCGAAGCGCTTGCGGGACTGGAGCGCACGCGGGAGATTTTACACGAGCGTCAAGAAGATCAGGACCCGAAGCGCACGGTTTCGCTGGGAGAGATTCGAGGCGAAGTGGTTTTTGACGATGTCACGTTCGCCTACGAGGCGGGGAAGCCAGTGCTGCACAACGTGAGCTTCCGTGCCAATCCAGGAACGGTTACGGCGCTGGTTGGGTCTTCCGGTTCGGGCAAATCGACCATGATCGGATTGGTTGCCGCGTTCCACAGCCCGCTGCAAGGGAAACTGCTGGTGGATGGCGTGGATCTGTCGACGGTGCGGCTGGATTCCTATCGCACGCAGCTTGGCGTTGTGCTGCAAGAAACGTTTTTGTTCGATGGAACGATTCGCGAGAACGTGGCGTTTGCGCGACCCCATGCCACCGAGGCTGAGGTGATGGAGGCCTGCCGCATCGCGCGTGTGGATGAGTTCGCCGAAGGGTTTGAGAAACAGTACGACACCATTGTGGGTGAGCGCGGCGTGAAACTTTCCGGCGGCCAGCGGCAGCGCGTGTCCATTGCGCGTGCGATTCTGGCCGACCCGCGGATTCTGATTCTGGATGAAGCGACGTCGAGTCTGGACTCGGAGTCGGAAGCGCTGATTCAGGCGGGGCTCGCGTTCCTAATGCAAGGCCGGACTACGTTTGTGATTGCGCACAGATTGTCGACGATCCGGCGGGCCGATCAGATTCTGGTGATTGAGCAAGGGCGCGTGTTGGAGAGCGGCACGCATGAGACGCTGTTCGCGCTGGGAGGGCGGTACTTCGATCTTTACACGCGGCAGCATGGGTTGGAAGAGAATCTGTTTCTTGCTCCGGGGGAAGGGGATAAAGTGCCTGCTCATTTGCAGGGGAAGACTGTCTAGTACCTGCTTGCAAAAGTTCGTGGGTACGACTCCCAAAGGGTCGCGCGAAGAATCCACGACGTGCGCGACCCTTCTTCCGCCTCAACCGGGCGACTCCGACCGGCCAACCGCTCCCGCACGGTCGCGGCTCGGAAACGTAGTGTGAGCCGCGAAAACCGAGAACGCCTATTTCTGCAACTAAGCACTAGGGCGGCGCGGGACTGAGCGGGTGGTTACTTCGCCCCCGCCAGAGGCAGATTATCGTCCACCATCCGCTGATTCACCATTTCAGAAACCACCGCTGTCAGGTTGGAGTTCTTCAGCGCCCAAAGATAAGCCTTCTGCGGGATCTTTAGCGGGCCCGGCACCGCGTCCGCAATTAGCTTCACTCTGGCCGGGTCCGCCGCTCCGCTGCCCGGATTCACAGGTCTGGCAACCTTCATCGCAATCACGCCCAGGTTGTTGCTCTTGGCGCGCGCCAGGACCGGATCCAGACGCGCGTGATTCACGATGTTGTACGCCACCATCGCCATGGAGTAGTCCTTGCTGTCGATGGCCGCATCCAGTACGCCAGCCGGGTCCGTATGCGCCGAGACGCCGAGGTGCAGCACTTTGCCGGCCTTCCTGACGATCTCGAAGGCTTCGAAGATCTCAGGGAAGTTCTTCAGCTCATACGCCGAATTTGCGCCGTGCGGGCACATCATCAGGTCGAGATGATCGGTGCCCAGGCGCGCCAGTGTTTCGTCCACCGACTTCACGATCAGGTCCTTATAATTCTTCTTGCGGTCGATGCGGCGGCCGTATTCCTGCTCCATCACATTCGAGAGCGCGGCGGATTCCAGCTCCGCCCGCTGGCCCTCAAAATAGCCGACGAAGTATTCGGGTTTCGCCGCCTGACTTTCGGCGATGTAGTCCACCACGCGACTCTTGAATTTATCCTGTTCGGCGCCGGGCAGGCCGTCGAAGATGTCCTGATAGAGCCCGTTGCGGTTGATGTCCCAAAGGCTGATTTTCGAATTGAGGAAGAATTTATCGCGGTCGCGCGCCTTCATTACCCTGGCGTATCCGGCTTCGCTGTTCCCCTTGCCGTAGGCAGGCGCGGTGTCCAGATAGTTCAGGCCCCGGTCCAGCGCGGCCAGCACGTGTTCATAGTTATCCGGGGCAATGGTGTTGCCACCCATCACCACTTCGGAGATCTGGAAATTGGTTCGCCCCAGCCGGCGGTATGCCATGCCAGGCTGTTTGTTGCGCCACTCGCCGGGTTCGCCGTCTGGAGAGGCGAGGGCTTTCCCCGCCAATGCAGCGGCGAGTGCGGGGGTAGAAAGAAACTGACGGCGTGACTGCATCGGGCGAGCTCCTTCAAGAGCATCGTAGCGCAGTTACTGCGGAGTGATCCTCACCTTCTTAAGCACATACTGATCGCCCTTAGCGGCAAAGAAACCGATGGAACCGGCGTGCGCCGCTTTGGCGTCGGACCACGAATTGGAGATCTGATTCTCAACCCAGAGCGTTGAGGTTTCGCCGATAGTCTCCATTCTCACCAGCCACAGCGACTGCGCCGGAAGCAGGATCTGCAGTTGAACCTGCGTCCGCGGTCCGTCTTTTCCAGCGATTACCTGGTAGCGGGAAAACCACAGCTGCCTTTCGGCGCCTTTCTTTTTCTCGGTGATTTGCAGGGCCTGATAATTTTGCGGATCGCTGGCGCGGACGGCCCACGAGATTCCGTTCTGTTTTACGTCAGCGGAAAATTCCAACCGGTAGTCCGTCATTCCAGCGGAGGGTTTGAAGAGCGCCAGGGAGTTGGGCATCGCTTCATTTCCCGCATCCAGTTTCCAAGGCTTCGGTCCGGCCCCGGCACCGTCCCAGCGGCCGAAGCCCGCGGTGAAATCTTCGAAAGAGGCGGCGGGCCCCTGGCTGGTGGATGCGGCGGCCTGATTGGAGTTACGGGAGATCAGAAAGTCGGTGGCTGCGGCGATCCCGATAAAACACGCGGCCAGGGCGGCCCAGCGGTGCCATCTTGGGCGATCTGAACGCAGCGCCTCACGCCTCAACAGGGCCGCCGGCACTGGCCTGGGCATCCTGGGCAACCGCGCCACCGGAGTAGATACCGCAATGGCGCTATTCGCTGCTGACTCCAATGCCCCCCACACTGCGCGCGGGACCGGCATTGCGACTACACTACCCATCGACGGAATTGCTTCGCGGATAGCAGACGACGGGGCTACTACTTCGAGTGCGAATTGCTCGGCGGCACAGTTGAGGTTCTTCGGCGCTACGCCTGCCAGCCGGGAAATCGCTCCAAACTGAAAGTCGGCTGAGTGCGTAGGCTCGGCGACTTCAAGCCGTCTGCCGCGCATTCGCGTGTTAGTGGGCGAACCCTTCTGCATCTTCCTTGCATTCCCGTTCGAATTCCCATTCGCATTTCCATCATCGCTTGCACGCAAATACGCGACTCGGTGCTCTTCGGAGCAGAATCGGTCGTCGTCGATTTTGTTCAGGACCGCAAGCGCGCTCCCACAATGGTTGCAGTTCATGGAGACACTAACTCGAACATACGCGATTCACCAGGGGTCTCTCCATCCGGCCTGGGCCGTAGATTGCCACCTAGAATCTAAGTACTCCCTAGCGCGATTTACTTAGCTGTACCTCAGTGATACACCTGCGAGAATCGCAATAACATTCTGCTCCGCCTTAGACGACCGTCATCCGGTTCACAGGAATCCAGCGTTCCAAGACGGTTCGTAACCGCTGTGTATCCACAGGCTTAGTCAAGTAGTCGTCCATACCCGCCTTTCGGCACAATTCCGCGTCGTCGGGCAATGCGCTGGCGGTCATGGCAATGATCACGGTTTTTGTTCCAAAGCGCTGGCGAATCTCGCGCGTGGCATCGAAGCCATTCATCTCAGGCATGGAACAGTCCATCAGGATGGCGTCATAGTCTTGGGCGGTCAAGGCCTCCACGGCGCGGCGGCCATTTTCGGCGATATCGACGACGTACCCCAAACGCTCCAGCATTCGCTGCGCGACGCGTTGGTTTACGTGGTTGTCTTCAGCGACCAGGATCCGAGCCCGGCGGGCGGGAGGTTCGGGTTCAGACGCATCGACTCTTGTTTCGTCAGCAACTGCAACCGCTGCGGAATCGCGGCTGGGATTGGCGACGGCCGAGAAGACCCGCTCCAGGCAGGCTGCCGCTTTGTCGGGGCGGAGCGGTTTATAAATGAAGTCCGCGACGCCGGCGAGCCGGACCTGTTCGAATTGGCGGTGATTTTCATGCAGCGCGATCAGAATCACTGGAATCGATTCAAATTCGGGCCGCCAACCGGGAATCTGGGTAGGTGACCAACCCTTCGCCCAGGGTTCCAGCCCATCCACCAGAATGGCATCGTAGGTTTGTTGGGGAACGCAGTTTTCAGCCGCATCCATATCTATTCCCAAGGCGGTCATTTGCTGGCCCAACATCTGCCGGTTGAGTTGGGCGCCACCAGCGGCAAGCACCCGGCGCCCGGCGAAACGTCCCTTCCAGGGTTCTTTCCTGAGGTCAGTGCCGGGGATCCATGGAATGCTGAAACGCGCGCTAGTCCCTTGGTTGGAGGCGCTATCGAGCGAGAGCTTTCCGCCCATCAACTCCACCAGTCTTCTGCTGATCACCAAGCCGAGTCCGGTTCCGCCGAACCTGCGGGCGATGGAATCGTCACCCTGGCCGAAAGGTTTAAACAGCCGTGGCAGAACATCGGGCGCGATGCCAATGCCGGTGTCGGAGACCTCAAACCAGATTTCGGGATTGCCTTTAACGGGCCGCGATATCCCGGCGCGCGCGATCACTTCCCCCGATTGGGTAAATTTCACTGCATTGCTAAGCAAGTTAAGCAGCACCTGGCGCAGCGAACCTGGGTCGCCGATAACTTCACGAGGCATATCCGGCGTGATGAAACATCCCAGTTCGAGGCTCTTTTCGTGAGCCCCGTGCGCCATCACTCCAATGGTTTCCTCGATTACCGCGCGGGGTGAGAACGGAACCTGGGCCGCATTATGCATGCCCGCTTCGATGCGCGAGAAATCCAACACATTCCCGATCATCGTCACCAGGGATTGCGCCGAACTGCGCACGGTCTCGGTAAATTCTTTCTGCAAATCCGTCAGCGGCGTGTCCAGCAGCAGTTCCGTCATTCCGACAATACCGTTCATGGGCGTGCGGATTTCGTGGCTGACGGCCGCGACGAACTGCGATTTGGCGAATGAGGCGTGCTCGGCGGCCTGCCGGGCGGAGCGCAGTTTGAACAGCAGAATTCCGCCGCCAAATGAGATGGCAATACACATCACAATAATAAATAGACGAATCTTCGAGAGCCCCTCCGCCTCCACTATTCCCGAGATGAGTTCCGACTGGCGGTCGGCAATGGTCATGGTCTCGGCCGCGAGCCGGGTGATGGTGCCGTCTTCGGCCAATTCGCTCATCCCTGAGCGAATTGCTTCGGCTTCGGCCGCTGCTTCCTGCCGGGCAAGAATCACAATCGGCGTCGCCCCGGATGGCAAAAGATCGTACCAAAACGCGGCATTTTCGCAGCCTGGGGGCCGCTTTAGCACCATTTCGAGGGCGGCATTGCGCGGCAGTAGCACCGCTTGAGCCTGGCCGCTGCAGACGGCCTGTACCGCGGCCGCGGCTGAGTCGAAGGGTACCGGAACTGCGCCGGGCAGTGCAACCATCATGTCGCTGGCGTCGCGGCCACCTTTGAAATAGGCTACAAGCTGGCCAGAGGTATCCGTGGGATGGCACCGATTCTTACCTTGGAGCGAGAGAAGCGATAATTCCACTCTGGTCCACGCTTCGGTCTGATGAAATTCTTGTTTCGGATCAGCGGACGGCGCTGCGCCAGCCCAGATGTCGACGCGTCCCTGGCGGAGGGCCTCACTCGCGGTCAGGTTGGTTTCTACCCATTCCACCGGCATGGCATGCCGCCGGGCGATTTCATTGAAAACGCTTTCTATGAATCGTGATTCAAACGTATAGCGGCCTAGGCGCACGGTCCGTCGCGCGCGGTTTGGCCGGGAATAAATCCCGATCGCCAGCACAACGGCTATGGCGACTAGGGACACTACCAGCACTTTTCGATAATTCGATTGCATTGAATATTGGATGTAGACACAGCAATCCTCGCATAGCTTTGGGCATCTGAACAGAACTAGGAGTACTTCTAAACGGTTATACAAGTACTAAGGGCCAAACGAAAGCGCTCAAAGTACTGGGCCGGCGCGGGCGGTTAACTTTGTGTTCCAGCCTTGCCGGCCGGTTCAAATCGGCTGCCTTTTAGCTCGCTGAATCCTCGTCACGCCATTGACATTTTGGCCTGGAATCCGTATCATCTGACAACGGCAACACGTCTTGCACATCGGGAGGCTTCATGCGTTTTCTCAGTAGAAGCGTAGCTATATCGCTCTTCGTCCTTATTTCCGCCAGTTTATTTGGCCAATCCAGCACTGGATCCTTGAGCGGCACCATTACCGACCCAAATGCCGCGGCTGTGCCCGAAGCGAAGCTGAAGGCGCGCCACGAGCAGACTGGTCTGGAAACGGAAACTGTAACCACACGCACCGGCAACTTTGTGTTTGCGAGTCTGCCTGTGGGCACCTATACAGTCACGGCAGAGGCGGCAGGCTTTAAGAAACTCAGCCGGGTTGGGCTCGAGATTCGCATCGCACAGCGGCAGTTGCTCGACCTGCAGATGGAAGTCGGTGATATGCAGCAAACGGTGAACGTCACCGCCGAAGCGGAACTGCTGGAAACTACTTCTCCGCAGCGCGGGCAGAGCGTATCCACCACGATGATGAACAATTTGCCGCTATTCTCTGGAGGCATCCGCAACGGCGGCGCCTTCGTTGGATACATGCCCGGTGTCTCCCGCGGAACGCCTGAGCTGTCCATCTCAGGGTCCGGCGGCCGCGCTTCCGAAGTTCTCATCGACGGAGCAAGCCTGATCATTCCGGAGTCGGGCGGCGTAGTATTCAACTTCCCAGCCGCCGAGATGTTCGGCGAATTCAAGCTGCTGACGGGAACTTATGACGCCGAGTACGGCCGTTTTGGAGGAGGGGTCCAGATCTTCGTAACAAAGTCGGGCACGAACGATTTTCATGCTGCCGGCTTCCTGAACCTGCGGCGCGATATTTGGAACGCGAACGCGTGGGCCAGAAAGGCGGCAGGCCAGTCCCGCGCCAAGGAACGCTTCAACGAGCAGGGCGGAGCGGGCGGCGGTCCGGTGTTTATCCCGAAGGTCTATGATGGCCGCAACAAAACATTCTGGTACGCGACCTACTCTAAAGACAAGCGTCCGGTTACCGCCTCGCAGGTTCTCAGCACGGTGCCAACCGCGCGGATGAAGAACGGCGATTTCGGCGAAGTTCCGCAGCTTATCTACGATCCGGCTACAACAGTGGGGAATGTGCGGACGCCATTCCCGAACAATATTATTCCGGCAGCCAGGTTCAGCACCATTTCCAAGAATATCCTGTCATCGATTCCGAATCCGACCCGTCCGGGCACCACGACGAACTTTGACAATAACAACGTGACGGTTTTCGATAGCTACATTTGGAATTTGAAGTTCGATCATGCGTTTACGCAGAACAACCGGCTCTCATTCCTGGTAACGAAAGAGAATACGCTGAGTGGCGTTTTGGCGGCCTTCCCTGGTCCGCTGGGGCAGGGATTGCAGACTTACCAGAAGCCGGATAACTGGCGATTGAATCACGATCTGGTCATCAAACCGACGGTGATTCTGCATTCCACTTTCGGTTACTCGCGTACGCGGCAGGTATGGGATAACCCATACCAGAAAGGAGCCGCTTCCAAGTTTGGCTTTCCGGGAATCACCGGCGATTCCGACGCGACGCCTCGCGTGGTGTTCACCGGCGCCGACGGTCTGACTGCCTGGGGAGTTCAAGACGGCAAGGTGGGCAACGGCAGCCAGATCAACATTACCTACCAGTTTTCGCAATCTCTCAGCATCATCAAGGGCAAGCACGAATTTAAGTTGGGAGGAGACATCCGCAGGCTTCAAACTACCTCAAGTCCAATCGACTTGGCAGGAACGAATGGCCAATACCTTTTTGCCCGCGCTCAGACCGCATTGCCGACGAATCTTGCGGGAACCGGCCAGGCATTCGCCAGTTTCCTGCTCGGCGCCACGGACAGCGCGAACAAGGTTGCTCTTCCAGTGCTGATCGGCAACATCCGGTACGGCTACCACGGCGGTTTCTTCCAGGATAGTTGGAAGGTGACGTCGCGGCTGACTATCAGCTACGGTGTCCGGTATGAGCTGCCGATCAACTGGCACGACAAGAATGGAGATTATTCGGTTGTCGATCTGAAGAAGCCGAATCCCACCGCGGGGAATCTGCCGGGAGCTATGATTTTCGCCGGTAACGGTGCGGGCCGCACCGGGCAAAAGCGCTTCTATCCGACGGATTTCAGTGATCTGGGCCCGCGCATTGGATTTGCTTACAAGCTCTTCTCAAAGACTGTAATCCGCGGCGGATACGGGATCTTCTATCAGACTCTCGGTAACGGCGGCTGCGGCTGCCGGATTGGATTCGCAAACCCTATCTCTGTGGTGTCCGACGGTGTGAACCCGGCGCAGCTCAATCCCACTTCAAATTGGGACGGTGGAATCGCGGCGCCTCCCGGCTTCCGTCCGCCGCCGCTGCTCGATCCGGGCGTCGGCAATTTCAACGATGTGGATGTGATGGGACCGAATTTCGGCAAGGCCCCGCGCATTTACAACTGGAGCTTCAATATCCAGCAGGAGTTCAAGAGCTTTCTTCTCGACATCGCGTATGTGGGCAATCGCGGACATGGTTTGAACTCCACCATCGATCTCAATCAGCTGCCGGTCAGCCGGTTGGCGCTGGGCACCCTGTTGCAGCGGCCCATCAGTTCGCCGGAGGTGATTGCGGCCGGATTCACAAAGCCATACGCTACCTTCCCTGACAATCAGTCGCTGGCACAGTCGCTACGTCCCTATCCGCAATTCTTCGGCGTGCTGGATCGCAACAGCGGAATCGGAACCACCTGGTACGATTCGCTGCAGACTAAGGTGGAGCGGCGTTTCGGGTACTGGCAGTTGATGGCCGCCCATACGTTCTCGAAGTCGTTGGCCTCAAATCACTACCGGCAGATCTTCAGCCAGCACTTCAACGTTGGCGCGCAGGATGCCTATAATCCGAGAGATATGAAAGCCATCTCGCCGTTCGATCAACCGCATGTGATTAGCCTTCTGAACGTCTTTACGCTGCCGTTCGGAAAGGGCAGGAAGTTCCTCAATTCCAGCAACTTCCTGATGAATCTGGCCGTGAGTGACTGGTCCATCAGCGCTGCGCAGAATTACCGCAGTGGTGCTCCGATTCAGATCTCAGCTCCGAACACTCTGTCCAACGGCGTTCTCTTCACGCGGTTCAAAAAGGCGAATGTCGGGCCTGATCCGCTATTCACGGGAGTTGATCGAACGTCTCTCGACCCGAACAACCCCGCCACACGCTACTTTAGTCTGAACGCGTTTGCCCTTCCGTCCCAATTTGCGCTGGGGACGTCGTCCAGTTATTTAAGGAACTTCCGTCAGCCTCCGGTATTTGAGGAAAATATGTCGATAGCTAAACGCCTCAAATTCCCGCTCTACGCCGATCGCCTGTTGAACATGACGCTGCGGGCCGATGCGTTCAACATTTTCAACCGGACTAACTTTGGTGGAATCAACGGCAGCATTGGAAACCCGAACTTCGGACGAGTTACCGGTCCGCAGAACGGAGCAAGAATCATCACCATGGGACTGCGCGCGGAATTCTAAGCGCGGATTGGGTATACGAAAAGAGGGGAATGCGGAAGATCGCGTTCCCCTCTTTTTTGTTATGGACGCTAACGGCGGGGCGGCGGCTGTTGGTCCAGCGAGCGGAGCAGGTCGACCGCTTCCTCTTTGACCCCTGGTATTGGGCTTGCGGTGGCTTGGGTCAGGAACGACCGGGCGCCCTGGAAGTCGCCGGTCGCGCCGAGTGCGGTTCCCATTCCCAGAAGTGCCGGGCCGAAATCGGGCTTGACCGCCAGAGAGTCGCGATAGTGACGGATGGCGCCCAGCCAATCCCGCTTCCGCGCTTTTAGATTCCCCAGGCTCTCGTGGGCTTCGGCCATTCCCGGCGCTAATGCGGCTGCCCGTTCGAACTGGCGCTGTGCGTCGTCAAACCTCCCTTGTACCGCCAATGCAACTCCGAAGTTGTATCGGATAGGGGCTTGTTCGGGCTGAAGCCTTATCGCGATCCCGAAATGGTATCCAGCCTGGCCAAAATCCTGACGCGCGGTCAACAGGTTGGCGATGTCGTTGTGCGCTTCCGCAAAGTCGGGCTGAATCCGGATCGCTTCCCGGTAAGACTGCTCGGCGCGCGCGGCATCGCCGGATTCATTGAAGAGGTTCGCCAGAGTATATTGCGCCGCCGTTAAGTCCGGATCGAGGGTTGCAGCTTCCTTCGCTTCTACGATGGCCTGCGGCAAGCGTCCTGTCCGTTGGTAGGCCCTAGCCAGTTCCAATCGCGTCACCGCATCCCGGGGAGCCGCGGAGCGCGCCCGCTCCAGCGATTCAATGGCGCGCGAAGTCTCGCCAGATTGCAGCAGCGCGGCGCCCAGACTGCGCAGGGCAGGCTGAAAGGCAGGATTGCGGTCCAGTGCCCGCTGATAGCCGGTGATGGCCTCAGCGCGCCGATCCGTCTTCAAATACACCTGGGCGAGTTCAAAATAAAAATCGGGGCTCGAAGGTTTGTGCTTCGCCAGCGCCGATTCCAGCAGCGGAATGCCTTCCTTAAGGTTGCTCTTCTGGACTACCTGCGCCAAGGCGATGTACAGATCGCGATCCGCTGAATCCGGCAAGGTCTTCGGATAGTAGAGTGCCACCTCGCCCTGGTAGGAGACACCCTCGACTTCATGACGTTCGTTACGCGCGGCAAGCGGTTGCGGCGGGGGCCGTCTCTGGATCTTATGGTCCGTGACCGCGACATGCACCACGTCTTCGGTGCGCCGTTTCGGCATGTGGCAACTGGCGCAATCGGGTGAAGGGGTATGCGCGTTATTGTGGCAACTCTTGCATACCGATGCATAGTGCGCGACGGCAGTTTCTCCGCGCGGGGCACTGTGCGGATCATGGCACGTGGTGCATTGCAGCGCCCCATTGCTCTTCAGGAAACAGGCCGACTGGCGAAGTCGATAAGCGGAACTGGCGATCTCAAACTTCTCCTCGCGTCCCGTCCCTTTCGCGTGGTCGAATTGCAGAATATAGCCGGACAGCGGCTCGCCGGGCCGATAGCTGAAAGTTCCCCGGCCGAAGCGCGGCAACGCATTCGGTAGCGGGAAGGTGGTTGTCTCCATGTGGCACTGCAGACAAACTTCGAATTGAAGTTCCGTCGAAAGCCGTGCCGGATTTACTACTGCTGCCCGGACCTTCTCTTTCGGCTGGCCCGATTGCACCGCCTCAATGTGCCGGCTTCCGGGCCCATGGCAGCGTTGGCAATCGATCCCTTCAGGCAATTCGGCGGGGTATATCGGGTCTGCACCGGCTACATCCTTGCCGGGTTCCACCGCCGGATATCCGTTGTGGCAAAACATGCAGGAGTACGCAATGGGCCTCCGGAAATCAAAATGATCCGCGCGGTCAAAACCCGGACTCATACCCCAAACTCCACCCCTTTCGGCGTACCAACCCACAGGCAGTTCCACCAGACGGTTTTGTGGAGTGCGGTGCAGATAGCTCCGGGCGTGATTTCCAGAGCCCATTACATAATGGATTTCCTTCTCCATAACGTTCGCCTCGCGTCCACCGTAACCCACCTGATTCCGCCGCAGGAAATAGCGGTTGTCCCGCTGGATCATCTGATATCGGCGCTGGGACAGGTGGTGATCCAGACGATTATTGTGTGCAAAATCTTCCACGTTCAGAATGGCTTTGGTTGCCCGATTGAACGACCGTCCCATGCCAGTCTGCCGGTAGCTGTTAGCAATGGCGGCATGGCAACCCGAGCACCGGCGCGAATCCACATAGGCGGCGGCGTCCGTTGTTGTCACGGCTTGAGACGCCGGCCGGGAACAACCGCCGACAGCAATCAGACAAAGCAGCAGGGCGCAGATTCCAGCCATCATTGGGAAGGTTTCAAGTCTATCATTCTCACTTTATTCGTCTTCCAAATACTTCTGCACCTTGGCCCGAACGGTGCGCCGGTCCAGGCCCAAACGCCGTGCAGCTTCCTCGTAGCTTCCGGCCTGTAGGTACACTTGCGCCGCGTATTTGGCAAGTACTTCCTCCGCACTCCATTGCCCCGCACGGAATTTCACCAAGAATCCATCTTCGCCCCGCTGGCTGCCGCTTTCCATCGGCTGATAAGACCCGTGGATCAGGATATTGCGTACGCACTGCTCCACTTCCCGGTAATTTCCCGGCCAGGCGTAGTTCGACGGCAAGTTCTCGCAGATCCACCGTTCCACTTCCGGCAGCGCCAACTCCGCCTCGTCTCCCACCGCCCGCCGGACCATATACAAAAGCAGTTCCCGCAGGACTCCCGGCGATTCGCGGATCTGCTCGCATAGTGAAGGCGTGCGGATCTGATCGGCACACAGACGGTAGTAGAGATCTTCGCGAAACCGTCCGGCGCGAATTTCCAGTGGCAACTCGCGGTTGGTGGCTGCGACCAGCTTGCCGCGAAAGTCCCGCGTGGCTGTATCGCCGACCGCGGAAAACTTTCGCGTCTCCATCACCCGCAGGATCTTGACTTGAATGGACAGGTCCATTTCCCCCAGTTCGTCCAGAAACACGGCCCCGGCCGGCGGACACGATTCCAGCCATCCCTTGCGGTCCGCGATGGCGCCGGTGAACGATCCACGGCGGTGTCCGAAGAGCTCCGATTCCACCAGTGTCGGCGAGAGCGCGGCCAGATTGATGGCGAAGAACGATTCCGTTTTCGCCTCCCCGAATTCCATCCGCTGCGGGTGGAAGGGGATGTAGCGCGAACCGGCGATGGCGCGCGCGACCAGCTCTTTTCCAGTTCCGGAGGGGCCGGTGATCAGGGTAGGGAAATCGCCCATACGCGCGTACATCGTCCGCAGATAGCGGCGCATATCGTGGGTGAAGATCGATTCCCATACGCTGGCCCGCAGGCGGGAGGCCGGCATGGAGTTGCCGATGATGTTGTCGAAGATGTGGTGAAACGCGCGCCGCACCTGCCGGAAACAGGCAAATAGGTGAGCCGGTTCGAAAGCGGTTTCCAGGCGTTTGCCGGCAATGTGGTTGTAGTGCGCCCAGTCCGTTGAGAAATGCGGATAGAAGGGTGTGCGGTCCCGCGTGAGGACGAATTGCGAATAGTAGCGCTGATAGAGCAGGTAATGGACACACTCCTGGTAGACGCCAACGTCCGTGGGGTGGAGATCGGAGGCGGCTGCAAAGCGGATTCGCAGCGCGTTGAGCATGGTTTCGAGGCGTGCGTAAATCCGGGCGACGTTGGGCCGGGCGGCATCGGGATCGGCGACGGATGCGCTCCAGGTGGGTTCGCCGGCGACGAATTCCCCGCGCAGTGCGGCCTTTTCCAGGTCGATCCGTTCTGGAAGGAACGGGTTGGTGTAGGCAAGATTTGCGACGTCCTGGAGGAAGCAAGATTCATCGGCGGTCAGGAGGCTCATGCATGAATTGTACATTGATGTACATTGTGTGCCCGCGAGGTTTGGCTCTAGCTTTGGATCATTAAGAAAACACTAGACAACCATCGAGAAAACCCACATGCTGTTACCAAACCATGGAAATTACGCTCGGGATTCTGGTTCTGATCCAGCTGGCCCGTTATTTAATGAACCGCGAACGTTTTCGCAATCTGGACGAAGAAATTGCAGCAGTTGCCGCAAGGGTGTCCCAAGACGGACCGGATAAACAAACCCAGATCCAAGAATTGACCGCCCGGATTTACCGGCTGGAGCTGAAAGTAGAAACTTTGAGAGGCAGCGAGGCGCCGGCGCGGACTGTTCCGGCACCCGTGATTGTAGAGCGGCCGGTAACACCTCCACCGCTGCCGAAAGCTCTACCCCCGGAGATCAAAAGGACATTCGTGGCCGAACCCGAGCCCGAGCCCAACCCCGAGCCGAAGCCAGAGCCGGTGATGACGGCCAGCGAGCCGGCCGGACCCACGATTTCCGAACGGCTCCGCGCAGCGCTGGGCGGCGAGGAGTGGGAAGCATTGGTGGGCGGAAGCCTGTTGAATAAGCTGGGTGCGCTGGTGCTGGTGGTGGGGATCGCGCTGTTTCTGGGTTACTCCTTTACCGAAATGGCGCCGGCGGGACGCGCGGCTATCGCGTTGGCTGTCAGCGTGTCCATTCTGGCGGCCGGCATGTGGATCGAGCGCGCAGCCAAGTACCGGGTCTTCGCCGGAGGACTGATTGGCGCGGGTTGGGCGGCGCTTTATGCTACGGCGTATGCGATCTACGCTCTGCCGGCGGCAAAAATCATCGACGACCCATTTGCCGGATCGATCGGTGTGCTCGTGGTGGCCACCGGAATGATTGGCCACTCGCTGCTGTACCGTTCCCAAGCTTTGACCGCGGTGGCGTATTTCACCGCATTTGCCGGGCTGGCGGCCACGCCGTCTACCCCGTTCGCGGTGATTGCGCTGGTGCCGCTGGCGGCATCGCTGTTGTATCTGGCATTCCGCTTCGAATGGTACGCGATGGCGCTTTTCGGCATCTTCGCCACCTATGGAACGTGCATCTCAAGGGGCAGTTCAGACGCGACGCTGTTTTCGACGCAAGCACTTTTCCTGGTCTATTGGGCGCTGTTTGAAGTCTTCGATTTGTTGCGCACCTCCCGGCGGATCGCCGCGAACGGACTGGGCTGGATCTCTCCGCTGAATGCCATTGCTTTTCTGGGCCTCTCCTATTCCGCTTGGGCTTCGAAGGCTCCGGATCAACTGTGGTTGATGGCATCCTTCGGGGCGGCGCTCTATTTTGCCAGCGCGATGGCGCGGGCCATCGTACGGCCGCCGTCGAGCTTCGCCGAAACTGACGATTTGCAGGTGCGGGCCGAGGCGGGTAGCTACGAATTCTCATTGACGGTCTCCGCGGTTTTGGCTGCGCTGGCAATTGTGGCGCATGTGCCGGGAATCTGGATCGGAGTCGGCCTGGCGATTGAAGCCGAAGTGCTCTACGTGGCAGGCGTGCGCTGGAATTCCATCGTTTTGCGCAGCTTGGGCGCCGTCGCGTTTGCCTTTTCCCTGGGCAGGCTGTTCGCCTACGATTACCCGGCGGGCGGAACCACGGCGGTGTTCGGCCGCAGCATTCAGAACTGGACACCACCCGTTCTGATGCACGTTTTCCTGTTTTATGCGAACCGGGTTTTGCGGCGGCCCAATCTGACGTTCAGCTTCGCGGCGTCTGCGTTAGGCGCGCTGGTGATTTTCGCCGAAACGCCGAAAGATGTCGCGGGGACGGTGTGGATAGTCTTTGCGGCGATCCTGTTTGAACTTGGCTTCCGCAAGCGCCTCGGCGAATTCCGTATGCAGGCGTATCTTCTGGGCTTCGTTGGAACCGGACAGTCTATATTGGCACACGGGATTTTCATCACGCACCAGTGGCGCAACCTGGCCATCGGGCTGATCCTTTTTTATGCCAATGCGCTCCGTTGCCAGTGGAAGGCGGAAGGCGGCATCGGACCTCTGGAATACAAGTGCCTGCAGTGGGCTGCCGCCGCCGGCACGGTGAGCTTTTCGCTGCTGATGCTTTGGAATACGGTTCCGACGGCCTATTTCGGCTTAGGCGAGTGTTTACTAGCCGCCCTGTTGTTTGAACTGGGATTGCGGAAGCTGCCAATGGCGCTGCGGTTACCTGCCTATTTGGTATGGACGATCGGCATATTCCGGTTGATTCTGCCGGATCCAGGAGCCTCGGCCAAGTTTGGCGATCCGCAGCTGGCGCTGTCCTACGCAGTTGCTGCCGTGGTGGCGTGGTACTTCTGCGCACGGGTGACGGTGCAGGCCTCTGACGCCGCCCCGCAGCCGGACCGAGAAATCCTTCGCCATGCCATGGCTGCGGGCGGAACTTTATTGGCCATGCGCGCCGTATGGATTGTAACGCCCGAACCCATGGTAGCCGCCGCCTGGGTGGTGATGGCGCTGGTTTGGATCGAACTGGGTTTGCGGTTGGAGGTGGCGCCATTTCGCTGGCTGGGCAATAGCGTCATGGCGATGGTTGGCATCCGGCTCGCGCTGGTGAATTTCAATTATCCGGATAAGCTGCCGGGCATTGTTCCGGTGATCGCCGCTGCGTACTACCTATGGTTCCGATACGGAAATTCGTGGACGGCGAGGGTGTACGTCTGGGCTGCCGTTGTTCCGGGGATGGCGCTTCTGCATTCTGAGCTGCCGGTGGCGACGGGCGTGGTGGGCTGGGCGTATTTCGCTTTGGCGCTTTTGGCGTTGGGCAGGCGCATTGGCAATCTCGATTTGACCTGGCAGAGCTATGGGGTGGCCGGCCTATCATTTATGTACTCGGTTTTCAACCCGGCGGCCACTTGGGTGGCTGTCGCCGTGGTTGCCGCGTTCTATGCCGCTCAGGCACTATCGGAACGGCACGGGCGAACGTTCTTCTCTATTCTGGCGACGCTGTTGCTGACCGCTACGTTGTACGACAAAGTCTCTGGCAGCGTACTTACGGTGGCTTGGGGCGGAGAAGGGCTGGTTCTGCTGGGAATCGGCTTTGTGGCGCGGGAGCGGCTGCTGCGATTGCAGGGCCTGGTGCTGTTTTTGGTCTGCATCCTGAAGCTGTTCCTCTACGATCTGCGAAATCTGGAGACGATGTACCGGATTCTCTCTTTCATCGCGCTGGGCTTGATCTTGTTGGGTGTTTCGTGGATTTATACACGGTTCCGCGAGCATGTCCGGCGGCTCTTGTAAATGCTGCGGGATGCTTAATTGCCACGGGTAAACCTAGCCGCGTTGTTCTGCGTACTACAAGTGATGCAGTGCAAGCGACATGGCTGAGCTGTTGTATTTAGGAGACCAATGAGCGAACCAGGTAGGGTCATTTTCGTTCGGTATCACGACGGTATTCGGGGCCGACTCTCTAACTTTGACACCGGAAGCGCTGCCCTGAAGCAGGAACACCGGGACTTCTTACATGCCGAAGTGGTTCCCATCCTGGCCGCCCTTGGCAGTCTCCGGTTGATTGGGCTCGCGAGCCGGTTGGGAAATTCCGACCGCAACAAAATTTTATCTGAGCAGCGCCTGGCAGCCGTGTTGGCCTTTCTGCGCCAGCCATCGGAGGCTGGAACCGGCTTTCAAGTGACGCTGGATCAACCACTAGGGGAAGTGGCTGCCCGTTACGCCGGCGTTTCCGAGGAGCATGACAATCATGAGAACTGGCGCAGCGTCATCTTTTCCGCCTGGACTCATCTGACCCCTCCGCCTCCGCCTCCTCCACCGCCGCCGCCACCACCACACGCCCCGACACCGCCGGTGGTCCCGCGATTCAGAATGAGAATGTTGCGGGCGGTTTCCTGTGGCCCTGTGACGCGGGCGAAGTTTCAGATTCACGACCGCAACACCAACATGACGGCTTATTACGAATTCATCGGGGTGGGATTTGATTTTGTCCCCGGCTCTATCACGCTGCAAGGGACGTGGAGCCGTGATTTCACTCCGAGAAGTACCACGCCGGTTCGGCTTTCCGATTTCTGGGGCCGCGTGGCGATGGCCGGATATGCGATTCCGGTACAAACGCCCAGCGGTGTCGAGTCAGTGAGCCAGACCGAATTGACGCTGAGCTGCCTCTCGCATGCGTTGCCTGTCGTTATCCGGCCGTTTCCCACCGGAACTACCATCCCGGGAAGCCTAGGCGCTTGTGCCGGATATCTGGAAATGGATCCGCCTGTGACGATGCCCTTTCCAGGACCTGAGGGCGGACCCTGAGCGGCAAAATCAAGATACACCGTCGCGAATATTCTGCTATTCTTCCGCCTGAGGCAGAATAATGATCCTACTTAAGCGGAGTTTAGCGATTGTCTGCACGCTTCTTGTTACCGCACCCGTGCAGGCGTGGAACGGCACAGGCCATATGGTAGTGGCCTACGTTGCCTATAAGAAGTTGAAAGGACCCACGCGAAGCCGCGTGGACAAACTACTGAAGCTGAATCCCAGGTATGCCACGTGGACGGCCGGGGTTTCGAATTCCAGGAAAGGCCTCGCCGCCTTTCTGAACGCTGCCGTTTGGCCCGATTGCATCAAACGGGCTTCGGAATGCCCTGGCTATCATGCTGATGGGACGGACGGCGGGGAGACTCCACCGAACACGCCGGACGCATCCCAGAATATCGGTTATACCGACATGGCGATGCACAAATATTGGCATTACGTCGATAGGCCGTTTTCTCCCGCCGGTTTGCCGGTAAGTGAGGCCAATGTGCCCAACGCCGAGACGCAGCTGCAAATTCTGATCGCCGCACTGGCCGGTACGCCGTCCGATGATATTAAATCGTACGATATTGCTTGGATCGAGCATCTGACCGGAGATATTCATCAACCCTTGCATGCCACCGCGCGGTTCACCGCCGTCAGTCCGAACGGAGACCGCGGCGGAAACGAAGTGAAATTTTGCACGTCGCCCTGTTTTGACAATCTCCATTCGTATTGGGACAACCTGATGGGTACCTCGATCCTACTCGTGGATATTCAGCGGATTGGAAATTCGCTGTTACGGAAGCGGAAACCGGCCGGGGCCGAGGGTGCGGTGCCGGTATGGGTGGGAGAGAGCACAGCCCTGGCGCGAACGGACGTTTATGCGGCCCCCATCAGCGTGGAGGACAATCCCGCGGCGCCAGTGTCGGCCAGGCCGGACGCAGGGTATGAGTCTCATGCCAAGGCTTTGGCTGATTCTCAGGTTCTGCTGGCAGGCTACCGGTTGGCGGCGGTGTTGAATGCGAACCTGCATTGAGATTCTGACTCAGGGAAGAAAGGGAATGGATGGCCAAGTGCCGTAATGTCTCCCCCGATTGTGTATTCTGAAGGGAATGTCCCCACCGGCAACTCGTCAACATACGGGAGGACGTGACACGAGCAAGCAGCTCTTCCCCGCGCTTACTGGTTTGCGCTGGTTCGCAGCAATGTCCGTCGTTTTGTTTCATTTTGGACAACAAACACTTGTCTCCGCGCCGCCTGCGCTACAGCGATTAGGCGGGTGCGGATATGCTGCCGTGGGACTTTTCTTTGTGCTGTCCGGTTTCGTCCTTGCCTATAATTACTTAGAACAGGGCAGGCTAATTGTTGCGAAATCGGTTTTTTGGAAGGCACGGTTCGCACGCATTTATCCCGTCTATCTCCTCGCTGTCTTTATTACGTTGCCACTCTTCCTTTTAAGTGTGAGTAAGGCAGGGGGCATCCATAAATTCGCTATTGCAACGGTGGTGTCCAACTTGACCCTGCTGCAAGCATGGTCACCAGACACGGCATTAGAAATGAATGCTCCGGGATGGTCCCTTTCCGCGGAGACTTTCTTCTACCTGATCTTCCCCTATGCAGGCGTTCTGATAGCCAAGTTGTCTTCGCGCCGCGTTCTAGCCCTAATGTTTGTGCTGTGGTGCGCAGCAGTTTTGCCCGCAGCGGCATACGTTTGTTCCATTGTGACGCTCAGTGAGAGCGGCGTGACGGCGCTCAAACTTAATCCGATGTCCCGATGTCCAGAGTTCCTGCTAGGTGTGTGTATGGGGCTTCTGTATAGTAGAAAAGCCGTGGTCCCCAAAAGATGGATGGCGTTTGTCGCAGCCATCGGACTGGTAATCGTGGGAGCCGCCAGTGATCGCATTCCCTACCTGCTGATTCACAACGGACTACTCGATCCCTTGTTCATTCTATTGATCCTGGGTCTGACCCGCTTCAATACTGGCGCTACTCTGGTGCTATTGGGAGAGGCGAGTTACGGATTGTATATTCTTCACTATCCGCTATGGTCGTGGTCACTCCAGATCAAAAAATTTTTGCATGCGGAACTGAGTATGACGCTGTTCTTTGTGGTGTATGCGGCGTTCGCAGTCCTTTTGTCAGTCGCGGTGTACTGTAAATTTGAGATCCCCGCCAAACGATATTTAGCAGCCAGATTGAAGAATGGATCAACCATCGTTCCTGATCGTAAAGTCGTTTCCGTAGCAGTATAGGGACGCACATTCGGCTCAGGTTGGCCGACGACTGTACCAGTGGGCCGCTGTTCCTCCATCAGGTCGGCCGCCGCTAGCGAATCGATGTGGAAGTAGTTGCTGCGGGGACAAGCAGTCATTCCGCAAGCGGAATTCGTGGAAGCGCCCCTGGGCAGGGAAGCGCTGACCGGCTGGACCTGGGTAAGCAAGCCTCCGCTCCATCCCGTCTCCACCGGCCGGGCCGTTGCCTCCGGCCACCAGCGATGGGATATTAAAAATTACAGTTTCAACGAAATGGCCAATGGTTGGCATACCGGACCTATTTATGAGCACCAGCCCAGCGCCATCGTGAGCTTCCTGTGGGCAGCCTTCCTCGCTGCTCTGAATCGAAAACCGGAGATCCGCAAGGGCAGAACCCGGGTCTTCCGATCGAGGCTTATTGCGGTGGAGGTCGATGCCGGAATCAATCCCGCGATCTCGACGTGGACCCGTCGACACAATGTTCCCCTCCGCCGTGCTTTTCTTTGCCTAAAACACCGGTTGCGATTCTCCTCAACGCCACTCGACACCTAAACCGCTGGCATCTGTCCTATTTCCGCCGCTCACGGCTGCCGGTCACGGAATCGCTGAAATAATTGCCAACTGTTGACAAAATAAACATAGTTCCGTAAGATGGGAAGGTTTGGCGAGTTGATTTCTTCTACTCCTGCGCTACCCTTCCCAGTGCCTTCGGGCGGCAAGGCTACCGTAAGTCGTTGTAAAGACTAGGTAGTTAAGTTATGGGAACCCGGCTGGGAGTCGGCCCCGAGGCTTTAGCGGATTACGCCGCTTTCAGCATGGGCCAGTCTGAAGTGCTACCCTCGCAAGTCTGGGACGGTGAACAAAAATATACCGCTTCCCGCGTAGTTTGTTCTTTGGGTTTTACCTTCGACGGCGCTTTTCTGATGTTTGGATTGGTGTGTCGAGCATTGCATTGTAAGTAATTCAACAGTTTCTAAGTTCAAGAGAGGAAATTCGTGCCGACGTTTAATCAACTCGTGCGAAAGGGCAGGAAATCGCCACGTTACAAGACGGCGAGTCCCGCTCTTCAAGCCTGCCCGCAAAAGCGCGGCGTATGTACGCGTGTTTACACAACCACTCCGAAGAAGCCGAATTCGGCTTTGCGTAAGGTGGCCCGCGTCCGGTTGACCAACGGTATCGAGGTCACCACTTATATCCCAGGCGTTGGCCATAATCTGCAGGAGCACTCCATCGTGCTCATTCGCGGAGGCCGCGTGAAGGATCTTCCTGGTGTGCGTTACCACGTTGTCCGCGGCACTCTGGATACGGCTGGCGTAGCCAACCGGAAGCAGAGCCGGTCGAAGTATGGCGCCAAGAGACCGAAGTCCTAAGTAGGAAGGAATCGATATGTCACGCAGACGAAGAGCTGAAACCCGTGAGATCCTGCCGGATCCGGTCTACAATTCCACCCTCGCGGAGAAGTTTGTCAACTCCATGATGTGGGACGGAAAGAAGACCGTAGCCCAGGGTATCTTCTACACCGCCATGGAGACGCTGAAAGAGCGGAGTGGCGACGATCCGTTGAAGTTATTTAAGAAAGCGGTTGAGAATTGCAAGCCGTTGCTGGAAGTGAAAACCCGCCGTGTCGGTGGCGCCAACTATCAGGTGCCTGTTGAGGTTTCGCAGAATCGCCGGACCAGCCTTGCCATCCGCTGGATTTTGTTAAACGCCCGAAGCCGTCCGGACAAGGGGATGCACGAGAAGCTAGCTAATGAGCTGGGAGACGCCGCAAACTCCCGCGGTGGCGCAATCAAGAAAAAGGACGATGTTCACCGTATGGCCGAAGCCAACAAGGCTTTTGCGCACTACCGTTGGTAATTCTAAACACTTAAGTTATCTATGCCACGCACTGTTCCACTTCAGAAAATGAGAAACATCGGCATCATGGCCCACATTGATGCCGGTAAAACCACCACTACGGAGCGTATCCTCTATTACACCGGCCGTACGTACAAGATCGGTGAGGTTCATGAAGGCACAGCCACCATGGACTGGATGGAGCAAGAGCAGGAACGCGGTATCACCATTACCTCGGCGGCAACCACTTGCCACTGGGGCGATTATCAGATCAATATCATCGACACTCCCGGTCACGTGGATTTCACGGCGGAAGTAGAGCGTAGCCTACGAGTGTTGGACGGCGCAGTTGCTGTATTCGATGCCGTGGCCGGTGTGCAGCCGCAGTCGGAAACGGTTTGGCGGCAGGCGGATAAGTATAAGGTTCCGCGCATTTGCTTCATGAACAAGATGGATCGCGTTGGAGCCGACTTTTATCGCTCCATTGCCACCATCATTGAAAGATTGAAAGCCCGCCCGGTTGCGATTCAGATTCCGGTCGGCGCGGAAGACAAGTTCCTGGGTGTGGTCAATCTCGTCACCATGAAAGCGCGTATTTGGCGCGACGAGACCTTGGGCGCGGAATTTGACGAAGTAGAGATTCCGGAAGATCTCCGCGAACTGGCTGCGACCTACCGTGAACAGCTGGTGGAAGCAGTTTCAGAATCCGATGACGCTCTGTTCGAGAAATTCGTGGAAGGCAAGCCGATCAGCCAGGCCGAACTAATGGCCGGCATCCGCAAGGCCACCATCGCGATGAAGATTTTCCCGGTCATCTGCGGCAGCTCGTTCAAGAATAAAGGCGTGCAGGACATGCTGGATGCGGTGGTGGATTTCCTGCCGTCTCCGCTGGATGTGCCGCCGATGATGGGTACCGATCCGGATAACAAAGAAATCAGCATTGAACGCCATCCTTCAGATACCGATCCGTTTTCGGGTTTGATTTTCAAGATTATGACCGACCCGTTTGTCGGCCAACTTTGCTTCCTACGCGTCTATTCGGGCAAGTTGAACACTGGCGATACCGTGTTCAATCCTGGGAAGAATAAGAAGGAGCGCATCGGTCGCCTGGTTCGGATGCACGCCAACAAGCGCGAGGAAGTGCAGGAAGTTCTGGCGGGTGACATCGTCGCCGCGGTGGGATTGAAGACCACTCAGACCGGCGACACGGTTTGCGACGAAAAGCATCCCATCGTGCTGGAATCAATTGACTTCCCGGCACCGGTTATTCAACTCGCTATCGAGCCGAAGACCAAGGTAGATCAGGAAAAGCTGGGCGTCGCCATCCACAAACTGGTGAATGAGGATCCGACGCTGAAGGTGTCCACGGATCCCGAGACTGGCCAGACCATTCTTGCCGGCATGGGTGAGTTGCACCTGGAAATCATTGTGGACCGCATGCAGCGCGAATTCGGCGTTGGCGCTAATGTGGGCAAGCCGCAGGTAGCCTATCGCGAAACGATTCGCCAGACTGCGGAATACGATTACACGCACAAAAAGCAGACGGGTGGCAGTGGTCAGTACGCGCGAGTCAAGTTGCGCGTGGAGCCGTTCCCGGGCGGCGAATTTGAATTTGTCGACGAAGTGAAGGGCGGCAACATTCCGAAAGAATTCATCTCCGCGATTGAGAAGGGTGTGAAGGAAGCGCTGGAAGGCGGAATTTTGGCTGGTTACGCCATGTCCGACATCCGGGTCATCGCCTTCGACGGCGCTTATCACGATGTCGATTCGTCGGAAATGGCCTTTAAGATTTGCAGTTCGATTTGCGTCAAGGAAGCTTGCAGGAAAGCGAAGGCAGTTCTGCTGGAACCGGTGATGCGGGTCGAAGTTGTGGTGCCTGATGAGTACATGGGTACGGTGAATGGAGATCTTATCTCCCGCCGCGGCCGGCTCGAAGGTACCGAAGTCATGGGCGGTGCGCAGATTATCAAGGCGCTGGTTCCGCTCTCCGAAATGTTTGGCTACGCCACCGAACTCCGTTCGAGAACACAGGGACGCGGGGCGTTTACGATGCACTTCGGTCAATACGAAGAAGTTCCGAGAAGCATCGCGGAAGAGATTGTGAGCAAGGCCCAGGGCAAAGTTACTAAGTAAACAATTTTTCAGGAGACAAGAGCGAAATGGCGAAGGAAAAATTTGACCGCAGTAAGCCGCACGTAAATATCGGGACGATCGGACACATCGATCACGGTAAGACCACCCTGACGGCGGCCATAACGAAGACGCTGTCGAAGCATAATCCGAAGAACAAGTTCCGGAGCTTCGATTCGATCGACAACGCGCCGGAAGAAAAGGCACGTGGAATCACGATCGCGGTAGCGCACGTGGAGTATGAGACGAAGAACCGTCACTACGCCCATGTGGATTGCCCGGGCCACGCCGATTACATCAAGAACATGATCACCGGAGCGGCGCAGATGGATGGCGCGATTCTGGTGGTTGCCGCCACTGACGGCCCCATGCCGCAGACGCGGGAGCACATTCTGCTGGCGCGCCAAGTGGGTGTGCCTTACATCGTTGTCGCCTTGAACAAGGTAGACATGGTGGAAGACGAGGAACTGCTGGAACTGGTGGAACTGGAAGTACGCGAACTGTTGACCAAGTACAAGTTCCCCGGCGACGATCTTCCGATCGTGCGGGTAAGCGCGCTGGGCGGTTTGAACGGCGAGCCGAAGTGGGAAGCTGCCATCGACGAGTTGATGGAGAAAGTGGACAGCTACATTCCGATGCCGGAACGCGTTACCGACAAGCCGTTCCTGATGCCGATTGAAGACATTTTCTCGATTCAGGGCCGCGGCACGGTAGTTACGGGCCGTATCGAACAGGGCATTGTGAAAGTCGGCGAAGACATGGAAATCGTCGGTTTCCAGGCTACGCGGAAGACGGTAGTCACGGGCATTGAAATGTTCAAGAAGCTTTTGGACGAGGGCCGCGCGGGCGACAACTGCGGACTGCTGCTGCGTGGAATTGAAAAGAACGACGTAGAGCGCGGCCAGGTCATTGCGAAGCCGGGTTCGATCAAGCCGTACAAGAAGTTCCGCGGTGAAGTTTACGTATTGAGCAAGGAAGAGGGTGGACGGCATACTCCGTTCTTCAAGGGTTACCGTCCGCAGTTCTACTTCCGCACCACGGATGTGACGGGTGTGGCGCAATTGCCGGAAGGCACCGAAATGGTGATGCCCGGCGATAACGTCAGCCTGGAAGTGGAGCTGATCACGCCGGTGGCGATGGATAAGGGTTTGCGTTTCGCGATTCGTGAAGGCGGCCGCACGGTGGGCGCCGGTACTGTTTCTGAGATCATCCCATAATTTTTGGAATTGAAGTAAGGAGAAGCAAATGGCTCGCGAAATTATTACGTTCCAGTGCACCGAGTGCAAGAACCGGAACTACAGCAACATGAAGAACAAGAAGACGACCACCGATCGTCTGGAGTTCAAGAAGTTCTGTCCGTTTTGCCGCAAGCATCACCCGCACAAGGAAATCAAGTAGACTAGGAAGATCCGGGTGAAGTACCTAGGGGCGTAGGCTAACGGTAAACCAGCGGTCTCCAAAACCGCCTTTGGGGGTTCGAATCCCTCCGCCCCTGCCATTCACTTCGAAGAGAGAATACGATGCAACCGACCAGCAGCAGCACGAGTTTGACCGAGCGCATGGCCCAGTGGCCGGCGAACACGAAATCGTATTACGAAGAACTCAAGATGGAGATGCGCCGCGTCACCTGGCCGCCCTGGAAGCAAGTACGTGCCACCACCACCGTCGTGATTATCTCCGTGTTTGCTTTCGCTGCGTATTTCCAAGTGGTCGATTATATTGTTGGTAAGGGTATCACCAAGCTATTTGATTCGTTAACCAAGTAGGCGACTCCATGGCAGATCACGATCCATTCGAATACGAGCACGAAGAAACGCCGGAGCCAGTGGCGGACCACGGATCCCACGCGGAGCCAGAGCCCGAAGCGGAAGCCGAAGCGGAACTTTCCGGTGCGGCCGTTGCCGTTGCGGAAGAACCAGTGGCGGAAGAACCCGTTCCCGAGGTTGAAACCAAGCACTGGTACATCATCCATACTTATTCCGGATTCGAACAAAAGGTGGCGGATTCGCTGCGCAGCCGCGGCGAGGCATTCGGTTTTGCGGACAAGATCGGCCAAGTATTAATTCCCACCGAAGAAGTGGTGGAGCTTCGCAACGGAAAGAAAGTCACCAGCAAGCGCATGCTATATCCCGGCTACGTTCTGGTGCAACTGGATATGAACGACGAGTTGTGGCATGCGGTGAAGAACACACCACGCGTCACCGGGTTTGTGGGCGGCGGAAACAATCCAGTGCCGCTCACCTCGGATGAAGTGAATTCCATTCTCTACCGCCAGGCAACGGCGGCCGAGAGGCCCCGTCCGAAGATGTCGTTCGAGAAGAATGAAAATGTCCGCATCGTCGATGGGCCGTTCACGAACTTCTCGGGCAAGGTGGACGAAGTCAATTCGGACCGCAATACGCTCCGCGTTTTGGTTACTATTTTTGGACGTGCGACTCCGGTGGAGCTCGACTTCCTGCAGGTGGAAAAGACTTAAAGGATTTAAGGAAAAACAATGGCGAAGAAAGTTACAGGAAGCGTAAAGCTGCAAATTCCGGCAGGAAAAGCAACGCCGGCGCCCCCGGTTGGTACAGCGCTCGGACCGCAAGGCGTCAACATCATGGAGTTCTGCAAGGCGTTCAATGCGAAGACGTCTGCGAAAGACCAGGAGGGCCTCATCATTCCGGTGGTCATCACGATTTTCTCCGATCGTTCGTTCACCTTCATTACCAAGACCCCGCCGGTGCCAGTGCTGATCAAGCGCGCCGTCAATATCGCCAAGGGATCGGCCGAACCAAACAAGAACAAGGTCGGAAAGATCACCATGAAGCAAATCGAAGAGATCGCCAAGATCAAGATGCCCGATTTGAACTGCTTCACCGTCGAGTCTGCAATGAACAGCGTGAAGGGCACCGCCCGGAGCATGGGCGTCGATATCGCGTTATAACCAATCTTCAATCTTCTAAAGTCAAAGCGGGGCCGACGCCAAGTGCGTCTGCTCCGCTTTTCTTTTTTGCGGGACCCTTAGGGTTTCAGTAATCCCGTCTCAGCAAATTTACTAATTGACATCAATCACGCTCCCTGGTACTCTCTGTTGACTAGTACTATACAGTACCAGAACGATAGTACTGTATCCGTGCTAACTTTTGTCAAATTCAATTTGGAAGGGATTTGCGTGAGCATACTGAATATAAACGTAAATGCGACCGACTACTCTATCACCGTAAGTGATCCGAGTATGCCGTTGCTCTGGGTCCTGCGCGACTTGATCGGACTTACCGGCACAAAATACGGCTGCGGTATTGAAGTCTGTGGCGCGTGTACCGTCCTGATAGACGGACAGATCGAACGCTCCTGCGTTTTCGATGCCTCTTCCGCCGTTGGCAAGAAAGTGGTCACCATCGAGGGACTGTCAGCCAATCGCAGTCATCCGGTGCAAAAGGCATGGATTGCAAATCAAGTGCCGCAGTGCGGATATTGTCAATCCGGCATGATTATGGCGGCGGCTGGGGCGATGCAGGCGGGCCACCATGGTTCGGAAATCACATCCGAACTACAGAACCTCTGCGTGTGCGGGACCTATCAGCGTATCAAACAGGCGGTTACGGCGCTTTAGCCAAGAGACTCCATCCATGTCCATTTCCTCACTCGTAGCTGCTCAAGAAATCGACGGCGCGGCCAAGAATCCCGGCCGGCGCCAGTTTCTGATTACCGCAGCCGGCGGCCTCGGCCTCGGCTTCTTCCTGCCTGAATTCTCCCGCGTTCCGGAGATGCTGGCGTCGGCCGGCATCCCCGGGCAGGTGAACACCTGGCTCAAGATTGGAACCGACAACACGGTCACGCTCACCATCGGCGCATCGGAAATGGGGCAAGGCTCCTTCTCTGCCCTGGCCCAGATTCTGGCCGAGGAATTAATGGTGGATTACTCGAAGGTAATTACCGTCCAAGGCGCGCCCAGCCTGGCGAATCCAGCCCCCGTTGGGGTGTCCATTAATACCGTGGGCAGCAGCGTGACGCGCACAAACTTCTGGAAAATGCGCGATGCCGGCGCTGCTGCGCGCGAAATGCTGGTGCAGGCCGCGATGAACCTCAAGGGTGATCCCGTTCGCGCGAACTATACCACGGCCGGCGGCGTGGTAAGCCACACCCCAACGTCTTCCAGTTGGGCTTACGGCTCCCTTGCCGATGCGGCCAGTGCGCTGCCGGTACCCACAAATGCACCGTTGGTTCCTGACAGCCAGTTCAAACTCATCGGGAAAACGCAGAACCGGTTCGACATTCCATCGAAGACTGACGGCAGCGCTAAATACGGCATCGATGTCCGGCTGCCTGGGATGGTCTACGCGATCATCAAACACGGACCGAGCTTCGGCGCAACGCTTGCGGGGACGCCGGCGGCGCGGAAAGGCTATCAGGTGGTCCCGGTTACGGTGGCCGCCGGCACGGGCCGCGGCACCGAAGTTACCGGCGCGGCGAACGCTGTCGCGGTGGTGGGTCCGAATACCTGGGACACGTGGCAAGCGGCCAAGGCTCTAACGGTTTCCTGGACTCTGCCCGCCAACGTCTCCACGCTGAACAACGCGAACTTCATTGCCGACGGTCAGAAGCTTTTCACCACCGCGACGCCGTATGCGGCGGGCGCGGCCAATGGCCCAGGCACGGTTTTCACGGTGGAAGGCGATGCGGCGACGGCAAACGCCGCTATCGCCAGCGGCACAAAGGTGATCGACGTTCAATACACCCTGCCCTACGTCGCCCATGCCACCATGGAAGTGCTGAACTGCACAGTGGACTACGTGGCCGGAGTTCGCTGCGATATCTACGCACCCACCCAATCGGCGAAGTCGGTTCTCAGCCTGGCGGTCCAGCTGACTGGCCTTTCCCCGGCACAGATCACCGTTCACACCACTTATCTGGGCGGCGGACTGGGGCGGAAGGCAGAAGTGGACTTCGTGAGCCAGGCGATACAAGTGGGCATGGCCATCGGTAAGCCGGTCAAGCTGATGTGGCCGCGGGACGAGGACTTCCGCCGCGACCAATACCGTCCGATGGCTGTCATTCATGGCAGAGCATCGCTGGATAATTCCGGGAACATCGCAGGTTGGTCGTATCGCAATGTTTCGCCCTCCATCCTGGGGCAACGGGGAGCCCCAATGGGGCCGAAGGGCGACAGCCAGGGCATTGAAGGCGCGGCCAACCTTCCCTACAACATGGGCCCGCGGCTTACGGAATGGGTATCGCATCCGTCGCCGATTCCCGTGGGTTTCTGGCGATCGGTTGGCGCTTCCATCAACACGTTCGCGGTGGAGTGTTTCATTGATGAGCTGGCGGCGGCAGCCGGTCAGGATCCCAATCAATTCCGCCGTTCGAAGCTTACCGACCCGCGCTGGATTGCCGTATTGGACGCTGCCGCAAAGCTGGGCAACTGGACGTCGGCGCCGGCTTCGGGCCGCTTCCGGGGAATTGCCATCGGAACCGCTTTCAACAGCATTGTGGCTGAAGTGGTTGAGATTTCGTCGGTCACCGCCACCAGCCTGCGGGTCAACCGCGTCTCGTGCGCTATCGATTGCTACGTGTCGGTCAATCCCGGTCAGATTCAAGCGCAGCTGCAGGGCGGCGTGGTGCATGGCTTAAACGCCGCGCTTTACGGCCAGCAAACGTTCGTCAACGGCGCCGCGCAGGCTGGCAATTTCAACAAGAGCAGGATGATCCGCATGGGAGAGATGCCGCAGGTGGACATTACGATCATTCCTTCTCCGATTGCGGCCGACCGCACGCTGAACATCGGCGGGGTTGGTGAGCTGGGCGTGCCCACGTTCGCACCGGCTTTGGCCAACGCGTACTTCAAGGCAACCGGCAAACGCAAATACTCCTTGCCGTTCTTCCCGGGCGCCACCATGAGCGACCTCTAGGCCATGGACGAACTTGGCGCCATCCTCGACATGTGGCGGAGTCTCGAAGGCGCGAATCGGGACGCAGTACTGGCCACGGTAGTTCATGTGAAGGGCTCCGCCTATCGCCGGCCAGGGGCCCGGATGCTGCTGGTGCCGGACGGACGCCGCGTGGGATCGATCAGCGGCGGCTGTCTGGAAGGCGAGGTTTCGAAGCGCGCCTGGTGGTTCACCGAGGCGGGAGCCCCCGTGGTGCGCGTCTACGACACCAGCTCGGACGACGACGCAGTTTGGGAGTTCGGCCTCGGGTGCAATGGCGTGGTGCATGTACTGCTGGAACGCCTTGCATCCGCGGCCGCTCTGGAAACGCTGGAGTTCCTGGCTGCTCATCACTGCAGAAGCACACCGGGCAGTAGCACACCGGCTATCGTCGCCACTATCATCCGCGCGGCTGCTGGATTTGCCATTGGGGACCGGCTGCTGCTGGATGGCGGGGGGCGTCCCAGTGGCACTCTGGCCGGTACCTGCATGGAAGAGGCAATCCTGAAACATGCCGCGGAAGCGCTGCGCTGCCGCGAGAGCCGTTTGATTCACCTGGAGGATATGCAGGTGTTCATCGAGTTGCTGGGCCCGCCGCAATCCCTGGTCATCTTTGGCGGCGGCCACGACGCTATTCCGCTGGTAGGCATCGCCGCCGAACTGGGTTGGGATATTACGGTGGCCGATGGACGCCCCGCCTACACCTGTATGGAACGGTTCCCTGGCGCACGCCGCACTCGTCTGATGCGGGCTGAAAATCTGCTGGAGGGAATCACCATTGGACCGGATACGGCGGTGGTGCTGATGACGCACAACTATCCGCTGGATGCCCGGCTTCTTCCGCGCATCCTTGCCGCTTGGCCGCGCTATCTGGGGCTGTTGGGACCACGGGTACGGACCGTGCGGCTGTTCGCCGAGCTTGGCCTTCCGATGCCCGGCTGGGTCCACGGCCCAGTGGGGCTGGACATCGGCTCAAACAACCCGGCTGCAATTGCAGTCTCGGTGGCTGCCGAAATTCAGGCGGCGCTCAATCAACGTTGCGGCGGGATGCTGAAGTACCGCGCGGGATCGATCCACACTCCTGTTATGGAAGGGGGCACACCGCAGGCGCAGCGGAGCGAAGTGGTTCGGCCGAGCTTCTGCGAATCGGCGGTCAATGTCGCCTGAAATCCATACTGCGGCCATCGTGCTGGCGGCTGGGGAATCCTCGCGCATGGGCCAGGCCAAGCAGTTGCTGGGCTTCGGCGGGAAACCGCTGCTTCGGCATGCGGCTGAGGTGGCCCTGGCGTCCGGATGTTGGCCCGTGGTAGTAGTGCTGGGCGCTCGGGCGGAGTCCTTGCGTCCGGCTCTTGCCGGATTAGCGGTTGAGATCACGGTCAATGAGCGATGGGAGGAAGGCATGGGCACCTCCATTCAGGCAGGCATTTGCGCATTGGCGGATCACGACGTCGACGGGGCGATCCTGATGTTGGCCGACCAGCCTTTCGTTTCCGCTGAATTTCTAAGCGGTCTTGTCCTGCGCCATCGGGAGACCGCAAAGAGCATTGTCGCCGCAAGCTACGAGGGTACCGCCGGCGTACCCGTTTTCTTTGCGCACGGCGCTTTTCCATTGCTGAGGGCGCTCAAGCCAGGCCAGGGTTGCAAGGGTGTGATCTTAGCCCATCAGCCCGACGCACTGCTAGTGGATTGTCCTGAGGCCGCCATCTACATCGATACACCCGAAGATTACGCACTAGCCGCTGCCAGGCTTTGGCCAGCCCAGACAAAGCCAAAGCTCTGACGCACCTCAGGCATCGCGAAGGGAACGCGCAACGAATGAAATGCACCTGCGGCGGCCAGCACCGGCCACGGAGTGGCGTCGGCAAAGCGCGTGCACACAATCAGCTTGGCGCCAGGAGCCGCGGTGCAAATTGCGCCGATCACATCAACTGGAGCGATTTTCGATTCGGCGGGGTGGAAAACTACCGCGACGATATTACACTGTTCACGCACAATCTTCAAAGCCACTACGTTCCGGACGCGCGTCAGCGACCACCCGTACACGTGCGCAGCGGCCGAGAGGATGCGGATTTCTATAGGGCCCGGACTGAAAACAACGATTGTAGCGGGCATTCTTTCCTTATCGGCGTGCATTTGAAAGGCCAAGGCGATTAACACACTTTTCGGCCTGTCTGAATGGAATTCTGCGGGTTTTCACCCAACTTGGCGGCGGAGTGCGCACAGCCATGCCGAACCGCGCAGCGGATGCTTTGGCGCTGCGCGTGCATTCATTTCGGCTTGAGACCAGACTTAGAATCGGTGATTTCACAAGAGAGTGCGGCTGCTTGGTGGGAAATCACGGCGCAAGAGACGGCGCAGAGGCTGGCGACGGACCTGGCGGCCGGTCTCTCCGCGGAAGAAGCCGTAAAGCGCGCTGCCGTTTACGGGCCGAACTCAATCAAAGAAGGAAGAAGCAGGGGACCGTGGCGTATTTTCGCCGCTCAGTTCGCCGACTTCATGATTGTGGTGCTGCTTGCCGCGGGCGTCCTGGCAGGATTTCTGGGAGAGCCGGCGGACACGGCCGCGATCCTGGCCATCGTGATCTTGAACGCGGTCATCGGCTTCACGCAGGAATACCGTGCTGAACGTGCCATCACAGCGTTGCGGCGGATGGCCGCTCCTCAGGCGCGCGCCCTGCGTAGCGGCGAAGCGGTGACAATTCCAGCGGCGGGCTTGGTTCCGGGCGACATCGTGTTGATGGAAGCCGGAAACCTGGTGCCGGCCGACCTGCGCATTTGCGAAGCAGCGGAACTCACAATCGATGAATCGTCACTGACTGGCGAATCGCAGCCGGTGGAAAAGAGCATCAGTCCAGTGACGGCTAATCCGCCGGAAGGGCTCTCTTTGGGCGACCGGACGTGCGTCGCTTATAAAGGCACTATCGTCACGCATGGACGCGGCCGGGGAATCATTACCGCTTCGGGAATGGATACCGAATTGGGCCGCATCGCGGGCCTGCTCGACCGGCCAACCGATATTAGAACTCCGCTACAGAAACGTCTGGCGCAGTTCGGAAAATATCTGGCGATGGGTGCGCTGGCGATCTGTGCCATTATCTTCGCCGCCGGCTTGCAGAGTGGCGTGCCGCTGGTGCGCATGTTTCTAACCGCCGTAAGCTTGGCCGTGGCGGCGATTCCGGAAGCGCTTCCGGCGGTGGTTACCATAGCCCTGGCGCTGGGGGCACGGCGTATGCTGCGGGCCCACACACTGGTGAGGCGATTGCCCGCAGTGGAAACATTGGGTTCGGTGACTTACATCTGTTCCGACAAGACGGGCACACTCACGCAGAACCGAATGCGTCTTACATCCATCTACGCCGATGGCAAGGAATTCGCCGACTGGCAGGGAGTCGGCAACGGAGAACCTTGGAAAACTCTTTTCACAGCGCTCGCCTTAAACAACGACGCCACGGGAAATGGATATGGCGACCCCACCGAAGTGGCTCTGCTGGAGGCGGCCGCCCAAGCGGGCTACGACAGGACGGTACTGCAGCAGAGCCTGCCGCGCGTAGCCGAAGAAGCCTTCAATTCCGCACGCAGGAGGATGACGACGCTGCACCGGTCCGCCGGGGCGGCCATGGCCTTTACGAAAGGAGCGCCAGAGGCCGTTTTACCCCATTGCGCCAAGGCGCTTCACTCCAGCGGCGAGGTTGTGTTCGACCAACCCGCGATGAATGCCGTGGCCGGGCGGATGGCTGCCGGGGGCTTGCGCGTAATGGCGATTGCCTATCGCCGGTTTCTCTCGGTCCCCTCTCTTCCGGTACCTTCAGGCGCGGAACTTGAAAATCCGGGAGAGCCGGGGACTGCAGCGAATCCGCTGGTCTTTCTTGGGCTGGTAGGGTTGATGGATCCGCCGCGCAAGGAAGCGCAGGACGCGGTCGCGGTTTGCCGGCAGGCTGGAATAGTTCCAGTGATGATCACGGGCGATCATCCGGCAACGGCCCAGGCGATTGCCGGGCAGTTGGGCATTCTGGCGGCCGGCGGGGTGGTGATGACGGGCGCTGAACTGGAGCGGCTGAGCGCGGCGGAACTGGAAATCCAAGTGATGACCGTGCGGGTTTACGCGCGGGTGGACCCGGCGCAGAAGTTGCGCATTGTGGAAGCGCTGCAAAAGCGCGGCGAATTCGTGGCCATGACCGGCGACGGAGTCAACGACGCGCCTGCCCTGCAACAGGCCGATATCGGCATTGCCATGGGCAAGGGCGGGACAGATGTCGCCCGCCAAGCGGCTGATCTGGTGCTGCTTGACGACAATTTCGCTACCATCGTCGCGGCCACGCGCGAGGGCCGGCATATCTACGACAACATCCGGAAATTTGTTAGTTTCGTAATGTCGAGCAATTCGGCGGAAATCTGGACCATTTTCCTGGCGCCGATGCTGGGGCTGCCGGTACCATTGCTGCCGATCCACATTCTTTGGATCAATCTGGTGACCGATGGACTGCCGGGGCTGGCGCTGACGAGCGAGCCGCAGGAAGGGTCGATCATGCGCCGTCCGCCACGGCCCCCTAGCGAGAGCCTGTTCGCCGGCGGTCTTTGGCAGCATGTGGTATGGGTGGGGCTACTGATCGCCGGACTGTCGCTGTTTTCGCAGGCCTACGCAATGCAAACCGGTTCCGCGCACTGGCAGACCATGATCTTCACCGTGCTGACGCTTTCGCAGATGGCCAACGTGATGACGGCGCGGTCCGAGGTGGAATCCTTTTGGAGCCTGGGCCTGTTCACCAACCTTCCACTGCTGGGCGCCGTCACACTGACCTTCGTAATGCAGATGGCGGCCATCTACTTTCCGCCGCTGCAACGAATCCTGCGGACGGCACCGCTGAGCGCCAGCGAACTGGCCTTCGCGCTGGGTCTGTGCGCCCTGGTGTTCATAGCCGTGGAAATAGAGAAGTGGCTGATCCGCAAGCGGTGGATTTACGCAAACCGATGACTCCTGTATGATATGGTCTCAAAACTGCATAGCGAGCCGATGAGGAACCAATGCTTCCATTTCGAAAGATTCTGTTTCCGGTCGATTATTCTGGGCCTTGCCTGGCTGCCGCGCCTCATGTGAAAGCGATGGTAGAGACGTATCAAGCGGAACTTACGCTGATACACTCGTACGGACTTGGACCCATCGCCTACAGCGAACTGATGGTGGCCGACCCCGAGTTGCCGGAGCGAATAAGGCCGATGGAAGCGAACCGGCTGGAGAAATTTGCCGCTGAGGTGTTTCCGGATCAAACCGTTGAAACCTTCGTGGAACAGGGCGAGGCTGGTTCAGTGATTCACCACTTCGTTCAGCACCAGGGCACCGATCTGGTGATGATCCCGGCCCAGGGTCACGGCGCGCTCCGCAGGTTACTGCTGGGATCGGTGACGGCGAAAGTGCTGCACGATGTTAGCGCCGCGGTCTGGACGGGAACGGCATCCAGCCTGACCTGCCGGCCGGAATATCACTCGATCGTGTGTGCGCTGGATGAGAGCGAAGAAGCCGAAGCCATTCTGATGGCGGCCGCAGCCTTCGCCCGTCAGTTTGGCGCGCAACTATATCTGGTGCATTGCGTGGAATTACCCACAATGGCGTTGGAGATCGATGTCAGTTCGTTCCGCCGCGCAATTATCGAGTCGGCAGACGGGAAGCTGCGAGAGCTGAAGAGCAGGCTGGGCGTTGACGCACCGCATTACGTGACCGACGAAATCATGATCGACGGCATACGGAAAGAGGCCCTGCGTGTGAACGCGGACCTGGTGATTGTGGGCCGCGGCCGCTCTCAGGGATTACTGAGCGGCCTGTGGTCTCGGATGTACTCCTTGATTCAAGAGGCGCCGTGCCCGGTAATGAGCATCTGAGCGGCGCTGGCAGGAACTCCGTTCCGCGGCTGGCGCGGCCTAGGATTGCTCCAGGAGTGTGCGCGATTTTGCGCAGCCCTTGCCCCTAATCTGCTTGCCCTCACTCAAGGGGCGACCTGAACGCCGGCTGCTAGGCAGTGTGAACAAACCTCATCTTGAAGCTATCGTGGTCGACAGGGATTGGTCGCGCCGCCCTATTACGTCGAACTCAACCGCTTAGCGGTAGGGGGTGCCAGAGAAGCATGGAGGTGACTGGCAGGAAGGTGTGTCCCGGCTAGAGAAGCACTGGGATCAAACTGAAAAAAGGAAGCCTACATCAACTTCGACGAAAAAGAGCCCAAAGAAGCCCTCCAGCACCCACGCTTCATCGAATAAAATCTGCACACGGATAGTCCATCCCATCCAACTTGTTTACCCCAGCCATTTGAACCAACCGAGTCACGCTAATAATCACGATCACTGGAAAGTTTGACCAATCGACAAGTTAGCGTCAACCACTTACAGTGAAACAGGAAACAGGCGCCACTTTCCCAATGCTACAAACGGCAGGAATGGAGGGAGTCCGCAGTGGCGTTCCTTCTCCCTGGCCCGCTTGGGCGAAAGGCTTCGAAAAGAGAGGAATCAATGCGAGTTACGATAGCACACGAGAAAGGCCAGCAGGAGGCGCAGCGGATTGTGGATCAGTCGGCGCAAGAGCTGATTCAGAGCGTGGCCGCCGGGCCGGTGAAGATTCTGGACCCGGTAAAGAGCTGGGACGGCAATACGATGACGTTTTCCTTTCGCGGGAAAATGGGGCTGTTCGGCGCAACGGTTCGCGGCACAGTAGAGGTGAACGAAAAAGACGTCACGATTGACGTGGAACTGCCGGGAATGGTGAAGAAGTTCGTCGCCGAAGACAAGATTCGGGCTGCGCTCGAAACCAAGGCAAAAGGGCTCTTGGCATAATCGAGGCGGCAAGCCGGGATTCTTGCCGATAAGAGACGTATATGGATGCGTCAAACGCCGGCATTCGCTCTCACTGCTTACGGGTTGCGGGTTGGGCTCATGAGCTTTCGGTGGGATTGAAGCTGACGGCGGAAGAGGAGCGTCTGCTGGAAGAGGCGGCGCTCCTGCATCATTCGCCGCTGGAAATGCTGGAAGCGGAAACGTTAGATCGGCTGACGAAGGATCTATGGCCGGAACGCCCACAGCGGCAGCCGCTGGAATCGCGTGGCGCGCCCGCGAAGGTGAGCGCGATTCTTCAAGCGATGCGGCATCCTGGGGGGAGTCTTCAGGCTGACCGGATATCGTCAATGGCAAAGACCCTGGAGATTGCGAATCTGTTCGACGAACAGCTGGAGATGGCCCAGTTTGAAGGCCATGCGGTACAGGAGGTATTGGAGGCGGCGTCGGCAGACCCGGTACTGGGGCCGGCGCTTCAAGTATTGCGAATGTCGAATCGCAACGAGCTGCTGGCAATGATTCCGCGCCTGCCAGTGTATCCGGCGGTTGCCGTTAAAGCGCTGGCGGCGCTGGCAAAACCGGATGTCCGTTTAAGCGAGCTTGAACAGATAAGCCAAACGGACCAAGTGCTGGCCGGACAGCTGCTGCAAGCGGCAAATTCGACGTTTTTCAGCCCGCGATATCCGTTGAAGACGGTCAAGGCTGCCATTTCCTATGTCGGGCTCGATCACGCCAGGAGTATTTTGTCGACGGCCGCGCTTCGACCGTTATTTGGCGCTCCCAAGTTAAAGAAGCTGTGGATCCACTCAGTGGAGACGGCGCAGGTGGCGGAGCGAATTGCGGCACTGACATCTACGATCAGCCCGCGCGAGGCATTTCTGGCGGGACTGGTACACGATGTGGGCCGGTTGGCGATCAGTCTGCTGCCGTCGCCGGCCAGCGAAGCCTATAACCGTATGACTTTGAAAGGGTGTGAAGTAACGGTTGCGGAATTGGTGCTGTTCGGTTTCGATCATTCCGAAGCCGGAGCAGAAGTCTTGCGGATTTGGAAGTTTCCGCCCGACCTGGTTTTGGCCGTACAGAACCACCACAACCCGGACCGCGTCACCTCAAACCTGGCGGCGTTGCTCTATGTGGCGGAATTCTGGAGCGCGGCCGATGAGGACTTGCCTTCGAACGCCCTGTTGCAGGGAGCTGTGAAGCAACTGGGGCTGACACCGGAAGCGATTGGAGCGGCGGATCTTTCGCGAGCCGGGGCGGTCCAGGGACTGCTCTAGCGCCGCCGTCGCCGAAACATCGTTTACAATAAGCCTCGATGCATATCGAGCAGTGGTTTCGATTGCCGCGCCGGTTGCTGGCGGAGTATCTTGCCGTCTGCTGCGTGCTGCTGTTGATACTGCCTCGAAACGATTGGGTGCGACCGGCCGCGATGATCGCGGTAGGAGCAGTTTTCGTTCTGCGGGCGATCCAATCGCAACTTGCGGTTTCCCGCCTTCATACGGATTTTCTCTACGCCCTATCCCACGAGCTGCGCACTCCGCTTACGTCCATGCGGCAATTGACCGAGGCACTGGCCACCGGCCGCACGCCAAGCGAGGCGCGCCGCCAAACCTACTACGAAGTCTTGCACCGCGAGAGTGAGACGCTGGTTCGGCTGGTGGAGCGGCTGCTTGACTTCGGGCGCGTGGAGGCAGGCGTACTGGAGTATCGTTTCGAGCTTCTCGATGCAGGTGAAGTCATCGGCCAGGTTGCCGCGGAATTCCAGCAGAGTGTCGCGGATATGGGCTATGCGATCGAACTGGACAACGAGGCGCCGGGCTGCCGGATCAGAGCCGACCGCGACGCCCTCAGCCGTTCCCTTTGGAACCTGCTGGACAATGCGGTTAAGCATTCGCCCGATTGCAAGACGGTGTGGATCGGCGCGGCGCGGGAAGGCAGTCGCCTGCTCATTCGTGTGCGCGATCAGGGTGTGGGCATCGCCAAGCGCGACCAGAAGAGGATCTTCCAGTTCTTCGTGCGGGCACAATCGCCTGCTCCAGTGCAGCCGAAAGGCACCGGGCTTGGCTTGGCGATTGTCGATATTTTGATTCAGGCCCACGGCGGCAGTGTTTGCGTGGAGAGCGCGCCCGGCCACGGCAGCACGTTTATTATCAGTTTGCCGGTGCAAAAGTAGATGCCGCGCATTCTGGTGATCGAAGACGATCCGGCCATCGCCCTGGGCCTGGAAGACGACCTGCGCCTGGAAGGGTACGAAGTGGAAGTGGCGACTGACGGCCGGACCGGAAGCCGGCGCGCCCGCGAGGAAGCGTTCGACCTGATTCTGCTGGACGTCATGCTACCGCAAAAGGATGGTTTCGAGGTCTGCCGGGAGATTCGGCGCGCCGGGTTGAAGACTCCGATTCTGCTGCTGACGGCCCGCGGCGAGGAGACGGAAAAACTGCTCGGCTTCGAATTGGGGGCCGACGATTACGTCACCAAGCCGTTTAGTCCGCGTGAGGTGAGGGCGCGCATCAAGGCGTTGCTGCGCAGGGCCGCGGGAGGCGGCGAACAGGAAATTTATCGCTTTGGCGACGCCGAGGTGGATTTGCCCCGATGCGAACTGCGCCGGGCCGGGCGCGTGGTGGAATTAACGGCGACTGAGTTTCAACTGCTGAGCTTCTTCGTGCGGAAGAAAGGCCGCACGCTAAGCCGCGAACAGCTGTTGAACGAAGTCTGGGGGCCCGACGTCCATACAACCGACCGCGTGATCGACACCCATATCGTCAACCTGCGTAAGAAGATTGAGCCGCATCCCGAAAGACCGGAGTACTTGGTCAGCGTCCGCGCCATTGGTTACCGCTTTGACGGATAGGCGCACGAATCTCACGCAATCCTGACAGTTCGCATATCAAACTCTAACGGCCGCGTTGTAGTCTGGTTAAACGAATGGTTGCATTGATCGTAAGAATTCTACTCCGGATGCTATTTAGGGTCACCGTCCGAGGCGAGTTGCCGAAGCCGGAGAAGCTGTTGATTGTGGCCAATCACACTTCGTTTCTGGACGGTATTCTGCTAGGCGCATTTCTGCCTATCGAACCTACCTGGCTGGTGAACACCACCATCGCCAAACTCTGGTATTTCAAGCTGGGCCTGCAATTCCTGCCGCACCTGGTGGTGGATCCTTCCAGCCCGCTTGCCATGAAGGCAGTGATCGGATTGCTGGACGCAGGCAAGCCGGTGGTGATCTTTCCCGAAGGCCGCATTACGGTGACCGGCACGCTGATGAAGATCTACGACGGTCCTGCGTTCGTGGCCGCCAGGACGGGCGCCGCCGTAGTGCCCGTGCATATGGAAGGCGCAGTCTACAGTTACGCCAGCCGTATGTCGGGCGACTTCCCGAAGCAGTTGTTTCCTCGGGTTACGTTGACCATTCACGCGGCGACCTCCATTGCGATGCCGGAGGCGAAGACCGCCAAGCTGCGGAGGCGGATGGCCAGCGAGCAGATGCGCAAGATCATGGAACGCGCGGCATTCGATTCGCGAAAGGAGTCCAGTCTGTTCGCGGCGTTCCTTGACGCGATGGCTTTGTTCGGTAAAAAGCGCGAAGTGTTGGAAGACATCCGTCTGACCCCCGATACCTACGCAACATTGCTGAAAGGCGCTATGGCGTTGGGTCGAATCGTCTGCAAGCACACCGCCGAGCGCGAGATAACGGGCGTGCTTATGCCCAATGTCGGCACCACCGTTTCGCTGCTGTTCGGAATGTTCGCCATGCGCCGCACGCCGGCGATGCTGAATTATTCCTCCGGCCAGGACGGGATGCAGAGCGCGTGCGAGGTAGCGAAGATCCAGACGATTTTCGCGTCGCGTGCCTTTGTCGAGAAGGCCAAGCTGACAAACGCGGTGGCCGGCTTACGCGGAGTGAAGGTGCTGTACCTGGAAGACCAGCGCGCCGGCTTCACACTTGGCGACAAGCTGTGGCTGATGCTCTGGGCCATTCGTTTTCCCAGGTCCGTGATGAAACAGGTGGACCCGCATGAGGCGGCGGTGGTGTTGTTCACATCCGGGTCCGAGGGCAAACCCAAGGGCGTGGTGTTGAGCCATGCGTCGATTTTGGCGAATGTGGCACAGGCTGCGGCGATGATTGAATTTTCGTCGAAAGACAAATTCATGAGTGCCCTGCCGCTGTTCCACTCCTTCGGATTGACGGCGGGCATCGTGCTGCCGCTGCTGCATGGGTGCCGCGTGTTTCTCTATCCGTCTCCGTTGCACTACCGCGTAATTCCGGAGCTGATTTACGACCGCGACTGCACGGTAATGTTTGGCACGAATACGTTTCTGGCGAACTACGCCAAGTTTGCACACCCTTACGACTTCTACCGCTTGAAACATCTGGTAGTTGGCGCTGAGAAGCTGACGGAGGAGGTTCGCCGGCTTTGCATGGACAAGTTTGGCGTGCGTCCGATGGAGGGCTACGGCGCCACCGAATGTTCCCCCGTGATTGCGCTGAACACGCCGATGGCGAACAAGAGCGGCAGTGTGGGCCAGTTGATGCCCGGCATAGAGCACCGGCTGGAAAAGGTGGACGGAGTGGAGACTGGCGGAACGCTGCACGTGAAGGGCGCGAACGTGATGCTGGGCTATTTGAAAGTGGATCAACCCGGTGTAATCCAGCCGCCGTCGTCTACCTATGGCGAAGGCTGGTACAACACGGGCGACATCGTCTCTATCGACGAAGCGGGCTATGTGACGATTCAAGGCCGCATGCGGCGCTTCGCCAAGATCGCCGGCGAGATGGTTTCACTGGAAGTAGTGGAGAAGATCGCAACCCGGGCGCAACCCAAGTTCGAACACGCCTCCACTGCGCTAAAAGACGCACAGCGCGGGGAGATGATCGTGTTGCTGACGCAAGACAAGGAACTGCGCCGGGAGCAGTTGCAAGCCGCTGCCCGCGAGTTGGGCGCACCGGAATTTGCAGTGCCCAGGCGCATCCTCTACATCGATAAACTGCCGGTGCTGGGAAACGGAAAAAGGGACTACGTGACGATTGGCAAGCTGGCGGAGCAGATGACACAGACGACTGTGGAGAAAAACTAAATGGCGGCGCATCCGATTGAGATGGTCCCGATGCAGTACAGCAAGCGCGAGCAGCGCGGCTGGTATTTCTACGATTGGGCGAACTCGGCGTTCTCTACCACTGTGGTCACGTTGTTTCTTGGACCTTATCTGACGGCACTGGCGAAGGCGGGGGCGAACGCACAGGGGAACATCCTGCCGTTGGGAATCGAAGTGGATTACCGTTCGTTCTGGGGCTACATGGTGGCCCTCTCGGTATTCACGCAGGTGCTCTTTTTGCCGGTGCTGGGGGCGATTGCGGACTATAGCAGCAACAAGAAACGCCTGCTGGCTATTTTCGCTTACGCCGGCGCGTTTGCCACCATTGGAATGTTCTGGCTGCAAGGCGACAACTACATGCTGGGCGCGGGGCTGTTCCTGTTTGCGAACCTGACATTCGGCGCTTCGGTGGTGGTCTACAATTCGTTTCTTCCGGACATCGCGCCGCCGGAAAAGCGCGACACGGTCTCATCCACCGGCTGGGGAATCGGGTATCTGGGCGGCGGCCTGCTGCTGGCTTTGAACCTGCTGCTCTACATGAAGAAGGATATGTTCGGCATCTCAGAGGAGATGGCCGTGCGCATCAGCCTGTGCTCGGCTGGAGTGTGGTGGGCGGTATTCACCATCGTACCGTTGCTGACGCTGCGAAACCGCCCATCGATGCACGTCCCTACCCCTGGCGAGAATCAATTGATGTCGGGATTCAAGCAACTGGGCCGGACGCTGAAAGACATGGTGCACTATCCGCAGACGCTCACGTTTCTGGTGGCGTATCTGATTTACAACGACGCGATTCAGACGGTGATCACGCTGTCTTCGCAATTCGGGAACGACGAATTGAAGATTCCGCTGGAGAGCCTGACGCTGGCGATTCTGATGGTGCAGTTCGTCGGCTTCGGCGGCGCGATTCTGTTCAACTACATTGCGAAGGCGATTGGCGCGAAACACGCGGTGATGCTGGCGCTGGTGATCTGGACCGGCGTCTTGCTTGCCATTTACTTTTCGGTGAAGACCACGCCGCAGTTCTTTGTGATGGCCGCGGTGGTTGGCGTGGTGATGGGCGGCAGCCAGGCGCTGAGCCGGTCGCTCTATTCGCAGATGATTCCGAAGGGCCGCGAGGGCGAATACTTCAGCCTGTACGAAATCAGCGACAAGGGCACCAGTTGGCTTTGCCCGCTGCTGTTCGGGCTGGCGCTGCAATATACCAAGAGCTACCGGCTGGCGATTCTGTCACTGATTTTCTTCTTCATTCTGGGATTGATTATATTGTCGAGGGTGGATGTGAAGCGGGCGGCGATTGAGTCTGGGAACGAGGCCGCGTAGCAATCCCAGGTTGCTGCGATGAGCACCAAAGCGTGTAAATGAGATTCAGACGGCAATGAGAGTGCTCGAAGGCGACAGAACACATGGGGAACAACATCGGATTTGATGATCTCGGTTATCACGATTCGGCGGTTGTGGCCTTTGAACAACGCGCAGATCTGATTCATCTTGAGCTTGAGGATGCGGAGCGTAAGAATAGCGAGTTGCTCGCAGTCTCAATGAATTTCGCAAGTGTTCATTCGGTCAGGATAGATGGTGTGCCGTGCACTTCCATCACGATGGAGGCCGAGCACGCGGAGGTTAGACACCTGACGCGCGACAAGGGAACATTTGCCTTCTTGATTGAATGGAAAAATTTTGGTGAGCATACGGCGTGGATGAGAGGGTATCGATTTGTTTCTCCTTCTGTAGTCGACGAGGTGACATCGCTGCCATTACAAGACATAGACTTTTGCGGAGCGGAGTTGGTGAGTATTAAAAAGGGTAGCGGTTCAGTCCACTTCAGAATTGATCATGCTCTCGTCGACGGGCGTGGGCGGTTGGTTTCCGTGGATTTTCATCATATTCTTTCACTTAAAATCGATAGCCAACCTTCAAGTCTGGGGGAAGCCGACGAGGTGATTGGAAAGATTTCCAAAATCGCAGCTGAAAATGCAGGAACTATTCTTACGATCCAATCTGCGAATGATCTGGCGAACAAACCTACAAACCGAGAGTACAGGATTGAGTGTGATTGGTGTCAAGTCCAGTTAATCTGATATCACAAAAGCCCGAGAATTACACGATCGGCATCGATCACGGAGACGCGTTGCTGATTCGGAATGGGGGCGGACCGAAGCGTGTCACCAACACCTTCCTTTGGTTCCAAGCTCTGCCGAACCGGCACAAGCCGGAGCCGGTGGGTAGGTTGTTGGTCATGTGATTCCGCTAATCCGTCCGCAGCATGCCACTGGCATTGCGCTTTGGCACCGATCCCACCGGAATCTTTTTCACCACTTTCATGGTCTGGATGTCCACCACTACCGTGGCATCGTCTCCCGCGACGGCAACATACAAGGCCTTCCCATTTGGCGGGATGGTGAGCCACTCCGGATGCAGCCCGACTGGAATCACTTTGAGTAGTTTGTAATCCGGCAGCGAGTAGGCAACCACGCAGTCGTAATACTTGCTGGTGGCCCACAGCATTTTTTGGTCGGGCGTGATGGCCAACCCATGCGATGGCGATCCTTGCAGACCTTCGGTCTCCTTCTCCTGGCCAACGGGGTCTGGCAGCGTGATGCGCTGAATCTCCTTCCGCGCCGCGAAATCCACCACTGCAAATCCGTGAAAGCCCGAAAGCTGCACGATAATGTCTTTCGTTGATCCGTCCGGATTGCGCGTGAAGGCCATCGGGCGGATGCCTGCGCTCATCGCAAGCTTCCAGGAAACTGTATCGGTCGCGGTATCAATCACGTTGATCGTGCTTGCGGCAATCGATCCGGCCACCGCGAACTTTCCGTCCGGGGTCACATAAACATTGTGGATTTCGCCCGTCACCGGAATGCTTTTTACTTTGGTAAGCGACGCGGTATCGATGACATCCACTCCACCGGGGGCCTGCCTGATGCCAACGTAGACGCGCGAGCCGTCCTTGGCCACATCCAGGTTATTGGGGCGGCCGCTCAGCGGGATTCGCTTCACCACTTTGAGGGTCTTCGCATCGACAACGTCCAGCGTGCTGAGCGCTTCATCGGTAATGTAGACGCGGCGTCCATCGGGCGCTACTACGATTCCGTGCGGCGCCTCAATGCCACCAATGGCTGCGACCACTTTGTGAGTGACGGGGTCGATCAGGTCGACGCTGTCGCCGGCGGAGTTCGTTTGAAAAACGCGGACCGCGCCCGCGGCCAGCGATGTCAGCAGGAGCGATATCACCACCACCTTGCGCTTCATTTGGAACCTCCCACGGTTTCGCCGCGCACCCAGGCGGCCAAAATCTTCCATTCCGGATCGCTCTTTGAGTTCCAGTGTCTACCCCCGGCATGGAAGCGGTCTCCGCCGGCTTCCATGGCTAGTGGATGAAGCAGCAGCCGGCTCTTGTCGGGCGCGCCCGGCACCACAAACAGCTTCCACATGGCGAACTGTTTGCGCGACTGCTCTTCGTTCCAGTTCGCCGCTCCTTCGGGCAGCGGTTCTAAACCTGGACTCCCGTGGTCATGACACGTAATGCAGCGCGCGTGCCCGGGGCGTTTTTTGAGGAAGATGGGCTGGACGTTCTCTTTGAAATAGGCGTAGTCCAGAGTAGTCTTTGAACCAGGATGTTGAGCGGCCAGCGCTGCGATGGTTACGATCGACAGAATCGCAGGGTTCAGGAACGAGAACATGGGAGGGACTCCTTTGCGAGGGTATTATATACCCTGCTACTTCTTCTCCCCCTTCTTCTTTCGAAACTGATCGAATAGGTTGTTGAGGCCGTCCTGCACCGGGTCCGCGGCCTTGGCTTCGCCGGACTTGGCGTCGGCGGACTTGGTATCAGCCTGCTTTCCGGTGAAGCTATCGACCAGACCCTTGATGCCAGTGGTGAGCGCGCCAGGATTGCCGGCCGTCGGCAAAAGGCCGCGCAGTTTCATGTTGGTGAACTGTTCGGTATCGGGCGTGAACTTCGGTTGGGCAAATGTTCCGCTGACCAGCGCCGGCACCACCAGTTCGTTCTTTTGATTAGCGAGGACGGTGGTCAGCAGACCGCCGATCTGGCCCGGGGCACTCTTCAGCGCAAAATCCTTCCCCAAGATCGTGGTGACGTGAAGCTTGAGCGTCTGGTCCACCAAATTGATGTTGCCTGTACCGGAAAGAGTTCCTTCGCCCATATCCATGAAAAGATCGTTAGTGGTGGCGAGTCCGTTCTGGATGTTGAGGCTGCCGCTCATTTTCGAGATGTTGGTGCCCCCGTCCTGCTTCTTGGCGTAACCGAAAAAGCGGCCGATATTGGCGATTTCATTCAGAACAGGCACGCCCGAAAGGCGGCCCTGCCCCATTAAGAGCGAAAGCTTACCGTTGAGGCTCCTGGCGATATCTTCGTTCGGCTTGCTGGTAAATTGCAGGTCCGCGTTGCCGGAGAGAGCGCCGCTCAGTACGCCCTTCAGAGATGACGTGGCGGAAAGAAGCTGATTGGCATCCACGTTTGTGAGCTTGGATTTGATGGCGTAGGTAACGGCCGTACCGCGCAGGTCCGCAGTGAGGGAACCACTCTGCTGGCCACCGAAAACGGTTGCCGATAACGGGTCCAAAACGAGGATGCCCTTGGCCAGTTTGATGGTGGTTTTCACGCTGGTCAACGTAATCTTCCGATCGATAATCTGATCGACGCTGAGGGTTCCGTTGGCCGTGATCTTGGTAATAGGAGCGGGGGAGGAATCCTTTTTCGCTTCCTGGCCGCCCCAGTCTTTCTGCAGTTCGGCCACATTCAATTGGTCGATATGGGCGTTAAACTGGAGGTCAGGCTGGGAGAAATCGCGCACGGAGAGATCGCCGTCCAGATGCATGGAACCGAGCGCAAGCTGCAAATGCTCAAGCCCAATGCGATCTTCGGCGAACTTCAGATCCGCAGTGGCCACACTGAGCGTTTTAGGCAGCTTCGGCGAGGTGAGCGAAACATCGCGCAGAGATCCCGATCCGGAGTAGCGGAATGCCTTCCCGGCCGCGGAGACTTTCAGATCGATATTGACGATGCCGGTGCCGGACAGACCCGCCGGCTTCAGACCATAAACACTGGCCATGCGCAGCAACTCTTCCACGCGTGCCCCGCTGGCGGCGAGGCTGGCCTGGACGGTGCGGGACGTGCTCGCATAGTTGTTGACCGTGGCCTGGGCCGTGAGCCGCGTGGCGCCGGTTTCCAGGGTGAAGGGCCGCGTGGTGAGGACATCGGGCGTAAGCTCGATGGACAGCTCCGAGGCTTGCACGGGCTCTGCCAGATCCTTGGCGGTGATCTGCGCCTTTGTGGCTTCGATCTTGCCCGCAAGCAGCGGCTTTTCGGTGGTTCCGGTCACTTGGACATCAGCCCGCAGAATTCCATCGACTTTGAGCCCCGCCGGAAATTCCGCTCCGTATAGGGCAGCGATGCGCGTGAGATCTCCGATCGCAGCGTTGGCGGTTTGGGCGTGCAGTTGCAGCGCAGCAGGTGTTTTCGCGATGTCGACAGAACCGGCCACGGTGGCCAGCAGCGCGCCGATCCTGGCAGTAAGCGAATTGATGACCAGTGGACCATGGGCGGGACGGCGCACGTCAAAATCGACATTGAGAGGATCTTTGTTGCGGTCCGAAATCAGACTGAGAGTGCCTTTGGCCGCCGGGGCACCGGCGAGGTCGAAGTCAGACTGAATCTTCAGCACGGCCGCCATGGTGTCCAATCGAACACTGCCCGAGAGAGATCCGCGGCGGTTCGCGCCGAGCCCTTTCAGCGTGGCGTCGATGTGCTCATACACGTCGCGGGCGGCGGCGGCCTTCCGGTCGTCCAGTGCCACTTGGCCGTCTGCTATCTGGAGTTCGTTCAGTGTGAGGCTGGTGGCGGCGCCAGAACCCTGGCCGCGGGCAGCGGTTTCATAGTTCCAGACGCCAGACGAGTTGCGGATCAGTTCGATGCGCGGCGCCTGCAAGCGAATGGCGTCCACGCTGACCTGTTTCCGCAGCAGGGGCAGGAATGCTACCCCCACGAAAACCTCTTTCGCCTGCAGGAATGGCTGCGGCGAAGGGAATCCTTCAGGCTGGCCGATTGAGACGTCCGCCACGCGAATCGCCAAGGGAAACATCTTCAGGTCCATGGCGCCGAGCGATACCGGGCGATTCAAACGTTCCCGCAGTTGGGATTCGAGCAGCGGGCGGAACTGGTTCACGTCAAGCAGAAATGCCAACGCGCCGGCCACTGCCAGAAGAAGTCCCACGACGATTCCAACGGCGACAACGGCTTTCTTTGGTGTATTCATGAAGAATTGAGTTCCCGGGTGCGCTTAATGTTTGCCGAATACTTCTTTGAGCAGTGGCGTAATGCGCGCCGCCGGATCGGTGCGGATTTTCTTCTCTTCCTGGCTCAGCATATAGAACAATCCGTCCAGGGTCTTGCCCACTACGTAGCCGGTGATGTCGAAACTCTGGCTAAGGCCGAACGGCAGCGAGGAAAGTCCACCGGTAAGCTGCTGGTATTGTTTCACTACGCCGGTTTCGGCCATCGCCGATTCCACGGTCGGCTTAAAGGAGGCCGTGAGCCGTTCCGAAGTCTTCGTCTTGAAGTAGTCCGTGGCGGAGGTGTTCCCGCCGGCCAAGATCTTGCGGGCATCCTCGAAGGTGACATGCATCACGGCATCCTTAAAAATGCCGCGTGCAGCCGGAGCGGCCTTTTCGGCGGCGCGGTTCATGCTGAGCTCGAATTCGTCGAGTTTGGCGCCCATACCCGCCATCCGCAATCCCTTTTCCATGGTCCGCAGTTTAGCGGGCAGCAGAATCTTGATGGCTTCGTTCTTGAAGAATCCATCGGTGGTTCCGGTCAGGTCTACCGCGCGGTCGGTGCCGATGCGCAGGGCTTCCTGCAACCCCGAGGCACTCTTTGAATCGCTGGGACCTCTGTTTCGATTTGTGAGGCCACCGAGAATCTTATCGAACTGTGCGTTAGCCGGTAGAGCCAGCAAAACCGCCAGCACGGAGACGCTAAGCTGATGTGACATAACAACCTCATGCTAGCAACTTTGATGCCGTGGCGGTCTGGTTGCCTGGTACTCTTGTGCCGGGCCAGCGGAAGATTCGCAGGCGCCGCACGGAGCGGCTGCGCGACGGCATATGTGCGATACCGCCGGGCCAGTTCCACCGCGGCATCTTAGAGCGAGTCTGGCAGCTTTACCCGCCGTGGCCGCGTGGGGCGAAATTCATCAAACTGGCGCTGCAACTACGCGATTGGCTCGGGAATGGTCTCTTTTCGGTTCATTTGCAGTCGCCTCCCCGGCGACTGCTTGAACCTACCTGCGACGCCTATATTTCGTCACGCATGCTTGCCGAAAGGACACGGAGCAGTGATGGCCCCCACGAAATTTTCGGATGACGCTCATGCACAACGTCCGCTACCGCTTGACGGGGAGACTCCAACGAAGGCCCCCGGCGTATGTCGGCTTGTAGTACTCACGCTGATTCACCCAGATTGGGCTGCCATTGTAGAATCCGAATACCTCGTTGGTCAGATTTAAGCCGTAGACGATCGCTGTGAAACCCATCGGTAACCGGATGCTGGCTTGCGCATCCACCTGCAGATGCGCGTACAGGTAGAGATCGCCGTTTGGACCCGTCTTGCCGAGATCGGCGCCATCGGTATAGTTATAGAAGAATATATTCGCCGAATTGTACGAAAGTCCAACGCGGAGTGAAACTCGTCCCCGGGTCAGGCGCGGTTATCCTTGCACCAGGTTTCGGGGCGGGAGCCCACTTTGCCGAAGGCCTCGCTCCAGTCAAGATCGGGGATCTCTTCGGCTACATCGATTCCTTGGGCCAGGTCGCGATCAAACCGCAATTCGACGAGGCACTATTCTTCTACAAGGGAATCGTTCCAGTGGGAAAAGGCCAACTGTGGGGTTGTATTCGCCGCAAGGGTGAGTTCGCGATTCCTCCTCGATCTGATTCGGCCCGAAGTTCTCAGGACGAAGTCGCGCGGGTGAAGCTCAACGGTAAGTGCGGATATTTTGACCTGACCGGGGCGTTCATGTTCGAGCCGAAATTCGACGATACGTACAGCCAGACGGGCTGAACGTCACATCCCCAGTACAACCAACAAAAAGGACACCATGACTCAAGGAACGTTCCCTGAGATCCAAGCCGCGACCGATGCCCGACAGGTGCGGATCGCAATCACCGAAGCGGAGATCGATAACGGTTTCATGCCCCGGACTTACATGAGTTCTACGCATCACCTGAAAGTTAGCCGACTCTGGGCCGACCGCCTTCAGCTTCGGCCGAACGTGCCTACACGAAAGGTTGTCTCTCCAGAATTGATGGCAAAGTGAAACGCAATGTTCACGAGATTTCTACATTCAGCCGTTATGATAATTCGATGAAACTTTCTCCACAAATCGCGAAGGTGGTCCACGTCGCCATGGCTGGTGTGCTTCTCGCCACCGCGTACCAACCCAGACTACTTGCGCAGAATGCTGTTCCGGCATTTAGCGGACCGATTCAACGTGTCTTGCTCATAAGCGTCGACGGGATGCACGCTTTGGATTATCTCAACTGCGCCGCCGGCATCGGAGGAACTCCCGGGACGCCAACCTGTCCGAATCTGGTTTCGTTGGCCAAAACCGGCGTCAACTACGTTCGTGCTTCAGCCGCCCAGCCCTCCGACTCTTTTCCGGGCTTGGCTGCACTCATCACGGGTGCGTCCGCCCGTAACTCCGGTTTCTTTTATGACGTCGCCTATGACCGGGCGCTGTCTCCTCCCGCTCAAACCACGCCCTCCGGCGTCCCAGGCGGTGCCAACCTTTGTCCCAGTGTAGTCGGAACGCAGGTCGCGTTCGACGAGTCCATCGACATCGACTCCAGCAAGATTGACGGCGGCGGTGGAATCAATCCCGCCTATCTGCCGCGCGACCCAAAGAACAACTGCGCCCCAGTCTATCCGCACTCGTTCCTGCGCCAGAACACTTTCTTCGAAGTAGTGAAGGCTGCCGGCGGCTACACCGCATGGTCCGACAAACACCCTGCTTATGACTATGTTCAGGGTCCAAGCGGCAAGGGCGTGGACGACCTGGCCAGCCCCGAAGTCGACTCGACCGTGATCGCGCTTCCTAACGTCCCCGGATGCACCTCGATTGCCGATCCCACAGCCAGCCTCAGCGCCTGGACCGGCAGCTTCTCCAACATCCGCTGCTACGATTCGATCAAAGTGCAGACCATCCTGAACTGGATCGACGGCCTGAAGAGCGACGGCAAGACTCCCGCTCGCGTCCCAAATGCCTTCGGCATGAATTTCCAGGCTGTCAGTGTCGGTCAGAAGCTAAACCAGAAATCGAATAAGACCGTTGGTGGCTACCTCGACCCGAAGGGCACGCCTTCCCCCGCTCTGCTCCAGCAAATTCAGTTTGTCGACGCCTCGATCGGCAGATTCGTGGCGGAACTCAAAAAGCAGGGCCTGTTGCAATCGACGCTGATCATCATTAGCGCCAAGCACGGTCAGTCGCCGATCGACCCCGCCGCGCTGAACCGCATCCCGGCTGACAGCCCGAACATGATGGCCCCCAGTGATGTTCTCGGTGACCTGGTTGGCAACGCCTCGGAAGACGACGTTTCACTGATCTGGCTCAAGGACCAAAGCCAAACCGAGAATGCTGTTCAGATGCTCTCCAAGCAATTGAAGAACATCGGTGGCGGCGAAATCTTCTACGGAAACTCGCTCACCACCTGGTTCAACTCGCCGGCCACTGACTCCCGCACGCCGGACATCCTGGTCCTGCCGAACGTTGGCACGGTGTACACGGGCGGCACCAAGAAAATCTCGGAGCACGGTGGTTTCGCCAACGACGACATCAACGTCATCATGCTGGTGTCGAATCCGGCGATTCCCGCCGGCACCTGGTCAGCCCCCGTCCGCACTACCCAAGTCGCCCAGACGATCGTCGCATCGCTCGGATTGAACCCGATGACGCTGCAATCCTCTACGACGGAAGGTACCCAACCGCTTCCTGGCTTCGCGCTTGCCGGCTCGCCCATCGTGTCGATCCAGAAGGTATCGGATGTGTCGACGAATCTGGTTGTGCTCGACGCTTCGAAGTCGGTCGACCCGTTCGGCTCGCCCCTGTCGTTCACCTGGACGAATCCGACCAACAACGCCGCGATCTCCGGAGGCAATACTGCGACTCCTCAAGTCCAGTTAGGGGGCGGACGCGGTCAGTACCAGTTCAATGTAACCGCAACAAACTCGACAGGCCTGTCCACGACTGGTTCAGTCACGTTTAACTACCGCTAACTCAAGAGCATATTCTGCCGCAGACCCTGGCCAGGCCCTCTTTTCGAGGGTCTGGCCTCTTTATTTCCCCTCCCTCAACAAAGCAACGGCGCATCCTATGGCCTTCAAGACCGGACGACCCCGCACCTTTCCTCCGCTTTCAAACCGCACCAATTACCCCGATGGCGCCGGGGATCGCAATCGGGCCGTATCGGACTGGGACTGACCATTGTTCACCGGGCGGTGGAGTTGCCTGGTGGAAGTATGGGGCCGCGCAATCATGCCCAGGGCGAGTTGGAGTTGGAGATGCAACTGCCCGCGCCTGCAGGGTAGTACAGACTCGGATGTTGCCTGACACGTCAGTTCAGATAACATCGATACATGCGTCCCCTGCTCCCCGTCCTCTTAGTTTCATTGGCCGCCGCCAATGCTCAGGAATTTGCCTCGCGGTGCGCCCCTTGCCACGGTTCGGACGGGACGGGCGGTGAGCGAGGCCCGAATATCGTCGATGGCCGGCGATCCCGCACGCAGTCGAAACAGGCCTTGCGCGACGTGATCCATAATGGTCTCCCCGAATCCGGTATGCCCGCTTTTCCCCTGCCGGAGGCGACGCTGAGTTCCATCGTCGATTACGTTATCGGTCTGCGTTCGCCGGCAGCCGATCAGAAATTGCCGGGCGATGCGGAAGCGGGCAAGCGATTCTTCGCCGGGAAAGGCAGGTGCTCCGGCTGCCATATGATTCGCGGCGCGGGCGGGGTGCTGGGACCCGATCTTTCGGACCTGGGCGGGTCCCGTAGGCTGGCTTTCATCACCCAGTCCCTGCGCGATCCAGGCGCAATCGTGGCGCCCGGCTACACACTGGTGACCGCGTATCTGAAGAATGGCAAGACGCTGCGAGGCCTGGCTAAGAATGAGAGCGATTACGACCTGCAGATGCACGCGCTGGACGGCTCGCTGCAACTGCTTTCCAAGCGCGACGTCACCAGCGTGGTACACGAGTCTAAATCGCTGATGCCTGCTGTGAACGGGTCCCCCGAAGAGGTGCGGGATCTGACCGCCTACCTGGCGAGCCAGCGCCTGGACGGCGTTCCGTTTACCGCCACGCCCGATCCTAAGCTCGACGCCGGCGTATCCGCCGCTGAACTGGCTAGTCCGAAACCCGGAAACTGGCCCAGCTACCACGGGCGGTTGAGTGGCAACCGGCACAGTCCGCTGCGCGGCATCAACACCGCCAACGTGACCGGCCTGGCGCCGAAGTGGTATTTCCCCATTGGCAACGCGCGCCGGCTGGAATTAACGCCGGTGGTGGTGGACGGCGTGATGTACGTCACCACCGCCAATGAAGTGTTCGCGCTGGACGCGCGCAACGGACGCCAAATCTGGCACTATGCACGCCCGCTGACCAAGGGCGTGATCGGCGACGCGGGCGGCGCTATCAATCGCGGCGTGGCCGTGCTGGGCGAGCGCGTATTCCTGGCCACCGACGACGCGCACGTAATCGCACTCCACCGCGCGAATGGCAACCTGCTGTGGGACGCCCAAATGGCCGATTTCCGCCAGCACTACGGCGCCACTTCCGCCCCGCTGGTGGCGGGCGATCTGGTGCTCTCCGGCACTTCCGGGGGCGACGAAGGCGCGCGGGGGTTCATTGATGCATTCAAGGCGTCAACCGGAGAACACGTCTGGCGATTCTGGACCATGCCCAAGCCCGGAGAGCCGCTCTCGGAAACCTGGGTGGGGCGAGCTATCGAGCACGGCTGCGCCACGGCCTGGCTCACCGGCACTTTCGACCCCGCGGCAAATCTGATCTACTGGCCCACCGGCAATCCCTGCCCCGACTACAACGGAGATGAACGCAAGGGCGACAATCTCTACTCCAGTTCGGTGGTCGCCCTAGAGCCCGCCACCGGGAAGCTGCGCTGGTATTACCAGTTCACCCCGCACGACCTGCACGACTGGGACGCAGCCCAAACTCCGATGCTGGTGGACACCGAGTTCGGCGGCAGGCCGCGGAAACTGCTGCTGCAAGGGAATCGCAACGGGTTCTTCTATGTGCTGGACCGGCTGACTGGAGAGTTCCTGCTGGGGCAGCCCTTCGTGAAGAAAATGAATTGGGCGAGTGGCATTGGCGCCGATGGCCGTCCGAAGGTTTTGCAAGCGGCCGAGCCTACCGTGCAAGGCACCAAGGCGTGCCCGGCGGTGGAGGGCGCCACGAACTGGATGTCTACCGCATTCAATCCGGACACCGGTTTGTTTTACTTGATGGCGCTGGAGAGTTGCAACATCTATACGAAGTCTTCGGCGTGGTGGGAGCCCGGCCAGTCCTTCTATGGCGGAGGCACACGGCGCGTGCCTGGAGAGGCGGGCCAGAAGTTTCTACGCGCGTTGGACGTGAAAACCGGGAAAATCGTGTGGGAGGTGCCACAGGTGGGCGCGGCCGACAGTTGGGGCGGAGTGCTATCCACTGCAGGGGGCGTGGTGTTCTTCGGAGATGACAGCGGCGCGCTGGCGGCAGTGAACGCAAAGGACGGCACGCCACTCTGGCATTTCCATACCAACGAAAACTGGAAAGCGTCGCCGATGACCTACGCGGTGGACGGGAAACAGTTCGTGGCGGTGGCTGCCGGCGGCAATATTATCGCCTTCGGCTTACCGTGATGCGGGGGCCTATCTGAAGGTGTAGCCTTTGCACGTGCTGCGAGGACTTACGATTTCGAGCGAACCACCGGCGTCCCGGCGGGGAAGCGCGGGTGCGGCCTCTTCCATGCGAAATTCGCTTGGGAATTCGTTCAAATACGCGGCCACCAGGGCGGCGAAGGCGATAGTCGTAGCAGACAAGGGTTTCAATGCAAGAGCCTCACACTTACAGACGCGCAAAAAGCAGGGCGGATTCGGTCATTTGGAGACTATTTTTTTGAACGGCCGCGGAAGCGACCTCCGAAGACCGGGGAAAGGTGGGGTAAATTACGGAGTACCGAAAAAAGTTCGCGCTCCCGGGCAGATGCCGTCAGGAGCGCGATCGAGGGAAAGCCGCCAGACTACTTGGGGCCGGCGGGCTTCGGTGCTGCCGGTCTGGGAGCAGCGGCGCCAGCGGGCGCGGTGGGCCTGGGGGTAGCGGCGCCCGTAGCACCAGCCGGTCTTGCCTGCGGCACCCCGGTCATGCCGGGAGAATTCTTGTCATAGAGCGCGATGATATCCCGCGTGACATCGATGCCGTTCGCCGCGAAAAGCACGGGCGAAGTCTGCTGGTTGCTGACGTCCAGAATCAACGCATAACCGTTGTCATTGGAATATTTGTCGAGGACGGCCATGATTCTGCCGCCGAGCTCATTCAACACTTTCTGATTTTCCTGATCGAGATCCGCCTGCGCATCGTCTACATCGCGGCTGAAGGCCTTCTTCTTCTGATCGATGTCGCGCATCAATTTCTGCTTGGCTTCTTCGCCGCCCACATTGCTGCTCTTGTTGAGCTGCTCCTGCAGCGCGAGAATATCGCCTTGCCGTTTTTCGAGTTCCTTTTTCTTCGGAGCCGAACGGGCTTCCAGTTCCTGAAGGGCCTTTTGACCGTCCTTGGTGCCAAGAATGGCGTTCTGGATGTGGATGATGCCGACTTTGGTCGGGGGCTGGGCCGTCTGCGCACTCGAAATCATGGCTAGGCCGAGGGCCAGCGAGGGCAGACATAGGGTACTAAGTTTCACGTGTAAGACTCCTGAATTGATCATACTAGCATATCTATGCGGCTGGCCCCACCCTGAGCCAGCCACCAAAATCTAGAACGTTCTCCCGATGGAGAACTTGAAGGTGCTCCGTTTCTCGAAGAACGGCGAGGGCGTTCCATAGCTTGCTACTGCATTCTGGAAAGTGGCCGCGTTGGGGAAGATGGATCTGTCGGCAACGATGGGCGCCTGCAGGAACTCTTCCACGCGCGAAGGGTTGTAGGCCCAATACAAGCGGAAAGGCGCATTCACCACTGGCATCATCACCTGCAACTCAAGCCCGGTGGAGGCACGAACTTTAGCTGTGCCGGGGGAAACATAGGCTTGACCGCTAAAGTTAGCCTGCGGAAACTCCCCATTCAACTCAGACACCCGCCCAGGGTTGAGCGCAAGCTGCGCCGGCCTGGAAATCTTGTTCACGCCAACGTCGAAGAACGCAGCCAGAATCACCGGTCCAAAAATAGGAATCCGGTACTCCAAGTTGCCTACGCCCTGCGTATCGCCGCCGGGAAACGTCAATTGATAGATCGGAATCTTCTGCGTGACCGCGGTCGTAGTCACCGCACCATCCAC
>JBBRNO010000018.1:0-74371 GCA_038230275.1 Bryobacterales bacterium
CCCTCGGCTGACTCCACCGATTGTCCGCTCACCGTTAACTCACCCGCCGGGTGAGCCGGTTGCAACCCCAATTTTTCGTCCATGTCCTAATGTAATAACACTCTCCGGGCACCCGACGGAATTCCAACTGCCGAATTTAGGCATAAGGATAGCTCTCGGATGATGGGCGCTCCTCGAGGACAGCGGCGGAGCCGTGGAATACGACGAAGCCGTTCGATGTGCGCTGCCCCCGCGCCTCGGCTCCTTTGATGCGGCAAAAGAGTACGCCACCCGGCTGAGATTGCGCGGCGGGCTGAGCGATCGGCGCGAGAATGTCTGAGCCGAGGACAGGAAGAAGCTGCCGAATGCGAGATAGAAATACTTCCATGTCTTCCCGGTCCGATTCGGGAAGCTTCGAGCCGCCAGCCTGATTTTGTTCGAGCGTAAACCTGTTGATCTGACCTGCTTCGGCGAGCAGGCGACTCTCGAGATACCTCACATGCGCTTTGGTCAAATTCTCATCCTTGCTGACAAAGACGATAGCTGAAACCCAAAATTCCTTTGCCTTGTGTTGCCTGAGTCGGTCGCGAACGATCTCCGCTTCCCCGATGTAAGCACGGGGTGCATTCGAATGTGGGTCGGTGCCAATGAGGATATAGACTCCGGCCTTCTCGAGCTCCTCACGAGCCAGAAGCTCGTCCAGTTCAGTGCGGGGTGCGGCAACAGCCTTGCCTGTCCAATTTGAAATTTCGGCAGTGCGCAAACTCTTCGCGCCTCCGCGGGGCAGAAACAGTTTGATGGTCGCCGATGTCATATGCACATTAGCTGGGTAAGATCTATCGCGACTTATCTACGCTTTATGCGGGCGCAAAAGCCCGCAGCTTTATTCTGACTCGTCGAGGGGGCATCGGCCTCATGATCTCAATGAGCGGCGCTGCTGAGCGTGGTGCCTTTTGCTTTCACCTTTAGCAGGATTGGCTGGACGGCGGCGTAGGAGCTGTCGAGGCCGGAGCGGGTTTCGACTTTACCTGAGACGTAGATCATCTGTTCGATGGGCTCGGCGCTGGGCAGGGCTTCGATGGTGAAGCTGCGCTGGGTTTGTTCTTCGGTGATGAGTACGCCGTTAAGGCCGACGTCTGGGACGCGGACGCGGGGCGGCAGGTTGCGCACCTCCACCGGGACGCGGCCGCCGAAGCCATTCTGACGGAGGATGCTGACCAGGACCTCGGCACTGCCGCCGGCTTCGAGGGTGACTTCCTTCGTTTGCGCGGTCATGAGGATGTCAGGCTTGGGCATCAGGGCGATCAGCTTCAGGTTGTCATCGGGATTGGCGTAGTGCGCCAGTGTTTCCGTGCCTGCGGTAGCCTTGCCCAAGACCTTCAGCGGGGCCGCTGTTTCCAGCTTGGCGGATTCCTCGGCGGACAGCAGAATTGTCGTCGCGATCTGATTGGGCATGATCACGCCGGTGGTCGCTTTCAACCCCTTGGGCAGGCCTTCCAGAGCTATGTCGATCTTGCCGTCAAAGCCGTCCTTGCGGAACGCCGTGACCGTGATGGGGATGGTGCCGCCCACGGGTATGTTTGGATTTTTTGGGTTCACCGCTAAGCGGAAGTCGGGCCTGGGAGCGCGGATGTTCAGGCGGTATGCGTAGTCATCGCCTCCCATGCCGCGGACATCGCGGATCTTGACGTAGTAGTCGGCTTCAGCGGGTGCGGTGAAGGCCAGCAGCGAATCCTTGCCGAAGCCGGGGCCGCCGTCGTCATTACGATAGTAGAGCCGGACGATGGGCAGTCCGTTGGGCGTGAACTGTTTGCCCGCCGGATGAATTTGCACCTTGTAAACCGGGTGGTCCATGGCCTGGGTTTCGGAACTGGTGCCGAAGTAGGCGATACGCTGGCCGCCGAACGACTCGGCGCTGATGTCCGCGTCGGGCTGGAGGGGCATGGACTCCACGCGGCAGATTTCGTTGCCGATCATGAAGTAGTCGCCGGCTTCGAAACCGGTGTAGGAGGCGAGGCGGATGCCTTTGGACGCCGAGTCATGATCGCGGAGAACGGTGGAGGTTTCCATGATGGAGCGGACGGTGGCCATTTCAATGGGATTGCCCTTGGCGTCTACCACTTCGATGATGGAATCGAGTTCGGAATCGAGGCGCTTGGCGATTACTTCGAACATCAGCTTCTCGTTTTTGTGGGCGTGGAAGCGAAAGTAGTTTTCCGTCTTGATGCGGCCGTTGATTGTGACTGGGAACGTGACGGGCTGCGCGGAGGCTAGTGAGGTGTTGGTTCCCGCGGACATCACTTCCGGGTCGCGGCCGATGGCCAGCTTCACTTCGTTGAACGATGCGCCCGCCTTGAACTGGGGACGCACCTTCATGACGTCTTCTTCACCGGGCTTAGGTTCGCCCTTCACCTGAATGCTGGTCTTGCCCAATTGATAGCCCTTGAGCGTGAGATCGGCCGCCTTGCCGGCTTGCACGCCTAGCGGGAACGCGGAGGTGACCAACGGGAAGCTGCCTACTTTGATGCGGTAGGTATGGCTGGCGCGGCCGCTTTGCTGATAGTCGGCTACGCGGATGTAGTATGTCCCGGCCTTGTCGAACTTATGAGTGAAGTTGACGGTATCGTTGCCGCCGTCTTCTCCGAAGGTGCGGACCGCGGTCTGGTCTTCGCGGAGAATGGAGATCACCGGCTGCAGAGTGGAGCCGATGGTCATGCCCCCGTTTTCGAACACCAACTGCTCGCCGGCTTTGGCTGTGATCTTGTAGAAGTCTACGTCGCCGGGCTTCCCGATGTCCCCTACCAGGATTGTGGGGAGATAGGTTTCGAAGGCCTCTTCGGGCGTGTTGTTCGGTTCGCGATCGGGGCTCTCGCCATAGTAGGGCTCGACTAAGAAACGGCCTTCCGGACTGGTGCCCAGCGGATTCTGGAGGCGGAAGTTTACCGGGCCGATGGCGGCTTCGGGGCTGATGTCCACTTCCACGGTGACTTGATTGCGCGGAGGCAGAGGGCCTAGATCGACGCTGGAGACACCGCCGTTGGAACCCAGGCGGATGTCTGAGAGGTCGGGCAGTTCCTTGACGCGGAGGATCTTGCCTTTCACTCCGGCGCGGTCGAAGTAGATGGCGCTGGCGCTGCCCAGGTTGAGGCCTTCCACCGTCATCTCCACGGTGGTGCCGCGGGCGATGCCTCGGGGAGAGATGGCGTTGATGGTGGGCGGCGTGGTGCGGTTGCCGGAGGGGGAATCGGTGTCGGCTGCCAGGGCTGCGATGGTGAAGGCGAGTGCAAAGAATATCGGTTTCATTCGGCTTTCTCCGTGGCTGATGGTGGGGCCACTGTGTCGTATATGGTGAAGGTTCCGTCGAAGCGGCCGGCGGCGAAGGTTCTGCTGTCCGGGGCGAATTCCAGGGCGTACGTCCAGTCGGATTGTCCGGCTATTGTTTTGATTTCGGCCAGGTCGGAGGCGCGGAAAACCTTGATGGTCCTGTCGGCGGAGGAGGAGACTAACGTCTTGCCGTCCGGGGACCAGGCCAGCTTTAAGACTGCGTCTTCGTGGGCGATCAGGGTGTTCAGGAGCTTGCCGGATTTCTCGCCCAGGGACCAGATGCGGATGCTTTTATCGATACCCGCGGCGGCGACACGTTTGCCTGTTGGGTCGATGGCGATGGTGTTGATTCCATCGGTGGGTTCGCCGAAGGTGTAGAGGCGTTCGCCAGTGGCGGGATTCCAGATTTTGACGGTGCGGTCGGCGGCTCCGGAGATCAGTTGCTTGCCGTCGGGCGTGAAGGCTAGGGCATAAACGGCGTCGATGTGATCTTTCAGCGTACGGATTTCCTTGCCGGTTTGTACATCCCAGAGCTTGATTAGTTTGTCGTAGCTGGAGGTGGCGATGGACTTGCCGTCCGGGGAGAAGGCTACGGCGTAGATGCAGTCGGCGTGGCCGTTGATGGTGGTTAGAACTTTACGCTGATCGACGTCCCAGATTTTGACTTCGCCTTTTCGGGCTGGAAGGCCGCCGGCGGCCGCCAGGAGTTTGCCGTCTTTGGAGAACGCGACGGAACGGACTGTTTCCGCGTGGCCGGTCAGTGTTGCTACCGGCTTGTTGGCTGCGTCAACCAGGCGAACCTCTTTGTAGCCGGCGATGGCGATCAGCTTGCCGTCCGGACTGTAATCCAGCGCGAAGATCTGCGGCTTGAGGAGAGCTTTCGGTTTGATGGAGGGGGCTGCCTCGGCGGACATGACGGGGTGCTCGCCCGGGGCTGGGGCCTTCGCGCCCGCATCGATCCAAAGCCTGACGGCTTCAATTTCACCGGCTGCCAGTTTGGGTCCGCCCATGGGCATTAGCGGTTTCGATTCGCCGGTGAGCATGGTGTAGAGGCGGGATTCGCCGCTTTTGCCGGGCACTACGATGGTGCCGTGATTGCCGCCGGTTTGGATTCCCTCCCACGTTTCCAGGTCGAGGCTGCCCATTTTTACGCTGGCGGCGTGGCATCCGGAACAGTTTTTGGCGAAGATGGGAGCTACGTCTTTGGTGAAGGACTGGGCTTGGGCCGCGGCGGCTAGCAGCAATAACGTTGTGATGGATCGCGTCATGTTAGTGGTTGAACATGAACTCTTTACTGGTAAGCATGGCCCAGACCATGTCCTGCAAAGCTTGCTCGCGTGATTCTTTCTGCGTGTTGCTGCGGGCCTTTTGCAGCATGCCACCGAGCTCCGTTTTCTCGGCTTCGCTGGGGTAGCGGCCAAAGGCGCTGAGCGTCATGTGTTCGACGATTCGCGTGTCCGAGAGGCCGAGCTTTAGCAGTAACGCGATGTAGCCGTCGGGATTGCTCAGCTTCTTGTTCAGCGTGTCGCCGTTGATGACGTGGAGCGCCTGGCTGATGGTTGGGTCAACCGAGCGTTCGGACGAATCGCAGATATTTCTCGCTGGACGTCCGAAGACATTCAGGAATTGCGAGACTACTTGCGTATCGGGTAATTGCAGTGCGCGTGTGCCTGCGGGATAGCCTGCGAATGCCGTGGGAACGCCGGTGACCTGCGACATGGAATCGAGCAGTACTTCGGCGGGCAGGCGCTTGATGATGTACTTCGAGTAGAACTTCTTGTCGTCCTGATTGGTGGCGTTCGCCTCAGAGGCGAGCTGATAGGTGGTGGAGTTCATCACCGTGCGGATCAGGTATTTGATGTCGAAGTTGTGGTCCACGAAATCCTTGGCCAGGGCGGCGAAGAGGTCTTCGTTCGAAGCTGGATTTGTGGCGCGCACATCGTCGATTGGATCGACCAAACCGCGGCCCATGAAGTTTCCGAAGACACGGTTGACTATGGATCGGGAGAAGTAATCGTTCTTGGGACTGGTTAGCCAATTGGCGAAAGGCACGCGGCGGTCGGCCTGACTTTCGATGGAGAGTGGCGTTCCGTCTAATGGCGTGGGCGCCAGGGGACGGAGTAGCCGGGGATGATTGATGTCGCCTGAAGTCTTGGCGAAGATGACCGAGTCGCCGGGGTCGGATCCATTCTTGATGCCTACGCGGGCGAACATGTTGGCCATCTGGAAATATTGCTTTTGCGTCCATTTTTCGAGCGGGTGATTGTGGCAGCGGGCGCAGGTCAGCCGTTGGCCCAGGAAGGCTTGGGTGGTGTTCTCCGTCAGGTCGATGATGTCTTTATGCAGGATGAAATAGTTGAGCGCGCCGTTCTGACGAGTGCTTCCGCTGCTGGTGAAAATCTCGCGGGCGAATTCGTCCCAGTGCTTGTTTTCCTTGACGCTGTCGCGAATCCAGTTGTAGAAGGCGAACATGGCGTTGGGGCGGAGTTTCTTGCTGGAGACCAGTAGCAGGTCCGACCACTTATATGTCCAGTAGTCCACGTATTCATCGCGTTCCAGAAGCGCGTCAATCATCTTCTTGCGCTTGCCGGGAGACTTGTCGTTGATGTACTGCTCTACTTCTTCGGCCGTGGGAAGAATACCGGCGGCGTCGAGGTAGGCGCGACGAATGAAGACGGAGTCGCTGGCGATGGGAGAGGGCGCGATGTTCAGACTTTTGAGTTTGGCGATTACGAATTCATCAATGTAATTGTTGCGCGGATATTTGGTGTAGACGTCTGGATTGACCTGGTTGTTATAAGGCGATGTCAGGGTGGCGTACAGGACGCGGCTGGAGTACCAGAGGGTTACGGCAGCTTCGCCGTTGCCGGTCATTTTGACCAGGCCGTTATCGTCGACGGTGGCCACGCCTTCATTGTTCGAGGTGTACTTCACCCATCGGGTTACATCGTCGATGGTGCCGTCCGTATACTTGGCGCGGACTACCAACTGTTGTTCCTGGCCGGGTTTCAGGATTGCTCTCTTGGGATAGATTTCCAGCGACGCTACTTCTTTATCCTTTGAACTTGGGGGTGGCGTGCCTGCGGCGATCCATTCGGAGATTACGCGGTATTCCAGGGAGTTTACGGCGAAACGCTTGCCGCCACCGTGGCCGATGGTGGCGGTGGGTTTCTGCAGGATCAGGCTGGCTGCGGGTTCGGTCATGCTGACGCGGCGGCCTACGGATTGGCGCGTTAGCATGTCGTAATCCAGGTCCGGATCGTAGCCGCGGAGGGTTAGCTTGAAGCCGTTCTTGCCAGCCAGGGCCCCGTGGCAGGCGCCTTGATTACAGCCCGCTTTGGTCATCACCGGAATTACGTGATTGCGAAAGCTCCAGGTGAACGGGGCGTGGGAGTTCTTGACGGTTACGTGTACTTTGGCCGTGTCCGGGCCGTTGGTGGCGGTGATGTCGGCTTCGCCATCGCTCACCGGTTTTAGAAGTCCGGTGGCGTCGACGGAGGCTACTTTGGGGTTGCTGCTGGTCCATGTGGACTGGCGCGTTTGATCCTGTTGGAAGGTGCCTGTGGTGGACTCGGCTATCAATTGCTGGCGGGATTCCGGATTGGTTAGCGATGGCGCGGGCGGGAAGATGGTGAGGCTTGCCGCCGAGACGCCGATGGGGAGCAGGAAGAGGAATAATTTCATGTGAAAAGCTCAGAGATGGGTTCGATGCCGCGATCTACCAGCGGGATGGGACGGCCGCCGAAGCCGGGCAGTTCGGTCTTCATATCGATACCCAGTCCTTTGAAGATGGTGGCGGCTACTTCGCCGGGGTTGGTGGGGCGGTCTTTGGGTGCGCCGCCAATTTCGTCGGAGGCTCCCACGATCTGGCCGCCCTTGAGCGGGCCTCCGCCCATGATGATGCTCCAGCATTGCGGCCAGTGGTCGCGGCCACCGGCGGGATTTACCTTTGGCGTGCGGCCGAATTCGCCCATTGCCGTTACCATGGTGTTCTTGTAGAGGCCGCGATCGGTAAGATCTTCGATTAGCGACGAATACGCGTTATCGAACATGGGACCTACCAGATCCTTATAGCAACTGATGGGGCTGAAGGGTTTGGAGCCGTGGATGTCCCAGGTGATTTCGTCGAACACCGTTTCAAACATGTTCACGGTTACGAAGCGGACGCCAGCTTCAATCATGCGGCGGGCCAGCAGGCAGCTTTGGCCGAAGCGGTTCATGCCGTACTTTTCGCGGACCTTTTCCGGTTCCTTGTTGAGCTCGAATGCCTCGCGGGCTTTTTGCGACGACATCAGCGTGTAGGCCTGGTGAAAGGTGGAATCGAGCAGGCGGGCGTCTTGCGACGTCTCAAACATGCTTACGGTTTTGTCCACTTCGGCGCGCCAGTTGCGGCGGCGATCTACGCGCATCGCGGTTAGATAATCGGGCGGCAACAGATCGGGGACGCGGAAGTTTGGATCTGAAGGATCGGCGTTTAGGACGAATGGGTCGAAGCTTTTGCCGAGGTAGCCGGCGTTTTGACCGTGGGGCATGTTGCCGCCGGTGTTGCCGATAGTGCGGGGCAGCAGGACGTGAGCTGGGACATCGCCTTTGGGTCCTTTGAGTTTACTGAGCACGCAGCCGTAGTGCGGGTGTTCGATTCCGCCTTGGAAGAGCCGCCCGGTCTGCATCATCTGGTGGCCGGTATCGTGAACGGCGGCGGCGGTGTGATACATGCTGCGGACGATGGAGAACTTGTCCGCGTGGGTGGCCATGCGCGGGAAGTTTTCCGAGATCTCCATGCCGGGGACGTTGGTCTTGATGGGCTTGAACGGGCCGCGGATTTCGATGGGCGCGTTGGGTTTCATGTCCCAGGTGTCCAGTTGCGAGGGAGCGCCGACGAGCATCAGGAAGATGCAGTTGACGTCCTTTTGCGGATCCGTTGCCCCTTGGGCCTTGAGGCTGAGAAACTGGGTGAGGCCGAGGCCTAGCATGGAGAGCGAGCCGGCGTGCAGGAAATCTCTGCGGCGCAGACCGTCGCAAAACTCAACGGGACGATCGGAATCTAGACGGATCATTTTTGGTGGGCCCTCCTGCGGGCAGAGGCTATAACGCTATTGATTCTATCTCTATGAAACGTTAGCGGCAAGGGAGTAAACTCTGTACGAAGGAGTTTTCCATGGCTGACGCTGACGAACGTCAACTTTCTGGACTGTCGCCGCACCTCTCGGTTTCGAATGCCGCGCGGGCTGACGATTTCTAGAAGAATGCCTTCGGCGCCGAGGAATTGACGCGGCACGTGGCATGGGTTGGGGCGCGGTTTAAGCTTTCCGATGAATTTCCGGAGTACTTGGGTGGGAAGCGGTCCGCGCCGGATGCGCTGGGAGGCACAAGGGTGGTGCTTCCTGTGCAGATACCGGAGGCTGACGCATTTTTCAAAAAGGCCGTTGCGGCGGGTGCGGAAGTGAAAATGCCGCTGATGGACCAATTCCGGGGCGACGGGTATGGGCCGAAGTGGATGGTGGAAGACAACGCTTACACGCGGGGCATTCAGGACGGCCATATCACGAATATCCGGAAGATGGCGGCTACGGGGAAATTGATTGTGGCGGGGCCGTTTTCGGATAACGGGGATCTGCGCGGCGTTTTCATTTTTATGTTGAAGTCGGTGGACGAGGATCCGGCGGTGAAGGCGGGGCGGCTGGTGGATTTGCCGAAGTAGATTGGTCATGACGTTATGAGGATTAGTTTGCCGTTGGGTTCCTGGCGGTAACGCTTGGGTTGGGGTGTTGGGGGCGGCGTTTCGGGCTGGTGCGGCTGCGCCGGGATTGGTTCGGCGGGGGCTGAAACGGTTGGTGGTTCTGGCTGTTGTTCGTTTTGCCGAGCAAAGCCAATTCTGGCCTTCTGGAGTGTTTGCAGCTCTTTAGAGGCACGGTAGAAGGCGCGGTCGATGCTGGATTCGTAGCGGGCGAGGCGGCAGAAGTTGTCCTGGCCGAGGCTGTCGATGGCGAAGGATTTGCCTAGGACGCCATCCATTTCCGCTTCGGTGCGCGGCTTTACGGGATAAAAGTGAAGGAAGAGATCCGTTTCGATTTTGGCGATGCGGCGATTGCGCCAGAAACTGAGGATCATTTTTTCAACGCAGAAGAGTTCGGCGGGGCCTTCAGGTTGATGTTGCTGGTGGAAGGCCAGGCTGAGTTCTGCGAAGGCTTTGTGGTCTTCGCCGGGGAGAAGGGCGTCGTGAGTTCGGAGGCCGTGGGTCAGGCTGTTGAGGCGCACGGCGGCTTTGCCTTCGACGGTGCGCGGTCCCGTGCTGAGTTGCGCGTTGCGGCGGTTGGCCGCGGTTTGAGCTGGGGTTGCCATTTGCTTACACTCCTTGTTACTGATTGAGTGTTTAGCATGGGGGTGGTGCGGGATTTGGGGGTTGGTGGGGAAGTGGTTTGTTTTCAGTGAAAGAAACTTGAAAATAGTTGGGAACGGGAAAATCCCGGCCCAATTGACTTTGGCACACCCCGCTAGACGGGACCAGATCCCAGGGCGACTCGGCACCAGCCCTTCGCCCTGATGTCTGGCATGGAAGTCAGGTTGGGAGTGGGGAGTTCTCTCGGTTTTTAATTATTTGGCTGGGATGAAGGGAATGAATGGGGATAAAAAAGCTTTGGCTACGAGCGCGTGTGGTACTCCATTTTTTTGTCGAGTGTAGCTGACTCCAGTTGTTTACTGCCTCCACCGACCGATTTGCCGCGTTTTGTTTGGCTGTGGTCTGATCGTCTTCATAGCCCTTGATCTCTAGGACTACGGTCAGACCACGACGCTGCGCGCAAGTGCGTGAAGTTGATCACTTTGACGTTGTCGTGACTCAGGCGAAGATAAAGATCCAAGTCATCCGTTAGCACAGTGCAGTTGTGAGTGCGTGCGACCGCTCCAATTGCTGCGTCGACGAGCCCAAGTTGATCGTAGAGCCCGTCTTCCGCGGCTCGCGCGCTGGATATCTGCGCTTCGTTCAGCTGGAAAATCGTTCGCTTCAGAACGTGCCGGACTTGAAGCCTTTCAGTACCCGAGAGGTCAGTGAGGTTGCTAACTTCCGCCAAGACGTGGGCGACTGTCTACAAGGGATTCGAATTTCGCGAGTCTACTGGCGTGTCCTCTTGAAGGTCTCGATGCGGTTGCGGTTAACCGTGCCAACAGCGAATAAGACTAGAAGGTTTGTGTCAACGAGGAGCCCTGCTCTGACGGCCGCATCAAGGACAACGCCCCCTGAGATCATTGCGGGGCTACTTCACGCAACTTCATTGCAACAAGCTCACCGGTTTCAACATCAATCAAAAATCGTTTGTACACGAGAGGGTTGATTCCAAGGCGAACGATCGGAGCGAGACGCTCAATATCGCGCGGCAGGCTAAGCGTTATGCTCCAGGCTTCATGCCCCTTGTAGGAGTCTCTTTCGATCTCTTCCAAGTTGATTGCTGTTTGGTTTAGCATGTTACGCGCACCTTCTTGTGCGATTTGAACCGCTTGCTTCCGATCTATCATGAGGCAGTCACCTTCTTTATACTGGCATGAAATCCGGAGCGGCCCTGTTGCTGGTATTCGGATTGAATGTAGAATAACCGCATGCGAATTTTCTCATTGTTGGCTGCGGTGGTTTGCGCTTCCTCGCTGCTACTGGCGGCGCCTCCGGTGGTTGTTACCGATCCTGCTAAGACCGGGCTTGATCCGCAGCGGCTGGCGCGGATTCCGGCGCGAATGAAGGCGTTTGCCGAACAGGGGACCATTGCCGGGAGCGTGACGCTGGTGGCGCGGCATGGCGTGGTGGCGGCGCTGGATGCGGCGGGGTTCACCGATCTGGATAAGAAAGACACGCCGATGAAGACGGATGCCATCTTTCAAATTCACTCCATGACGAAGCCTGTGGTGGCGATTGCGGCGATGACGCTAGTGGAAGAGGGGCGGCTGGCGTTGGGTGATCCGGTGGAGAAGTATCTGCCGGAGTTTCGCAGCATGTGGGTGATTGAATCGCATGACGGGGATAAGACTCGAGTGCTGCGGCGGCCACTGCGGCCGATTACGGTGCGGGATTTGATGACGCATACGTCGGGTATGAGTACGAATCCGCCGCCGGGGATTGGCGAGCTGCATGGCGCGCTGCATAAGACACTGGCCGAGGCGGTGCTGGTGATCTCGCAACAGCCGCTGGAATTTGAGCCGGGTTCGAAGTGGCTGTATAGCAATGGCGGCATTGCGGCGCTGGGACGGATTCTGGAAGTGGTGACCGGGATGCCGTTTGAGAAGGTCCTGCAGGTGCGGGTTTTCGATCCGTTGGGGATGAAGGACACCTATATTTGTCCGCCGAAGGAAAAGTACTCGCGGATTCCTACTTCGTACATTTTGCAGCAGGGGAAGACGGTGAAGTATACGGCGGACCCGTTGGGCGAAGGGGCGATGAAATATCGCATTGGGGCGAAGTATCCGCTGCCGGAGGGTGGGCTTTATTCCACGGCTTATGACCTGTTTGTGCTTTACCAGATGATGCTGAATCATGGGCAGTATCAGGGTGTGCGGGTGTTGTCGGCGGCTTCGGTGGATACGATGACGCAGGTGCATACGGGGAATCTGACGGCTGGTGGACCTGGGATGGGTTATGGCTTGGCTTGGGCGGTGGTACGGGATGCCGCGGGGACGCTGCCGGGGTTGTCGGTGGGCACCTACGGGCACGGCGGGCGGTATGGGACTTACTGTTTTATCGATCCGAAGCGAGACGTGATTGGCGTTTTCATGATTCAGCGGGAGGGTGGCAGCGATGAACGGAATGCGTTTGTCGGGATGGCTATGGCTTCGGTTTTGGATTGAGGTTGCGGTGATTGGGCCACGATGAACACGATGAACGGGATGAAAACAGGAAGCCGCGGAGCGCGGATGTTCGTTTAGCTGTTTCATTGATCCGAAGAAAGACGTGATTGGCGTGTTCATGATTCAGCGCGAAGGTGGCAGCGATGAACGGAATGCGTTTGTCGGGATGGCGATGGCTTCGGTTTTGGATTGAGGTTGCGGTGATCGGGCCACGATGAACACGATGAACTGGATGAAAACAGGAAGCCGCGGAGCGCGGATGTTCGTCTAGCCTGCGTTCGATATAATTTCGACTGTTCGGTGTTCTGAGGGAAATCATGTCAAAAATCTGGTTGGTTTTGCTGGCGTTGCCGTTGATGGCTGAGGATCCGGTTAGCTTTCAAAAACAGATCCGTCCGATTCTGGCGCGGCAATGCGCTGCTTGTCATCAGCCTGCGAGCAAGCAGTCTGACTTGATGGTGACCACTTACGACGGGTTTCTGAAGGGCGGGCGGAAAGGCGCGGCGTTTGTGGCGGGTAAGCCGGATGAGAGCGTGGTGATTGGCTATTTGACAGGGAAGACTGCGCCGCAAATGCCGTTTGGCGGGAAGCCGCTGGCGGCGGAACAGGTGGAGTTGTTCAAGCGCTGGATTCTGGAGGGTGCCAAGAACGATTCGCCGGTGGAGAGTCTGGAGCTTACCAAGTTGAAGCCCGCTATTTATTACGCACCGCCTTTGATCACCGCGCTGGCTTACTCGCCGGACGGGAAGATTCTGGCGATTTCCGGGTATCGTGAAATTCTCTTGCACGATGCGGCGGGTGGGTTGCAGGCGCGTTTGCAAGGGCTTTCGCAGCGGCTGCATACGCTGGCGTTTTCGCCGGATGGCAAGACGCTGGTGGGCGTGGGTGGCGATCCGGGGCGGTTTGGCGAGGTGCAGATTTGGGATGTGGCTTCGCGGAAACAGCGGCAGTCGGTGATGCTTACCAATGACACTTTGTCGGGGGCGGCGTTTTCGCCCGATGGAACGAAGATTGTTTTCTGTGCCGTGGACAAGTCGATTCGCATGCTGGATGTGGCGACGGGCAAAGAGATCCGCAAGATGGATCATCACGAAGACTGGGTTTATGCGGCTGTGTTTGGCGTGGATGGGAAGCGGATTGTTTCGGTGGGGCGGGACCGGGCGGCTAAGCTGATTGATGCGAATACCGGGCAGTTTATCGAGAATGTGAATCTGCTGAAGGAACCGTTGACGGCGATTGCGCGGCATCCTAAGAAAGACTGGGTGTTGATTGGCGGGCAGGAGCGGGTTCCTTATCTGTATCGAATGGACCGGCCGCGGGCGATGCGCATTGCCGACGATTCCACGTTGATCCGCAAGTTTGAAAAGCAGGACGGGCCGATTCTGGCGGTGGCGATTAGCGCCGATGGACAGTATGGCGCGGTGGGGAGCGAGACCGGCGATGTGCGGGTTTATAACCTGGAAACCGGGGAGCGGATGGGCGCGTGCAGCGGGCATTCGGGCGGGATCTATTCGATTGTCTTTCAGCCTGGGGGGAAGGGATTGGTGACGGCGGGCTATGACGGGACCGTTCGCCTGTACGATCTGGACGGGAAGCTGGCGAAATCGTTCGTGCCGGTTCCGATTGAGAAGCGGGAGGTGGCCGGTGCGCGTTAGGTTTCTGGCTGGGTCTGTCTTTTGTTCGGTCACGCTTTTTGCCGCGCCGGTAATTCGTGACATTCATCCGCATGGGGCCCAGAGCGGGACTGTGGTGCAGCTCTCTGTGCGCGGGGATGGAATGACGGCTGCTACGAAAGTGCAGAGCGCCATTCCCGGAGTGGTTTCCCGGCTGGTGACTAAGACTGCCGGCGAAGTGGCGGTGCTGGTGGAGGTTGCGAAAGACGCGCGGCCGGGGCTGTATCCGTTGCGCGTGGTGAATGAAGACGGGATGTCTAACGTGATGCTGTTCTCCGTTGGCATGTTTCCCGAGGTGGAAGAGAAAGAGATGGAGCAGCCGAAGCCTGGGAACGGGACGGTGGAAACCGCGGAAGTTGTGCCGGTGCCGGTGGTGGTGAATGGCACGCTGACGGCGGCGGACATCGATGTGTACAGTTTCAGCGCGAAGGCTGGCGAGAAATTGGTTTTCGAAGTGGAAGCGCGGCGGGCGGGGTCGGCGATCGATCCACATTTGGAAGTGCTGGATGCCGCGGGCAAGGTGCTGGCGCAGAATGACGACGCGGCCGGGCTGGGGGTGGATTCACGGGTTGAGGTGAAGTTCGCGAAGGCCGGCAGCTATCGGGTGCGCGTGCGGGATTCACGCTATAGCGACCAGGTGCAGAATTTCTATCGCTTGAAGATTGGCTCGTTTGCGTTTGCGGATGGAGTTTTTCCGTTGGGTGGACGGCGCGGGGAACCGGTGGAGATCAGTTTCGTGGGCGGGAATTTGAGTGCTCCGGTGAAGGTGTCTGAAAAGCTGGAGGGTGCAGGATTGTTCCAGCAGGTGGCGCTACCGGGATCGGCTGCATTGCCATTCGTGTTGGCCGTGGGTGAGATGCCGGAAGAGATGGAACCGGCGGGCGTTGGTGTCTTGAAGCCCGATGTGATTATGAACGGGCGTATTTCGAAGCCGGGCGAGATTGACCGCTATACGCTGGCCGTGAAGCCGGGGCAGCAGTGGGTTCTGGAATTAACGGCGGCGGCGCTTGGCACTTCCCAGCTGGATGCGATTCTGACTGTCTTCGACGCGAAGGGCAAGAAGTTGTTCACCCGCGACGATATCAATAGCGCGGATCCTACGCTGCCGTTCACGGTGCCGGAGGGTGTGCAGGAGATTGGCATTGCGGTGGAGGATGTGCTGGGGCGCGGCGGCGCGTGGTTCGGCTACCGGTTGGAGGCGCGGCGGGAAGCTCCGGATTTTGTGGCGGAGGTTGTCACTCCGTTCGTGAATGTTCCGAGGGGCGGGACGGCGGCGGTGGCGGTGCAGATTCAGCGGCGCGGTTACGATGGGCCGCTTCGTGTGACTATTCCCAATCTGCCTGCGGGGTTTATGGTGGCAGGCGGGCATGTGCCATCCGAGGCGGCGGCGCAGAGTCCGTTCACGGAAGGCGCGGGGTTTCGCGGGGCGCGTACGATTGTGACCATTACCGCGCCTGCCGAGGCGGCGGCGCAAAGTTCGGAATTGCAGGTACTTGTTTCGGGCGGCGGAATTGCGCGCTACGCTTCGGGCGCCGGGATGATGACTTTGGTCCGTGGGGATAAGCAGAAAGTGCAAACGGCGCCATGGTTGGGAATGCAATTGCCGATGACGCTGGCGAAGGCGGTGCCGGTGAACCTGACGGTGCCTGTTTCGGCGGTGCGGATTTCGCAGGGTTTCGAATATCCGCTGGCGTATACGGCGGCGGTGAAGCCGGGCGGCAAGTTGATGGGCAAGGTGAACAACCAGATGGTGGGCGCGCTGGGGAACATGCGGATTCTGGCGGGCCCGCCGGGGAAGAGTCCGGAAAACGGGTCTGTGTTAGTGGCCACGAATTCTTCCAGCCCGATTACCACTTTCGATATGGTGTTTGAGAGCCAGGCGGAGATTGATGGGCGGACGGTGCCGATTACGTCGCCGGCGGTTTCGGTTGAGATTGTGCCGGGATACGCGATCGCGCTGGAATCCGCGGCGCTTAGCGTGGCGCCGGGTAAGAAGATGGAACTGCGCGGCAGGGTGCGGCGGGAGCCGACATTTGAGGGATCGACTGTCCGTGTGCAGGCCGAGGATTTACCGGATAATGTGAAGTGTGGGGCGGCGGAAGTGGCGGAGGATCAGAAGACCTTCGTGATTTCCTGCGACGCGTCGGCTGAGGCCGTTCCCGGCGATTACGATATTCGCGTGACGTCGGTTGCGCCCAACGTGGGGCGGAAGCAGAAGGCCGACTACAAGATCTCAGATTTAGATGCGAAGTTGAAGATTTCGAGGTGAATGGTATGCGTTTGGCTGGCTTCCTGATGATTGCCGCGGCTGTTCCCGGCTTGGCTGAAGTGTCTTACGTGAAGGATGTGCAGCCGATCTTCAACAAGGTTGGATGTACGTCAGGGCCTTGCCATGGGGGCGCGAAGGGCAAGAACGGATTCAAGATGTCGCTGCGCGGTTACGATCCGGAGTTTGATTTCCGCGCGGTGATGACGGATCTTTCCGGCCGCCGCATCAATCGCACGGAACCGGCGGAGAGCTTGATCCTGTTGAAGCCGACGATGGGCATTCCGCATGGGGGTGGAGTTCGTCTGGAGCAGGATTCGCCTTACTATAAGACCGTTTTGCAATGGTTATCGGAAGGGGCGGTTTATGGCGATCCGGTTTCTTCGCAGGTGACGAAGCTGGACGTGGACCCGCCGGAGTTCTTTGCGCAGAAGCCAGGACCTTCGCAGCAATTGAAAGTGGTGGCGCACTACGCGGATGGATCGACGCGCGATGTGACTGGGCTGGCGCAATACAACAGCAGCGTTCCCACAACCGCCGAGATTTCAGAGGCTGGCGTGATCAAGACGGTGCGCAAGGGTGAGGCGGCGATGCTGGTGCGGTATGAAGGCCGGCTTTCGGTGGTGAACGTGACCGCGCTATCCGAGAAGCAGGGCTTTCAATGGAAGCCGGCGCCGGAGTTCAACTTCATTGACACGCTGGTGAACGAGAAGATGCAACGGATGCATTTGCTGCCTTCCGAACTGACGACGGACGCGGAATTTCTGCGGCGCGTATCGCTGGACCTGACCGGGCTGCCGCCTACGCCGGAGGAAGTGCGGGCGTTTGTGAACGATAAGGCGGAGAACCGGAAGAAGCGCACGGCGATGATTGACAAGCTGATGGCGCGGCCGGAATTCGTGAATCACTGGTCTGTCAAGTGGGGCGACTTGTTGCAGGTGAACCGCACCAAGTTGGGCGATAAAGGGATGTGGGCGTTCCGCGATTGGATTCGCGAGGCGCTGGCGGAGAACAAGCCTTACGACAAGATGGTTCGGGAACTGGTGACGGCGAAGGGAAGCACGTTCCAGAATCCACCGGCCAATTTCCTGCGGTTTACGAAAGAGCCGAAGCTGGCGATGGAGACGAGTACGCAGCTGTTCCTGGGCGTGCGGATGGTTTGCGCGCAGTGCCACGATCATCCATTTGAGAAGTGGACGCAGAATCAGTATTTCAGCCTGGCGGCGTTCTTTGCGGGCGTGGGCACCAAGCCCGGGTCTGACAGCGAAGAAGAGATTGTTTTTGAGAAGCGCGAGGGGGCGGAGGTAACGCATCCGAAAGACGGGCGCGTGATGACGGCGAAGTTTCTGTTCGGCAGCGAGAAATCCGGCGTGCACGAAGTTGGGTTGCGCGAGAGCCTGGCCGAGTGGCTGACGTCGAAGGACAATCCGTTCTTTGCGCAGGCGATGGCGAACCGGATGTGGAGCTACTTCTTTGGACATGGAATTATCGATCCGGTGGACGATATCCGGGCCAGCAATCCGCCGAGCAATCCACGCTTGTTGGCGGCGTTGACCAAGGATTTCTCGGATAGCAATTTCGATTTGCGGCACCTGATCCGGGTGATTGTTTCGTCGCGCACCTATCAACTGAGCTTCCAGCCGAATGAGTGGAATGCGGATGATGAGGTGAATTTTTCGCGGGCGCTGCCACGGCGGCTGTCGGCGGAAGAACTGTTCGATAGCGTGAATGCCGCGGCCGGGACGAAGGTAAAGATGAAGGAGCTTCCGGAGGAGTCGAAGGCGCAGGACTTCCCGGATCCGCACGTGGGACAAGGTGGTTTTCTGGATGTCTTCGGGCGACCGGAGCGGCAGACCAGCTGCGAATGCGAACGGCGCAGCGACGTTAGCCTGGTGCAGGCGTTGAACCTGCTTAACGGTTCGACGATTGCGGATGCTATCGCCGATTCCGGCGGGCGAGTGGCGAAACTGATGCTGAGCGGGAAGACGGACCGGCAAATTGTGGAGGAACTGTATTTGAGTTCGCTCAACCGGATGCCAGCGACTTCTGAGTTGGACTATGCGCAGACGTATTTGTCGAAGGGCGGAAGCCGGGCGGAACGGGCTCAGGATCTGCTTTGGGCGCTGTTGAATAGCAATGGTTTTCTGTTTAACCGCTAACACTTTTCAACCGCTAAAATAGAGGCGTATGCGTTTATCAAGTTTTCTGGTATTGGCATGTCTGCTGCCGGTTTTTGCGCAGGAGAAGGCTCCGGCTGCTGTGGATGAGGCGCTGCGGGCGCGGATCGGCAAGTTCTATCAGGCACATGTGGATGGCAAGTTTCGTTCCGCTGAGCAGTATGTAGCGGAGGATAGCAAGGACTTCTTCTTTGAGATGGAGAAGCAGCGGTATCTGAATTTCCGCGAGCCGGAAATCACCTACTCGGACCACTTCACGAAGGCGAAGGTGATTACGGTGGTAACGGCGGAACGGCGCATCGCGCGGATGGGAACGGTGACGGCGACTCCGCCAATCGCGAGCACCTGGAGGCTGGAAAACGGCCAATGGTATTGGTGTCATATTGCGGAGAAGTTCGTGGATACTCCGTTTGGGCGGGTGGCGATTCCGGATGAAAAAGATGTGGAGCGGGAGCGGAAGATTGCCGCGTTTAAAAAAGTGTCGCCCGCCGAGGTTGTCAATCAGGTGAAAGTGAGCGGCTCCGCGGTGGCGCTTAGCAGCTACGAAGCGGCAACGGGGGCCATCACGGTCACCAACAACCTGCCGGGACAAGTGACAGTGGATATCTCTTTTCCGCCGGTTGAAGGTCTGACGGTATCCGTCGATAAGAAGACATTGAAGGCGGGGGAATCGGCCAAGGTGCTGTTCGACTCAAAGCCGCTTAACTCGACTCCAAAAGGGTCGATTATTGGCAGTATTGTAGTGCAGCCGTTGAACCAGACATTTCCGGTTACGGTGACGTTTGCGGTGCCGCGGCCTGCGCGGGGCCAGGACGTGAACCACTGACTTTCGGCTATCGGCGTGCTATTTCCTTTGCGGAGGTAGTGATTTATTATGCTGGTATCCACCCGACGAACTCCGGTGCAGGGTATTCCGAACGACGTTAAGGCGGCCACCGTCAGCCGCAACAGTCGTAACACTTTACAATCATTTGCTAGCCGGTTCTCCGCGGCGCTGGCCACTTCGACGCCGGCGAGCAGCAGTGCAACTGTCCGCACGACGGCGAGTCCCACTTTGGAACGGGTCCGTTCCGATTCGGGTGCTGGAAAGGCACAACAGCTACTTTCCTCCGCGGGTACGGCGCATCGCGGTGACAACACACTTGGGCGCAACCTACTGGAGATTGCGATGGACCAACCGCTGGCGGTGACAAAGGCGGCGGCCGCGGCGGTGGCGCTGACTGCACCGGCGGCAACACCAACGACGATGTCCGATACTCCACATTACGATGGTACTCAAGACAAACGGGACGCGGTGAGCGATGCGGCGGGGAAGACCACGCCGAGCGGTGCACCTTCTGTTGTTCGGCTAGCGGCACCGGTGGCCAACCAGTGGGGCTACGCGGGGGAAGCGGCCCACAACCCATACTTCGTTACTCCAAGCAACCCGTTACGAGACGGACTAGTAACCGGTTTTCCCAACTGGTTTGAGGGGAACCATATTTCGGGCATCAGCAGTGGGGAAATCAACACGGGTTACTCGGCCACGTCCGAAGGCGCGCAGGAAGCACTGCGGCTGGTACAGCAGTACGATCCTGGGGCAACGCTGGGAAGTTCGCGATTTGGTTCTTCCGGTGGACCTTGGCTGGCGGATAATGCCACGCGTGAGATCACGTTATCGAATGGAACGCACCTGAACGCGGGTCTGCTGTTGGGGAGCTACTATAACCAGGGGCAGGGAGTTACGGCGAGATCGGACCAGACGCTGCAACTGGCGGTGAAGGCCTAGCGCTCGGTTGCGATGGTTCGGTTGTAGCGCTTCCTTACGGTCGCGGCTCGGAAGTGGGCGAAAATTCAGAACGCTTATTCCGTGGCGTCAGCCGGCTGACGCACTGAGACGTTTTTCCAGTTCCTCGATTTTTTGGTCCTGATCGGCCAGAGCTACGCGCATCATCACCTTGTAGCCTTCGCGCGTGGTCGGAAATCTGTTGCAGGATGCGAGTTCGAGAAAGCTGGAGGACGCGGAGATCCCGCAGGAGCTCTTTTTCATGAGCCGCCAATTCGCGGCCGTGGGAGGCTTTTCGCCTTTCCTCCGCCTCTTCTATTTGCGACTCAACCGACTTGCTCTCCCAACCTCTAGCCACGTTGCACCGCCTTACTCAATCATCGCTCATTTGGGTGGAGATAAGGTTACCACCCTACGGGTTTCCCCTTATTTTGCTCGTCCAGCCAGACTTTCAGCGGAGCGAAATAATCGACAATCGCGGAGGCATCCATTTGCCGCTGCCCGGTCATCGCCTCCAGAGCATCGGGCCAGGGTTTACTCTGTCCCATTGAGAGCATTGCATTCAACTTCGCGCCAGCTTCCTTACTATTGTAAATCGAACAGCGATGCAGGGGCTCTGTGCAGCCCGCGGTTTTCGCCAGTGCGCGGTGAAATTGAAACTGCAGAATGTCCGCCAGGAAATAGCGCATGTAGGGGACATTGGCGGCCACATGATATTTGGCGCCGGCGTCGAAATCGGCTTCGGTGCGGTCCACCGGAGCGGCAATTCCCTGATACTTTTGGCGCAGATGCCACCACGCCTGATTGTATTGTTCGGGGGTGATCTCACCGCTGAACACTTTCCAGCGCCACTGATCGATTAGCAATCCGAAGGGGAGGAAAGCGACCTTCTCGAGAGCTTTGTGCAGCATGAGTCCGATGTCCTTTGAAGGGTCTGGGGCGGTTTTCAAAAAGCCGAGTTTCACCAGATACTCCGGTGTAACCGACAGGGCGATGGTGTCTCCGACGGCTTCGTGAAATCCGTCGTTGGCGCTGTCTCGGAACAGGAGCGGCTGGGTGTTGTAGGCACGCTGGTAGAAGTTATGGCCCAACTCATGGTGGATGACGGAGAAGTCTTCGCTGTTGATCTCGATGCACATTTTGATACGAAGATCATTGACGTTATCCACGTCCCAGGCGCTGGCATGGCAGACCACTTCGCGGTCTTTGGGTTTCACGAAAAGCGACCGTTCCCAGAAACCGGGAGGCAGGGCGGCAAAGCCCAGAGACATGAAAAAGCCTTCGCCGTACTTCACCATGCCGATGGCATCCGTGTTTCGCTGCTTCAGAATATCGGTCAGGTCGAACCCGGGATCGGCGTCTTTTGGAGCCAGCAAGGGATAGATGTTTTCCCATGACTGCGCCCACGGATTGCCCAGCAAGTGCGCGGGAATGGGTCCGGTAGCGGGCACTACGGCGTCACCGTATTTTTCGCGAAGCCTCGTGCGCACGTAGGCGTGAAGCGACATATAGAGGGGCTTCACCTGTTCCCAAAGACGGTCCAGTTCCTTGGCGAAATCATCGGGCGGCATGTCGTACTTGGAGCGCCACATGGCTCCGGTGTCCGCAAATCCCAACTCCCTGGCGCCTTTATTCGCCAGTTGGACCAACCGTTTGTAGTCGGCCTTCATGGGCGGCGAGACGGTGCGCCAGCCTTTCCAGACATCCTTCAACTGTTTCTCATCACGGCTGTTGGCCATGATTCTGGTGATGTCCTGCAAGTCGAGGCACTTGGGTTTTTCCGCGGTAGCGCCGGCAGGGCAATACTTTCCTTTCCCGTAAGTTCCTTCGAGGCTGGAGGCGATGCGGGTGACCTCTGACCGCTCCTTAGCATTGTTTGGAGCCGCCAGGGTGAGAGACAGCTTCAGAAGTTTCATCTTCCGGGCCATGTCCGGAGGAAGCGCCAGCTTGTCGAACCGGGTGGCGGCTTTGGCGAGTTCCACAGCCGCGCCAATCTGCCGTTCATTGGCGAGAGCGGAGAGGGCCTCGGTATCGTCGGTGATGAAGTTGGCCTGCACCCAGGCAGCGCGGCCGGCTTCGTTGGTTAGTTCAAGCAGGCGGGCGCTGGCGTCGTCAAGGAACTTCTTTGCTTCGGCCACTGAGGGCGGATTGGGCGCCGCGCACAACACTGCTCCGCAAACGAGGATGCCCAGGAATTGCTTCATCTCTTGATTATCGCCCGAACTTTGGCTCAGAGTTATACTCAAAATTCATGCCTACTGCCGAATTCGAAGGAAAGTCGGCACTTGTCAGCGGGGGCACCAGCGGCATTGGGAAGGCGATTGCGGAGGCACTTCACCGGGCTGGTTGCAGAGTGCAAGTTACAGGCCTGCCGGGTGCGGATTGTGAATCGAGCGTTTTGCCCGCGACGCCGGTGGACGTGAGTTCGCAAGCCGAAGTGGACGCGCTGGTGGGGCGGCTGGTCAGTCTGGATATTCTGGTGAACTGCGCCGGCACGATTGTGCGGGATGCGGAGTTCGACATTCCTACATTCGAACGAGTGGTGGATGTGAATCTGACGGGAACGATGCGGCTTTGCGTTGGATGCCGGCCGCTGCTGGCGAAATCGCGCGGATGTATTGTTAACACCGCTTCGATGCTCAGCTTTTTTGGCGGCGCTCGCGTGCCCGCCTATAGCGCGAGCAAAGGAGGCATCGCGCAACTGACCAAGTCGCTGGCGATCGCCTGGGCGCCGGAGTATATCCGTGTGAATGCGGTTGCGCCGGGATGGATCACTTCCAACTTAACCGCTGCGCTGCAACAGGACCCGGCCGGTTCGGCGCAGATTGTCGGGCGGACTCCCATGGGGCGTTGGGGGACACCGGAGGACGTGGCGGGTCCAGTGTTATTCTTATGCTCACAAGCCGCTGCATTTGTCACCGGGGCCGTCCTCCCGGTCGATGGCGGATATTCAATCAGGTAGGGAAATGCTCACGCAATCATCGCATCCACTTTCTCCGGAACAGATCGTCGTCGGCGCGGTGCCCGTGGATGAACGGGTATGGGTTCCGCAGTCGCCGAGCGTGTGGTTTCGTCCGCTCATGCTGAATACTCTGGCGGGTGGCTGGTGCAACCTGCTGCGGGTTAGAAGGGCCGGCATTCTGAGCAGGCACCGCCATCCGGCACCCGTGCACGGGTACGTTATCAAAGGCTCGTGGCGGTATTTAGAGCACAACTGGGTTGCTCGAGCGGGCGATTACGTTTTTGAACCGCCCGGGGAAACACATACGTTGATGGTGGATGCCGATGTGGACGAGATGATTACGTTCTTCAATATTTCGGGCTGCATGTATTATGTGGACGAGCAGGGGAATCACACTGGGTTTGAAGACGTGTTTACGAAGATCGACATGTGCCGGAAGCACTATGCCGATGTCGGCTTGGGTGCGGATTTTGTAGATCAGTTCGTGCGTTAGTGAGTGTTTGGGGGTAGCTGATTTATTTTCTACCGCTCCCTTACGGTCGCGGCTCAGAGTGCGCCCCATGTGCGCTGGAGATGGCGGCGAGCGCGCAGAGCAGAACTCGCCAGCGCACTATGCGAATAGCTCCAACAGGGGTTTGCCATGATCGGTCACCGGGACCGGACGATCGCCTGCATGCATGACGTTGCCGGGATCGATGCCGAGCGCGCAATGGACGGTGGCGTGGAAGTCTGGAACGCTGACGGGTTTTTCGACAACTTTGGCGCCGATCTCGTCAGTTACGCCGACCACCTTTCCGGTGCGCAGTCCGCCACCGGCCAACACCATGCTGAAGGCCTCGGACTGATGGCCGCGTCCACCGCCGCTGTCGAACTCGGCGGGGCGTCCGAATTCAGTGGCGATGACCACCAGCGTGGTATCGAGCAATCTGTTCTTCTCCAGATCCAAGAGCAGCGTGGCGAATGCCTTATCCAGATCCTGGATCAACAGGTGTTGTTTCACCTGGCCGTCGTTGTGGGTATCCCAGCCGCTGCCGTTGAGGAAATTCAAATTGAACGAGACCTCGACGAACCGGACGCCCGATTGCACCAGGCGCCTTGCTAGCAGGCATCGCTGGCCGAACTCGCCGCCGTAGGATTCGCGAAGGGTGGAGGCCTCGCGTTGGAGGTCGAACACATTGAGGAACTTCGGGCTGGCCAGTTTGAAGCCCTGGCGGCTTACCTCGGCTTGGGATTGCACTGCTTCGTCGGAGGGATTGCGTTTGACGAAGCCCTCGCGCATTTTGGAAAGCAATGTTTCGCGGCGATCTTCGCGCGCGTTGTCCACGTCTGGAGGGCGCACCAGGCCGTTGGGGCCCGTCTCAATTTGTGTCAGATAAATGTAGCCGTGCCTGGCGCCAAGAAATCCGGGATCGCGCGTGATGTTGGGATAGCCCATCACTACATAGGCTGGAACGTCGTCGGATTTCGTTCCCAGTTCGTGCGAAACGATGGAACCGATGGATGGATATTGCAGGGTGCCGCTGGGTGTGCGTCCGGTGTGGAGGAGATTTGCGGCGGCCGCATGCTCGCCCTTGATGGTGTGGGTGACGGAGCGCACCAGGACGCAGCGGTCCATTAGCGGCGCGCTTTGTTTTAGGTGTTCGCAAACGCGCGCACCTGGAATCGCGGTGCTGATGGAATCGTAATAGGAACCGGCTTTCAGCTTGCCGTCGCCGCGCATTTTCGGATCGAAGGTATCGATGTGCGCGGCGCCGCCGCCGAGCCAGAGGAAGATGCAGGCGTCGGCCTTTCCTTTAGGAAGATTGACCACGGCGGGGCTGGCGCTCAGTGACGAACCAATGCCTAGCGCGACTGCGCCTGTTTTCAGCAGATCTCTTCTGGATACGTTCATTGGTTCTCCTTACGGCACCATTACGAATTCCGGCGAGTTGACCATGGCCCACAATGCGTCTTCATAGCGCTCACGGAACTCAGTAGTCAGGCGTTTCGTTGGCTGGTCACCCATGCGCAGTTTCCGTTCTTCCTCCATGCGGATTAGGGTGGCTTCAGCACTGAGGTGATTCGACCAGGAGACGCGGTTGTCGCTTTGGCGTTTGGTGATGATGGACTCCGCGCCCTTCACCTTCCGCGTTTGATAGTACGGCTTCAGCAGGCTGACGAAGGTGGCGGACTCTTCGGCAGAGGGGGGCCGCGACATCACTTTCAGAAACGTCTGCTTCACCAGTTCTTCGGCGGGGATGGAGCGCATGGCCAGTTCGGTGTAGGCACTCTCATCGGAAAGCCGCACCATACGGGTTCCCAAGACGCCGTTGGCCAGAATGAGCGTCTGCATGGGCGAAGGCGCGTCGTCGCGGGTGGTGGCTGGATTCTGGCGAGACTGCCGCCAGCCGAAAGTGGACATCACATCGACGATGGATTGGGCGATGGGCAGGGCCAGGGCTGGACGGTCGCGCTCGTTCGAGAGAGCGGTCATTTGCCATCCGCGGCTTGGCTTGCCCAGGTTCAGGAATTGATTCGCTGGACGATCTCCGGCTGGATTCAAGTTCATGTCTTCGCATTCGAATTCCTTGCCGGCGGCGAGATGGAGCGAATCGACCAGTTGTTCCGCCGTCATGTTTCTGCGGACGGGGCCGGAGAAGATTCGCGATTCGGCACTCATTTGATCGGCTCCGGTGCCGACTGGTTTTCGTTGGTAGGCGTGGGAACTTACGATCAAGCGCGCCAGCGCTTTTATGTCATAACCGCTGAGCATAAATTCGCGGGCGAGGTAGGCAAGCAGTTCGGGGTGAGATGCTTTGCCGCGGGTCCAATCGTCGGCAGGTTCCACGATGCCGAGACCCATGTAGCGCTTCCAGATTCGATTGACCGCCACCTGCGCGAAGCGTTCGTTTTCCGGGGAGATGACGTAGGCGGCTACGTCGTGCCGGGACTGTACCGATGCCTTGCCGGGCAGCTCCGCCGTCTCGGCATGTTCGACCAGTGTTTTGAAAGGCCACTCCGGCGCAATGGTGTCTCCGGCGCGGAGTGCGATGGTCACCATGGGGCGGCGGCCCCCTTCGACAACCGGCACCGTGCTGGTGGAGGGCAGTTTCACGGGCTTGCCAGCCAGCATGGCGGAGAGGCTGAATAGGTCCTTCTGTTTGAATGGATGGAACGGCGCGTCGTGGCAACGTGCGCACTGCATTTTCTGGCCTAGGAATGCCTGGGCGATGATGTCCGCTTTTGCGGCGTACGGCGCGTCGTTGAGAGTGGCTTGTGAAAAGCCCGCCGGGCCGCCCAGGGCCTGGCTGCCTTCCATGTCGATCAATTCGGCGGCCATGCGGTCAAACGGAATCTTGTCGGTGAACGACTGGTGCAGCCACCAGCGGAAGGGACCGGTGTTGTTGAGGTCGGGCTTGAGGATGCCGGGGTTTTCGGCGAGCACATCCTGCCAGTAGGCGACCCAATGATCGGCCCAGGAAGGATTGTCCAGCAGGCGGTCAATGGCTTTGGCGCGGCGCATCTTCGGTGGGTCGGCTAGATAGGCGGTGATCTCAGCGGGAGTGGGGATCAGTCCCGTGAGGTCCAGGGAAACGCGGCGGAGGAATTCGAGGTCCGTGCTTAGAGCGGACGGCGCTGTTTTGGTTTTCTCCAGCTTCTGGCCGAGGAAGCGGTCAATGTCGTTGTAGGCCGGAGTGCCGGTTTGCAGGACTGGTACGGACGGGCCCGGTGTTGCGTTCAAAGCCGCCCGGATCTTTTCGTGCCGCGCGTTCCATGCCGTGACTACATCGACACTGGCCTGGCGGCGGCGAATGACGTCGTCCTGCCGGTGGCGCTGGCTTGACGCGATGACATACGATTCCCAATCGGCGTCAGTCAAAGTAGGCGAACCATCGGGGCCCAACAGGCGATCGACTTGGCCGGGCCGGGCGAGGCTTACGGAAAGTTCGCCTGGGCTGGGATAAAGTCCCTTACCGCCAATCACGGCGATGAGGGTGAAGCTGTGTTCGGCACCGTCGAGTTTAAGCGTGATTACGGAATCCTGGTGCGGGTAATGCAACGCACGGACCAGTGGATCGCTGTGATCGAGCGGTGGGGGGACCGGATCGTCGCCCGAGACATTTGGCTTCTGCGCCTTGGTGTTGAGCAGATCCTTGCCATCCATTTGGAACACCGCTGCGCCGCGTGCGCGCAATCGAAACTGATAGTCGCCGGCGGGGAGCTTCCGTGGGTAGCTGGCGCGTAGGATGAACGGGGCTGAACGGTCCTGGGGAATGGCGTTTGGCGCGAATTTAGTGGGCGTATGGACGAAGGCGAATGCTGGTTCGGAGTAGGCCGCGACCGGGCTCTGGGCCTGGAGCTGGAATTCAGAACCGGCGGGAACCTTCTCGAAGAGTTCGACGGCCACCGGCTTTGCGCCGGGCTTATCCTGCGCCATGAGCAGGGCTGGGCTTAGCAGGGCCGAGCCAAGCAGGGCTGAACAATATATTACGTTCATAGACCTCCGTCCGTCTTCCGACATTATATTGCGGATTGGACAATGCCGGGGAGGGAATGAGTGTCCTGTCCGGTGGACACGCGGGTTCTCTTCCGAAACTTTTTATATACGATGTGAATAGAGATTCGAACCGCAAGCCGATGGAGGAAATCCTTGTCTAGTCTGCTGCTGGCTGTATGGACGATTGAGGCGCTGCTGAGTCTACCCTCGTTGGGCGATCCGCAGATACGACCCGATGGAAAGACGTACGCCTATGTGCAGCAGGGACAGGTTTACCAGTCTCCGATTGAGGGAGGGGCGGCGCAATCGGTTTCCAAAGGGCGGCGGCCGCGCTGGTCGCCTGACTCGAAACTGCTAGCTTTCCTGGCGGATCACGATCACATTGTGCAGATCTATTTGTACGATTCGAAGGACGGCAAAGTGCGGCGATTCAGCGATTCGAAATCGCCGGTAACTTCGTTTTCGTGGGCGACGAACGGCGGTGCGATTGGATATCTTGCAGCGGATCCGGACCCGGCTGCAGATCCTGAGATATCCGGGAAGTATATCCGTTTCTCGCGTTTGTATTGGCAGGCTTTGGATGCCAGCGAAGCGAAGCGAGTTAGCGGTGGAAAGTTTCATGTGACGTCGTTTGCCCTTTCCCCTGCGGGCGACCGCGCTGTTTTTGCGGCGAACCCGACGCCACTGAACCAGGATTCGCTGCAGTCCGATTTGTACACCGTGGTTCTGAAGACGCTGGAGGTGACGCCGCTGGTGGTGCAACCCGGACGCGACGCGGAGCCTTCCTTTTCGCCCGATGGGAAATGGATCGCGTTTCATTCGCAAGGGGGCTCGTCCAACTATTTCGAGAGACGGGATGTCGCGTTGATTCCTTCGGGCGGCGGCACGCCCCGCTACATTACGCGCGGCCATCCGGAAGATGTTTTTCGCGGGGGCAACGCGTTCGCCTGGTCCCCCGATTCCGGCACGTTGATCTACACTGCGGGGAAGGGAGTGCGCGACGTTCTTATTCGCCATGAGATCGAGGCGAATCGCACGACCATTCTGGCGGAAGGAATTGCCGGTGCAGCGAGTTTCACTCCGGATCTGACGCGCGCAGTTTTCCTGCAGGTTAACCGGGCGCACCCGCCGGAGATTATGTACTACGAGGGCAAGGGGACGCGTCAGCTGACGAATGTGTTCAAAGATCTGTCGGCACTGCCGGCGTTTTCGTCGGAAGTTGTGAAGTGGAAGTCGCGAGATGGTTCCGACATGGAAGGAATGCTTTGGCTGCCGGTTGGGTATCAGCCGGGCAAGCGGGTTCCGATGTTGACTGAGCTTCACGGCGGTCCGACTGGAGTGATCCTGGATGCGTTTCCCACGCCGCGGACCTACCCGGTGCAAATGTATCTGCAGAACGGCATCGCGGTGTTTGCGCCGAATTTTCGCGGGTCTGTTAACTACGGAGCGGGCATTCGCATGAAGAATTCGAAGTCGCAAGGCGAGGGCGATTTCGACGATGTAATGACGGGGATCGATCATTTGATTGCCCGCGGGATTGCCGACGCGAATCACTTGGGAGTCATGGGCTGGAGCTATGGCGGCTATCTGACGATTTCGACGGTGACGCAGACGAATCGGTTTAAGGCGGCCTCCATAGGTGCGCCCGCGACAGATTGGGCTACGTATTACGGTCAGTCGGATGGCCCGAAGGAAGTGTTGTGGACCTATTTCGGGGGAACGCCCTGGGAGGTTCCAGAGAGTTACGCCAGGCATTCCCCGCGGGCGAAGCTGAAGGACGTCCGTACGCCATGTTTGTTGCAGGTGGGTATGCTGGACATCAACCACAACGCCGAGATTTATCGCGCGCTGACTGACAATCATGTGGAAGTGGAGTATGATCTTTATCCGCGCGAGCCACACGGTTTCGGCGAACCGGCGCACATTCGGGACGTGATGGAGAAGAATCTGAGTTGGTTCCTTAGCCGGTTGTGAGTTGAAACGTTGTGAGATACGACAATGACGCACCTGGGTAAAATGACGTGGCCCGAAGTGAATGAGGCCGTACGGCAGAAGAAAGTGGTGTTGATTCCGGCCGGGGCGATGGAGCAGCACGGTCCGCATTTGCCGATCGACACGGACATCGTACTGCCGGTATCTTTGTGCGAACGGGCGGCGGAAAAAGCGCCGGAGTTGTTTGTGACCACGTTCTGCATTCCGTATGGTTTCAATGAGCACAACATGGAGTTTCCCGGCACGATTCACGTGGGCTGGGACCATTTTGTGAATTACTGCACGGACGTTGCCTTGAGTTTCGCGCATATGGGCTTCCGCAATATCCTCTTCGTGAATGGCCACGGGTCTAACGCGATTCTGCTGGAGACCGCATCACGGCTGGTGACGATGCGCAGCAAGGCCCAATGCGCCATGGTGTCCTGGTTTTCGTTAGGGACCGAGACGATTAAGGAAGTGCGGGAATCGCAGATGCCGGGCGGCATGTCCCATGGGTGTGAACTGGAGACATCGGTTTACATGCACTTTGCGCCCGGCGATGTGCGGACGAGCGAGATCCGGAAAGAGATCTGGAATTCGAAGAGCAAATATTTTGCCTGGGATCTGATGGCGCCTGCTCCGGTGCGGCTGATCAATGAACGGTCAAGAACGTCGCACAGCGGCGTGCGTGGCGACCCTACTTTGGCAACGGCGGAGAAGGGACGGCGCATTGCAGAGGCTGTTGTGGATGCGCTGATTCAAGTGGGCACCGACATGAAGGCATTGGAAGCCGAGTTGCTGCCGCCGATCAGCCATATTGTCCGGGACGAATGAAGATTACGCGCGTAGAAGCATTTCCGATTCACGCACCGCGGGCACATCGCTTTGTCGGCGCGCGCGCGGCACTCACGTTTTCCGATTTTGCATTGGTGATGATTGAGACAGACGCGGGCATCACCGGCTTTGGCGAGGTATCGAGTGCACTGTACTACTACCGCCTGGGGCCATCGCACGCGTTGGACATCAATGCGTATCTGGGTCCGGCCTTGCTGGGCGAAGATCCGCGGCGCATTCCAGCTTTAGTGGAGCGCATGGATACGGTGCTGAGCGGAGGGCGGCAGGCGAAATCGGGCGTCGAGATGGCGCTGTGGGACCTTGCGGGCAAGGCTGCCGGGCTACCGGTCTATCGTCTGTTGGGCGGAAAGGCGCGGGAAGCCGTTCCGTTGAACTGGACTGTGGGCCAGCAGGAACCGGAAGAGATGGCGGACGAGGCGGCGCTCTATCTGGACAAGCACCGGGTACAAAGCATCCGGCTGAAGATTGGACGCCCGGGCGACACTGATGCACGCGCCTGTGAGGCGGTACGCAAACGAATTGGGCCGCGCGTTACGATGCGGCTGGATGCGAACGAATACTATCGATCCGCGAAGGAGGCGATTGCGGCGATCCGGCGGCTGGAGTGTTTCGACCTGCAACTGGTGGAACAACCGCTGGCGGCGCACGATTTTGCCGGCCACGCCGAGGTGCGTTCCGCGGTGGACGTTCCGATTGGACTGGACGAATCGATTCAATCGCCGCGCGATGCGCTGACGGCGATTGCGGCTCGGGCGGGAGATGTGTTCAACGTATACGTCAGTGAGTCTGGGGGATTGCTGCGATCCCAGCAAATTATCGTGATCGCGGAGGCGGCGGGAATTCCCTGCCTGATTGGGACGATGGGAGAACTGCAGATCGCCTCCGCAGCCGCTGTTCATTTGGCCGTTGCCTGCGCAAATATTCCGCTGACTTGCGATCTGGTAGGCCCGCTACGCTACAACGAATCGATTATCGAAGAGCCGCTGCGAATTGAAGACGGTCTCTTCTATCCTCCCGAAGCGCCCGGCTTGGGCATAACGCCGAACTGGGATGTGATCAATCGCTGGCGAGTTTAGACCAGGATCGATTTAATCGGGAAGCCGTAATCCACTTCGAGACGCTTCTGGCCCGGGACATCCAAGCGCTGCGGATCGAGCCCGAGCAGGTGCATCACGGTGGCGTGAATGTCGGTAACGTAGTGACGGTCTTCTACCGCATGGAAGCCCAATTCATCGGTAGCGCCGTGAATGATGCCGCGCTTGATTCCAGCACCTGCCATCCATGCCGTGAAGCCGTAGGGGTGGTGGTCGCGGCCGCCGCGGACCCCTTCCACTCCAGGGGTGCGGCCGAACTCGGTGCCCCAGACGACAATCGTATCCTCCAGCAGACCGCGCTGCTTCAGGTCTTTCAACAGACCGGCGATGGGCTGGTCCACCTGAGTGCAGAGCTTGCTATGGTTCTTCTGAAGGTCTGAGTGAGCGTCCCATTCGTTCTTGCCGCCGCCGCCGTGGTAAACCTGCACGAAGCGCACGCCCTGTTCCACTAAACGCCGGGCGGAAAGGCAGCGTTCGCCGAAGGTGCGCGTATTTTCCTGATCGAGCCCGTAGAGCTTTCGCACGTGTTCCGGCTCGTCTTTGAAATTGAATACCGCGGGCACGGTGGTTTGCATCTTATAGGCAAGTTCGTACGATTTGATGCGCGCGGTGAGGGCCGGGTCTTCGGGATATCGCGAGCGGGCAACCTCGTCCATCTTGTGGATGAAATCGAATTCGCACTTTTGCTCTTCTTTGTAGACTTCGCCCGATGGACGGGCGTAGGGCAACGGGTTGGCCGGGTCCAGTGCGAACTCAACGCCCGCGTGTTGCGGACCGAGATACGAAGCGCCGGAACAGCCGCTTCCTCCGCAGCAGGAATCCACTTGCTCCCCTAAGACGACGAACTGGGGAAGATTATCGTTCAGCGAGCCGAGGCCATAGTGCACCCAGGAGCCGATGGACGGGAACAAACCATCAAGCACCTGACGGCCGGTGTGGAACTGGTATTGTGCGCCGTGGTCGTTATCCGTTGTATACAGCGAGCGCACGAACGCGACATCATCGACGACTTCGCCCATGTGCGGCCACCAATCGGTCATTTCGATGCCGAGCTGGCCGTACTTGCGGTACCCGACCTGCATGGGATAAAGCTGCAGCATCATTTTTCGGACGCTGGCGACTGGCTGCCGGACGCCCTTGCTTACCAGGGGGGAAGCGAGCACGTCTTTGTACGGTGTATCGCCGATGGTTTTGCCGGCGTACTTGTTCAAGGCGGGTTTTGGATCGAAGCTTTCGAGGTGACTGGTGCCGCCCTGCATGAACAGCCAAATGACATTTTTCGCCTTGGGGGTGAAGTGCGGCTTGCCGTCCGGCGGACGCCAGGTTTCGATGGACGGCATGTCCGCCGCTTTCAGCACCCCATCACGCCGGAGCATGGCGGTGAGGGCGAGGCCCGCGAAACCCATCCCACAATCGACCAGTAAATTGCGACGGCTGATTCGGCCGCATGGAGGAAGGAAACTCATTTTATTCACCTCAACGTACAGTAACGAACTCGTTATGATTCAGCAGAGCATGAATCAGGTTTTCACGGGCACGCTGCCTGGCATCCAGGGCCGGGGGGACGTGCGTATCGACTACTTCCGAAAATCGCGTGAGACGCTCGGGTTGTGCCAGGAGCGCCGATTGCGAAGTGAGAAACTTGCGGGACTCAGCCAATTCCACCGCCGTGGGTGGAGCGCCGAGGATGGTGTTGAAGGCAGCGCGGACGAAGCTGTCATCCGCGGCATTGCTAGTATTCAAAGATTTTGCGAGCAGGCGGGACGCTTCCTGGAAGAAGGTGCTGTTGGCACTGGCTAGCGCCTGCTGCGGGATAATGCTTTCCAGACGAATGTAGCAATCGTTCGGCATGGGCTGATCGTATAAGCGCAGGAACTCGGCCTGGCTGTCGGGAGTCTGGCGGAGATACAAGGAACGCCGGCGCGAATCGAAGGCCTGATTCTCATCAATGTCGGGACCGCCGGTTGTGAGATCGAGAAGACCTGCCTGAAATAAGACTGCGTCGCGAATGGTCTCTGCTTCCATGCGGCGCGCGTTCATGTGCCAGAAGAGTTTATTGTCCGGGTCGATCTGCTTGTTCGCCTCGCTGAGCGCTACGCCGGAGGAAGCGGTGCGATAGGCCTTCGAGGTGAGCAGCGTTCGATGGAGCTTCTTCATGCTCCATCCGTTTTCCATGAAGTCGACTGCGAGGTAGTCAAGCAAGGCCTGATTGGATGGCTTCGCGCCGTTGCGTCCAAAGTTTGCGACGGTGGCGACCAGGGGCTTACCGAAATGCCGCAGCCACATATCATTGACGGCGACGCGCGCGGGCAGGGGATTATCTTTGCTGACCAGCCAATCGGCCAGCGCCGTGCGGCGGCCGCTGCTGGTTTCCGGATAAACTTCCACGACGGGCGAATAGGTGAGGGCCGCCTGTCCGAGTGCCTTCGCGGCAGCTTCGAGTTTCGTCTTGGCTGCGCCTGCTTTGTCGGTGCCGAGCAGCTGCTGTGCTTCGACGGTTGCTTCTGAAGCGAACGCCGCTACGTATTTCTGTTCCGCCTTCTGTGCGGATTCAGTGAGCTTCTCGAGCTTTTCTTTCTCGTTAGGGCGTAGATACTTCTCGCGGTCCGCGGCTACTCGAGCTTCCAAGGCCGGAAGGAATAGCTTCACTGACTCCAGGTGCAAGTTCGCGACAGCTAGCCGCTCTTCCGCCCTGCGCAGTGATACTGCCGGTTCTTCGACGATCTCATCGATCCACTTCGAGAGCTTAGCTGCTTCTGCGGAACCGACGGCGCCGCCTTCGATGGGCATGCGAGGCGAAAGGTCGCCACTGATGTAGCGCATGAGCGGGCTTTCCGCACTGCGCCCCGGGATGATGGCCGGGCCGTACTTATATCCACCCTGAAGGGCGCCGGCCTGGCTGGTGAGAATGAGGCCGCTGCGGCTGGTGGCTTGCGTGGTGCCGCCATGACACTGACTGCACTTGACGTTCAGAATGGACTGCACGTCTTTGAAGGCGACGGTTGGCTTCTTATTCTTGTCGATGGCTGGTTGATCTTTGTGGGCGGCGAACTCCGCACGGACCCGTTCCAGATTGCGCGTGGAAGATTGAATGGCGAGTTCAGCGTCTTTGATATCCTGGCGCGCTTTGGCGAGCATGTCCGTTCCGACGAAATCGCGAAGATCCGGGATATGCTCTTCCGGCTTCAACGTCACTGGTTGGATTTTCAAGTTCCACGCGCCCAGGACGGAGGGAGTTCCCGGAGTGAGCGGGGTTTTATCGGGATTGGTTTCCTCGCCGCGAATGAAGCGGAACGTGTCTTTGTAGATTGCCGGGAAATAGGGCTCTATGCCGCCTTCGTGCGGAGCCGATTCATAGACGCGGGCGATGCCGTCGTCATGCGGGTCCTGCTTGCCCGGTATGCGGTCCGTACGAACGTCGTATGGCTCAAAGAAGGCACGCATACGGTAATACTCTTCCTGGCTGATGGGATCGTACTTGTGATCGTGGCAGCGCGCGCACTTCAGTGTGAGGCCGAGAACGCCGAAGCCGATGTGCTCTACGGTGTCCTGCAGCCAGACGTTGCGATTGAAGCGATAGAAATTGCGCGCGAGAAATCCGGTGGCGCGAACCACGTTCGGATCGTTCGGGGCAATCTCATCACCGGCCACCATTTCGCGGATCATCTGGTCGTAGCCCTTGTCGGCATTCAGCGATTCGATGATCCAGTCGCGCCAGTGCCAGATGTGGCGGACGCTGTTGCGTTGATCGTCGAGGCCGCGGCGGCCATACCAATCCGAATAGCGCCAGATATCCATCCAGTGGCGGCCCCAGCGCTCGCCGTAACGCGGACTCTCCAGCAGGGCGTCCACTACTTTCTCGTAGGCGTTGGGTGATTTATCTTTCAGAAATGCGTCGATCTGATCCGGCGCCGGGGGAAGTCCGGTCACATCAATGTACACGCGGCGGAGCAGCGTGCGGCGGTCCGCTTCGGGAGCCGGTTGCAGGCCTTTTTCCTGCCATTTTGCGGCGAGGATTATGTCGACGGGATTTTTGCTCCATGATGCGAGCGGCCCGTTGAGCTTGGGCAGAGGCGCTTTTACTGGCTTTTGGAAAGCCCAATGGTCACTCTTGGCCTGCGTCTTGGCTACTTCGATGGGCGCATCGTAATGGGCGCCCTCGCGGAGCCAGGCCACGACTTTCGTAATCGATTCCGCTTCCAACTGTGGCTGGTTGAGGGGCATTCCAGCGCCCTTGGCGGTGTGGCGGAGGCGGCCGATGAGAACGCTGGATTCCGGATTTTCCAATACGACTACCGGGCCGTGGTCGCCGCCTTCCAGGAGTTTTTCACGCGATGTGAGATCGAGGCCGCTCGCCTTTCCGGTACCGGAATGATGGCAGCTTACGCATTTTTGTTCGAGTAGTGGACGGATTGTGGACGTGAAGAGCGAGTCCGTCGCGGCTGGCCAGGAAGCTCCAGCGTCGATCCAGGCGGCCATTGTCTTTAGCTCGCCGGGCGTTAGCCGATCTCCGGCCGGTGGCATGAAGGGACGAACTTGTTGGGTAGCGAATTGATAAATGAGGCTCTCGGTGGCCTTGCCAGCAACTACCGCGGGACCACGCTCTCCGCCGCGCAGGGCGGAATCGCGAGAGGTGAGGTCGAGTTTACCTTGGAGTAATTTGGCGTTGTGGCAGCCGAAACAACGGGCTTTGAGAATCGTCAGGGCGTCGGGATTGCTTTCCGCGGCAAGAGCCAGCGGGACGAAAGTCAGCAGTAGCGCGGCGAGCCGGGTCTGGTGTTTGAAGCGTGCAAACTGCCTCATAGTTAAGGGTGATCGCTTCAGGGCATGGTTGTCAATACGGTGTTCAGGTATGTGGACGTGGTGGCGTGGGTTGGGTGGGATTTGGGGCGGGTTGGTTGGATTTATGGTTCGGAAGCGACTGGTGGTCGTACGGGAATCCTGCATACGCGAAGTGTCTGACTGTCTGTGCGCATAATCCTAATGTGGCTGATGCCGTTCTCCTCCAGCTCTTGCGCGGGTCCTCGGATGCGAATATTCGCTTCGCCGATTTGCGTGGCCTCCTATTGCGCCTGGGCTTCGCCGAGCGGATTCAGGGCAGTCATCACATCTTTAGCCACGAAGGCGTGGCCGAAATTCTGAATCTTCAGCCAAAGAACTCGCTTGCAAAACCGTACCAAGTGAAACAAGTGCGCAAGGTTCTGGTTCAATATAAACTGGCGAAAGGGGATGTATGACCAAGTATGAAATCATTTTGTATTGGAGTAACGAGGACGAAGGGTTTATTGCTGAAGTGCCGGAATTGGCCGGTTGCGCGGCCGATGGAGCTACCCGGCAGGAAGCACTTGCCAATGTCGAGACAGTGATCGCGGAATGGATGGAAACTGCTCGGGAGCTTGGACGCTCGATTCCGGAACCCAAGGGTCGTCTTCTATTCGCGTGAGCCGTTCGGCGGGAGGCGTCCACGTCGACCCTTTATCTAGGAACCACGGGGATCACAGCCGCTTCCGGCGTGCGCGATGTTCAAAGCGGATTGTGTAAGGTGACATTTGCCACTGAAGGTTCGCGAGGTCATCAAAGTGCCCAAATAGGCTTGGCGTCAAATGCGGACCGCGGGCGATCATCAAGTCTTCCAACGTTCCGACGGTCGTATCACCATAGTGTCGGGCAGACTTGGGGACGATGTTCGTCCGGGTACGTATCGTGGCATTCTGAGGCAAACCGGTACCGAGGAATTTAAACCGTGACGCGCAAATTCTCACCGGTGATCGATGGCGATGCTAACGGATACAGTGCCCATGTTCCTGAACTTCCGTCAATCCTTATGACCGGCAGGTCCATGGACGACTTGGCGGCCCCTGCAATGGAAGCGATCAAGATGTATTGGGAAAGCATCCTAATAGAACGGCCAGCCACATTGATGCTCCCAGAGATCAAAGTCGACCTCTTCCGTCTGAGTCAGGCCTCCGATTTTCCATCCCCAATGATGGACAGCGCGGTTGCGGCGGGGATGCTAGGTCAACGATAGTGTAGACTGGCCGCTGCCATGAGCAACGTGACTGTCAAACCCGCGCGTCCTCCGCTAATTGCGCCGGAGTGGCAGTTGATCGCGTTCCTGTGGTTCTGCTATGTGCTGAACCAGGCAGACCGGCAGGTGGTCTACACTCTTTTCCCCGCGCTGCAGAAGACTTTCGGATATAGCAATGCGGTGCTCGGCTTGACCGGCGCGCTGTTCCTTTGGGTGTTCGGTGTGTTCTCGCCCATCGCGGGCATTCTGGGCGACCGGTTTTCAAAAAAAACGCTGCTGGTGGGAAGTCTGGTGAGCTGGAGCTTCCTTACGGTGCTTTCCGGGCTATCGCCGAACGGAACATTTCTGCTGGTGTGCAGGGCGTTGCTGGGAGTTTCGGAATCGTTTTTCATGCCTGCAGGTTACGCGCTGATGGCGGCGGCGCACGGACCTAGCACTCGTTCGCGGGCGCTTGGGGTTTTCATGACCAGCCAGCTTATTGGCGTTGCAACCGGCGGGACCATTAGCGCGTTGATCGCGCAGAGGTTTAACTGGCGGGTGTCGTTTTGGGTGCTGGGCGGGATCGGGATGCTATTTGCGATTCCATTAAGCCGCTTTTTTCGCAGGATGCCGGAGGAGTTCTCCCGGTTGGAAAGCGGCAACAAGGCCGACCTGACCAGCTTTCTAGTTTTGTTCAAGATTCCGACGGTGCGGATCATCGCGTTCGCCGTGTCCGTGGCGACGTTCGGCCTGTTTCTTGTTTACACCTGGCTGCCGACTTTTCTGTTCGATAAATTCCAGATCGGGCTGGCGCGGGCTGGCTTAGAAGCCAGCGTCTATCCGCAGATTGGAACCGCCTGCGGCCTGATGGTGGGGGGCTGGCTTGCCGACCACTACAATTCTCAGGTGAAGGCTTCCCGGTTTTGGGTGATCCTCACCGCACTCTTCTGTGGAGCCCCTTGTATGTTTCTACTTGGCTCTACTGGCGATTTGGGCGGAGCACGCCTGGCGGCCATGGGCGTTGGATTCTTCGCCGGTTTCATCACGGGAAACCAGGCGGCGGCGACGTTTGATGTGGTGCCCATCCGGTTGCGCGCTTCCGCGATTGGAGTTCTGAATCTAGCGTCGGCTCTTGTTTCGGGCTTTGCTCCGCTGTTGGGCGGCCTGGCGCGAAGCACCATTGGTGTGGATAGCTTGATGTCATTTACCGCAGCGATGTACCTGATCACCGGTTTAGTCCTGTTGTATGGAGTTCTGCGGCATTTCGAAAAAGACAGCATTCATGATTGATGTTCATAGCCACCACTTTTCCTATCCAGGACACTTTACCGATAGCTTTTGCGACCAGGCGCGGCACGCTCGCGGGGACGGGAAAGACCTGCCACTGCGGCACACTGCGAGAAGACTATCGTGTCCGGCGGCAAGGCGAAGCTTTCGGGGCTCTGGGTGCCGGACGATGAAGTTGCCGCCTACCTGGACGCGCATCCGGAAAGACTAATCGGATTCCTTTCGTTGGATCCAACGCAACCGGGCTGGCAGGACGAACTGGAGCATGGGCATCGCGATCTGAAAATGAAGGGCATCCAGTTGATGCCGATGCACGCGGGGTTCTATCCGAATGCGGGTGAATTCGATCCGATCTGGGAGCATGCCACCAAAGAGGGGCTGCCCCGTCCTGCTGCACACAGGCACCGAATCACCTTCTTTTCACTGGAAAGTCGAAGGTAGACGCTGGTCAGTTTGGGTAGGTGCTTCCGCGTGCGATGCGGATGCGATGGTCGGTGAATTGGAAGTAGCCGCCTGGGAAGTCTACCTTCGGCATGTGGCAACCGGCGCAGTCTTTTTGCCCCACCTTGCAGGTTTTAGCGGTTTGCGCGCTGTGGCAGTCCTGGCATTTTGCGTCATAGTAGGCGGTGCTCTTCACCATGGCTTCATGGGGATTGTGGCAGTTTACGCAACCGATGCGTTTGTCCCCGATGGAGGCGTTGTAACACTTACTGGTGGCCAGGCGGTAGGGTTGAAAACGTACGTTGTTGATGTCATGCGGGCCGTTTGCCTGCACGTGTTGCCAGGTTCTGTGGCAGGCCCCGCAGAAGTCTGAGAGTTCCTCATTACTCAACTGCGAGAGCTTGGCCGGTACGCTTGACGGCGACCGCGCGTGTTTTGGAGCATCGTCGTGACAGCGCTCGCATTGAACGCCGGGCGAGGTTCCGGTGGTATGGCACGCGAAGCAGCGGGCCGCCTCCAGTTTGTCCACGCGGCGACCCGCGGCAAGCTCCAAATTGAATTGCGCCGGATTCCGGTGGCCGATGGTGACGTCGAGGCCATTCACCGCCGAGTAGAAGCTGATCTGACTTTCATACAGAGCCCCGCGGTATTCATAAAGGTAAGTCTGCCCCATGGAGCCGGCGCCGAAGGCCCATTGGAGATCCGCCGTGAGCGTCTTCCCTCCACCGGTGACTGTGTAGGTGACGCGCTTCCCGTCGCGGGCAATGACGTACGTGTAGCCACCATTGGAAAATCGCAGCAGCGGATGTTTGTTCAGAATTTCGGAGTCGAGTGCGCGCGTTGCCGCATGCGCCATCGCTGTCAGAGGTTGAGTCTTGCTTTCTTTCGCGTGGCAGTTCCCGCATGATGAATCTTGCGCGAAGGCAGCGGCGCCACACAATGCAAAGATCGCGGCTGCCGTTTTCGTCATCAAGGCATCAGTGTACTATCGTGATCGTATGTTGTCTGCGGAACTGGTAAATCAATTTCAGCGTGACGGATTTTGTTCGGCTACGGGGATTCTGCCGGGCGATGCGCTTAGCGCTCTGCTCGCGGACGTGGAAGCAATCTCCGCTGGAGCAACGGTGGCGAACCATGATTCCAGCCGCTTGGAGATGGAGCCGAATCAACTGCCGGATGGCGCGCGCGTACGGCGGCTTTACGAGCCGTGCACGCACTATCCCCGGTTTCGCGCGCTCTCAGAATCCGGGGAACTGCTGGATTGTCTGGCGCGGTTGCTGGGCGAAAATCTGCTGTTCCATTACAGCAAGCTGAACATGAAACCGGCGGCCATCGGTTCGGTAGTGGAGTGGCATCAGGACCTGGCGTACTATCCGATGACCAACAGCGATTCGCTGGCGGTTTTGTTTTATCTCGACGATGCGGACCGCCAGAATGGATGCCTGCAAGTGATCCCTGGAGTCCATGGCAACGGAATTATGGACCACACCTCCAGCGGATACTTTCGCGGGCAGATCACGGAACGCGTCGATGAATCCCGTGCAGTCGCGATTGAGGGCGGGGCGGGAACGGCCATCTTCCTGCATGGAATGACGCCGCACGCTTCGGCGCCAAATACATCACAACGGGCGCGGAGAACGCTGATTTTGGGTTACAGGGCTGCGGATGCTTACCCAATCTACGTGGGTGAGACAACGCCCAACGCCGAGCGCTACGTGCGGCTGGTTCGCGGCGCATTTTGTTCCCGTGCGCGGCTTACCGCAATGGAGATGCCCATTCCAAGGTACGAGACGGTGCCGAAGTCACTCTACGAATTGCAGCAGCGGTTTCGCGAGCAGAAAGCTTAAGTTTTCTTATTGGCTCGTCTTTGCACTTCCATGAGCATTTCAGCAACGGGCATGGAAGGATCCAGATCGCGAGGCTTCCTGCCTGTCCCGTCCATTGACTCTTTGGTGTTCCACTTCGAATAGAGCAACCCAGGAAGAGCGGGGTCGGCCTTTAAGTAAAGTCTGCTGGGGATTTCGGTCCACTCGTTGGTGCGGGGGCGGTTCGCCAGCCAATAGTAAAGGTGCAGAGTACGTCGTTGGCGTGAGTGTGGTTTGAGTTTTCCGGAGTGGATACAGCGCCCATGAAAAATAATCGCGGTTCCGGCGGGTCCGGTGATATCGAATTCGTTGCCGGGTTCCACCTGCTCCGGTTTCATATCAACTAACCGGTTGTGAGTCTCCGGGACGATGCTGAAACAGTGATCGTTTTCGGAAACATCGGTCAGGTAATAAATCACCGAGACGTATTGGATCTCCATACGGCGGTTGTAGTCGCGAATCAGGTCTCGATGAAAACCTTTGATATCGCTAGGCTTGGCTGTGGGTTCGCGAATGACCACGGAGAATTCTTCGAAAGCGATCTCTTCGCCGAAGTAGCTCCGCAGCGGCCCTAACGTGGCTGGATTCTCAATGGTGAAATCCAACTCGCCGGTGCGGGAGAGAAGATCCACGCACTGCATCAGCGAATCATTGAACTTGGCCCACGCCGCGGAATTGGATTCAAGGTCGTTGTCGAGCACGCGGTTTGCCAGCGCGATCTGGGCGGGGGTGAGTGCGCCGGGAATGACGGCAAAACCCTGCTGCTGGATGAGGCCGCAAATCTCCTGGTGACTTTGGGCGACGGCCGGACTTGGCATGAGTGGACTTTAACAGAAACTCCGGCAGATGAAAATTACACGTCCAGGATGCTGGAAGCGGGATTTTCGATCTGGCTGGAGACGACTACTGTATGGAAGCGGCACTCGAAATGGACAGGCTAAAGGACAAAGTTGCGATCGTCACCGGCGGCGCAAATGGAATTGGAAAGGCAATCGCCGATTTATTTGCGGAAGAAGGCGCATGGGTGCTGGTGGTGGACATTGAGGCCCAGGCAGGCAATGCAACCGTGAGCGAAATTCGGGAACGGGGCGGGTGGGCGGAGTTCTGCCATGGAGACGTCGCAAGCACGGCGGACGTTGCGCGTGCGGTGGCAGTGGCCGCGGGCAGGAACGGCCGCATCGACATCCTCTGCAACAATGCGGCGTATCTTGGGCAATTTCACGCCATTCTGGAATCGACCGACGCGGAATGGAGCAAGTGCATCCAAATCGCTTTGATGGGCAGGCACTACTTCACGAAAGCAACGCTGCCTTACATGATTGAACAGCGCAAAGGGTCGATCGTTAACATTGTGTCCATCCAGGCTATGGCGGGCATGATGACGTCGGTGGCATACACAGCTACAAAGGCAGCTCTGCTTGGCTATACTCTCAGCGCGGCTTACGATTACGGCCCACGGAATATCCGAGTCAATTCGTTGTGTCCTGGAGCGATACAAACCCGGATTTCGGCAAAGGCAGGGGACCCGCATTATCAGTGGCAGTGCGATGGCACGGTGCTGGGGCGCGTAGGATATCCGCGTGAGGTGGCTTATGCGGCGTTGTTTCTGGCGTCTGACGAAGCATCGTACGTGACCGGCGTGACCCTTCCCGTGGACGGTGGATGGACTTCGAAGTAAAGTAATCCAATGGACAAACGCAAACTTGAGGGCCGCGTCGCCTTGATTACCGGCGCCAGCCGCGGGATCGGCCGTGCGATTGCGCGCGGCTATGCAAAAGAAGGCGCGGTGATTGCCGTCACTGCCCGAACGGAAGGCGGCCTGCTCGCGTTGGTGGAAGAAGTACAGGCGGCGGGCGGAACAGCGCTGGCGATTCGCGCGGATCTGGTTGACGGCGCGGCGCCGGCGGAAGTCATGCGGCAGGTGCTGGAAACCTTCGGCACCATCGATATCCTGGTCAACAATGCAGGTATCGGAAGCAGTTCCAGTCCGAGGCCGGTGGTTGATTTCGACGATGAGTTTTGGAACAGGACATTGACGTTGAATCTGACGGTGCCTTACAAGTTTTCGAAAGCTGTTCTTCCGAGCATGATTGCGAAAAAATGGGGCCGGATTATTAACATCGCTTCGATCAATGGCAAATTGCCGGCGCTTCACGGAGCGGCTTATACGGCGTCCAAGCACGGCCTGCTGGGCCTGACGCGGACGCTGGCATTGGAGGTGGCGCGGGATGGAATCACGGTGAACGCCATTTGCCCGGGCCCGGTACGAACGGAAATGAATGAACGCCGGGTGGAATACGACGCGAAACGGCTGGGGTTAACGGTGACGGAACTGGAGGCTCGCCTCACGCCGATCGGGCGGCGGCTGGAACCGGAAGAGATTGTCCCGATGGCTGTGCTGCTGGCTTCGAACGAATCGGCCGCTATCACCGGGCAGGCGTTTAACGTTTGCGGCGGAGTGGCTACTTAGCCTGCTTGGCCAGCACCGCCGCGCGGGCCAGCGCAATGCGAGCGCCGGCCGCGTCACCCTTGTCGCGAAGGGTCATTCCCAGTGCATACTGCGCCTGCGGGCTGTCCGGAGCCAGCTCGGCGGCCCGGCGAAACGCTTTCAACGCATCGTCGATGCGGTTCAAATTTCGCAACGCCAGGCCGAGGTTGAAGACGGCTTCCAGATACTGCGGATCCAGCTCCGCGGCGAGCCGCAGGTGCTTGGCGGCATCTTCGAACTGCTCATGCTTTGCCAGCAGGGAGCCTAAGTTGTTGTGCGCCTCCGCGAGCCAGGGATCGAGTTCGAGAGACTTCTCGAATTCGTCTTTCGCCGGCGATTCCCGATCGGTTTGCAGGTAGACGGAACCGAGATTGAGGTGTGCGCGCGCGTTGCCGGGTTCCAGTTCCAGGGCGGTCTTCAGCTCTCGAATTCCGGCATCCACGTCCCCCACGCCCACTAGCGCGAGTCCGAAATACATGTGATTGCCAGCCGAAGCATGCAAAGCCAAAGCGGAACGAAACGACTTCAGCGCATCCTGAGGCTGACCGGCGCGAAGGTAGCGAATGCCTTCGCTTTGGAGCGCTTGGGCATCCTGCAGCTCCTGAGCGCGTTTCCGCAGGGCGACCACGCGCGCTAGCTCCTGCTTGCCTTCTTCTTCGTGGTGGTCGCGTAGTAGAGCCTGCGCCAAAGTGTATCGTGTGGCTGCGTCGCTGGGTTCGCGGTTCAAAACCTCACGGCATTCGTCGATCACTTTGCTCCATTGGTGTTGAGACATCAGGATGGAAATCAACTGGCGGCGAGCTTCGAGAAGATCGGGGTTGCCGCGGATGGCCGCTTGAAATTCAGAAATGCTCGCACTTTCGTCGGCTTGCCGTTTGAGCAGCAACGCGTAATTCAAATGTACGTTTGCATTTGCTGGAGCGAGGCGGAGGGCGCGTTCGAACAGCGGCTTGGCCTCGGCAGCGTTCCTGTCTCCGATGTCGACCCCCAGATTCATCAACGCGTCCACATGCTTAGGATCCAGGCTGAGTGCCTTCCGGTATTCCGGAATGCCGGCGCCTTTGCCGGGATCCGCGCGGTCCAGCGTGAGGGCAAGATTGTAGTGCGCACGCACGGAACCCGGCGCGACGGCGACCGCTTTGCGGAACATGCCGAGCGCCAGTTTCCACTCTTTGCGCTCCGCGTAGGCGATACCGAGCTCGACCAGGATTTCCGCGTTGAGGGGTTCGAGCTCGCGCGCTTGGCTTAGTTCCAGAATGGCCGGAGACCAGAGACCTTTGTCGCCGTACTCGAGCGCTTTCAGGTAGTGTGCCCGAGCCTCTGGGTTCTTAACCGGGGAAGCTTCTTCGGCACGAAGGGCAGCGACGTGCGAGGCAGCGACCAACACGATCGTCACCACCGCGGATTGCCGCAGGAACATAACGTTATTTTACGGAGTTGCAGGCGTGATTTCAATGCCTTCGCGCTTCGTAGAACCATTAATCGATACCGGAGGAAGGGCGTAGAACTTTCGTCCAGCAACATGGACGAGAACTATAAAGACCTTGACTTACTTTGCGGCAAGAGTAATCTGAATCTATTAGCTTCATGTTAAGCCTGCGGTCTGTCTTGAAACTTCCTTCGTGTCCAGGAAGCCAATTTAAACGGTGATTTGGAGGCGATATGAAAACAACATTCTGTAGTTTGCTTTTGTTTTTCGTCGGGATAGCAGCCATGGCCCAAACTGGCGTCGACGGAACCATTTTAGGAGTCATTTCTGACGCCAATGGTGGTGTGATTTCAGGTGCGACGGTCACAGTCACCAATCTTGATACCGGCATTAGGAAGACCGAAATCAGCCGTTCGGATGGCAGCTTTGAGATAACTGCGCTTCCCTCCGCGCGGTATTCCATTTCCGTAACATTCGCCGGATTCAAAACCTGGAGCATCGAAAAAACCGCACTGACAATCGCCGAGCGCAAGAGGGTATCACCGGTTCTCGAGGTCGGTCAAGTGACTGATAAAGTCACGGTAGAGGCGACAACGGACCTCATTCAGACCGAAAACGCCGCTACTGGTGGCGTGATTCAGTCGAAGACAATTCAAGAGTTGCCTATGAATGGACGCGATGTAGTTTCGTTGGTTGCGCTGGTTCCAGGCGTTCGTTACGGCGGTAAGGCATTCACCAGTTCCTGCGCGGACGGAAATAACTCGAGCGTCCAGGGATTAGGTCACCGCGACGACCAGACACAATTCAAAGTCGACGGCGTGTCTTCCAATGCCGTCTGTGATGAAGGGGGCACCGCCATTCCAAATCCGGATACGATTGCCGAGTTCAGAGTTCAGACGTCGAACTTCAGTGCCGAGAATGGCCGCAATCCCATTCAGATCACCTTGGTCACGAAGTCCGGAACCAACGAGTTTCACGGCGCGGCCTGGGAATTCCTTCGCAACGATGCCTTCGACGCCCGCAACACGTTTGCTTCCGGCAAACCTAAGCTGCGCCAAAATCAATTTGGCGTTGCCGGTGGTGGTCCCATCGTGCGAAACAAGACCTTCTTTTTCGGCAGCTACGAGGGTACCCGCATCAATAAGGCCCGAGTCTACAATTCGAACACTGTTACTCCCGCGATGCTGCAAGGTAACTTCGCAGGACTGCCAACTATCAAGGATCCCACTACAGGCCAGCCATTTCCGGGCAATCAGATTCCCGCGGATCGGATCTCCGGCGCGTCGAAGTATTTCTTCCCTTATATTTTGCTCCCCAATGCCGCGGGCAACGTCTTCAAGGCGAATGCAGCGGTTCCGCTTGACGTAAATGAATTCAATCTGAGAATCGATCACCAACTCACGCAGAAGCAGCGGATTTACGGGCGTTTTTATCACGTCGACACGCCGCAGACCATCCTGGGCTATCAGCCGAGCATTCGGGCCGACGGCGATACGCATTCCTACAGCATCGCCCTTAACTACGATTACACGATTACGCCGAGCACGCTGCTGAACTTGAGCGTGGGGACGGTGAACGTGGTCAACACAACTACGCCAGGCTGCGGCACTGGGGGGCCTTGCTCCCAAATTGGAAAAGAGAACCTGACCGCGGCGGCGGGAATCCAGGGCTTCCAAACTGCGGGGCGCGAAGAATGGATAGGGCTGCCTGACTCCGTTTCGTTCGCCGGTTATGCGGGATTCTCGTCCCGGGGAGGCTGGGGCGACCCGTCCACTTTTAAGTCCCAAAGTATTAATGGCAATGCAAGTATCAGCCACGTCCGGGGCAAGCACACTATCGTGGCCGGCCTTCAATACGACCATCTCTACCTGCTGGCGGCTCACGGTTCGTGTTGCTCGAAGGGAACGTTCGATTTCAACGGGCAAAACACGGGAAATGGGTTTGCCGATTACCTGCTCGGACTCACCTCGAGCAGCAACCGCGATTATCCGATTCACTCGTTTGGGATGAAATGAAATCCCAGCGGCGCGCTGTTCGTCAACGACTCCTTTAAGATCAGTTCTCGCGTTACTCTGGAGCTTGGGTTGCGGTGGGATCATTGGTTCGCAAAATCCTTCATCCGCGGCGCGGGTGGAACGTTTGATTTTAAAACCGGCAAATCGATCGCTGCTGAGAACAGCAAGGGCCAAGTCGACCTGAGTGCCCAACCGGTGGCGCCCTTCTTAGCGAAAGCTACAGAAGGTCTTTGGATTCCCGCCTCGCAGGCAAACATTCCCCGCGGTCTCTTTCAACCCTCCGGCTATTTTTCTCCCAGAATCGGAATCGCATGGCGGCCGTTTCAGAGTGATAATTTCGTGATTCGTGCCGGATACGGTATCTTTACCAGCAGCTACAGGGGGAATATCACCGCCTCTTCCATCATTGCGCCACCGTACTGGACGTTCGAATCCCAGTCCTGGAGCGCGGCGCAACTGCAGAGATGGGAAACCGCCTGGCCGGTAAATCCCACGTCGTTTGTCGCTCCTTCGATCGGCGCGGCAGCGTATGATGTTAAGCCGACAAAGGACCACGAATGGAATATCTCTATACAGAAGTCCCTGCCATTCGAAACAGCCGTGACAGTGTCCTACGTTGGGAGCTACGGCACCGATCTCATCGCCGACAATTCTCTTAATAACGTAGCGCCTGGTTTGTACACCAACCTTCAGGCTGCGAAGCCGTACCCCGCCTTCGGCAGCATCGATCTGTATGTCAACAGCGGGAAGAACTGGTACAATTCGGGGCAATTGAAGGTGGAGCGCCGGTTTGCCAGGGGCCTCGCCTACACCGCGTCGTACGCGTTTTCGAAGAACATCTCCGAGAACGGCGCCGATGGCATCTGGTCGGTTCCCACTCCATTCGCACCTGCTGGCTACAACCGCGGAATTGCATCCTTCAATCGCACGCACATCCTGTCGACCAGCGCCATCTGGGAGATTCCGGTGGGAAAGGGCCATTCGCTGGGCGCAAACCTGCACCCGGTGGCTGATGCAATCATCGGGGGATGGGAGTTTATTCCGATTTACCTTTACTCGTCTGGCTCACCGCTGACATTCGGCGTGCAGGGTGCGACGTTGGGGAACGGCTGGGGTACCAGGCCGAACGTCGTCGGCAACATCTCGGTCTCGAATCCGGGGCCTGGTCAGTGGTTCAACCCTGCGGCATTCGCCGCTCCCGCGGCGTTTAAGTTCGGAAGCTCGGGGATCGGCATTCTGGACGGACCCAGTTCGCACATCGCGAACCTCGCTTTGAGTAAGAAGTTCTTCTTTACCGAACAAAAGCGGTATGCACAGTTCCGGTGGGAGTCATTCAACGCATTTAATCACGTGAACTATGGAGATCCGAATACGACTATCGGACAGGGATCCACTGGTAAGATTTTCAACGCTGGAGCTGCCCGGCAAATGCAGCTTGCTTTGAAATTCGTGTTCTAAACATTTGGGCATCGGTGCGACAATGTTGTGTGAGCGCACCGATGCCTTTCTGCTATACGGTCCTGCTATTTCTCACCCTCTTTCCCTTTCCCCAGTTGGCGTCCGGCCAGCGGAACCTCTACAAAGAAGCTACTGAAAGTTACCAGCGGAAACAGTACGATCAGGCTTTGTCCCTGGCTGGAGAAGCGCTGCAGGGGGACGGGGATAATCCGGCTTATCTGCACCTGTATGGGGTGATTCTGGCCGCGCTGGGACGGTTGGGTCCGGCTGAGGAGAATTTTCGCAAGGCGGTGGCATTTGCACCGGAGCAGCCACTCTACCCTTACGAGTTAGGCGCGCTGCTGCATAATCAGCGGAAGTATGCCGAAGCGGTTCCCGTGCTGGCGCGCGCGGTGGCACTGGCGCCCGAGAATCTTGGCGCGCGCATGATGCTGGCGCGTTCGTACGTCTTCAGTTACAATGTGCTGAAACTTCCGAATTTCGTGGAGCTCACGCTCGAGCAGCTTAATTACATTGTTAAGAAAAGCCCGGGATTTCCGGCGGTTCATCATCATCTGGCGCTGGTGTACATCAACACGGGCGAGCTGGGGAAAGCAGTGGAAGAATTGAATGCCGAGTTACAGTTGTTTCCGGAGAATGCGCAGGCACGGCTGGAACTTGGGGAGACGCTGCTGAGCCAGAATGAGAATCGCAAGGCCGTCGAACAGTTGGAGGTCGCGGTGAAGCAGGCGCCCCAGATGCCGCCGATTTACTATGCGCTGGGGAAAGCGTATAAGGCGGAGGGGTCTGCTGAGAAGGCGTTGAAAGCTGTGCAGCGCTGCGTGGAGCTTGCGCCGCAATTTGCCAGCTGCCATTATTTGCTTGGCCAGCTGTATCGGGAACTGAATCAGACGGAGCGGGCTACGGAACAATTCGACTTGTTCAAGCAGCTGAAGCCGGCTGGGAGCTTGAATCATTAATCCCGGTTGCTGCTTAAGGAAATGGCCGCCGATGCACGCCGATTAACGCGGATGAAAAAATATTAGTCCGGTAGCGCTAGCAGAATTAGGGCGCAGACCCCGGTTGTGATTCCGAGATAGCCTAACCTTCCTATTGGTTCCTTGTAGAGAATTACCCCAACCGCTACTACCAGCAGCAGACCGCCTCCGGTTGCTACCGGAAAGACTACGAAACCAGGTAGGCCACTGACTAGAGCCATTGCCATTCCGGTTTGCCCTAGTAGACTGCAGAGCGCCATTCCCGAACCTATCGCCAGTTCGTTCGTTTGCGGCTGACGATTGCGGCGGAAGAAAACTACGGCAGCCATTACGAGGCCTGCGGCATACCACCAGGTTAGATACTGTGCCTGATCTACGCTGCCGAGACCCGCTCCGGCCAGAATGCGGAGTCCGAACGCGCCTAGGCCGTTGGTGAGGAACGCGATTGTCATGTAGCGCAGATACATGTTTATTGTGCCTGGGCGATGGACCGCTCTTCGCGAGTTCTTTCCACCCACAAGATGACCAGGGCGGCCACGGCCAGGAACAGGCCCAGTCCTCGGCGCAGGCTTACGTTCTCGTGGTAGATCAGGATGGATAACACCGTTGGCAGCGCGGTGGAGAGGTTGATCACCAACCAACTTGTGGAGATCTTTCCGAGGCGAACCCCGCGTTGAAATGCCAGGATTGCCACGGATGCCAGGAATCCACAGCCGATTGCGGTGACCCAGGCGCTTGCGGGAACCTCAATCCCATTTGTTCCCGTGCGCCATAGCGAGATTGCCAGCATGCTGATGGCTGCGGCTAAGAACAGAATTAGATTCACACCTTCCGGCCGGCAACGGCGGTGGTCTGCTACCTTGTGCAGAATTCCGAGCATCCCGAAACCCATAACGCCCAGCAGCAGATATAGGTGGGGCATGGATCACCCGCCCTTGGTGACGATTTCGTGCAGGCGGCGACCGACAATTCCCGCCTCGCCGGGTCTTAGGCCTTCAGGCATGAAGACGATGGTTCCGGCGTCGGCGGAATGCTCAAACACGAAGATTCGCGGCTCCCCCTCTTGCAGTGCGTTGACCACCTTATTGGCGTCCATGCCTGTGAGCGACTGGTCGATAGAAACCACGGCGTGCGGACTCAGGCGTCCGTTTGTTTGGGGAAAGCGAACGAATGCGTCCACACCGCGCACGCCTGCGACGGCCGATACAATCCGGGCCATGTCGGACTTCCAGCCGGCGAGTTCGGCCTCAAGATCTCTGGTGGCGTAGAGCCGCAGTGCAGTGATCAATCCGGCAATTTCCTCTTTGCCGACCTTGAAGCCGCGGCCGATTCCGTGGTGCGGCGGACCGGCGATACGGCCATCGGCAATCAGATTGCGCAATGGCCATGAGAGGGGAAAGACGTCCATGTCCTGGTGCTGCAGGGCCGCGGAGAAAATCAGGTCGGCGCGGCCGCAGAGGATACCGGAGGATTGCGGTCCGCGAATGTGTTTGCCGCCGCTGAAGGCTACCAGATCGGCTCCGGCGGCGATGTAGGCGCGTAGATTTCCGCGCGGAGGGAGGTCGGCGGCGGCATCCACAATGACCGGCTTTCCATGGCGATGCGCAATCTGAACAAATTCTTCCAGCGGCAATACGGAACCTTCCCCGCCGGCCTGATAAAACAGCGCTGCGGTGTTCGCAGTGATTGCCTCTTCGATCTCGTAGGCAAAAGTGAAATAGCTGAAGCCCGCTTCCACAAACCGGGCGCCGGCCGCCCGCAGTGCATGGTCGTAATCGTTCCTGTGACTGCGATGCACTACGATCTCAGAAGGCATGCCAGTGGTGTCTGGAAGGCGGTTCATGCGCGATACGTTGGACCCGGCGAGGCAGGCGGCGGCGGCCAGCGTGAGGGCTGCTGACGCTCCGCTGGTGACGATACCGGTTTCCGCTCCGGTCGCCTCTGCAATCGCCCGGCCGGCCGCTTCCTGCAGTTCGTCCATGCGGACACATTGTTCCGCCGCGCCGCGCATGGCGTCGAGAACTTCGGCGGGCAACGGCGCCCCACCCACCTTGGTGCTGAAACTGCGCGCGTTGATGATGGGGCGAACCCCTAATTCTTCGTAGATTCCCATACGTTAGTGCCTTGATACGTCTAGCGCCCGTGCCGGATTCTCCACGGTCATGGTGTGAATCTGCGCGTCGGTGATTCCTACTTTCCTCAACAAGGGGAGGAATTTTACGGGAACATGGTCGTACCCTTTGCCTCCGAAAGCATGCATATGACTTTTTGTGCAGCAATCTCCACTGAGCATGATTTGCGAAAGATGTCCTTCAGCCACCAGCAGTTTCACATTGGCCGCGCGGACGTCGTCGCTGGGGTAGCCATCTCCGGTATAGCCGATATTGTCGATACTCAGATACACGCCTTCGCGCGCGATAGCCATGAGACGCGAGGAATCCGGACGATCGCCCAAATGACTGATGATGATGCGGTCGTTGGGGACGTTCTCTTCCCGCAGCAGTGCGATCTGCTCCAGCGCCAGTTCTCCGAAGTGAGTGGTATGCGTGATAATGCTAACGCCGGTTCGGCGCTGTGCCCGGCCGGATGCCCGGAAGACGCGCTCCTGCGCCGGGGTGATGAACTTCCGTTCGGTTCCGATCTCGCCGATGATTCCGGCTACCACATCGGTTCCATCCACTCCGGTGGTTAGCTCAGTGACGATGACCTCCGCCAGCGCGGCGGTGTCCAGTTCGAAGACAAATGGTGGGTAGACTAGTTCGCGGTACCACGCGGCTCCCATGACGACGTGCACTCCGGCCGCCTCCGAAATTCGCCGCAGGGCAAGCGGATTGCGTTCCAGGCCGCCGCTGGTGACATCCACCAAAGTCCGGCCGCCGGCTTCGCGATAGGCGATCAGTTCACGCGCCGCCAATCCCTCGTCGTCCAGAATGACATCGTAACTGCGCACAATCGGCCATAGATCGCAGAGCAGATGTTCATGCGATAAGGTATATCCCGCTTCCGCGGCCTCAATGGGGCCGCGAACTGTCATGATTGCCATTCATCCTCCCAGGCTTCTGACCAAGGATACAGGGGTCTGTGAAATATGTGCAATATCATGGACAGATAGCTGGAAAGAGATTTGAAAAGCCTATCCGCGGGGATCATCGGTTTCGGGTATACAGGCCGGCTGCACACGCAGGCGTACCAGAAGTGCGGCGTGCGCGTCGCCGGTGCAGCGGAAGCACAGGCCGCTGTTCTGGATACTGTTCCAGAAGGCATTCAACGGTTTGCGGACTACCGCGATCTGCTGGAATCGGATATCGACATTGTCAGTATCTGCACGCCGACGGGATTGCATTGTGAACAGACGCTGCTGGCGCTGGCCGCGGGAAAACATGTTCTGCTGGAGAAGCCTATCGCTACTACGAGTGCCGATGCGGAGCGGATGAGTGCCGCGGAAAAACAGTCTGGCAAGCATGTGCTTGTCGGCATGACTCATCGCTTCTATCCGGAGATTCTGGAAGCAAAGCGCATCGTGGAAGATGGCGGCATTGGCGAGATCCTGATGATCCGGGATTGCATCCTGGAGCATTTTGGTTTTGTGAACTCTCCACGCTGGTATTTGCAGCCGGAACTGGCAGGGGGCGGCACGGTGCTGTCTTCCGGTGTTCATCTGGTGGACCGCGTGCTTTGGTTTCTTGGCGAGATGGCTTCGTCCGTTTCCGGATACACGAACAACCGGTTTCTCAACCAAGAGGTGGAAGATTCGGCGCAAATGATGCTAGGATTCGCCAGCGGCCGTTCCGCTCAGATTACGTTCGGCTTGTTGCCGGAACCGCATCCCTTGGTTTGCGACTTGGAACTGATTGGAACGCGCGGCAGCGTTGTGATTCACACCTGGAGCGGGTATGAGGTTCGTTCCAGCGCCGGCACCCGGCACCGCACCATTTATACTTCCGAGACTCATCCGGAGAAAGTTCTGTTGGGCGTATGCGCGGAGGTTCGCGAATTGTGTGCAGCTATTGTGGAAGGGCGGGAGCCGTGTCCATCCACTTCGGAGAGCACGAAACCGCTGCGCGTGATTGAGGCGTTTTATCGCGCCGCGCGAACGGGCACGATGCAGGATGTACGCTAAGAAGAAATGTCGACTTCGCTCGATCTCCTCATTCGCAATGGCCATGTCATCGATCCCGCACAAGATATAGACGGCATCGCGGACGTGGGCATTCGAGACGGACGCATTCAATCCGTCGGCCCTGCTTTGGACGCCCCCGGCTGCAAAGATGTTCGCGATGCTTCGGGAACGTACGTCTGCCCGGGTTTGGTTGATCTGCATGGCCACTGGTATGAAGGCGGGCTTTACGGAATCAACGCGGAGATCGGTCTGAATCATGGCGTCACCACGGCGGTGGATGCGGGCACATCCGGTTTCGCCAATTTCCCTGAATTTCGCCGGGGCACCATTCAGACCAGCCGCGCGAGGATTCTGGCGTTCGTCCATGTGTCGTTCATGGGCCTGCATGGGCCATTCGCAGAGGAACTTGTCGACTTGCGATATGCGCGTCCCAGGGAGACGGCGATCGTTGCCGCGGGGAATCGCGATGTCGCCGTGGGGGTCAAAATCCGATTGGGCGCGATGACCGCGAACCACGGTAATCAGGCGTTGGACATGGCACTGGACGCGGCGCGCGAGGCCGCCATGCCAGTGATGGCGCACGTGAGTGCGGGCGCCGATGAACGCTACGTTTTGGACCAACTGCGGCCTGGCGATATCCTTACACATTGTTTTCACGGGCGCACGAATCGCATGATCGCCGACACGGCGGAAGGCTTCATTCCAGAGTTGAAGCTGGCGCGAGAACGGGGCGTCATCTTCGACATCGGACACGGTTGTGGAAGTTTTGCGTGGGAGACGGCGCAACGGGCGTTTGAACATCATTTCTGGCCGGATACCATCAGCACGGATCTTCACCGGTATAGTGTGGACAGTCCCTGGCTGGTGACTATGCCTCTGGTGATGTCGAAGTTCTTGTGTCTGGGAATGAGTCTGCAGGACGTGATTGCGAAGTCGACCTTGGCTCCGGCGAACGTTCTCGGCCGCGGCAAGGAGTTTGGTTCGCTGCGTCCCGGATCGGCCGCCGATCTGATGCAGTTTCGTGTGCGGGAGGGTTCCTTTACGTTCCGCGATACGCACGGATTGCCGCGCCAGGGTGATCGCTTGATTGAACCGTTGCTCACCATCCGGAATGGGATTGCCTACGAGCCTGGGAGTGTGTCCGTCCCGCTGCGACAGGTCTATCCGTGTGATCGGGCTGTTTTTGATAATGCCTGACGATTTACGAATAAAACGGCTGGAAGGGGGATGCTTATATGCTGACGGAACTACGCACCATTGATTGCCACACCCATTTGATGTGGTATCCCGATCACCTGAGCGAGCAGTATGCGGACGAGGCACTCGCTTCCAAGCTGGTGAAGCTGAAGCGCAGCGGCGGGCTGGCCTATTCGGCGAATTTGGACAAGCATTGTTACGACGCGAAGCCCGGGCCGCATTGGGAAGCGGCGGCGAATCTCAGCCGCGTCGTGGTGTTCGGGCTGCAGGCGAAAGCGTCTGGCATGTGGGTCCCGAACGAGATCATCGCGGACTATGCGGCGGAGCATCCTGAAAAGATTGAAGGCTGGGCTTCCGTCGATCCAACTCAGCCGGACCACCTTGAGCAGTTAGACCATTGCGTGAACACACTGAAGTTGAAAGGATTGAAACTGGGGCCGGTGTATCAGCACTTCGATCCGCAGGACCGGAAATACTGGCCGCTGTTTCGAAAATGCCAGCAGTATGGTTTGCCGATCATGTGGCATCAGGGAACCACGTTTCCCAGTGCCGCAAAACTGAAGTGGGGGCTGCCGCTGCAACTGGAAGACGTGGCGATGGATTTTCCGGACTTGAAGATGATCATCGCGCATCTGGGGCATCCGTGGGAGACCGATGTGATGGTGCTGATTCGTAAATGCCCGAATTTGTACACCGACATTAGCGCCGTTCACTACCGTCCGTGGAGATATTGGCAGGCGCTGGTTACGGCGATGGAGTATGGAGTGGAGCACAAGATTCTGCCCGGATCGGACTTCCCGTCCGGCACGATGGACAACATCATTGCAGGATTGCGAAACGTGAACAAGCCGGTGCAGGGCACGGGGTTGCCCACAATCCCCGTTGCGGTGCAGGACATGATTTTGTACGAAAACTGGAAGGCTTTCTTCCCGCATTGGGCATAGCCAATTACGTCAAACTCTCATCTTTGCGACCGCGTCCCAATCGAGACTGACTCCTAGGCCCGGGCCCTCCGGCGGGGTCAGAAAACCGCCTGAAATCGGGATGGGATGCGAGATACAGTCAGAGCGGTAACGCAGCGGTCCGAAGGTTTCGCACGCGTAGGGAAGATTTCGCACGGCGACTCCAAGGTGGGCGCAGGCAGCGGTTCCGATTCCCATTTCCGCCTGGCTGCCGAGAATGCAGGGAATTCCGACGGCGTCGCCAAATGCGAAGATTGCGGCTGCGGCCTGAAGACCACCGGCTTCCACGACGTACACGTTGAATACATCGGCTGCCTGAGCGCGGGCAAGATCATAGGCATCCCGCAGCGACTGACAACTCTCATCAGCCATGATGGGCACAGCGGTTCGCTGCCGGAGCAGACGCAAGCCATCCAGATCGTGGCGCGGCAAAGGTTGTTCGATCCAAGCGACGCGCGCGACATCCGCAAGAGCCTCGATTGCGCGGGCGGCCTCCGCGACGGACAACCAGGCGCCGTTGGCATCGAGCCGCAGCGGGATGTTGTGTCCTACCGCCGCGGCTACAGCGCGAACGGCGGCGACGTCTTGTTCGAGAGATCGTCCGACTTTTAATTTGATTGCCTGAAAGCCCGCTTGCACGCCGCTGACGGCATCGGCAGCCATTTCATCCGGCGATTTCTGATAGATGCCCCAGGCGAGAGGAATGCGATCTCGCATTCGCCCCCCAAGCAATTCGTAGACTGGCACGCCGTGGTGTTTGCCGGCCAGGTCCAGCAAGGCCATTTCGAAGGCTGCCCGAAGATACGGCGCGCTTAACTCGCCCGCAAGCAGCCGGTCGATTTTTTCCAGCACCTGTGGCCGTGCCAGAGCGTCCAGCCCGATCAGCGCCGGAGCGATCAACTGCGAGGCCGCGTGGCAGAGGGAATGTCCGATGCGTGGGAAGGTGATGGAAATTTCGCCGAGGCCCTCCAGCTTAGATTCCGTGAGGATGCGAATAATGCCGAACTCGGAAGCGCTGACCGGATCGTTCTGGTTTAATCCCGAGCGAACGGCTTCTTTACGCGGTGCGCGAATCGCGATTACTTCCACTGCGGCGATGCTGGACTTCATCAGATCACTTTACTATTTGAGCTGCCCTCTTCGTCCATGAGATACTGACGAATCATTTATGCAACGACTCACCCGCGACAATCTTACGCCGGTGTTCGATCGCCGGTTGCCATCAGTCCTCAGCGTGGGACAAGGCGAAGTGTTTCTGGTGGAGACCGAGGATTCCCGGGGCGGCCGGACCCGCGTTCCAGAACACACCACGCCGGAGTACCTTTTGGCTATGCGCAAGCGGGGCTATTATGGCAATCCGGTGACGGGGCCGATCTTCGTTGAGGGTGCGGCGCCCGGCGACACGCTGGCCGTACACATTCTGGAACAGAAATGCGACTCGCTGGGCTACATGGGTTACTGGCCATTCCTGTTTCATCTGGAGGATTACTTCCAGCAACCCAACACTACGCTGGTGGAGATCCGGGACGGGCATGTCATTTTCGCGGAGGATATTCGGATTCCGGTGAGCCCGGTGATTGGGACCATCGGGGTAGCGCCGGCCATGGAAGCCATTCTTTCGGGGAGCATGGGCCGGCATTGCGGCAACGTGGACGTGCAGGAGATTGCCGCGGGCAGCACCATTTACCTGCCGGTGTATGTGGAAGGTGCACTGCTGTGTTTGGGAGATTGCCATGCCATTCAGAGCGATGGCGAGATTGGCAGTGTGGAGATGCGGAGCGAGGTCACCTTGCGCTGCGAAGTGATCAAAGGCCGAAGTCCGAACATGGCCTGGCCGCGCGTGGAGACTTCCGATTCGCTGGTTACGATCGGTATCGCGACTCCACTGGAAGAGGCGGCGAGGCAAGCGCTGCGTGAGATGCTCGGCTGGATTGAAGAACTTACCGGCATGAGTAAACATGAGGCGTACTTGCTGGCGGGTTGCGTGGGGGCCTGGCGGCCGGGACAAGTGCAGATTCCGAATTATTCGATGCGCTGCATTTTTCCGAAACAATATTTGCGGGAGCGGCGATAACGCGGCTGCGGGGCAAGTCAGATTCCGGGCAAGACGCGGTGGACGAACTCGCGAACCTTTCTGCCGCGGCGCATTTTTCTGATCGCTAACGCCATCTTTCGGCGGCGCGGCATAGAACCAGACTACGCCGGCCCGAAAGCTGGGTGATCTCGCCGGTGAACTCGGCGGGTCCGAGAATGCTCAGAATCGATTCCACTCCATTCGACAGCCCGGCTATTTCGAGGCTGCCTGTCAGAACGACAAAGATGCCTGGGCTTGGAGATCCCTGATCGAACAGGATGTCGCCCGGGTTGACGCGCCGCGGCCTTCCGGACGCTTTTAGCTGCGCGATTTGCGCGCCGGTGAGCTTCGGGAACCGCAAGTCGTGTTGTTCGGGCGTTTCCGGCGGCACTTGGCTGATGCTCATTTCACTTCCATTACAGAACAGCAAGGCGCTTGGCCGCGTGATTCGAATCGCGATCCGCCTGCAGAGCACCTGTTGCTAGAAGTGAGAAACTAACAAGGAAGAACCCAACGATGGAACGATATGGCACACAACTTTGGATCGCTGGTTTTTACTCCTCTCGTCAAGGCGCTGCAGGAGAAATACGGCAGCCGGCGGCAATACGCGCGGATGGAGGCGGCAGGTACCGCGCCTGATCGCCTTGGTCCCGACGAATCGGCGTTCCTCGCGGATCGGGATAGTTTCTACATTGCGACGGTGGGAGCGACCGGGTGGCCCTATGTGCAGCATCGGGGCGGCGTCAAAGGGTTTCTCAAGGTCATTGACGACCACACCATTGCTTTTGCCGATTTTCGTGGGAATAAGCAATTTGTCAGCACTGGAAACATCGCCAGTGATGATCGTGTTGCGCTGATTATGGTCGACTACCCGGGCCAAACGCGTTTGAAAATTCTGGGCCATGCCGAAATTTTCGATGGCGAGCCGGCAAAAGATTGGATCCAGCGGCTGAGGGAGCCCAGCGACAAATCCGTGATCGAACGCGCCTACGTGATTCGGGTGGAAGCGTTCGATTGGAATTGCCCTCAGCACATCACGCCTCGTTTCACAGAGGAACAGATTCGAGAAGCTTTGGCTCCTTTCGAACGCCGCCAGGAGGAGCTTGAGCGGGAAAACCAGCAGCTCCGTGAAGCGGCACAAGGCGGCAGGCGTCAGTCTAACGCGGAAGAAGATTCTCTATGAAGCAAAGTGGATCTGTTGGGATCTCGCGCTTAGGCTATTCTGACAGAAATCGATGGCTACTTTAACTTCTGTGATGACGGTGCTGAAAGCGAAAGGCACGGAGCAATATCGCAAGACCTATGCCAGGCACGGGATGGCGAAGGAGCGGGTGCTTGGGGTGAGTTCCGCCGATATGAAGGCGATCGCGAAAACGATTAAGGGCGAGCAGGAATTGGCGCTTGCTTTGTATGCAACGGGCGTGATGGAAGCGATGTATGTGGCCGGCATGGTGGCGAATGGCGCGCTAATGACCAAGGCTCAACTGCATTCCTGGGCCCAGAGCGCTGAGGGGCTGCGGATGGTGTCGGAGTATACGATCGCGTGGGTGGCGTCGGAGAGTCCGTTTGGGCGCGAACTGGCGATGAAGTGGATTGCCTCGAACAAAGAGCACGTCGCGGCGGCGGGATGGGCAACCTATTCGGGGTTGATGATTGTACGGCCGGACGCGGAACTCGATCTTGGTGAGATCGAAGGCTTGCTGGACAAAGTTGTGGCTGAACTTGCGGGAGCGCAGGACCGCGTGAAGTCCACCATGAATTCTTTCGTCATCGCTGTTGGCTGCTACGTGAAGCCGCTGATGAAACAGGCCAAAGCTGCGGCCTACCTGCTGGGTAAGGTGTCCGTGGATGTAGGCGATACGGCTTGCAAGGTACCTGAGGCGATGGCTTATATCGACAAGATGGAAGCGGCGGGTAAGGCGGGCATCAAAAGGAAGACCATCCGCTGCTGAATCCCTTTCGCTGAAAACAACGAGCCGCTAACCGCAGTAGCACGCGCCGCCGGGATTCCATATCGGACGGCACATCATTTGGTTTCGGAGTATCGCCGGATCGGGTTGACGGCGCAAGTCCGCAAGAAACGCGCGGATCGCGGTGGACGCCGCGCAGTGTCGGCCAAGCTCAAGGAAGTCATTGAAGGTCTCGCTCTGCAAAAGCCGCCTCTGCCAATCGCGGCAAGCTATTCCGCGGAAGGCGCGTTCTCTTGAAGTTTCCGGCAAAGCCCTTGCACAACATGCAGCGCCGTTTCGATTTCCCGAACCTTCGTCCCTTCCGCTAAGCCGTTGACCCAAGGTGCCTGCAATCTCGTGATGGCCTCGAACGCTCGATGTCCTTCATCGGTGATAGCCAACAAGGTCGCGCGAATATGGCGGGGGTTGGGTTGGAACGAGAGAAGTCCGGCTGCTTCAAGATCGTTCACTACGCGCTGAACGGATTGACGTGCCAGCCCCATGTCGCGAGCGACCCAGGCAACTGGCTTTGGCTCGGACGAGCGGGCGACGGCACTCAAGACCTGCCAACGGGCACTGGTCAGGCCGACGCTGCGTGTCAGCCGGGCACCCGCGGCCATTAGCAGGCCGTGTAACCGGAAGGACGCACGGATGAACTGTGTCATCGCCGCTCCCTCCGGGGTGTGCCCCTTGTAGAAACTATTTTTCATCGGCCCTATTCTTTCAGATTGACAGCGTGCTGTCAATAATTGTAAAGTAACAGCACGCTGTCAAGTAAGGCCTCGGGATTGAGCGGGACAGCAAGAAGGAGATACTTCATACTGAGATTCAATCTCGAAGACACGGCCGTGATCCTGATCGACCATCAGGTAGGGACCAATACGTGGGCCAGTTCCACTCCGCTGGAGTTATTGCAACGGAATGTGATCATCCTGGCGAAGTTCGCCAAGGGGACGGGGATGCCTGTGGTGCTCACGTCAAGCCAGGAAACCAACGTCGATGTTCAGGGGCCACTGATGCCTGAGCTGCAGACAATCCTGCCCGAAGCCTTTGCCGCCCGCACCAAACGAAAGGGTGTGGTCAACGCCTGGGATGACGACGATTTCGCTAATGCCTGCCGCAAGATTGGCAGGCGCAATCTGGTGATGGCCGGCGTAACAACTGACGTCTGCATGGTGTCACCAGCCATCAGTGCGCTGGAAGAAGGCTTCCACGTTCAGGTGGTTTGCGATGCATGCGGATCGTCAAATCAAATTGCTGAGGAGATGTCTTGGCGCCGGATGGAGGCCGCTGGAGTTCGCCTTACCAGTACCAACGCAATCGTCGCCGAGCTTGTCAAGAACTGGGCGAGTCCAGCCGGGGCGGTGGCTTTTCCTTTGTTGACGTGAAATGCTGGGTTCTCCTCGGCGCCAGACCGAACGCCAGCGATATCCAAGAACCAATCCGACAAGGGTGTTTCACGTGACCGCAAGATAAGGATACTTAGATGACCACATCCAACGATCGGTCTGAGCGCCGGAAACGAAGTTCGTGCCCAGCTGATGGTCAATCAGCAGTTGACGGAGCGCAAAGCTCAACATGCGGTTGGTACCTCGGAGCAGACTGCACGTTCGCACAAGGAGTGAAATCATGACCAACGTTGAACTGGTACGGGTTTTTTACGCGGCGTTCGATACCAACCAACCGCAACTGCTGGATGAGGTGTGTAGCGATGATTGGAAGCCGATTCCGGCGGTGCCCGGCAATCCTGGTGGATTGACCGGACAAAAAGGCACGATCGGCTATCTCAACAGTGTGTTCGAGAATTTGAGATACACGGTTGTCGAGTTAACCGACGGTGGGCCGGATACGGTCGTCGCGCGCGCTCAGTTGGCTGGTAATCAGATTGGCGAGTTCCTCGGCGTCGATCCGACCGGGCGGAAGATCATTTTGGACACGATCGAAATTCACAAGATCGACAGTGGCAAGATATGCCAGACCTACCATCTCGAAGACTTTTGGGGCGCTTACCAGCAAATGCGCGCGGGTTAGTTGGCGTGGGCGTGCAATCAATGCAACAGCTTACTATTGGCCACCCTCCGCACAGGGTCTCATGCGCCATTAGCGCATTCGAGAAGGGCTTCAACGATTCGGCACTGGCGCTCGGCCACGAGGTCTATTACTGCTACGATGGTGCCGGTGCGGTGGACAAGATGTCGATGATGGCAACGATGCCGCGTGAGACGCAAATGGGAGCCGTCGTGCTGCCCTGGTACGCCGTGGCTGTTGACTGGCAGAAGAACTGGACATTGCCCGGTGGCCAGGGACTCGGTGAAATCTTCGCTGAACATCTCGTGCACTACGAGTACGTGGCGCAGGCACAGCAGGACAATATGGAGGCTGGCGCATCGGCGACCGGAACGAAATTAAAGTCATGAACACTCCCTTTCTACCTTTCAAAAGCGATGCCGCCACGGCTCCTGCCTATTGGTTTCTCGATTGTCTATGGATTATTCACGCTACGGGTGCACAGACCGGGGGGGAGTACTCCGTTATCGAACAGTTGATGCCCGAGGGCTCCGGTCCGCCACCGCATGTTCACCCGATCGAAGAAGTGTTCTATGTCAGCGAAGGTGAGATGACCGTGCAGGTGGGCGATGACGTGATTGTCCTCGGCCCCGGTTGCATCGGCCATGTGCCGCGCAACACGGTGCATTGGTTCAAGACGACCCAGGGACCATGCCGGGTGCTCAACTTTTACATGCCCGCCGGCTTTGAGCAGGTTCTGATGGGCTGTGCCCAGCCCGCGGAGTCCCGGACGCTGCCACCCAAGGGCTACGACAAAGCCACGCACGAACAAATGCTGCAGTTCCTCAACAACTACTGGAGCTGCCAGCCTAACGCATCTTGGGCGGTACAAAAATGAACGAAAGCATGAAAGCGATTCGCATCCGTCAATACGGGAGCCCGGAGGTGCTGACCCTCGAAGACGCGCCTCAGCCCGTCCCCGCGCCGGATGAAGTTCTCATCCGCGTCGTGGCTGCCTCGATCAACCCCATTGATTGCAAAATCCGTGCGGGCGTGATGACTAAGAGCCACCCGCTCTCGCTGCCAGCCACTTTGGGCTGGGATGCGTCGGGCATCGTGGACTCCGTTGGCGCCAACGTGACCCGCTTCAAGCCTGGCGATGCCGTATTCACCTACCCGGCGTTTGGCACGTCGGGTACCTACGCTGAGTTTGTGGCGGTGAAAGAGTCGCAGGTTGCGCTGAAGCCGAAGACTACCTCGTTGGTGGAGGCGGCCGCGTTGCCGATGACGGCGCAGGCGGCATGGATGGCGGTGATCACCGTGGGACAAGTGTCAGCCGGTCAGCGCGTGCTAATTCACGGCGCTTCGGGAGGTCTCGGCTCCATCGCTGTGCAACTCGCCAAGTGGCGCGGTGCGCATGTCGTTGGCACGGCGTCCGGCGACAATCTCAAAGTGGTGCAAACGCTCGGGGCGGATGAAGTCATCGACTATCGGACTACGCCCTTCCAGAGCATGGTCCGTGACGCGGATATGGTTCTCGACACCATTGGCGGCCAGACACAAGAAGACTCTTGGGCGGTGCTTAGGCCGGGTGGCATTCTGGTAGCCACAGCGATTCCGCCATCGCCCGAACGGGCCAAGGCGGCAGGCGTCCGCGGAACCTTTATCTTCACTCAGCCTAGCGGCGACGTTCTCGCTCAAATAGCCGAGGTTGTAGACAGTGGCAAGGTGCGCCCGATCATCGGTGGGGAGTTCGCCCTGAAGGACGCACGCAAAGCCCACGAACTGAGCGAATCGGGCCGGGCTCGAGGAAAAATCGTGCTGTACATCGGACAGCCATAGAGGCCCCAAGTGGGAATTGAGTCATGAACCTATTTACAGCCATCGCCACTTCGCCCGACGAGGGCGAGACCATGTACACGCTCGGACCGCATATGATCGTGAAGCTTTCAAGTGCGGCAACCAATGGACTCTACTTTCTTGCTGTTGAAGAGACTCCGTCAGGAATCGGCCCCGCGCTCCACGTGCATCATCAACAAGACGAGCTTTTTCACGCACTGGAGGGCCACTACCGCTTTCAGGTGGGATCGCAAAGCATTGACGCCCCGATCGGTACAACCGCAGCTGTTCCACGCGGCACTCCCCACGCGTTCGTAAATGTGTCAGACAAACCGAGCAGACTGCTTTTTGTCTTGTCTCCCGGTCTCGATGCCGAAGGGTTCTTTCGAGGGATCTCGCGACTACCACAAGGCTCTCCTCCCGAACCTGCTGAACTTGCCAGGATCGGCGCCGAGTACGCTACCGAGTTCGTCGGTCCGCCGCTCAGCCGGTAGAAATCGGAGATAGAACCCCATAAGTCGCGCAGTGTTCGCAACGCGGAACCTGGAGTGGCGACGTACCAGTGGGCAGATCGTCATTGCAGAAACGAACGTTTCTGCAATGAAATGCCAATCCTCCGTTTCTGTGGACATCTGCGTTGCAAATAGGTATTGCTTAATGTGACCTAATGGCAATACATTATTGCAATGCTCATAGGCTACGCCCGCATTTCAACTAACGATCAGGAAACCGCCACGCAGGTGGCGGCGTTGAAGGCGGCTGGGTGCGAGCGCATCTTTCGAGAGAAGGCATCCGGTGGTCGCTGGGATCGGCATGAATTGCAACGGCTCCTCGATCAAATCCGAAAGAGTGACGTGCTGGTGGTTTGGTAACTGGATCGGCTATCGCGTTCTCTTCGGGACGTTCTCACGATTATGGAACGGCTCGGGGAAGCCGGGGCTAGATTCCGCAGCTTGACCGAAGCAATCGACACAACTACGACTGCCGGTCGGATGATGATGCAGATGGTCGGGGCTTTTGCGGAGTTCGAACGGGCGATGCTCAAGGAGCGAACCAAGGCCGGTTTGGATTCAGCTCGCGAGGAGGGGCGAATCGGCGGACGCCGTCCTAAGCTGTCTCCTCAACAACAGGCCGAGATCCGGAAGATGGTTTCCAAGGGGAACAAGACCGCTGCGGATGCACCCCGTCTGTTCAAGATCCCTCCGGCGACCGTCTGTCGCCTCCTCGCCCGGTCCACATCAACCAAGAAGACCAGCTATGCCAAGTAATGTTGACGACCTATGCCAAACAATTCTGAAAGTGACACGTACCTCTGGCTGCTGTAATCCTCCTTGGAAACTCTGATTACCTCCGACACATAACTTAACAGCAGTTAAGCCGCTGAGTATAGGCGAGGTGAAGTAATTCTCTGGCCTAAACATTGATGTTCACAGCATGTCGTGAGATCTTGACAGCTGGAATCTGCAATGATATTCTGCATAGTAATTAACCATGGTTAACTTCTGGGCTGGGACTATAGTAAACGTGTTGATCGCGTCCTTCCTCACGCTTCCGGTCCTCGCTCAAACCGAGGCTGATCGGGAAAAACGTCTATCCGAACTGGAGCGGAAGATCAGACTACTCGATCCCTCCTTCTCGGCTCCGCCCGTTAATGACTTCGACCAGCGGCTCATACTGGCGGAACGGAAGATCGACGAACTGCTGGGTCGAAGTGTAAGTCAGAACGTCGTTTCCACTGCGCAGCCGTTGCCCGCTCCGAACGCGAGTCCCAGCGCAGCAACTTCCCCATTGCAGCCCTTATCGATCACCGGCGACTACCAAACCTCCAGTGAGGGCGAAACCCGCTTGCCCGTATCGGGGTATATGGAGGCTCACTTCAACAAGAATTCGGGAGAGCCTGGCGTCGCGGATTTTCATAGGTTCGTGCTGCTGTTTGGCCACAGCTTCTCCAGCCGAATCAAGTTCTGGAGTGAACTCGAGGTGGAGCATGCGCTCGTCGAAGGCGGGGAAAAGCTCGGCGAGGTGGCTTTGGAGCAGGCCTACCTGGACTTTCTGATTACTCCCCGATTCAACCTCCGCGCCGGCATGGTGCTCACTCCGGTGGGTATCTTGAATGAGCGGCATGAGCCGCCTGCATTCCATGGCGTTGAGAGGACGTTCGTTGAGACTCTGATCATCCCCACGACGTGGCGTGAGATGGGTGTCGGGTTTACGGGAGACCTGGGACGGGGATTTCGCTATCGGACCTACATGCTTTCTGCCTTGAATCCTCTTGGCTTCAACGCGGAGAGCGGCATCACCGAAGGAAGACGCTCCGGATTCGATGCCTCTTTTCGCAATCCTGCCTTCGCCGGCCGGCTTGAGTATGCCGGAGTCCGGCGCCTGACACTGGGTCTGAGCAGCTATACCGGCATCGCCAGCTCGCCGAACCTGGCCGTGACGCCTCGCGTCAGCATCGCGGCCGTGGACGGCCGATACAGCTTCCGGCGGATGGACTTCCGAGCGCTTTTCGCGAACGCTTGGATTTCGCGTACTGGCGAATTGAATCATGCACTCGAACGCAGGTTCGGCGTAAACCCGAACGTTGCCCGCCTGATGCGCGGCTACTACTTTGAACCGGCGGTACACATCCTCCCGCGCCGTCTACGAACTGACTTAGCCCTGTTTGCACGGTACGAGAAGTACAACACCCAACAACAAATGGCAGCTGGATTTACGGCCTTGCCCGAGTTTGACCGGCGGTCCGTGATCACGGGCATCACCTACAAGCCGAATGCCGACATCGCGATCAAGTTCGACTATGTGTTCAATCGCAATGCCAGCCAGGTGTTCCCCGCGCTCAATGGACTGAATCTTGGAATTGGATGGTGGTTCTGATGCTGAAAACCCTGCTTGCGTTCACTCTGTTTATGCCGCTGTTCGGCCAGGAGGGTAAGCCTGACAAGGTAATCTCCATCGCGGCGGAGCGGTTTACTTTCTCGCCGTCGAAGATCAAGTTGAAACAAGGCATGGTGGTGGAATTGGTCATCACCAGCGAAGACACCGATCATGGCTTCCGCATCCCCAAAGCGAACATCGATGCGGCGATTCCGCAGCAAGGCAAAGGCGAGTTGAGGATTCGATTTATTGCCAAGGAAAAGGGAGTGTTCGCCTTCGAATGTTCTCGTCCTTGTGGAGCCGGCCACAATCTCATGCGCGGAACGATCGTGGTGGAGTAATCAAACATGAACCGAACGGATACCCTGCTTGGCATTGCCGCAATCGGACTGATCGTTGTAGGCGCCAGCCTGGCGCAGGAACTCGCTTTACCAGGCGGTCCACTGGCGGGGCTGACTTCGCAGGAATTCGAACTCTTTCGTGCAGGCCGAACGGACTTCCTTGCTGTGGAAGACGCCGAAGACGGGCTTGGACCGATGTTCAACGGAACGTCCTGCGCGCAGTGCCACAACATCCCAGCGGTTGGTGGGACGGGGACGATGGTGGAAACGCGTGCGGGATACCGCGATGAACAAGGCCGGTTCCATGCTCCCCCGGGAGGAAGCGTGATCCATCTTTTCTCAATTCCTCCGCATGATTGCCAGATCTCGGTGTACGAAGAAGCAAATGTGGTTGCGCATCGAATTTCGATTCCGCTCTTTGGAGCCGGATTGGTGGAAGCGATTCCAGACGAAACAATTCTTGCGCTGGCAGATCCTGACGACAAAAACGGCGATGGCATCCGCGGGCGGGCCGCGATTGTCGAAGATGTTGCATCCGGCAAACGGCGGGTTGGCCGGTTTGGATGGAAGGCCCAACATGCCACTCTGCTCACCTTTGCCGCGGACGCGTACCTCAATGAGATGGGCATCACAAATGACTTCTTTCCGGTGGAAGCCTACGCCAATGTCAGCCAGGAGAAACGCTCTTCCACCTGCCGCGCAGTACAGCGCATCGAAGACCTTCCCGACCGCAGGACGGGCCGTCGCGGTATTGATAATTTCGAGAACTTCCTCAAGTTACTGGCGCCGCCTGCACGCGTCGCGATGGCAGGGGGCGCCAGCAATGGAGAGATGCTTTTCTCTTCTGTCGGGTGCTCCGGCTGTCATGTGCCGCGGCTGCTTACAGGTCAAAGCGCGAATCCCGCGTTTGATCGCAAGCCCGTGAACCTGTTTTCGGATCTGTTGTTGCATGACATTGGAACTGGAGACGGAATAGAACAGGGAGATGCAAAAGGCAATGAGATGCGAACACCGAGCCTCTGGGGACTGAGATTCCGTCGACCGCTTCTACACGACGGATCGGCGGCTAACATCGAAAGCGCCATCGAGCGCCACGTAGGAGAAGCCGAAAGAGTGCAGGCAGCGTACTCACGCCTGGTGCCGTCCGAAAAGTCAGATTTGCTCACTTTCCTCAAGACGTTGTAGCAGGATCGCGAAGAGTCGAAATACGGTATGCCGTTCAACTCGCTCGCAATGCCACCACCGGCAGTGCTCCTATCCCCATAAAGGTCGGTTGGAGATCTGGCCGGGACCTGCGGTGAAGCTAGTCCGCCCGCCTGCTGCTCGCTCGCCGCGGCTTCGGCTTGCTCTTGCCCTCGAGATTAAGCGCGACTGCCGCGCGGATGAGATCCTTCAAGGCCGCCTCATCAAGCTTGTCGCCTTCGTGGATATCGATGGCGCGCCTGACATTCCCCTCGAGGCTGGAGTTGAATAGACGGGAAGGGTCCTTCAACGCAGCTCCCTTGGCAAACGTCATCTTGACGACCATCTTGTAAGTCTCGCCGGTGGAGACGATGCCGCCGTGGGACCACACGGGAGTTCCCATCCACTTCCACTCTTCCACGATCTCAGGGTCTGCCTCGTGGATGATTTGGCGCACTTTCGCCAGCGTTTTCCCGCGCCAGTCCCCAAGTTCCTTGATTTTCGCGTCGATTAATGCAGCGGCAGATTCCACCGGGACGGGCTTTTTCATGTACAACCCCCCTCTCGCAACCATTTTAGCGGTGCTCAGCGTAATCTGCACCTTCCGCAAGAGGAAGCCCCGCGCAGATGCGTCTTGAGTTCGTCGAAGGCGGTTTCGATCTCTGAGCGCTCGTGATAGAGCGCCGCCAATTCCCCTCGCGGCGCCCTCTCGTGGTCGAGGATCGAAGTCACCAGCCGATACAAAGGCTCGGCCCCTTCGACTCCTTCCAGCCGGTACTCGACGCCCCGCACAACGATGCCATTGGCCTTTCGCCTCCGGTGTTTGTCGGAGGCATAGATGCGGCTCAGGTACGATCCGTCCGGCAGTCTTTTCTCGCAGGGCAGCACCATGTTCTTTGGAATACGCGACAGCTACTCCGCTCCAGGGGCCGCCGCCCGCTTCCACATCTCCGACAGGGCCGAAGCCTCTGCGCCTTCCCGCCGGATCGCGGATTGCTACCAATCAGATTCTCGACAACTTCACCCGCCGCGGGCCTGAGCATGATCTTCTGCCCTGGTGCCGCGATCGCCGCGTTCCCGCCATGGCGTCCATCAAATACTACAGAATAGGATTGCAACATCCACACAGCTTGCGCTGGCTTCGCTGCTGAAAAGGAGGGAATCATCGCAATCCCGAAATCCTCCGGCGTTCGACACGTCGAAGGGAATCGGGTTGCGGCTGATTTGGTGCTTTCTACAGAAGAACTTTTACTATTAATTAGAGCGTTTCCGCAGCCCAGGGAACGCAAACCGCTGGAGATGCTCTAGGACTAAATTGCCTCGCCCGAAATCTTGCCGTACATTGGGTCGGCGGTATTCACACGGTCCAGATTAGTACCCACATCATCAGCTTGTGAATCTGTGGTGTCCACTGTCCCTTCTCCGCCTTTTTGAAGACGGCGGGCAATCTTGTCCTGCCGCTTCTCTTTGCGGTTCTGCTCTTTTTGCCTCTTTTCAAATGTGGTTGCTCCACGACCGGCCATTCGTCACCTCACTCGATTTTATTGCACAACTCACACGTTGATCCGCCACGCCAAGAGGAAACGGGAACCATCTCTTCTTGGCGGGCGCACCTGTAAAACTCAGGAAGGCTTTTGGAATCTCTACCGGCGGGAACCGCGTCCGCCACTTCCGCCACGGCCCCGGCTCTGATAGCCGCCGCCACCACCGCCGCCGCCCGATCCACCGCGGAACCCGCCGCCACCACCGCCTTGCGGCTTGGGGCGTGCTTCGTTCACGTTCAAGGCCCGGCCATTGAGCTCAGCCCCGTTTAGGGCTGAAATGGCCGCATCCGCTTCGTTTCGATTCGACATTTCCACGAAGGCGAATCCTCTGGGTTGACCGGTATCACGATCGGTGATCACGCTTACGCTGTCGACTGTGCCAAACGGCGCGAACGCCGCAGACAAATCGTCCTGGGTTGTCTGGAAATTCAGATTCCCTACAAAAATTTTTGTCACTCTATTGCTCCTTCAGAAAGATCAACGCTCGATCTCGGTCTACGTAGAGAACCGGACCCGAAGGAGCGGCACAGGAGAGGCCAGAGATTCAACCGCGGAAAAGCCTAAACGCCTTCCTGCCATTAAGTATAGCAGTACATTTGTGTTCTTAGATTATTCAGGAAAGCCCCCGGACCACCATCACGGCCTAATAGGAGGTAATTGGGTCGCGCTAAATGATTGCAAAATATCAACTATGTCAACGGAAATTGACTCTGGACGCAGCCGCCAAATTCTCATGACGCTGCAACGTTCGCTAATCCGGGAAGGTGCTAATTTGCGCGAATCCCTATTCGCGCCGGCCGCAACCCGCGGATCTCCCGCGTGGCCCAATCCCGCACCGTGTCGACTTCCCGCGCCGATAGCCGGGCGTATGGATGAATCATCCAATAGCGCGCGGGCGGCATGTGCCCGGCGCCAATCGAATTTCGAATCGATGCCAGGTAGCCTAACTTACGGCCGCGCGTATATCGCGACCAACTCGTTAAATCCAGAAACTGCCGTCCTTTTAATATATCGTCGTTGATCAGCTTCGAGACCAGCGGCAGATTGCCATACCACGGCCGATGGGCCAAAGTGGAATGGCAGTCGGCGCAGGATTGGTTGAGGATCGGTACAACGGATGGCGATAACCCAGAGGCAATCAGAGCGGATTCGCGCTGCTGCCGTTCGCCATTCTCCCCGAAAGCGCTTTTCCCAAAGAAGAGCGAAGATCCAACTGATGTTGTCACTATTAGAATTCCAACTGCCGCCAGTAGATTTTTTCGCATCAGCATTCCGACTCCACTACATTAGCATTGGTTACCCGGCTATCCACGGAAGTACGATCACGGAAGTACGATCACGGAAGTATGATTGAGAACACACCCAATTTATGATTCCCTCGAAGACGAGCTTATCGCGGCTGGTGGCTTTGGATGCATTTCGCGGCGCCATCATCGCGCTAATGGTTGTAGTGAACGATCCCGGCAGCGGCCATGATGCCTACGGCCCACTGCAGCACGCGCAGTGGAACGGCTGGACCATTACAGATGTTGTCTTCCCGTCGTTCCTGTGGATTATTGGCGTTGCCATCACACTCTCGCTCGCCAAACGGTTGGAAGCCGGCGTTCCCCGATCGCAACTCTTCGGTCAGGTCCTGCGAAGAGGCGCCATTCTGTTTGCCCTGGGCCTGCTGGTGTACCTGTTCCCGTCGTTCGATTTTTCCACCATGCGCGTGCTCGGCGTCCTGCAGCGCCTGGCTATCTGTTACGTAATTGCCTCGGCCATCTATCTCACCGCCAGCATCCGCGGCCAAGTCATCTGGATCGTCTCTCTGCTCGCGTCTTATTGGTTATTAATGATGTTGGTTCCCGTGCCCGGATGCGGCGCGGGCCATCTGGACGTCGATTGCAACTTCGCACACTATGTCGACCGGATCGTCCTCGGCCGCCACAACTATCACTCCACCAAGACGTGGGATCCGGAAGGAATCGTCAGCACCCTCCCTTCTATTGCCACAGCGCTGTTTGGCATCATGGCCGGCCATATTCTGCGCCTGAAGCGCGATCTGTCGGAACGCACCACCTGGATGTTCTTCGCCGGCAGTTTGCTGCTGGCCGCTGGACTGATCTGCGACATCTGGCTGCCCATCAACAAAAAGCTGTGGACCAGCTCGTTCGCCCTGTTCATGGCCGGCTTGGATTTCATAATGCTCGCCATGTCCGTCTGGTGGATCGATGGCATGGGACGCCAGCGATCGGTCAGGCCGCTGATCGTGATGGGCATGAATGCCATCGCAATCTATATGGCAGCGGAACTTCTCGATATCACACTCGGCTCCGTCCATCTACAGTCGGGCGATTCCCGCATCAGCCTGCACACTTGGCTTTATCAAAACCTGTTTGCGCCCATTGCTTCTCCGGCCAACGCATCGTTGCTCTATTCGCTGGCCTACGTGGGGCTGATGTTCGTGCTCGCCTATTGGATGTACCGCCGCCACTGGTTTGTGCGAGTCTAAATAGTTACGGAGGAAGTGTGGGTCTAAACGAGCGGCGAAAGATCAAAGAATTGCAGGACGTCACGTTGCCGGAACGCGTGAAAGAGATTGCAGAGATTTGCGGAGCGGCCATTCCCTACGAGGTGGATTGGGACAGCTTCGCGGACGATCTGGAAGCGCTGAACTTCATGGATAATCTCTCCTGTCATCGTCTGAACATGGCCCTGCGCGTCATTTGCCAGGACGACATGGGCAAGGAAGCCGTGCGCGACGCCGTCAAGAAAGTGAAATTGAAAAACGTGAAGACCAAGCCGGAGATGGCCATCAGCTTCGCGGCCGGAACGTTGGAGATGCACTGCGCCTATGCACTCCATTCGGACGGCATGTATAGCGATGGGGAAATTCGGGAACTGCTAATGAAGAACTTATAGTGTAGTGCAAGAGTCCACAATTCAGCCGATGGCCGCGGCGCTCTCAACGCCCTCGTCGCGTCCTGGCACCCGCTGAGCGGAACAGTCTGCGACCGCGGACGATGAACCACGCTTAAATCTCTATGCCGTCCACCCATGAAGAAACATTCCACGGCCGCCGCGCCTGGGTACTCTCCAACGGCCTGATGCGGGTCAGCGTGCTTGCCGGCGGCGGCCACATCGCCGAAGTCAGGCTGCTGTCCGATGATCCAAACAAGAACGTGAACCCCATGCGCGTGCCGCACTACGCCACCATCGAACCGTATCAATATGACGACGCCAAACATAACGCGCTATACGGCAGCGATCCACATCGCTGGTTATCCAGCGGCTACATGGGCCACCTGTTATGTTTCCCCGAATACGGCCCGCCTTCCCAGGACGAAATCCTTGCCGGGCTAGGCAATCACGGCGAAGCGCCCATTGTGGAATGGCACCAGAGCAAGGTGGAAACAGGCCCGGATGCCGTCACCCTGTGGTACGGCGCTGATCTTCCAAAAACGCAGTACCGGGTGGATCGGGCCGTAACGCTAACTCGCGGAACCCGCGTGGTTCGTGTCCGCGAGTGGGTCGAAAATCTAACCACCTTCGACCGCCCCATTAATTGGATGCAGCACGCCACCTTCGGCCCGCCATTCATTGAACCCGGCAAAACAGTCCTGGACACCTCGGCGACGCGGGGAAAAGCCACGGAGGACGCCAGCGGTACGGGCTCCCTACCGTCGAACTCCGAATTTGTCTGGCCACACGATATCGCCGCTGACGGCAGCCCGGCAGACCTGCGAACCTTTCAACCCAAGCCGCACTCCGGTACCTACGCCGCCTTGCTGCTGGACCCCAAGCGCAGTCAGCAGTTCTTCACGCTCTACCATCCGGATTACCGTGTGTTGATCGGCTATACCTTCCCGGCGGAAGGGAATCCGTGGCTGGCGGACTGGCAGGAAAACCAGGGTAAGGCAGCGTTGCCATGGGACGGAAAGGTGATCGCACGCGGCCTGGAATTCGGATCCTCACCCTTTGCCGAAGGGCTGCGCAACAGTGTCGAGCGCGGCTCGCTGTTCGGCGCCCCGGCCTATCGATGGATCGGCGGGAAACAGCGCCTCGCCACCGAGTTCTCCATTTTCCTCGAAGAAATTCCACCAGGCTTCCAGGGCGTGAAAGATGTGCAATCAGATGCCGGCGTACCCATCATTATCAGGCGCTGATCCGGCGAGCCCGGAGTTTGTGCACACGGTTCACGGTGTTGGCTACAAGCTGGCCCGGCAGCTATGATTTGCCGCGAAACAGATCGACGGCGAGCCACAACCAGGCCGCAATGAACGCGATGCCTCCCAACGGCGTCACCGCTCCCAGGGTTCGCACCCCCGTGAGCGCCAAGGCGTAAAGGCTTCCGGAGAACAACAGGATTCCGGCAAATAACAGAACGCCGATAGCGTTGGCAGCCCGAGGAGCAACTACCGGAGCCGCTAGCAGCCCCATCGCGTGTACGAAATGATAGAACACTGCCTTTTCCCAGATGCCCATGGAATACGCATCCAGCCGGTCGCGCAACGCATGGGCGCCGAACGCACCGGACATCACTGCAACCGCCAACATTGCCGCTCCAATCGCTGACCAATTCATAGCTACCAGTTTGGCACTAGTGCTTAGTTGCAGAAATAGGCGTACTGGATTTTCGCGGCTCACATTGCGTTTCCGAGCCGCGACCGTGAGAAGGCGTGAAAAAATCAACAGTTGAGCCGGAATCCTCACGAACGAAAATCGAGGCGGGTCGATCTCCATTCTTCTTTTCATCGTAGAGTACTTTGCGAAACAAATGCTGGCTGCGCCATTCTACTCCTCCAACTGGTTGAAGTTGCTGGATTTAGAAGCCTTTTCGGACGTACAGTGCGCCGTCTCGCGATTCTACTACTCGCCCAAGCGGCCGCCGCAAACCTGCATCGCCAGGCTACTCAGGCGGATCCATTGCAGAATGTCGTAACTGAGCACTGCCCACA